>NZ_JBWKOZ010000008.1:46591-431051 GCF_059416325.1 Variovorax sp. GW821-FHT09D05 | reverse complement strand
GCCTTTTCTTTGCTTACTTTCTTTTGGCGAAGCAAAAGAAAGTGAGTCGGCCGCCGGGCCGAGACCCGGCCCCGGAAAGAAAAACCTCAGCGAGCGTGCGTAACCCCCCCATCCACAACCAACGTAGACCCCATCACATAGTCCCCCGCACGCGAGGCCAAGTAGATAGCCGCCCCAGCCATATCCTCAGGCACCCCAATACGCCCAGCCGGAATCCGCTCCTTCACCTCATCCCCGTGATCCCGCGCCAGCTTGTTCATGTCAGAAGCAAACGCACCAGGCGCAATAGCACTAACCACAATCCGATCCTGCGCCAACCGAAGCGCCATCCGCCGAGTCAACTGAATCAGCCCAGCCTTGCTCGCCGCATACGAATAAGTCTCCTGCGGATTGACCGAAATCCCGTCGATAGAAGCGATGTTGATCACCTTCGCCAGATGGTCCGTCGCAGCCTTCTTCAGCATCGGCGTCAACGCCTTGGTCAGAAAGAACGGCGTCTTCAGGTTCAGGTCCACCACCTTGTCCCATCCACTCTCGGGAAACTCTTCATAAGGCGCGCCCCAGGCCGCACCGGCGTTGTTCACGAGGATGTCCAGCGAGCCTTCGTGCTTCGAATAGGCATCGACCAGCGCCTGCGCACCTTCGAGCGTCGATACGTCCGCAGGCAGCGACACGCAATGCCCAAAGGCCGACAGCTCCTTCGCCGTTTCGTCGCAGGCTGCGGCCTTGCGAGCCGAGATGTACACGCGCGCTCCCTGGGCCAGGAAGCCCTCGGCGATCATGCGGCCGATGCCGCGCGAGCCGCCGGTGATCAGCGCCGTGCGGCCCTTCAGCGAGAAGAGTTGGGTGGTGTCCATGGTGCGGGTGTCTCCTGAATGAAAGATCGGCAATGCAAGTTCAGGAAACGAGCTTAGTGCGCGCCGCGCCGCGCGCGCGTCACCTCGGTGTCAGCGACAGGCTCCGGGGGCTCGTGAAGCTGCGCAGGTCGCCGGTCACCGGATCGAGGAAGGCCAGCGACCGGGCCAGCAGCTGCAAGGGCTTGCCGAAGTCGTCCGCGCCCTCGGGCAGCAGCACGGGGTAGATCGGGTCGTTCACGATCGGCATGCCCAGTGCCATGCAGTGCACGCGCAACTGGTGCTTGCGGCCCGTCACCGGCGAGAGCTTCAACAGCGCATGGCCGTCGCGCACCTCCTGTACCTCGATGCGAGTCTCGGAATTGGGCTCGCCGGGCTCTTCTCGCACGCGCATGAAATGTTCGTCGTCGACCAGGCGGCTGCGGTAAATCTCGGGCACCGACGACACGCCCTCGCGCCACGGCACGACGGCCTCGTAGTGCTTGGCGATGCGGCGCTCGGGAAACATCGCCTGGTACGCGCCGCGCGTGGCGTGCCGCACCGAGAACAGCACCAGCCCCGAGGTGCTGCGATCGATGCGGTGCATCGGCACGAGGTCGTCGAGCTTCAGCTTGCGCTTGAGGCGCACCAGCAGGCTTTCCTGCAGGTACTTGCCGGTGGGCGTGACGGGCACGAAGGGGGGCTTGTCCACGACCAGCAGATCGTCGTCCTGGAACACGATCTGCTCTTCGAATGGGATGCGCGCTTCGTCGTCGAGCGTGCGGTAGTAGTACACGCGCAGCGGCGACTGGTAGCGGCGCGTGGCGGTCACGGGCATGCCATGCTCGTCGATGACGTCGTTCGCTTCGATGCGCTCGAGCCAGGCCTGGCGCGTGATCGCGGGAAAACGCTCGATCAGGAATTCGGCAATGGTCGGCCAGGGGCCGGAAGACAGGCCGACGCAGCTCGGGCCTACGCCGTCGCGCGTGGGTAGCGGCAGCTGCGGCGGTCGGCGCCGGGTCATGGCGATGAAGATGCCTGCTGCAGTAACGACAGCGCTTGGGCGAAGGTCGGGCGCGCGGCGGCGTCGGGCTGCAGGCAGCGGTCTTTCAGCGTGGTCACCGATGCGGGCACCGCGTCGGTGCAGCGTTCGAGCAGTTCTTCCAGCAGGCAGCCGAAGGCGCGCATTTCCAGCGCCTGGAACGCGCGCGTCTGTGGCGCGTCGAGCGCGCCGGTCATCCAGGCCGCGCCGAAGTCGCCGAGCCGGCCGCCGCGCTGTGCGTGCCACAGGATGTTGTGTGCGTAGAGGTCGCCGTGAAGAATCCCTCGCGCATGCAGGTGCTGCATGGCCGAGGCGATGTCGCGTGCGATGCGCAGCGCCACGCCGGACGTCCAACGCGCTTCCTCGGCATAGACGTCGCGCGTGCATGAAGCAAGGCTCGGTGGCCTCGCGAGGGTGACGAATGACGGATCGACCAGCCCCATCACCAGGCCTTCTGTGCCTTCGGGGTGCCCGTCGATGCGGCTCTGCGCAGCGATCAGCGTGGGGTGCACGCCGGCCGCAATGCAGGCGGCCATTTCACTGTGCGGCCAGCCGTCGCTGGTGACTGCACCCTTGAAGAGCTTGACCGCCACCTGCTGTGCTTTGCCGAGCGTGGCTTGAAGGATCACACCCGAAGCGCCTTCGCCGAGCTTTCTGCCCAGCGCCAGTTCGCGCCAGTCGATGTGCGGCACCGACTGCGCGGTGATCGCCGCGTCTTCGGCCTGCGTGTCGAAGGGGTTGCCCGCGCAGGCGAGCCATGACAGGCGCGGCAGCGAGGGCAGCCATGCGGGCAGTGTCTCGAAGCGGTTGGACGAGATGCGCAGCAGTTCGAGCTGCTCGAGCGCGGTCATCGACTGCGGCAGCGCGCGCAGGCGGTTGCCCGCCAGCATCAGCTTCTGCATCCGCGTGCATTCGCCGAGGGAGTCGGGCAGCTCTTCGATCTGGTTGTCGGTGAGGATCAGCCAGCGCAACGAGGCCGGCAACGCCGCGGCCGGCACCGTGCGGATCTGGTTGGCCTTGAAGCCGACGATGTCGAGGTCGTGGCACCGGCCGATCGACTCGGGCAAAGTGGTGAAGCGGTTGTCCGAGCAGAACAGCACGCGCAGCCTGTGCAGGCGGTTCAGGTCGTCGGGCAGCGTGTCGAGCGCATTGCCCGACAGGTTCAGCACCTCGAGCGAATCCGCAAGGTCGAAAAGCTCGCGCGGAAACTCGGTGAGTCCGCACGAGAGATCGATTCTTTTTGCGCCTGCCAGCCGGCCCGCGCGCAGCTGAGCCAGCATGTCGTCCATCCGGGGGAGTTTAGGCGGCCTTCGCGCCGAAGCGGTAGATGCCGTCCTTGCCCAGTTCGCGCTTCACCTGGCCGGAGAACCACAGCAGGTGCAGGTGGGCCACCGTTTCGCCCATGGCGAAGGTCATCTGGTGCAGGTCGAGCTCGCGCTTGAACAGAATCGGCAGGCCTTCGGCTGCCGTCAGCGCGCGTGCCGTGCAGGCTTCGAGCAGCTCTGCCAGCCGGTCGCGATGGTGCTCCTGCAGCTGGTCGACGCGTCGGTGGATGCCCCGGAAGGGCTTGCCGTGCGAGGGCAGGCCCAGCGTGTCGGCCGGCAGCGTCTTGAACTTGTCGATGCTGTCGAGAAAAAGGCGCAGCGAGTTCGCCTCGGGTTCGCCCGCGTGCACGCTCACGTTGGTGGAAATGCGCGGCAGCATCATGTCGCCGCCCAGCAGCAGCTTCAGGTCGTCGCAATACAGCGCGATGTGCTCGGGTGCGTGGCCGTAGCCGCTGATGCAGCGCCAGTCGTGGCCGCCGATGGTGACGATGTCTCCGTCGAGCATGCGCACGAAGCTCTCGGGCACCGAGGGCACCATGTTCGCGTAGTAGTTGGTGCGCGCGCGGATCTTGGCGATGGATTCGGGGTCGGTCAGGCCGTGCGAGGCAAAGAAGCGCGCCGCTGGTTCGCCGCCCGCCAGGGTGTCGCCGGCGGTGCTGAGCACGCGGGCCACGTGGTAGTCGGTCGAGCTGATCCACAGCGGTGCGTTCCAGCGCGTGCAGAGCCAGTCGGCCAGGCCGATGTGGTCGGGATGCATGTGGGTGACGATGACGCGCAGGATCGGCATGCCCTGCAGCTGCGTCTCGAACACCTGCTCCCACTGCGCGCGCGCCTCGTCGCGGGCGATGCAGCAGTCGACCACCGTCCAGCCCTCGACGCCGTCGAGGGTGTCGCGCAGCAGCCAGAGGTTGATGTGGTCGAGCGCAAAGGGCAGCCGCATTCGAATCCAGCGCACGCCGGGCGCCACTTCCAGGGCTTCGCCGGGCTCGGGGAGCGTGTCGCCGAGGGGGTAGTGGAGTTCGCGTTCGAGGAGGTTCATGTAAGATTGACGTTTACGTAAACGTCATGGAGTAGTGGCACCATTGTAGGGATCGCGGCGCAAACCTGCTGTCGCGCCCGTAACGCCCCTTCTCCAGACCCCCGCCATGCCTGCGCAAACCTTCACCATCAGCCAGCTCGCGAAGGAATTCGACCTCACGACGCGGGCCATCCGCTTCTACGAGGACATGGGCCTGCTCACGCCCGAGCGGGCCGGCCTGCAGCGCATCTATAGCGCGCGCGACCGCGCCCGGCTCACGCTCACGCTGCGCGCCAAGCGCCTCGGCCTGAGCCTGACGGAGGCAAAAGACATCCTCGACATGTACGACAGCCCGCGCGACACCGTGCCGCAGCTGGAAAAATTCCTCGGCGTGCTGGGCGCCCACCGGGCCCAGCTCGAGGCGCAGCTGACCGAGCTGCAGGCCAATCTCGCGGAAGTGCGGGAGCATGAAAAAAAGGGACGCGCCACCCTTGTCAAAGCACAAAAGGCGACCAAGACCCGCAAGCCGGCCGAAGCCAAGGCCTGAAAACACGACTCATCGACAATAGCCGACTATGTCCGACAACACCGATAACCTCGACGACCTCTTTGCCCACAACCGCGCCTGGTCCGCCCAGATGGAGCGCGACCGGCCCGGTTTCTTCACCAGCCTGGTGAAGCAGCAGACGCCACGCTACATGTGGATCGGCTGTTCCGACAGCCGCGTGCCCGCCAACCAGATCACCGGCCTGGAGCCGGGCGAAGTGTTCGTGCACCGCAACGTCGCCAACATCGTGGTGCACTCCGACCTCAATGCGCTCTCGGCGATCCAGTTCGCGGTGGAGCACCTGAAGGTCGAGCACATCATGGTGGTCGGCCACTACGGCTGCGCCGGCGTCAAGGCCGCGCTCAGCGGCAAGCGCATCGGCCTGGCAGACAACTGGATCCGCCACATCCAGGACGTGCGCGACCGCCACAGCGTGATGCTCGAAAGCCTGCCCGAAGAAGCGCGCGTCGATGCGCTGTGCGAACTCAACGTGGCCGAACAGGTGGTCAACGTGGCCGTCAGCACCGTCATGGTCGACGCCTGGGCGCGCGGCCAGAAGGTGCGCATCCACGGCTGGACCTTCGGCGTGCACGACGGCCTGCTGCAGGACCTGGGCCTGAGCGTCGACGGCGCCAAGCCGCTCGACGCGGTGTACAAGGCCGCGGTGCAGCGCATCCGCTACAAGTGGAGCAAGCCCGGCGAGGTGATCCAGTCGCTGACGCTGCAGGGCACGCAGGTGAACCAGTCGGTGCAGGAGGCGCAGGCCATGACGCCGCAGCCCGAGGCCGACGGCACGACAGACGCCGCCGCTGCCTGAGCGGCCCGGGCGCCTCCAACTGCCTGCCCGCCCATGTTCCCGCAGCGCCTCGATTCGCCGCTGGCCTACGACATCGCGAAGGCGATGATGGACGGCTTCAACCGGCACTACCGGTTGTTCCGCGCCGAGTCGGCGCGCGCCAAGCACCGTTTCGAAACCGCTGACTGGCACGGCCAGCAGCGGGCGCAGCGCGAGCGCATCGAGTTCTACGACCTGCGCGTGAGCGAGGCCGTGGCCCGGCTCGAAAAAGAGTTCAAGGCCGGCGACCAGCCCATGGACGTGTGGCACCAGATCAAGCTGCACTACATAGGCCTGCTGGTGGACCACCACCAGCCCGAGCTGGCCGAGAGCTTCTTCAACTCGGTGACCACGAAGATCCTGCACCGCGCGTACTTCCAGAACGACTTCATCTTCGTGCGCCCGGCCATCAGCACCGAGTACATCGAGCCGCGCGGCGCGCCCACCTACCGGCCGTACTACCCGGAGCCCGACACGCTGGCCGACACCCTCGAGCAGATGCTCGACGACTTCGCTCTGCTCGGCAGCTTTGCCAACAAGCGGCGCGATGCGGAGCGCGTGGCGCACGTCATCCTGAACCGCTTCCACCAGGTCAAGCTGCGCGCCAACTTCCAGCTGCAGGTGCTGTCGGGCCTGTTCTTCCGCAACAAGGGCGCGTACGTGGTCGGCAAGATCATGAACGGCTTCACCGAGATTCCGTTCTCGCTGCCGATCCTGCACGACAGCCACGGCAAGTTCTACATCGACGCGGCGCTGTTCGGCGAAGACGACCTGCAGATGCTGTTCAGCTTTGCGCGCGCGTACTTCATGGTCGACATGGAGGTGCCCTCGGCCTGGGTGCAGTTTTTACGCTCGCTCATGCCGCGCAAGCCGCGCGCCGAGATCTACAACGCGCTCGGCCTTGCCAAGCAGGGCAAGACGCTGTTCTACCGGGACTTCCTCTCGCACCTGAACTATTCGAGCGACCGCTTTCGCATCGCGCCCGGCATCAAGGGCATGGTGATGCTGGTGTTCGACCTGCCGTCGTTCCCCTTCGTGTTCAAGGTCATCAAGGACTTCTATCCGCCGCAGAAAGACACCACGC
The DNA here is from genome assembly GCF_059416325.1 of Variovorax sp. GW821-FHT09D05. Classification (NCBI taxonomy): domain Bacteria; kingdom Pseudomonadati; phylum Pseudomonadota; class Betaproteobacteria; order Burkholderiales; family Comamonadaceae; genus Variovorax; species Variovorax sp. GW821-FHT09D05. The sequence goes on along the minus strand of NZ_JBWKOZ010000008.1, from coordinate 424,367 downwards.
GCGAGCAGATCAAGGGCAAGTACATGCTCGTGAAGCAGCACGACCGCGTGGGCCGCATGGCCGACACGCTGGAGTACAGCGACGTGGGTTTTCCGCTCGATCGCTTCGAGCCCGAGCTGATCGAGGAAATCCGCAAGTTCGCGCCCAGCCAGCTCGAAATCGGCGACCGCGACGGCAACGGGGAAATGGAAGTCGTGGTCAAGCACGTCTACATCGAGCGGCGGATGATCCCGCTCAACATCTACCTGCAGGAAGCCTTCGACACGCTGGCCCACCCCGAGAGCCCGGCGCATGCCAGGCGCGCGAAAGACCAGTTGGAGCACGCGGTGATCGAGTACGGCAACGCCATCAAGGACATGGTCGCAGCCAACATCTTCCCCGGCGACATGCTGTGGAAGAACTTCGGCGTCACGCGCGGCGGCAAGGTCGTGTTCTACGACTACGACGAAATCGAATACGTCACCGACTGCAAGTTCCGCAAGGTGCCCACGCCGCGCAACGAAGAAGACGAGATGAGCGGCGAGGTCTGGTACTCGGTGGGTCCGAAGGACGTGTTCCCCGAAACCTTCGAGCCCTTCCTGCTGGGCAACAAGGACGTGCGCGAAGCCTTCATGGCGCACCACGCCGACCTGCTCGACGCCGCCTTCTGGCAGCACCACAAGGAACGCATCCAGGCCGGGCAGATGCTCGATGTGTTCCCGTACGAAGAATCGCAGCGCTTCCAGCACGAAGGGCACGCGACGCATTTCTGACCGATCGCTTCTTGATCCCGCTTTCACACTTCTGAAGGAGACCTCCATGTCCGAATCCATCGTCATCGTCGGCGCCGCCCGCACCCCCATGGGGGGCTTCCAGGGCGACTTTTCGTCCCTCTCCGCGCACGACCTCGGCGGCGCAGCCATCAAGGCCGCCGTCGAGCGCGCCGGCATCGCGCCCGACAGCGTGGGCGAAGTGCTGTTCGGCAACTGCCTGATGGCAGGCCAGGGCCAGGCCCCGGCGCGCCAGGCGGCCTACAAGGGCGGCCTGCCCGACAGCGCCGGCGCCGTCACGCTCAGCAAGATGTGCGGATCGGCCATGAAGGCCGCGATGCTCGCGCACGACCTGCTGCTGGCCGGCACGCACGACGTGATGGTGGCCGGCGGCATGGAAAGCATGACCAACGCGCCCTACCTCATGCTCAAGGGTCGCGGCGGCTACCGCATGGGCCACGACCGCATCTTCGACCACATGATGCTCGACGGCCTCGAAGACGCGTACCAGCCGGGCCGCTCGATGGGTACCTTCGGCGAAGACTGCGCGGCCAAGTACAAGTTCACGCGCGAGCAGCAGGATGCGTTTGCCATCGCCAGTGTCGAGCGCGCCAAGAAGGCCACCGACACCGGCCTCTTCAAGGACGAGATCGTGCCCGTCACGGTCAAGGGCCGCGGCGGCGACACCGTCATTTCGATCGACGAAGGCCCGGGCAAGGTCAAGCTCGACAAGATCCCCACGCTGAAGCCCGCGTTCAAGAAAGAAAACGGCACCATCACCGCCGCATCGAGCTCGTCGATCAACGACGGCGCGGCCGCGCTGATCATGATGACCGAGTCGCACGCGAAGAAGATCGGCGCCAGGCCCATCGCCCGCATCGTCGGCCACGCCACGCACGCGCAGCAGCCCGAGTGGTTCTCGACCGCGCCCGTCGGTGCCGTCGCCAAGCTGTTCCAGAAGACCGGCTGGAAGGTGAAAGACGTCGATCTGTGGGAAGTGAACGAAGCCTTCGCCGTGGTGCCGATGGCACTGATGCACGAGCTCGACGTGTCGCACGAGATCGTCAACGTGCACGGCGGCGCCTGCGCGCTGGGCCACCCGATCGGCGCCAGCGGCGCTCGAATCATGGTCACGCTGATCCATGCGCTGAAGGCGCGCGGCAAGAAGCGCGGCGTGGCGACGCTTTGCATCGGTGGGGGCGAAGGCACCGCGGTGGCACTCGAATTGCTATAGAAACAATGGCCGGGGGCGTCCGAGGGATGGGCGTTTGCCGGCTTTTTCATTCAGACACTTCAAACAATGCGTAGAGCAGGAGATTTCATGCGCCCATCCATCCACCGTACCGCCATCGCCGCCGTGCTGGCCACCGCCTTCGTGGCGGGCGCCACCTGGGCCCAGAAGCGCGACAACGTGCTGTTCCAGGCTGCCACCGACGAGCAGCCCGCGGTGATCAAGACGCTGGAAAAGCTGGTCAACATCGAGACCGGGACCGGTGACGCCGAAGGCATCGCCGCCGCCGGCAGCTACCTCGAGGGCGAACTCAAGAACCTGGGCTTCACCGTCACGCGCAGCAAGTCGGCCGGCATCGTGGTGGGCGACAACATCGTGGGCAAGATCAAAGGCCGCGGCGGCAAGAACCTGCTGCTGCTCTCGCACATGGACACCGTGTACCTGAAGGGCATCCTCGCGAAGGCGCCGTTCAAGATCGAAGGCGACAAGGCCTACGGCCCCGGCATCGCCGACGACAAGGGCGGCAACGCCGTCATCCTGCACACGCTCAAGCTGCTGAAGGACTACGGCGTGCGCGACTACGGCACCATCACCGTGCTGTTCAACACTGATGAAGAAAAAGGCTCCTTCGGCTCGCGCGACCTGATCCAGGAAGAAGCCAAGCTGGCCGACTACGTGCTCTCCTTCGAGCCCACCAGCGCCGGCGACGAGAAGCTCTCGCTCGGTACCTCGGGCATCGCCTATGTGCAGGTCAACATCACCGGCAAGGCCTCGCATGCGGGCGCGGCGCCCGAGCTGGGCGTGAACGCGCTGGTCGAGGCTTCCGACCTCGTGCTGCGCACCATGAGCATCGACGACAAGTCGAAGAACCTGCGCTTCAACTGGACCATTGCCAAGGCCGGCAACGTGTCGAACATCATCCCCGCCAGCGCCACGCTGAATGCCGACGTGCGCTATGCGCGCAACGAAGACTTCGATGCCGCGATGAAGACGCTGGAAGAACGCGCGCAGCAGAAGAAACTGCCCGAGGCTGACGTCAAGGTGATCGTCACGCGCGGCCGCCCGGCCTTCAATGCCGGCGAAGGCGGCAAGAAGCTGGTCGACAAGGCCGTGGGCTACTACAAGGAAGCCGGCGGCACGCTGGGCGTGGAAGAGCGCACCGGCGGCGGCACCGACGCAGCCTATGCGGCGCTCTCGGGCAAGCCCGTGATCGAGAGCCTGGGCCTGCCGGGCTTCGGCTACCACAGCGACAAGGCCGAGTACGTGGACATCAGCGCCATTCCGCGCCGCCTGTACATGGCCGCTCGCCTGATCATGGATCTGGGCGCCGGCAAATAAGCACGAACAGAAGAAAAGACAGGAGACAACGCCATGCTGCTCAGCGCTGACCAGGAAGCCATCCGCGACGCGGTGCGCGATTTCTCGCAAGCCGAACTCTGGCCACTTGCGCCCAAGTGGGACCGCGAGCACAGCTTTCCGAAGGAAGCCCACCAGGGCCTCGCGGCGCTGGGCGCCTACGGCATCTGCGTGCCCGAAGAGAACGGCGGCGCCGGCCTCGACTACCTCACTCTCGCGCTGGTGCTGGAAGAAATCGCGGCCGGCGACGGCGGCACCAGCACCGCCATCAGCGTGACCAACTGCCCGGTCAACGCCATCCTCATGCGCTACGGCAACGCGCAGCAGAAGAAGCAGTGGCTCGAACCGCTGGCGCAGGGCCAGATGCTCGGCGCCTTCTGTCTCACCGAGCCGCAGGCAGGCAGCGATGCCTCGAGCCTGCGCACCACGGCGCGCAAGGACGGCGACGCCTACGTGATCGACGGCGTGAAGCAGTTCATCACCAGCGGCAAGAACGGCCAGGTGGCCATCGTCATCGCGGTAACGGACAAGGGCGCGGGCAAGCGCGGCATGAGCGCGTTCATCGTGCCGACCGATGCGCCGGGCTACAACGTGGCGCGCCTGGAAGACAAGCTGGGCCAGCACAGCAGCGACACAGCGCAGATCAACTTCGACGGCTGCCGCATCCCGCGCGAGAACCTGATCGGCGCGGAAGGCGAGGGCTACAAGATCGCGCTCGGCGCGCTCGAAGGCGGCCGCATCGGCATTGCCGCGCAGAGCGTGGGCATGGCACGCAGCGCCTTCGACGTAGCACTGGCCTATGCCAAGGAACGCCAGGCTTTCGGCGGCTCGATCTTCGACCAGCAGGCCGTGGGCTTTCGCCTGGCCGAATGCGCGACGCAGCTCGAAGCCGCGCGCCAGCTGATCTGGCATGCCGCGAGCCTGCGCGACGCCGGCTTGCCCTGCCTGAAGGAAGCCGCCATGGCCAAGCTGTTCGCCAGCGAGATGGCCGAGCGCGTGTGCAGCGCGGCCATCCAGACGCTGGGCGGCTACGGCTACGTGAACGACTTTCCGCTGGAGCGCATCTACCGCGACGTGCGCGTGTGCCAGATCTATGAAGGCACTTCGGACATACAGAAGCTGCTGATTCAACGCGCGCTGGCGTGAGCGACATGCGGCCGGGGCGGGTGATGTTCCGGTAGCGCCGCAACCCCCACCCGTCTGTCATCGGTTTGGATGACAGACAGATACGCGCAGCAGGCGCAGCATGGTGGCCTCTTTGTCGGAGGTCTTTGCCATGTCCATCTTCAGAACCGCTTCCCCCGCATTGGCACTCCTGTGCATCGGTGCCGTGGCCCTGCCGGCGCGCGCGCAGCCCGCAGCCCCTGGTATTTCCACTCTGACCGCGACCGAAGCCGTGCAGCAGCTGTGCGCCGGCACCGTCACCAGCGAGCAGTTGGTAACGGCGTATCTCGCCCAAGCCAAGGCCAAAGCCAACCTCAACGCCTTCATCACGCTCGACGAAGCCGGCGCACTGAAGGCCGCGCGCGCCGCCGATGCACTGCGCAAGCGCGGTGGCGCCTGCAAGCCGCTGGCCGGCCTGCCGGTGGCCATCAAGGACAACATCCAGGTGCAGGGCCTGCCCGCGACGGCCGGCACACCCGCGCTCAAGGGCTTCGTGCCCTCCGCCGACGCCCCGGTGGTGGCCAGGCTGCGCGCGGCCGGCGCGGTGGTGCTCGGCAAGACGAACATGCACGAACTGGCCTTCGGCGTCACCGGCTACAACCCCGCGTTCCAGACCGGCTCCGAGGTGGGCGTGCGCAATGCCTACGACGCGACGCGCATCGCGGGCGGCTCGTCGTCGGGCAACGGCACCGCGCTGGGTGCGCGCATGGCGCCTGCTGCGCTGGGCACCGACACGGGCGGGTCGGTGCGCATTCCGTGTGCGTTCAACGGCTGTGCATCGTTGCGTCCGACAGTGGGGCGCTATCCGCAGCAGGGCATTGCGCCGATCTCGCACACGCGCGACACGGCGGGGCCGATGGCGCAATCGATGGCCGACGTGGCGCTGCTCGACGGCGTCATTGCCGGCGGCAAGCCGCTCAAGCCTGCCGACTTGAAGCGCCTGCGCCTTGGCGTGGTGCCGGCCATGCAGGCCAATCTCGACGCCGACACGCGCGCCGCCACCGATGCCGCGTTTGCGAAGCTGCGCGCGGCCGGCGTCACGCTGGTCGATGTGGAGATGCCGAAGCTGATGGAGCTCAACGGCGCGGTCGGCTTTCCGCTGGCGCTCTACGAGGCGCACGACGACATGGTGACCTACCTCGCGAAGTACCGCACGGGTATCGACATTGCACAGCTCACGGCCGGCATCGCCAGCCCCGACGTCAAGGGCACCTTCGAGACCTTCGTCATCCCGCGCAAGCTGCCCGCAGCCAGTGGCGTGGTCGATGCGAAGCCGGTCTACGAGAACGCGATGCGCGTCGCGCGCCCCGCTCTGCAGAAGCTCTACCGCGACACCTTCGCGAAGAACAGGCTCGACGCACTGGTGTTCCCGACGGTGCCGCGCGTGGCACTGGCCGCGGGGGCCGAAGCCAGCAGCCCCGAGAACTTCGGCTCGCTGATCCAGAACACCGACCCGGGCAGCAACGCCGGCATACCGGGCGTGCAGTTGCCATCGGGCCTCGGCGCAACCAGCGGCCTGCCCGTGGGCCTGGAGCTGGACGGCCCTGCCGGCAGCGACCGCAAGCTGCTGGCCGTGGGCATGGCGGTGGAGCAGGTGCTCGGCCGGCTGCCGGCGCCTAAGTGAGCGCGAGCGGCATGGCCCAGCCTGCGAGCGCCGAGCGGCGCTCGATGCCCAGCTTGTCGAAGATGCGCCGCAGGTAGGTGCGCACGGTGGGCACGCCCACCGCGAGGCGCCGCGCGATCTCCTTGTCGGTGAGCCCTTCGCGCACGCAGCGGGCCACTTCCTGCTCGCGCACGCTCAGCAAGGCCCACGCGGCTTCGCGCGCCCCGGACGCCGGAGCAGTCGCGCGCTGCGCCCGTTGCAGGGCGCCCGCGAACGCCGGCTCGATCAGGTCGAGCAACGCCTTCTCGTGATCGCCGAAATCGCTGCGCCCCTTGCGGCGCCAGATGCGCAGGTCTCCCAGTGCGCGTTCGCCCTCGAAGGCATGCAGGTTCATGCCCCAGTGCAGCCCGTCGCGCGCGAGAAAGTCGTTGAAGAATGCGGTGCGCATCAGCTCGCGCTGCGGCATCACTTCGGTCACGCGTGTGGCGCGGCGCCGCGACTGCAGCACGAATGTGATCGGGTCGTGGTGCTGGTGCCACTGCGCATAGCTGTCGAGATTCGCGGGGTCCATGTGTAGCGCCACGCGCGCGCCGAAGCTGCCGCTGGCGGCGTCCCACACGAACGAGGCGAACTGGTCCGCATGCAGCAGGTCGAGCAGCGCCCAGCCCAGGCGCTCGCGGATCTCCTGCTCGCCGCGGTCTTCCGCCAGCAGCGTGAAAACGCCGCGCAGTGCGTGCTGTTCAGAGCCTGTGAGGTACATACATCGCCGACTTTCTCGAGGGAGCCGTTGTAACGCTAACGTTTAGCAAGCGCCGCGCCAAGGGTGGATGCCCGCGAATGCATGCGCCGCGCGGTCATGCATATCGCGCAGAATCGACGGCAGCCCGGCCATGCCATCGACAACTCCCATCACCGAACACGCATCCAGGCCGCTGCTGAAGCGGTTCCGTGACTATTGGATCGAGGCGCCCAACGCCAATCCGCTGGTGGACCAGAGCCTGGCGCGCGCCTATGTGATCGACACGCGGGACACGCCGCTGTCAGCCGCCGTCACGGCCGCGGTGTTCTGGATGCTGTTCCTCGTTCTCACCGGCAATCGCGGCACGCTCGTGTGGGCCGTGCTGGTGCACGCGATGCAATGGAACATGCACCGCCATCTGCACCGGCTGGATCCGGCCGCCATCGATGCAGCCACTGCCGCGCGCACGCGCCGGCGGCTGGAGTTGCGCATGCTGTTCCCGGGGCTGGTGTGGGCGTTGGCGCCGTGGCTGTTCTTCCCGCATGGCGACCTTGCCCACATCCTGCTCATGTACTTCTTCGTGAGCGGCACGACCAGCGTGATCATTGCCGCGCTTGCCCAGTGGTGGCTGGCCGCCCTGTGCTTCGGCGTCCCGGTGTTCCTGAGCCTGGCGCTGCGGCTGGTGCTGGAGCCGGGCAGCGTGACGGTCATCATGGGGTGCCTTGCGGTGTCGCAGCTCGTGGCGGCCCTGCACTATGCGCGCAAGCAAAACCGGTTGATCGTCGGCTCCATCGAGAACGGCTTCGAGAACGCGCGCCTGGCCGAAGCGCTGTCGCGCCAGCTCGACCACGTGGCACAGCTTGCCGCGCAGCGCGCCCGCATCTTTGCGGCCGCCAACCACGACCTGCGCCAGCCCATGCATGCGCTGGCCATCTTCGTCGACGCGCTGGACACGCGCAATCCGCCCACGGCCGAGAACCTGCGCTTCATGCGCGACAGCGTAGATGCCCTGCGCGGCTCCATCGATGCGCTGCTGGACATCGCGCAGCTCGACGGCGGCGTGGCGCCCGTTCGCCCCGAGCCGATGCGCCTGCAGCCGCTGTTCGATGCGCTGCACGGGCGCTTTGCGGCGCTGGCCGCGGCCAAGGGGCTGCACCTGCGCGTGCGCCCCACGCGCGCCGCGGTGCAGGCGGACGCGCGCATGCTCGCGCGGCTGCTCGGCAACCTGGTGGACAACGCGATCAAGTACACCCCCTCGGGCACCGTGTTGGTCTGCGCCAGGCATGTGACGCCGGGCGCCTGGCGCATCGAGGTGCGCGATTCCGGCGTGGGCATCGACGCGCGGCACCAGGCGCAGGTGTTCGAGGAGTTTTTCCAGATCGACAACCCCGGACGCGACCGCAGCCGCGGGCTCGGGCTGGGCCTGTCGCTGGTGGCGAGCATGGCGCAGGTGATGGGTTCGCGCATCCAGGTGCGCACCGCACCGGGCCGCGGCAGCACCTTCTCGCTGGTGCTCGATAAGACGGCCGCGCCACCGGCAGATGACGACCTGGCCGTGCCGGCCGGGCCAACGGAAGAAGCTGCCGCCCTTCGCATCCTGGTGCTCGACGACGAGCAACCCGTGCGCGAGGCCATGCGTTCGCTTCTGTCCGCCTGGGGCCACGAGGTGGTGCTGGCGGCCAACCCGCGCGAAGCCTTGCAGCAGGGCGGCGTGTTCGACCTGATGCTGAGCGACCTGCGCCTGGGCAGCGGCCTCTCGGGCCTGGCCGCCGCGCAGGCCCTGCAGGCGGTCGGCAAGGTGCGCAACGTCGTCATCCTCACCGGCGAAACCGCGCATGCGACGCGGGCCGAGGTCGAGCGCGCGGGCTATGCGCTGATCTACAAGCCGGCGGGCGCGCAGGCCCTGCAGGAAGCCATTGCCGCAAGCCGGCCTGCCTAGCCTCGGGGCTTGCCCTGTCCGCGCCCGGCCCGCAAGGTGTTCCAATAGCGGTCTTCATGAGCGCCAACGATCCCACCACCGGACCTTGCCCCTGCGGCCGTACAGACCGCCGCGACAAGCCCATCGGCTACGCCCTGTGCTGTGGCCGCTATCTCGACGATTTCGGGAACACGCCCGCGCCCGACGCCGAATCGCTGATGCGTTCGCGCTATTCGGCCTTTGTGCTGGAGCGCGGCGAATACCTGCTCGCCACCTGGCACGCGTCGAAGCGGCCGGCCTCGATCGAGTTCGAGCCGGGCGTCAAGTGGCTGGGGCTGGACATCCGCTCGCGCTCGGTGCTCGACGCGGACCATGCGGAGATCGAGTTCGTCGCGCGCCAGCGCAGCGCGGCCACGGGTGCCGCCACGCGCCTGCACGAGCGCAGCCGCTTCGTGCGCGAAGGCGACCGCTGGTACTACCTGGACGGCGACCTGCAAGTACCCCTGGGTTGACGCACCGGGCCGAGGCCCGCACAATCGGCCCCGCTCCGGGGTGCACGCATGTGGCGTGCTGAGATGGCAAAGCAGCCGACCCGCGAACTTGATCCGGGTCATACCGGCGTAAGAAGAGCTGCACTCCCTGACTTCGGTCCGTCACTCCCCCTTCCGTGACGGGCTTCCCGAAGCCCACCGAGCGATTGCGGAGCACCCTTTCCTCAACAAGGAGTGCCTCCGATGAATGCCCCCGACAAGTTCACCACGCTGCTTTCGCTCACGCGCGAGCCTTTTCCCGCGTCGCACAAGTGCGTCATTCCGGGCAGCCGGCCCGACCTGTTCGTGCCCGTGCGCGACGTGCAACTCACCAACGGCGAGACCGTGTCGCTCTACGACACCTCGGGCCCGTACACAGACCCGAAGGTCGAGATCGACGTGCGCCGCGGCCTGCCCGACGTGCGCGGCGCCTGGGTGCTGGAGCGCAACGACACCGAAAGTTACGAAGGCCGCTCGCATCACGCGCTGGACGACGGCGCCAAGAACGAAGACCGCGACGCGCAACGCCTGGCCGAACTGCGCGCCGGCGCCTCGGCACTGCAGCGCACGCCGCGCCGCGCGAAGTCGGGCGCCAACGTCACGCAGATGCACTACGCGCGCCGCGGCATCGTCACGCCCGAAATGGAGTACGTGGCCTTGCGCGAGAACGGCAAGCGCGAGTGGATGGCCGAGTACCTTGCCAACGAAGAGCGCGCCAGGCGCGTGATGGGCAACCCGATGGGCGCGACCATTCCGCGCATCATCACGCCCGAGTTCGTGCGCGACGAAGTGGCCCGCGGCCGCGCGATCATTCCCGCGAACATCAACCACCCCGAAGTCGAGCCGATGGCCATCGGCCGCAACTTCAAGGTGAAGATCAACGCCAACATCGGCAACTCGGCCGTCACCTCGAGCATCGAGGAAGAGGTCGAGAAGCTGGTGTGGGCCATTCGCTGGGGCGCCGACAACGTGATGGACCTGTCGACCGGCAAGAACATCCACACCACGCGCGACTGGATCGTGCGCAACTCGCCGGTGCCCATCGGCACGGTGCCCATCTACCAGGCGCTCGAGAAGGTGGGCGGCGTGGCCGAAGACCTGACCTGGGAGATCTACCGCGACACGCTGATCGAGCAGGCCGAGCAGGGCGTCGACTACTTCACCATCCACGCCGGCCTGCGCCTGCCGTTCATTCACCTCACGGCCGACCGCATGACGGGCATCGTGTCGCGCGGCGGATCGATCATGGCCAAGTGGTGCATCGCGCACCACAAGGAGAGCTTTCTCTACACGCACTTCGAAGACATCTGCGACATCATGAAGGCCTACGACGTGAGCTTCTCGCTCGGCGACGGCCTGCGTCCCGGCTCAGGCGCCGATGCCAACGACGAGGCGCAGTTCGCCGAGCTGCGCACGCTGGGCGAGCTCACGCAGATCGCATGGAAGCACGACGTGCAGACCATGATCGAAGGGCCGGGCCACGTGCCGATGCACATGATCCAGTCGAACATGGACGAGCAGCTCAAGCACTGCCACGAGGCGCCGTTCTACACGCTCGGGCCGCTGACCATCGACATCGCGCCGGGCTACGACCACATTGCCAGTGCCATCGGCGCGGCCATGATCGGCTGGGCCGGCACCGCGATGCTTTGCTACGTGACTCCGAAGGAGCACCTGGGGCTGCCGGACCGCGACGACGTGAAGCAGGGGATCATTGCCTACAAGATCGCCGCGCATGCGGCGGATGTGGCCAAGGGGCACCCTGGGGCTCGCTCGCGCGACGATGCGCTGAGCAAGGCGCGCTTCGAATTCCGCTGGCAGGACCAGTTCAACCTGGGCCTCGACCCCGACACCGCCCGCGAATTCCATGACGAGACGCTGCCGAAGGATTCGAGCAAGGTGGCGCATTTCTGTTCGATGTGCGGGCCCAAGTTCTGCTCGATGAAGATCACGCAGGAAGTGCGCGAATACGCAGCGAAGAAGGGCGTGGCCGAGGCGGCCGCCATGGCCGAGGGCATGGAAGAGAAGTCGAAGGAATTCATGGCCGGTGGCGGCGAGATGTACATCCCGATCCGTCCGATAGCCTGAGCTTCCTCCTGCGAAAAGGGGGCGTTGCTACCATGGGGCCAATCACCGAACTCCGGCACCGCAATGACCCCCTTTCCTTTTTCCGCCGTTCTCTTCGATTGCGACGGCGTGCTCGTCGACTCCGAACCCATCACCAACCGCGTGCTCGCCGAAATGCTCGGCGAGCTCGGCTGGCACATCACGACCGAGGAATCGATGAACACCTTCACCGGCAAGGCGGTGAAGGACGAGGCCGCGCTCATCGAGACGAAGACCGGCGTCAGGATCACCGACGACTGGCTCAAGACCTTCCGCGCCCGCCGCAATGAGGCGCTGGAGCGCGACCTCGTCGCCATTCCCCACGCGCCCGCCGCCATTCGCGAAATCCATTCAAGGCTCAAGGGCCGCATCGCCTGCGCATCGGGAGCAGACCGCCACAAGGTCGAACTGCAACTCGCCAAGGTCGGCATGCTCGACTATTTCCAGGGCCGCATCTTCAGCGGACACGAGATGCCGCGCTCCAAGCCGCACCCCGACGTGTATCTCGCTGCGGCGGAAGCCCTCGGTGTCGACCCGAAGCGCTGCGCCATCGTCGAAGACACCGTCACCGGCGCAATGGCCGGCGTGGCTGCAGGAGCCACGGTGTTCGGCTACAGCACGGGCGAATCAGGCCACAGCGGCCCCGGACCGCTGCTGAGCGTGGGCGCGGTGAAGGTGTTCAGCGACATGGCCGAACTGCCGGCGCTGCTTTCGGGCTACGGGCTGCAGGCGGCCTGAGTTTCTGGTGGAATGCAGGGCGCAACTCCCGAGCCGCAGGAACCACTTCCCATGACTTCCGAATACAAAACCGAGCAGCCCGACCGCAGCGAGATCGACGCGCTCACCGGCCCCGCCGTGGTCGAGTTCGGCACCAACTGGTGCGGCATCTGCAAGGCCGCCCAGCCGAACATTGCCGAGGCCTTTGCCAAGTACCCGGACATTCGCCGCATCAAGGTCGAAGACGGCAGCGGGCGTCCGCTGGGTCGTTCGTTCAACGTGCGCCTGTGGCCCACACTGGTGTTCATGCGTGACGGCAAGCAGGTCGCGAAGCTGGTGCGGCCTGAGGACAGTCAGTCGATTGCCGACGCGCTTGCGTTGATCGCAAAGCCTAGCTGACGCGTCATTCCCGGAGGGGAGTACCCGGTGTCATTCGCACGCACCCCGAACGTGCCCCAAACGCCCTCCGCTACAGCCCCTGCTGCCGAAAGTCGCGAGGCGCATGCCCCGTCCACTGCAGGAACGCCCGCGAAAAACTCTTCTCGTTGCGAAACCCCACGGCCAGCGCCACCTGCTTGACAGGCCGCGTGGTGCGGCGCAACAGGTCGACAGCCATCTCGTGGCGCACCTCGTTCTTCAGCGCCTGCAGCGAAGTGCCTTCCTCGTGCAGTTGCCGGTGCAGCGTGCGGCTCGACACGTTGAGCAGCCCGGCCAGCGCCTCGGCGGTGGTGGCCTCGCTGGCGCGCGAACGCAGCAGTTCGCGCACGCGCTGGCCCAGCAGGCGGTCGCGCCGGTACTGCAGGATTGTGAGCGGCAGTGCGCGCCTGAGCATGGTGCGCAGCGCGCGTTCGTCTCGCTGCAGGGGCAGGGCGAGATAGCGTTCGTCGAAGCTGATGCCCGCCTGCGGCGCGTCGAAGCGCACGTCTGGCGTGAACATCAGCGGATAGGCGTCGCTGTGCGGCGGCGCGGCAAACGGAAAGCTCGCGTGTCGCAGCGAGATGCGCGAGTCGATGGCCCAGCACATGTAGCCGTGCACGAAGCGCAGGGTGGTCACCAGGCAGAACTCGCGGAAGGCGTCGTCCAGCGGGACGTTCTCGGCGATGCGCAGCGTGGCCATGCCGCCGGCCACTTCGAGCGACAGGCCGATGTCCTCGGTCAGCAGCCGGTGGTGGCGGCACCAGCGCTTGATGGCCACGCCCAGGTCGGGCGAGCTCAGGGAGGCGCGGCACAGCAGGCCGTAGGTGCCCCAGGGCAGGCGCCGCGAGAACCAGCCGAGTGTTTCGTCGTCGAGCTCCTGCATGGCGTGGCCCGACAGCACCTCGAACTGCGCGGCCGTCACCCGCGCGCCCGGCCGGGCCAGTTCGCGCGGCGTGATCTGTGCCGCCTTCAGCGCCTCGGCGGGGTCCATGCCATAGCGCTCGTAACCCTGCACGATAGCTCTCACGAAGGCCATCGGCGTGACGGCGCGGGCGGGTCTGAGGAACGAGGGGGGCGACATGGTTCGACGGATCGGTCGTGGCGTGATTTGCAACCATTGTGGCGCCAATTGCGGCACGGCGAGGCGTAAGCTGCGATCTTTCGCAAGCGCCACCCAGCGCGGGTGGCATTGCGCGCAGACCCCTTCAGAGGAGACAAACCCCATGCACGATCCCGGCCTGAACTTCGACCTGGGCGACACCATCGACTCGCTGCGCAGCGCCATCCAGGACTTCGCCGCCAACGAAATCGCGCCGCGCGCCGCCGACATCGACCGCGACAACCTGTTCCCGCACGACCTGTGGAAGAAGCTCGGCGACCTCGGCCTGCACGGCATGACGGTGAAAGAGGAATTCGGCGGCACCGAGCTGGGCTACCTGGCCCACATCGTGGCCATGGAAGAAGTCTCGCGCGCCTCGGCCTCGGTGGGCCTGTCTTACGGTGCGCACTCCAACCTGTGCGTGAACCAGATCCACCGCAACGGCAGCGACGCACAGAAGAAGAAATACCTGCCCAAGCTGGTGAGCGGCGAGCACGTCGGCGCGCTGGCCATGAGCGAGCCCAACGCCGGCTCCGACGTGGTGAGCATGAAGCTCAAGGCCGAGAAGAAGAACGGCTACTACGTGCTCAACGGCGGCAAGATGTGGATCACCAACGGCGGCGACGCCGACACGCTGGTCATCTACGCCAAGACCGAGCCCGAGATGGGCGCGCGCGGCATGACGGCCTTCATCGTCGAGAAGAACTTCAAGGGCTTTTCCGCCGGCACCAAGCTCGACAAGCTCGGCATGCGCGGCTCCAACACCTTCCCGCTGTTCTTCGACAACTGCGAAGTACCCGAAGAGAACGTGCTCGGCGGCGAAGGCCAGGGCGCAAGGGTGCTGATGAGCGGCCTCGACTACGAACGCGCTGTGCTCTCGGGTGGCCCGCTGGGCATCATGGCTGCGTGCATGGACGCGGTGCTGCCCTTCATCCACGAGCGCAAGCAGTTCGGCCAGAGCATCGGCGAGTTCCAGCTGATGCAGGGCAAGCTGGCGGACATGTATTCGACCTGGCAGGCCACGCGTGCGTACGTGTATGCCGTGGGCAAGGCCTGCGACCGCAACGACCATGCGCGCACCTTCCGCAAGGATGCGGCGGGTGCCATCCTGTACTCCGCAGAGAAGGCGACGTGGATGGCCGGCGAGGCAATCCAGGCGCTGGGCGGCGTTGGCTACACGAAGGACTTTCCGGTCGAGCGGCTGTGGCGCGATGCCAAGCTGTACGAGATCGGCGCGGGCACCAGCGAAATCCGCCGCATGCTGATCGGCCGCGAGCTGTTCTCCGAAACCGCCTGAAATAAGGACGCATCGCCATGGCGCTCTTGACCCAAAGCATGGCGCAAGGCGCCACCGATGTCCCCCTCATCGAACAACCCATCGGCGATTTCTTCGACGACATGGTCGGCAAGCAGCCCGACCGCGAGGCGCTCGTCAGCCGCCACGAAGGCCAGCGCTATACCTACCGCGAGCTGCAGGCCGAATCGAACAAACTCGCCAGCGCACTGCTGAACCTCGGCCTCGCGCCCGGCGATCGCGTCGGCATCTGGTCGCACAACAACGTGGCGTGGGTGCTGATGCAGATCGCCACCGCCAAGGTCGGCCTGATCCTCGTCAACATCAATCCCGCTTACCGCACTTCAGAGCTCGAGTACGCGCTCAACAAGGTCGGCTGCAAGGCGCTGGTGACGATGGCGCAGTTCAAGACCAGCGACTACCTCGGCATGCTGCGCGAACTGGGCCCGAAGCGTGTGCCGCAACTGGCCCACACCTTCTGGATCGACAAGGCCGGGCAGGGGGGTGAGCAGCCCGGCATGCAGCGCTTCTCGCAACTGCTCGCAAGCGGCGATGCCAGCGATCCCCGCATCGCCAAAGTCCAGAAGACGCTGAAGGCCACCGACCCCATCAACATCCAGTTCACCAGCGGCACCACGGGCTTTCCCAAGGGCGCGACGCTCACGCACCGCAACATCCTGAACAACGGCTTCTTCATCGGCGAGTGCATGAAGCTCTCGCCCGCCGACAGGCTGTGCATTCCGGTGCCGCTGTATCACTGCTTCGGCATGGTGCTGGGCAACCTGGCCTGCCTCACGCACGGCTCGGCCATCGTGTACCCGAACGACGGCTTCGACCCGCTCACCGTGCTCGAGACCGTGCAGGCAGAGAAGTGCACCGGCCTGCACGGTGTGCCCACCATGTTCATCGCCGAGCTCGACCATCCGCGCTTCAAGGAGTTCGACCTGTCGACGCTGCGAACCGGCATCATGGCCGGCTCGCCGTGCCCTATCGAGGTGATGAAGCGCGTGGTCAGCGAGATGCACCTGAGCGAGATCACCATCGCCTACGGCATGACCGAGACCAGCCCCGTGAGCTGCCAGAGCAGCACCGACACGCCGCTGGACCGCCGCGTATCGACCGTGGGCACAGTGCAGCCGCACCTCGAAGTGAAGATCGTCGACCCCGAGACCGGTGCCGTCATGCCGGCCGGCCAGTCGGGCGAGCTGTGCACGCGCGGCTACTCCGTCATGCACGGCTACTGGGACGACGAGGCCAAGACCCGCGAGGCCATCGACGCCGAGCACTGGATGCACACCGGCGACCTCGCGACCATGGACGGCGAGGGTTACGTCAACATCGTCGGCCGCATCAAGGACATGGTGATCCGCGGCGGCGAGAACATCTACCCGCGCGAGATCGAAGAATTTCTGTACCGCCACCCGAAGGTGCAGGACGTGCAGGTCGTCGGCCTGCCCGACAAGAAATACGGCGAAGAGCTGTGCGCCTGGATCATCGTCAAGCCTGGCCAGAGCGCCACCGAAGAAGAAGTGCGCGAGTTCTGCAAGGGCCAGATCGCGCACTACAAGGTGCCCAAGTACATCCGCTTCGTCAGCGAGTTCCCGATGACGGTGACCGGCAAGATCCAGAAATTCAAGATCCGCGATGCCATGACCGAGCAACTCGGCCTTAGCCAAGAAAAAACAGCATGAGCCAACTCGAAACCAAACTCAACGCCCGCTCGGCGGACTTCCAGGCCAATGCAGCAGCCATGCGCGCGCTGGTCGATGACCTGCGCACGCAGTTCGCGAAGGTAGAGCAGGGCGGCGGCGAGGCCGCGCGTGCCAAGCACACCGCGCGCGGCAAGCTGCTGCCGCGCGATCGCGTGGCCGAGCTGCTCGATCCGGGCACGCCCTTTCTTGAAATCGCGCCGCTGGCCGCGCATGCGATGTACCTCGACGCCAAGGGGGCCGAGTCGGCGCCGGGCGCCGGCATCATCGCGGGCATCGGCCGCGTGAATGGCGTCGACTGCATGATCGTGTGCAACGACGCGACGGTGAAGGGCGGCACCTACTATCCGATGACGGTGAAGAAGCACCTGCGCGCGCAGGAGATCGCCGAGCAGAATCGCCTGCCCTGCATCTACCTCGTCGACTCGGGCGGCGCCAACCTGCCGAACCAGGACGAGGTGTTCCCCGACCGCGAGCACTTCGGCCGCATCTTCTACAACCAGGCCAACATGAGCGCCCAGGGCATTCCGCAGATCGCGGTGGTCATGGGCTCGTGCACGGCCGGCGGCGCGTACGTGCCGGCGATGAGCGACGAATCGATCATCGTGAAGAACCAGGGCACCATCTTCCTGGGCGGCCCGCCGCTCGTGAAGGCGGCCACGGGCGAGGTCGTGACGGCTGAAGACCTGGGCGGCGGCGACGTGCACACGCGCCTGTCGGGCGTGGTCGACCACCTCGCGCAGAACGACCTGCATGCGCTGGCGCTCGCGCGCTCGGCGGTGGCCAACCTCAATGCGAAGGCGGCCGAGGCCCCGGCCAAGGCCGAGGTGCGCGCGCCGGCGTTCCCGCGCGAGGAGCTCTACGGCGTGATCCCCACCGACACGCGCAAGCCCTTCGACGTGCGCGAGATCATCGCGCGCGTCGTCGACGGCAGCGAGTTCCACGAGTTCAAGGCGCGCTTCGGCGCCACGCTGGTCTGCGGTTTTGCCGAGATCGAGGGCATGCCCGTGGGCATCGTCGCCAACAACGGCATCCTGTTCAGCGAGTCGGCGCAGAAGGGCGCGCACTTCATCGAGCTGTGCTGCCAGCGCAAGATTCCGCTGGTGTTCCTGCAGAACATCACCGGCTTCATGGTGGGCCGCAAGTACGAGAACGAGGGTATCGCGCGCCACGGCGCCAAGATGGTGACGGCCGTGGCCACCGCCAACGTGCCCAAGTTCACCATCATCATCGGCGGCAGCTTCGGCGCCGGCAACTACGGCATGTGCGGCCGCGCGTACAGCCCGCGCTTCCTCTGGATGTGGCCCAACGCGCGCATCAGCGTGATGGGCGGCGAGCAGGCCGCGAGCGTGCTGGCCACCGTGAAGCGCGACGGCATCGAACTGAAGGGCGGCAGCTGGAGCAAGGAAGAGGAAGAAGCCTTCAAGGCGCCGATCCGCCAGCAGTACGAAGACCAGGGGCACCCTTACTACGCCACCGCGCGGATCTGGGATGACGGGATCATCGATCCGGCGGATACGCGGCGCGTGCTGGCGCTGGGGTTGGCTGCGGCACGGAATGCGCCGATTCCAGAGCCGAAGTTCGGCATCTTCCGCATGTAAGGCTCGGGACGGAAACGCTCTCATGACGCTGCGCCGGCTCACACTCATCGCCGCCTTGCTTTGCTCAGCGTTGGGCGCGCACGCGCAAAGCGTGGCGCGCCGCGACATCGAGATACCGATGACGGTCAAGGGCTTCTTCGGCGAGTCGCACATCAAGCTGGCCGCCACCGAATACAGGCCCGAGGGCGACGGACCGTTCCCGGTGCTGGTGATCAACCACGGCACGCCGCGCTCGCCCGCCGACTTTCCCAAGACGCAGGACCGCTACGCGCGACAGGCCGAGATGTTCGCGAAGCACGGCTTCCTGGTCATCAATCCGCTGCGGCGCGGCTACGGCAAGTCCGATGGGCCGTGGGCCGAGAACTACTTCAGCTGCGCCAACCCCGACTACGTGCAGGCGGGCCTCGAAACTGCGAAGGACATCAGCGCCGCGCTCGACTATGCGCGCACGCTGCCGTATGCCGACGCGCAGCACATGGTGCTGCTCGGCAAATCGGCCGGTGGCTTCGGTGTGCTGGCGTTGTCGAGCCTGAACCCCGAGGGCGTGGTCGGCACCATCAACTTTGCAGGCGGGCGCGGCTCGCGCGGGCCGGACGACGTATGCAACGAAGCGAAGCTGGTCGATGCCTTCGGCCGCTACGCATCGACCACCAAGGTGCCGATGCTGTGGGTCTATTCGGAGAACGACCACTTCTTCGGCCCCGCATTGGCGAAGCGGCTGCTGGAGGCCTACAAAGCCAAGGGCGTCGACGTGCGTTTCGAGGGCGTGCCGCCCTACGGCAGTGACGGCCATGCCTTCTTCGAAGGCCGCGACAACGCCGCCATCTGGGTGCCGATGGTGGATCAGTTCCTCGCGAAGCTCGGCCTGCCCCGGCACTTGCAATGAACGAAAAGACAAGCAACATGAGCGCATACACCAAGCTGAAACTGACCCTCGAAGGCACCATCGCCCGCATCTGGCTCGACCAGCCCGACGCACGCAACGCCTTCGACGACATCGTCATCGCCGAGCTGACACAAGCCTTCACCGAAGCCGGCGCCGCGCCGCAGGTCAAGGCCATCGTGCTCGGCGCCAACGGCCCGGCCTTCTGCGCGGGCGCGAACCTCAACTGGATGCGCCGCATGGCCGACTACACGCGCGGCGAGAACGTCGCCGACGCGGGCAAGCTGGCCGCCATGCTGCGCACGATTGCCGAGTGCCCCAAGCCCACCATCGCGCGCGTGCAGGGCGATGTGTATGCGGGTGGCATGGGGCTGGTGGCCGCGTGCGACATGGCCGTGAGCGTCGACACCGCGTGGTACTGCCTGAGCGAAGTGAAGATCGGCCTGGTGCCCGCGACCATCAGCCCGTACGTGTTGCGCGCGATGGGCACGCGCGCCTCGCAGCGCTACTTCCTCACGGCCGAGCGTTTCACCGCCGCCGAGGCGCACCGCATCGGCTTCGTGCATGAAGTGGTCGCAGCCGATGCGCTCGATGCCAAGGTCGACGAACTCGTGAAGGCGCTGACCGGCGCAAGCCCTGCTGCCGTGCGCGCCTGCAAGCAGCTGATTGCCGACGTTGCCGGCCGCGAGATCGACGACGCGCTGATCGCGAAGACCGTTGAGGGCATTGCCGACATTCGTGCGAGCGACGAAGGCCGCGAGGGCGTGCAGGCCTTCCTGCAGAAGCGCAAGCCCTCGTGGCTGGAAAACGAACAAGGCCCGAACACCATGACGCATGACGCACTCATCGAACGCATGGACGCGTGGCTGGCTGCCCATCGCGCGGACTACCACGCGGTGCTGCAGCCCGGTGTGAGCGACGCTGACCTCGATGCCTTCGAGGCGAAGTTCTCGCTGAAGCTGCCGGAGGCCTTTCGCGCGCTCTACCGCTGGCGCAACGGCCAGCCGAACAGCAGCTTCGACAGCCTGCAGGACAACCGCATGTTCAGCGCGCTCGAGGACATCGCCGACACCAAGGAGATGCTCGACGACATGATCGGCTCCGACTTCGAAGACCCGTCCACGTGGCGGCGCGGCTGGGTGCCGTTTCTGTCGAACGGCGGCGGCAGCCACTTGTGCGTGGACATCGATGCCGAGGGCGGCGGCGAGCCGGGCCAGCTGATCGCCTTCTGGAAGGCGGACGAAGACCGCCCCGTCGAGCATGCGTCCGTCGAGGCATGGCTCGCGGACCTCGTGGCTTCCATGGAAGCCGGCACCATCGAATTCGACTGAGGACTGATCGCCATGAACACCAGCCTCGACATGCCCCAGCTGATCGCACTGGCCGCCGCCATCGGCTGGGCCAGCGGCGTGCGGCTTTACCTGGTCGTGCTGCTGACCGGCGTGGTGGGCTATTTCGGCTGGGTGCCGCTGCCGAGCGGGCTGCAACTGCTGGCGCACCCGGTCGTGATCGCGGCCAGCGGCTTCATGGTGTTCATCGAGTTCTTCGCGGACAAGATTCCCGGCCTCGATTCGCTGTGGGACGTGGTGCACACGGCCATTCGCATTCCCGCGGGCGCGGCGCTCGCGGCCAGCGTGTTCGGCGCCGACCATGGCGCAATGGCCGTCGTCGCGGCGCTGGTGGGCGGCAGCTTCGCGGCCACGGCGCATGCGGCCAAGGCCACGACGCGCGCGGCCATCAACACATCGCCCGAGCCGTTTTCGAACGTGGGCGCTTCGCTGGTCGAAGACACGATGGTGCCGGCGGGCCTGTGGCTCGCGGTGGCGCATCCCTTCGTCTTTCTCGTGCTGTTCGTGCTGGTGCTTGTGCTGAGCGTGTGGCTCATCCGCAAGAGCTGGCGTTTCCTCAAGGCGCTGTTCGCCCGCGTGGCCCGCATCTTCAGCGGCCGACCCGATCCGGGCGTGGTGCCCGCATTCCAACTGAAAAAGAATCCTCCGGGAGACACTCCGAATGTTTAAGAAGATCCTGATCGCCAATCGCGGCGAAATCGCTTGCCGGGTTGCCGCGACGGCGCGCCGCATGGCCATTCGCACGGTCGCCGTGTACTCCGATGCCGACGCGCATGCCAACCACGTTCGCGCCTGCGACGAGTCGGTGCACCTCGGCGGCAGCGCCCCGAAGGACAGCTACCTGCGCTGGGAAAAGATCCTCGAAGCCGCCAAGGCCACGGGCGCCGAGGCCGTGCATCCGGGCTACGGTTTCCTCAGCGAGAACGAAGAGTTCGCGCAGGCCTGCGCCGACGCGGGCCTGGTCTTCATCGGCCCGCCGCCCTCGGCCATCAAGGCGATGGGCCTGAAGGCCGAGTCGAAGCAGCTGATGGAA
Organism: Variovorax sp. GW821-FHT09D05; assembly: GCF_059416325.1. NCBI lineage: Bacteria > Pseudomonadati > Pseudomonadota > Betaproteobacteria > Burkholderiales > Comamonadaceae > Variovorax > Variovorax sp. GW821-FHT09D05. Next base: position 402,869 of record NZ_JBWKOZ010000008.1, on the reverse strand, counting down.
AAGGCCGGCGTGCCGCTGGTGCCGGGCTATCACGGCCATGACCAGAACCCGCAGCTGCTGCAGCGCGAGGCCGATCGCATCGGCTACCCGGTGCTCATCAAGGCCAGCGCGGGTGGCGGCGGCAAGGGCATGCGCGCGGTCGACAAGGCCGAAGACTTCGCCGCCGCGTTGGCCTCGTGCCAGCGCGAGGCCATCAACAGCTTCGGCGACGATGCGGTGCTGATCGAAAAGTACGTGCAGCGCCCGCGCCACATCGAGATCCAGGTGTTCGGCGACACGCACGGCAACTACGTCTACCTGTTCGAGCGCGACTGCTCGGTGCAGCGGCGCCACCAGAAGGTGCTCGAAGAAGCGCCCGCGCCCGGCATGACCGAGGCGATGCGCAAGCAGATGGGCGATGCCGCCGTGGCCGCGGCACGTGCGGTGAACTACGTGGGCGCGGGCACGGTGGAATTCATCGTCGAGCAGCGCGAGGGCGGCGAGATGAACTTCTTCTTCATGGAGATGAATACGCGCCTGCAGGTTGAACACCCTGTGACCGAAGCAATCACCGGCCTCGACCTCGTCGAATGGCAACTGCGCGTGGCATCGGGCGAGACGCTACCCGCGAAGCAGCAAGAGCTGCAGATCCACGGCCATGCCATCGAGGCACGCATCTGCGCCGAGAACCCCGACAACAACTTCCTGCCCGCCACCGGCACTTTGCGCGTGTATCGCAAGCCGCAAGCCACGGCCTTCCAGCGCAGTCGCGTGCGCATCGACGATGGCGTGCGCGAGGGCGGCGAGATCTCGCCCTTCTACGACTCGATGATCGCCAAGCTCATCGTGCACGGCACTACACGCGAAGAGGCGCTGGCCCGGCTCGACGCCGCGCTGGCGCAGGTGCAGATCGTGGGCGTGTCGACCAACGTGCAGTTCCTGCGCGGCATTCTGGCGACGGAGTCGTTCTCGAAGGCCAACCTCGACACCGCGCTGATCGAGCGCGAGCGCGCCGTGCTGTTCGACCGCGAAGCGCTGGGCCTGCCGCTGGCAGCCGCCGCCGCGATCACGCGCACGCTGGTCACCGAACGGCCGGTTGGCGTGCCCGACCCGTTCGAACGCCGCGACGGCTGGCGCTCGCACGGCGAATACCTGCGCCGCTTCGACTTCGAATTTCGCGGCGCCGAACAGATCGCCCTGCTGACCTACAAGCGCGACGGCAGCCTGTGGCTCGAAGCCGGCGGCGCCGAAGGCCCGCTGGTGGTCGGGCAGTTCCCGTCGGGTGAGTTCGAGGTCGAGTTCGCGGGCAACCGCCAGACGCTGGACGTGCACGTCGATGGCGCCACCGCCCACATCTTCGCCTCGAAGGGCGCCACGAAGATCACCGCCATCGATCGCCTCGCCCACGCTGGCGACACGCAGGCCGAAGGCGGCCGGCTCACTGCGCCTATGCCGGGCAAGGTCGTGTCCTTCGCGGTCAAGGCCGGCGACAAGGTCAGCCGCGGCCAGCCGCTTGCGGTGATGGAGGCCATGAAGATGGAGCACACCATCGCAGCGCCGGCCGACGGGACGGTGGAAGAGCTGATGTTCGCGCCGGGCGAGCAGGTGGCCGAAGGCGACGAGTTGTTGCGAATGGGTGCCGCGGCCGCCTGAAAAAACTTAACCCCGTTCCGGGCGCCTGCCCGTATCAGCTGCGGTAGTCATCATTCAAGGGAACTCTCCATGACCTATCGCACGCCTTCCGGTTCGCCCCGTTTCCTCTCTGCCCGCCACCGCGCGGGCATCGTCCTGCTGGCCTTGGCGGCCGCGCTGTCGCTCGCCGGTTGCGACTGCAGGAACAACGAGACTGCCGCGCTTGCCGAGCCGGCCTCGCCGCCGCCCGCGCCCATGCAGGCTGCAGCTGGCTATGCCGGTGGCATGGCCATGAGGAAGGAGGCGCGGATGCGTTCCGCGGAACCGGCCTCCGCACCGTCGGCCACCGACCAGTCGCAGGACAACACGCCGCTGCAGCGCTTCCTGGCCGTGCGGCAGGACTTGAACGTCGAGGTGCCGGCCGAGCAGCTGGCCGATGCCTGGGGCAAGGTGCGCGACCTGTGCGGTTCGCTGAAGTGCGAGCTGCTGTCGTCTTCCCTGTTGCGCGAGACGCCGCAGCAGCCCGGCAACGCCATGCTCGAGATGCGCGTGGAACCCGCCGATGTCGACAAGCTGCTCGGCGGCCTGGCCGGCGTGGCGAACGTGGTCTCGCACACCACCACCAGCGAGGACAAGACCGCCGAGGTGATCGACGTCGAGGCCCGCATCAAGAACCGTACCGAGTTCCGCGACAGCCTGCGTACGATGCTGCGCGACACCGTCACCAAGCGCACCATGGCCGACCTGCTGGCCATCCAGCGCACGCTGTCGGACACGCAGGCCGAGCTCGACGCCATCGCCACGCAGCGCAAGGTGCTGGCGCAGCAGACCAGCAAGCAGCACATCCAGATCCAGTTCACGCCCAGGCGCGCGCTGGTGAGTGGCAGCGATGGGTACAGCCCGATGGGGCATGCGCTGCGCAACGCGGGCTCGGTGCTGGCGGAAAGCGTGGGCTCGCTGATCACCTTCATCGCGGCGGTGCTGCCGTGGCTGGTGCTGGTGGTGCTGCCGATGGGATGGCTGGTGCGCGTGCTGTGGCGTCGTCGCCGCGCCACAGCCAGGGAAGCCAAGTAAGTAAGATCGCGGGAGGGTCGGTTTGAGGCCCTTTTTCTTACGCAGGAGCCTTTCTCGATGCCGGATCCGCTACGTCTCTACGTGGATGCCCAGTTCACCAGCCCCTATGCCATGTCGGTGTTCGTGGCGCTGCATGAAAAGCAGCTGGACTTCGACTTGTCCCCCGTCGACCTTGGGGCGCTGGAGCACCGGGCGGCCGGCTTCTCGCAGCTCTCGCTGACGCAGCGCGTGCCGACGCTGGTGCACGGCAACTTCTCCCTGTCGGAGTCGTCCGCGATCACCGAGTACATCGACGAGACCTTCGCACAGGGAACGGCGCTGTACCCGGCCGAGCCGCGTGCCCGAGCCCGCGCGCGCCAGCTGCAGGCCTGGCTTCGCAGCGACCTGATGCCGATCCGCCAGGAGCGCTCGACCGAGGTGATCTTCTACGGCCCGGCGAGCGCACCGTTGTCGGCGGTGGCGCACCAGTCGGCGAAGACGCTCTTCCAGGTGGCACAGGCGCTGCTTCCCGATGACGCGGAGAACCTGTTCGGCGAGTGGTCCATCGCCGACGTCGACCTGGCGCTGATGCTGAATCGCCTGGTCATGAACGGAGACGCCGTGCCGCAGCGGCTGGCGTCGTACGCGGACCGGCAGTGGCAGCGGCCGTCCGTCCAGAGCTGGGTGGCGCTGGAGCGGCCGCTGCGCTGAGGGCGAGGCGGCCCGTCAGCCCACCACCACTTCGCTGATCTGTATCACCGGCGCGATGTCGGTGTAGTTCTTCACGTCGCCCCTGATCTCCTTCGCATGCGGTCCGAAGGCATTCTGGAAGGCCTCGACCGATTCGGCGAACACGTGGCACATGGCGACGTAGGTGGGCGCGGAGTCCGGTGCGCCGCCGGTAAGGCCCTTGTCGATGGTGTACGAGAGGCATGCGTCGCCCATGCGGGCCTTGATCAGGGGCATGTGCTTTTCGCGGTAGTAGTCGTGATCGAACCGTACGCCGGGGGCGTGGGGATACATCACGCTGAATTTGATCATGTAGGGGTCTCCTGAGGTGAGCGTTCGAGGATAGGAGATGGCCAGTGCCCGCACAAGCCGAGGGCGACGCGGGCGCGACCTAAGATGCGTGCCCATGCGAATCACCGTCTACCTCACCGACAACCGCCCAGACCCCTGGATCGAAGGCCTGAAGGCCGAACTCCCCGACGCCGTCATCGAAGCCTGGAAGCCCGGCGCGCCACAGGCCGACCATGCCGTGGTCTGGGCGCCGCCGCAGGAGTTTCTCGATGAGCAGCCCAAGCTGCGCGGCATCTTCAACATCGGCGCGGGCGTCGACGCGCTGCTCAAGCTCAAGGTGCCGGCGCACACGCGCATCGTGCGGCTCGACGACGCGGGCATGTCGGTGCAGATGGCCGAGTACGTCTGCCACACGCTCATTCGCCATTTCCGCGAGTTCGACGCCTACGAGGCCGATGCACGCGAAGGCAAGTGGAGCTACCGCAAGCCGAAGCTGCGGCGCGACTTCCCGGTCGGCATCATGGGCCTGGGCGTGCTCGGCGAGCGCGTGGCCAAGGCCGTGGTGCAGTTCGAGTTTCCGGTGCTGGGCTGGAGCCGTTCGCCAAAAGAGATCGACGGCGTGCGCGTGTTCAGCGGCGAGGCGCAGTTCGACGAGTTCCTGTCGTCCACGCGCGTGCTGGTCAACCTGCTGCCGCTGACCGAGGCGACGCGCGGCATCCTCAATCGCAACACGCTGGGCAAGCTGCGGCCCGAGGGCTATCTCATCAGCATCGCGCGCGGTGGCCATCTGGTGGAGGACGACCTCATTCCGATGCTCGACGCGGGCCAGCTCGCGGGCGCGACGCTCGACGTGTTCCAGGTCGAGCCGCTGCCGGCGGAGCATGCCTTCTGGCGGCATCCCAAGATCACCGTGACACCGCACGGCTCGGCGCGCACGCTGCGCGAGGAGTCCATCACCCAGATCGCCGGGAAGATCCGCGCGATGGAGCAGGGCCTGCCGGTCGCCGGCGTGGTCGATCCCGCGCGCGGCTACTGACGGCGCAAGCTACGTCAGGCCCGCCGGAATAGGGCGCGGGCAGGGGAAACCCCGAAGCGCAAGTTTTTCACAAGTATGAAAATCTTTTCATGACTGTGAAAACTGCGTTTCGGGTGATCGAGATCGTCGAGCTCTTTGCCCGCGAGAAGCAGCCGCTGGCGCTGTCCGAGATGGCGCGCCTGCTCGACATGCCGGTGTCGAGCTGCCTGGGCCTGATCCGCACGCTCGAAGAGCAGGGCTACATGTACGAGACCGGCCGCCGCCAAGGCTACTACCCGACGGGCCGGCTGCTTGCGATGGCGCAGGTCATCGCCGCCCACGACCCGGTGCTCGACCGGGTGAAGTCCACGCTCGAAGAGCTGCGCGACGCGGCGCGCGAGACGGTGGTCTTCGCCAAGTTCCGCGATGCGGGCCTGGTGGTCTACCTGGAGGTGCTGAGCGCGCCGCAGAGCATCCGCTACACGGCCGAATCGGGCGAAACGCGCCCGGCCTACGCCAATTCGCTGGGCCGCGCGCTGCTGTCCACGCTCGACGCCGAAGCGCGCCGCAAGCTGCTGGGCGGCATGACGCTCGCGCCGCTGACCGAGGCCACGCTCACTACCGCAGACGCCATCGAGGCCGAGCTGCAGCGCTCCGCTGCGCGCGGCTGGTACGGCAACCTCGGCGAAAGCATTCCCGACCTGATCGGCCTGGCCTGGCCGCTGCGCATCGGCGGCGAGGCCTATGCCATCTCGGTTGCAGGCCCGCGCTACCGCATGGAGGCGCGCGTCGAGGAGATCGCCGCAATGCTGCGCTCGGCCTGCCTCGCCATCGAACCCAAGACAGAAAGCCCACGATGACAACGACTGCTGCCCCACGCTACTTCGTCCGCGAGGACGAGATCGCCGGCTACCACCCGGCCAACCACACCGGCACGCTGAACAAGCGCCTGATCGGCCCCGAGACCGTGGGCGCCAGGCAGCTCGAAGTGCTGGTCGGCCACATCCAGAAGGGCAAGGGTGCGCTGCCGCATGCGCACCCGGGCATCGAGCAGGTCTGCTACATGCTCGAAGGCCGCGCGGTCGCCGAGGTGGGCGGCCAGCGGCAGGAGCTGCACCCCGGCGACAGCTGTTTTTTTCCGGCCGACGCGATGCACACCTTCACGGTGGTGAGCGACGAGCCGGTGCGCGTGCTGGTGATCTACAGCCCGCCGTACGAGGAATCGCCGGAGCGCGTGATCCGGCCCTGAACCGACACAACAACCGGAGACAAACCACATGCAGACGACGAAGAACGCGACAGGTCAAACGGTCGCGGTGGCGAACCGCCGCCGTTTCATTTCCATCGGCGCGGCCGCGGGGCTTGCCGGCACCGTGCCATGGGCCTTCGCGCAGGACGGCTACCCGAAGCAGCCGATCAGGCTCGTCGTGCCCTTCGCGGCCGGCAGCGGCACCGATGCAGTGGCGCGCATCACCGGGCAGATGCTCGGCGAGGCGCTCAAGGCTTCGGTCATCGTCGACAACAAGGCCGGCGCCAACGGCGTCATCGCGGCCGAGTTCGTCGCCAAGGCGCCGCCCGACGGCTACACGCTGTTCATGACGACCAACACCACGCACTCGGCAAACCCGAGCCTGATGAAGTCGCTGCCCTACGACCCGGTGAAAGACTTCGCGCCCGTCAGCCGCATGGGCAACCTGCCGTTCATGCTGGTGGTCAACAACGACCTGCCCGTCAAAAGCGTGGCCGAGCTGCTGGCCTGGGGCCGCGCGCACCCCGGCAAGCTGACCTATGCGAGCGGCAACAGCACCGGCATCGTGAGCGGCGCCACGCTGTCGCGCATGAGCGGCGTGCCGATGCTGCACGTGCCCTACAAGAGCACGCCGCCTGCAATTGCCGACCTGATCGGCGGACAGGTGTCGATGATGGTGGTCGACCTCGCCGCGGGCCTTGCCACGGTGAAGGCCGGCAAGATGCGCGCGATTGCCGTCACCACGCAGGAGCGCACCAAGCTCTTTCCCGAGCTGCCGCCGCTGGCCGACACGCCCGAGCTGAAAGGCTTCGACATCACTTCGTGGAACGGTGTGTTCGCACCGGCCGGCACGCCGCGCGACATCGTGCTGAAGCTCAACAAGGCGCTGTCCGAGATGGCCAACGGCGCGGCCTTCCGGGAGCGCGTGGCGAAGCTGGGCTTCGATGCCTTCGGCAGCACGCCGGAAGAGCTGGGCGCGTTCACCGTGTCGGAGCTTGCGAAGTGGAAGAAGCTGATCCAGGCCGCGGGGATCCAGCCCGAATGAGTGCGACCGGACCTCTGGAGGGCATCCGCATCCTCGACCTCACGGCCGTGGTGATGGGGCCGTATGCGACGCAGACGCTCGGCGACCTCGGCGCCGACATCATCAAGGTCGAGCCGCCCGGCGGCGACAACCTGCGCGCCGTCGGCCCGATGCGCCACCCGGGCATGGGCGCGATGGCGATGCACCTCAACCGCAACAAGCGCTCCATCGTGCTCGACCTCAAGCAGCCCGAGGGGCGCGAGGCCTGCCTGAAGCTGGCGGCGGGGTGCGATGCGCTGATCTACAACACGCGGCCGCAGGCGATGGCGCGGCTCGGGCTGGGCTACGAAGCCGTGGCTGCGGTCAACCCGAAGATCGTCTACCTCGGCGCCTTTGGCTACGGCGAGCAGGGCCCCTACGCCGGCAAGCCCGCCTACGACGACCTCATCCAAGGTGCAGCAGGCGTCGCCTCGCTGTTCGCGCAGCAAAGCGGCGGCGCGCCGCGCTACGCACCCGTCACGTTGGCCGACCGCGCCGTCGGCCTGCAAGCAGCCATCGCATTGCTCGCCGCCGTGCTGCATGCCCAGCGCACCGGCAAGGGCCAGGCCGTCGAAGTGCCCATGTTCGAAGCCCTGTCGCAGTTCGTCATGGGCGACCATCTCGGCGGCCACAGCTTCGAGCCGCCGCTCGGCCCCACCGGCTATGCGCGCCTGCTCGCACCGCATCGCAAGCCCTACGCCACGGCCGACGGCTACCTCAGCGTGCTCATCTACAACGACAAGCACTGGCAGGCCTTCTTCGATGTGATCGGCCGGCCCGAGCTGCGCAGCTCGCCGATGTTCGGCACGCACACCGCGCGCGCCGCGAACATCGGCGCGGTCTACGCCTTCGTGGCCGAGGTGATGGCCACGCGCGGCAGCGACGAATGGTTTGCCGCGCTCGATGCCGCGGACATTCCCGTCGCGCGGCTGCACAGCACCGACAGCCTGCTCGACGACCCGCACCTGCGCGCCGTCGGTTTCTACCCCGAGCTCGACCATCCGACCGAGGGCCGCATCCGCACCCTCGCGCCGGTCGGCCGCTACAGCGCCACGCCCACCGCCATCCGCCGCCCCACGCCGCGCATCGGCGAGCAGAGCGTGGAGTTGCTGCGCGAAGCGGGCTACGGCGACGAGGCCATCGAACGCATGCTCGAAAGCGGCGTCACGCTGCTACCGGACCCATTGAAGAAAGACGGCGAAGAATGAATTTCTCCCTGAATGAAGACCAGCGCTCGCTCGTCGCGGCCATCGAACGCCTTTGCGAAGACTTTCCCGCCGACTACTGGCGCGACCACGACGACCGTGCCGTGTTCCCGCACGAGTTCCACCGCGCCGTGGCCGAGAGCGGCTGGCTCGGCATCGCCATGCCCGAGGCGCAGGGCGGCGCGGGGCTCGGCATCACCGAGGCGGCGCTGATGATGCGCGCCATCAGTGCATCAGGCGCAGGCATGTCGGGCGCGTCGTCGGTGCACATGAACATCTTCGGGCTCAACCCGGTGGTGGTGTTCGGCAGCGAGGAGCAGCGCCAGCGCTTCCTGCCGCCGCTGATCGCCGGCAAGGAGAAAGCCTGCTTCGCCGTGACCGAGCCCGACGCGGGGCTCGACACCACCAGCCTCAAGACGCAGGCGGTGCGACAGCCGGATGGCGGCTACCTGCTGCACGGCCGCAAGATCTGGATATCGACCGCGCAGGTGGCCGACCGCATGCTGATCCTCACGCGCACCACGCCGCTGGACCAGGTGAAGAAGCCCACGCAGGGTCTCACGCTGTTCTACACGCCGCTGGACCGCAGCAAGGTCGAGGTGCGCGAGATCCACAAGCTGGGCCGTGCGGCAGTCGACTCGAACATGCTCTTCATCGACGGGCTCGAAGTGCCGGAAGAAGACCGCATCGGCGAGGAAGGGCGGGGCTTCGAATACATCCTGCACGGCCTCAACCCCGAGCGCATATTGATCGCGGCGGAAGCCATCGGCATCGGCCGCGCGGCGCTGCGCATCGCTTCGCAGTACGCACAGGAGCGCGTCGTGTTCGGCCGGCCCATCGGCCAGAACCAGGGCGTGGCGCATCCGCTGGCGCGGGCCTGGGCCAACCTGGAGGCCGCAGATCTGATGATGCTCAAGGCCGCCACGCTGTACGACGCGGGTGAGCCCTGCGGCATCGAGGCCAACGCCGCCAAGTACCTCGCGGCAGAAGCGGCGCACGATGCCTGCCAGAACGCCGTGCTCACGCTGGGTGGCATGGGCTATGCGAAGGAATACCACGTGGAGCGGCTGCTGCGCGAGAGCTACATTCCGCGTATCGCACCCGTGAGCCCGCAGATGATCCTGAACTTCATCGCCGAAAAAGCGCTGGGGCTGCCCAAGTCGTACTGATCTGCACCACCACGCCATGAACAACGACGCCATCGTCACCCGCCACCTCGCCATCCGCGGCCGCGTGCAGGGCGTGGGTTACCGCTGGTCGATGGTGCAGGCGGCGAAGCGGCTCGGCGTGCGCGGCTGGGTGCGCAACCGGCGCGACGGGAGCGTGGAGGCGCTTGCAGCCGGCGGGGCCGACGCGGTGGAAGAGTTGATCCGCTGGGCGCGCCAGGGGCCGGACGGTGCGCGCGTGGATGCAGTCGACGTGAGCGATGCGGCTACGCACGGCGTGCCCGAGGGCTTCGAGCAGCGCGAAACCGCCTAGTACCCGCCGGCTGGCGCCATTTGCAACCCCGCAGGCGGGCATTGCTACCTTCCGCGGCTTGTGTACCAAGCAGGGCAATTGCATGTGTCGGACAATCGAAGGCGGTTTCTCATCCTCCCGCGACACAAGAGACATCCCATGAAACTCCCCACCAAAGTCAAGATCGTCGACGTCGGCCCGCGCGACGGCCTGCAGAACGAAAAGCAGCCGGTCTCGGCCGAAGTGAAGATCGGCCTCGTGCACCGCCTGCAGGACGCGGGGCTCAAGGAGATCGAGGTCACCAGCTTCGTGAGCCCCAAGTGGGTGCCGCAGATGGCAGACAACGCCGAGGTGATGCACGGCATCAGGCGCAAGCCCGGCGTGCGCTATTCGGTGCTGACGCCCAACATGAAAGGCTTCGAGGCCGCCATCGCCGCGCCGCGCGAAGAGTGGCCCGACGAGATCGTGGTGTTCGGCGCAGCCAGCGAGGCCTTCAGCCAGAAGAACATCAACTGCTCCATTGCCGAGAGCATCGAGCGCTTTGCGCCCGTGGTGGCCGCGGCGCTCGAGAAGGGCATCCGTGTGCGCGGCGCCATGTCGTGCACCGTGGGCTGCCCCTATGAAGGCGAGATCGCGCCGGCCAAGGTCGGCTACCTCGCGCAGCTGATGAAGGGCATCGGCGTGCAGCGCGTGGACGTGGCCGACACCATCGGCGTGGGCACGCCGCGCAAGGTGCAGGCGGCGATGGAGGCCACGCTGGCGCACTTCGATGTCGACGCCATTTCCGGCCACTTTCACGACACCTACGGGCAGGCGCTGGTCAACACGCTGGCGGCGCTCGAGATGGGCATGTGGAACTTCCAATCGTCCTCGGCCGGCCTGGGCGGCTGCCCGTACGCCAAGGGCGCGACCGGCAACGTGGCGACCGAAGACGTGGTCTACATGCTGCACGGCATGGGCATCGAGACCGGCATCGACCTCGACAGGCTGATCGACGCAGGCGTGTACATCAGCGAGGCGCTGGGCCGCGAGCCGAACTCGCGTGCCTCGAAGGCCATCCGCACCAAGAGGGCGGGTTGAAGCATGGACCTGCAAGTCTGGCTCGCATTCCTGGTGGCGAGTTGCGTCATCGCCGTGTCGCCCGGTTCGGGCGCGGTGCTCAGCATGAGCCATGGGCTCAGCTACGGCGTGCGGCGCACCACGGCGACCATCGTCGGGCTCCAGCTGGGGCTCGCCGTGATCCTGCTGGTGGCCGGGCTCGGCGTGGGCGCGGTGCTCACCGCCTCGGCCACCGCGTTCACGGTCATCAAAGTGGTCGGCGCTTGCTACCTTCTGTGGCTGGGCTGGCGCCAGTGGCGCGCGCCCGTTGCGAAGATCGACGGCAACGCGCAGGAGGCGGCTTCCGAGCCCGACCTCACTGCGCCGCAGCGCGTGCTGCGCGGCTTCCTGACCAACGTGACCAACCCCAAGGGCATCGTCTTCATGGCGGCCGTGCTGCCGCAGTTCATCCAGCCGACACGGCCGCTGTGGCTGCAGCTGCTGGTGCTGCTGGCCACGACGGTGATGGTCGACGTGACTGTGATGCACGGTTACGCCTGGCTGGCCGCGCGGCTGCAGGGCGTGCTTCGCAGCGTGCGCGCCCGGCGTGCGCAGAACCGCGTCTTCGGCGGCGTGCTGATGGCGATGGGCGCATTCCTGTTTGCATTCAAGCGCAGCGCGTAGAGGCTGCGGACCCGTTTCCTCATTCCCCCGGCACCACGGTGCCTGATAGATTCGAATCCATGTCCATGTGCGGCTCTGAACTCCACTCCCTCCCCGAAGGCGTCCAGCGCGTCTCCCGCGTGCTGCAGGACGCCGGCCATCCCCATTCGCCACGCATGCTCGACGACGCCTGCCGCACCGCGCAGCAGGCGGCCGATGCGCTCGGCATTTCCGTGGGGCAGATCGCCAAGAGCATCATCTTCCGCCGCAAGAGCGACGAAGTGGCGGTGCTGGTCATCACCTCGGGCGACAAGCGCGTGGACGAGAAGAAGGTCGATGCGCTGGTCGGCAAGACCGGCCGTGCCGATGCCGACTTCGTGAAGGCGCGCACCGGCTTCACCATCGGCGGCGTCTCGCCCGTGGGCCATGTGACCAAGCCCGTGGTACTGATCGACCGCGAGCTGTTCCGCTTCGAGGAAATCTGGGCGGCCGCAGGACATCCGCATGCGGTGTTCCAGCTGCGCCCGCATGACCTCGAGAAGCTCACCGGTGCGCCGGTAGCGGACGTGGTGTGAATTTCGACGAGGCGGAAACGCTCGCCGAACGCGCCGTGGCCGTGCAGGCCATGGCGCAAGACGTGCCCTCGCCGTGCTCGTCGGTGTGCCGCATGGACCGCCTGAGCGGCTTCTGCGAAGGCTGCCTGCGCACCATTCCCGAGATCGCGGGCTGGAGCAAGATGGAAGACGAAACGCGGCGCCATGTGTGGCGAGCGATAGAGTTGCGGGCCAAGGCCGGCATCTGGCGGGCTCCAGCCGACACAGGAGACAGGCACGCATGAAGCACATCGACTTCTATCTCGACTTCATCTCGCCCTACGCGCACCTCGCGTTCGAACACCTGCCCGAGGCGCTCGAAGGCCTGAACTACAGCGTGGCGTACAAGCCGGTGCTGCTGGGTGCGCTGCTCAAGCAGCACGGGCAACTCGGCCCGGCAGAGATTCCGTCGAAGCGCAGATGGACGTATCGCCACGTGCTCTGGCTGGGCCATGCGAACGGCATCGAGATCGAGATGCCGGCCTCGCATCCTTACAACCCGCTGGCCCACCTGCGGCTCGCGCTGTCGACCAGTGACGACGGCAGCATCAGCCGCCTCGTGGCAGAGACCGTCTTCCGCCACGTGTGGCGCGGCGGTGAAGAGCCTGGCGACGCCACGCGCCTTGCTGCGCTCACCACGCAGCTGAAGCCGAAGCGCGAAGCGAGCAGCGACGAGAGCAAGGCCCTGCTCAAGCGCAACACCGACGAGGCCCTGCAGCTCGGCGTGTTCGGCACGCCTGCGTATGTGGTCGACGGCCGCCTGTTCTGGGGCTTCGACGGCCTCCAGATGCTGCGTGCCTATCTGATGGGCGACGCATGGTTCGACGGCCCGCAATGGACCTTGGCCGACCAGCGCCCATCCCTGCTGCGCAGCAGCAAGAACCAGGCACCTAGGTAAAACCCGGTAAGGGCCGAATTTCTTACAGGCTGAAACGCGCTGCGCGGGTTTCACCCTAATCCGTAAGCGTCGGTTCAGTTTCGCGCAAGGCTCGGGTCAGTCGCGCCTCCAAGAATGCCTCACGGTCCCGAATGCCGGGAACCGCAACGAACGCATACACAGGAGATGACCAATGGCAGCCACACTAGATTCGAGGGGAGTGCCGCATCCGGCCCCCCGGCCCATGTCAGCGGAGGAGAAGAAAGTCATCTTCGCCTCCTCGCTCGGCACCGTGTTCGAGTGGTACGACTTCTACCTCTACGGTTCGCTGGCCGCGATCATCGCGAAGCAGTTCTTCAGTGGCCTGGATGCGGGCGCGGCCTTCATCTTCGCGCTGCTGGCGTTCGCCGCCGGCTTCCTGGTGCGTCCGTTCGGCGCCATCGTGTTCGGCCGCCTGGGCGACATGATCGGGCGCAAGTACACCTTCCTGGTCACGATCCTGATCATGGGCCTGTCGACCTTCATCGTCGGCCTGCTGCCCAGCTACGCGACCATCGGCGTCGCGGCGCCGGTGATCCTGATCGCGCTGCGCATGCTGCAGGGCCTGGCGCTCGGCGGTGAATACGGCGGTGCCGCCACTTACGTGGCCGAGCACTCGCCGCACGGCAAGCGCGGCGCCTACACCTCGTGGATCCAGACCACGGCAACGCTCGGCCTGTTCCTGAGCCTGCTGGTGATCCTGGGCGTGCGCGAATGGCTCGGCGAAGCGGTGTTCAACGACTGGGGCTGGCGCATTCCGTTCCTGGTGTCGATCCTGCTGCTGGGCATCTCGGTGTGGATCCGCCTGTCGCTGAGCGAATCGCCGGCCTTCCAGAAGATGAAGGCCGAGGGCAAGACCTCGAAGGCGCCGCTGTCCGAGTCGTTCGGCGAGTGGAAGAACCTGAAGATCGTCATCCTGGCGCTGGTCGGCCTCACCGCAGGCCAGGCGGTGGTCTGGTATTCGGGCCAGTTCTACGCGCTCTTCTTCCTGACTGCGCAGCTGAAGGTCGATGCGACCACGGCCAACCTGATGATTGCCGCCGCGCTGCTGCTCGGTACGCCGTTCTTCGTGGTGTTCGGCACGCTGTCGGACAAGATCGGCCGCAAGCCAATCATCATGGCCGGCTGCCTGCTGGCCGTGGTCACCTACTTCCCGGTCTTCAAGATGCTGACCGAAGCCGCCAACCCCGACCTGGCCCGCGCACAGGCCACGGCCGCCGTCACGGTGACGGCCGACCCGGCGACCTGCTCGTTCCAGGGCAATCCGGTGGCTCGCGAGATCGACTTCCGCAGCTCGTGCGACATCGCCAAGCGCTACCTCGTGCAGAACTCGGTGAGCTATGAGAACGTGGCCGGCGCGCCGGGTTCGAAGGCCATCGTGAAGATCGGCGACAAGTCGGTCGAGGCGCCGGTCGGCAACGTCGCGAACTCCAAGTTCGACGAGAACTCCGCCAAGGAAATCGCTGCCTTCAAGAAGGGCGTGGCCGAAGACCTGAAGGTTGCGGGCTACCCGGCCAAGGCCGACCCAGCCAAGATCAACAAGGTGATGACGGTGCTGCTGCTGTTCTGGCTGGTGCTGCTGGTGACGATGGTCTATGGCCCGATCGCGGCGATGCTGGTCGAGCTGTTCCCCACGCGCATCCGCTACACCTCGATGAGCCTGCCGTACCACATCGGCAACGGCTGGTTCGGCGGCCTGCTGCCGACCACGGCCTTCGCCATCGTGGCCTCCACCGGCAACATGTACAACGGGCTTTGGTATCCGATCATCATTGCCGGCATCACGCTGGTGGTGGGCACGATCTTCATCCGCGAAACCAAGAACGTGGACATCTACGCGAACGACTGAGCGTCGCTCGCACAGGAGGGCGCCATGCCCTCCGTTCAACAAAGAGGCTTCATGCCAACCGCATGAGGCCTTTTTCTTGAACCCCTCGAATCAATCAACCTCGTCAGGAGACAACACCCATGTGGAAACTCGTCGTCGGCTTCGTCATCTTTGCCGCCATTGCTCTGTACGTGATCTCCAAGGCCGGCGACAAGGTCGACATGTCGGGCGAGAAGCATGGTGGCGATACCACCACGCACGAGCCTGCGCCCGCCGCTGCGCCCAAGTAAGGCGCCGCCTTATCTTTTGAATTTGCCGTCGCTGACGATCGACAGGTCTACGAAGTCGATGCCCGTGTGGTCCGTCGGCGAGTAGCTCACGTCGAGCCCGCCGCCCACGTCGTACTGGAAGTTGTTGAGCGTGGCGATGAGCTTTGCGCGCGTGGGCTTCGGGCCCGTGCGGCGCAGCGCCTCCACCATCACCTTGGTGGCGACGAAGCCTTCGAGCAGCGCGGGCGACAGGTCGTTCTGGCCCTTGGCCTTGGCCAGCGCCAGCGCTTCCTTGATGAGCGGGTGGCCGAAGGAGCGCTCGTAGGGCAGCACCTGCGTGATGATCACGCCGGCACTCGCCGAGCCCAGTTCCTTGATGAAGCCCGAGGCCGCGTTGTTCGACAGCGTGATGATCTGCGCCGCCGAGCCCGCGGCGCGCAGCGCCTTGATGCCGTCGGTCACGGCCGTGCCCGAGCCGATCCACAGCACCGCCTGTGCGTTGGCCTTGGTCAGCTGCGGAACGATCGCCGCGAAGTCGGGCTTGTTGCGGTCGGCCAGCGCGACCACGGCCGGCTTCAGGTTGGCCTTCTCGAAGCCCTTGTTCGCGCCTTCCATCGCATCCTTGCCGAAGGAGTCGTCGGCCTGCACGACAGCGATGCGCTGGATGCCGGTGGTCTGCAGGTGCTGCACGGCCTTCTCGGCCTCGCGCTGATAGGTCGAGCGCACGTTGAAGATGTTCTTCTGCAGCGGCTTGTGCAGCGCCATCGCACCCGTCGAAGGGCCGACCAGCGCCACGCCGTACTTGTCGAGCAGCGGAATCACCGCGAGCGTGTTGGGCGTGCCGCGGTTGAGCAGCAGCGCGACGACCTTCTTGTCTTCGATGAGCACGCGCGTGTTCTCCAGCGAGCGCTTGGCGTCGAGGCCGTCGTCCATGCGGATCACCTCGATCTGCTCGCCGTTGATGCCGCCCTGGGCGTTGACCTGGTCGATGACCAGTTGCGAGCCCATGATGGTTTCCTTGACGCTGGCCGCCACCGGCCCCGAAAGATCGGCCGACTGGCCAATCAGGATCTGGGCCGATGCGCCCGGGGCCGCCATGGCCAGGAGCAGCGCCACGGCGCAGGACGTGAACGTCTTTTTCATCGAGCAAAGCCTTTCCACGAAGCGGAGTGCTTCTGTCAGCAGGTGTGTAATGTGTTGCTGAACGTCACTTGCCGCCAGTTCGCGGAAACCCTGTCAAACCAAGGTTTGCAGAATGCCCAGGGCCAACGGCCCGCCGGTTTTGCCGGCGGGCCGTTGGTTCGAAAGGCGTAGTCGAGGGGCGGGGCTCAGCGCTTGAAGCGCCCGTCGCTGATGATCGAAAGGTCCGCGAAGTCGATGCCGCTGTGGTCCTGCGGCGAATAGCTCACTTCAAGCCCGCCGCCCAGGTCGTAGCCCTTGAGGCCTTCGAGCGCAGCGACCATCTTCGCGCGCGTGGGCTTGGGGCCCGCGCGGCGCAGCGCCTCCACCAGCACCTTGGCCGAGGCGAAGCCTTCGAGCATTGCCGGCGACAGCTCCGCCTGGCCCTTGGCCTGTGCGAGTGCCTGGGCTTCCTTCACCATCGGCTGGCCGAGCGAGCGCTCGTTCGGGAACACCTGCGTCACGATCACGCCCTTGCTCGCGTCGCCCAGCTGCTTGATGAAGCCCGAGGAGGCGTTGTTCGACAGCGTGACCACCTGCGCCGCCGAGCCACCCGCGCGCAGCGCCTTGATGCCGTCGACCACGGCAACGCCCGAGCCGATCCACACCACGGCCTGCGCATTGGCGTCCTTGATGGCCGGCACGATGACCTTGTAGTCGGGCTTGTCGCGGTCGGCCGGAATGGTCACGACCGGCTTGGCCTTGCCCTTGGCGAAGCCGGTCATCGCGCCTTCGAGTGCGTCCGTGCCGAACGAGTCGGTCACGTGCACCACCGCGATCCGCGTGAGGCCGATGGTCAGCAGGTGCTGCACGGCCTTCTCGGCCTCGCGCTGGTAGGTGGCGCGCACGTTGAACACGTGCTTCTGCAGCGGCTTGTGCAGCACCATCGCGCCGGTGGAGGGGCCGATGAGCGCCACGTCGTACTTGTCGAGCCACGGGATGATGGCCTGCGAATGCGGCGTGCCGCGGCTCATGAACAGCGCCAGCACTTTCTTGTCTTCGATCAGCACGCGAGCGTTTTCGCTGGCGCGCTTCACGTCGAAGCCGTCGTCCATGCGCAGTATTTCGATCTTCTCGCCGTGGATGCCGCCCTGGGCGTTGACCGAGTCGATCAGCAGCTGCGCGCCGCCGATGGTCTCGTTCACGCTCGCGGCCACCGAGCCGGTCACGCCGGTGGTCTGGCCGATCAGGATCTGGGCCGACGCACCCACGGCGCTGAGGGCCAGCAGGGCGGCGGCGCAAAGCATGCGCGTCTTTGTCATGGGAGTCTTTCGAGGGAATGCAGGAACTGGCCCGGGAACATGTGAAAACAAATGTCGTATTTGTTTCTGAAAGTGTCTGAAACTCCATCCGGACAAACCCCTGCGCGGCCACCGACCTTGTGACGCAGTGCGCAAACCCGTCATGGAGCACTCCCTAGAATGTTTGCCCCACCCCCCAAGGCACTCATGACACAGGGCTCCATCCGGATTCGCGGCGCGCGCCAGCACAACCTCCAGAACCTCGACCTCGACATCCGCACCGGCGAGATGACGGTGGTCACCGGGCCCAGCGGCTCGGGCAAGTCCAGCCTCGTTTTCGACACCCTCTACGCCGAAGGCCAGCGGCGCTACGTGGAGACCTTCTCCGCCTACGCCCGCCAGTTCCTGGACCGCATGGACAAGCCGGCCGTCGACAAGGTGGAGGGCGTGCCGCCCGCCATCGCCATCGACCAGACCAACCCGGTGCGCTCCTCGCGCTCCACGGTCGGCACGATGACCGAGCTGAACGACCACCTGAAGCTGCTCTTCGCGCGCGCGGCCAACCTGTTCGACCGCGAAACTGCGCTGCCGGTGCGCCACGATTCGCCCGACAGCATCTACGCGCAGATCGTCGAGCGCGCGGCCGCGGCGGGCGATCCGCGCCTTGTCGTCACCTTCCCGGTCGAGCTGCCCGCGAGCACCACGGCCGAGGAAGTCACGCAGTGGCTGTCGGCCAGCGGCTTCACGCGCGTGCAGGCCGAGCGCGAGGTGGCCACGCCCACCGGGCCGCGCAAGGTGCTCGACGTGGTGGCCGACCGCTTCCGCGCCTCGAGCGCCGAGCGTTCGCGCGTGGTCGAGGCCATCGAGGTGGCGCTCAAGCGCGGCAGCGGGCGCGTCACCGTGCATGCCACCGGTTCAGAGGAAAACGCGCCGACGGACGTGTGGAAGTTCTCGACCGGCCTGCATTGCCCCGAAAGCGACATCCGCTACGCCGACCCCATCCCGTCGATGTTCTCGTTCAACTCGGCCGTGGGCGCCTGCGAAACCTGCCGCGGCTTCGGCCGCGTGATCGGCGTCGACCTGGGCCTGGTGATTCCGAACGACAAGCTCACGCTGCGAGCCGGCGCCATCAAGACCATCCAGACGCCCGCCTGGAAGGAAGCGCAGGACGACCTCATGCGCCACGCCGAAACCGCCGGCATCCCGCGCGACACCCCCTGGAACAAGCTCACCGACGAGCAGAAGCACTGGGTGATCGAAGGCACGCCCAACTACAAGGAAGGCAACTGGAACAAGCAGTGGTACGGCGTGCGGCGCTTTTTCGGCTACCTGGAGAGCAAGGCCTACAAGATGCACATCCGCGTGCTCTTGTCCAAATACCGCAGCTACACGCCATGCCCCACCTGCAGCGGCGCGCGCCTGAAGCTCGACAGCCTGCTGTGGCGCATCGGCAGCAAGGAAGACGCCGACGCCGTGCTGCCGCCCGAAAAGCGCTTCATGCCCACGGGCGCCAAGTGGACGCGCGCGCAGCTCGAAGCCCTGCCGGGCCTGTGCCTGCATGACCTGATGCTGCTGCCCATCGAGCGGCTGCGCAGGCTCTTCGACCGCGTCGAGCACCACGGCAACGGCCACACGGTGAGCGAAGGCGAAACGCAGGCGCTGAAGCTGCTGTTCGAAGAAATCACCACGCGCCTGCGCTACCTGCACGACGTCGGCATCGGCTACCTCACGCTCGACCGCCAGAGCCGCACGCTGAGCGGCGGCGAAGTGCAGCGCATCAACCTCACGACGGCGCTCGGCACCTCGCTGGTCAACACGCTGTTCGTGCTCGACGAGCCCAGCATCGGCCTGCACCCGCGCGACATGAACCGCATCACCGAGGCCATGCTGCGCCTGCGCGACGCCGGCAACACGCTGGTGGTGGTCGAGCACGACCCGGCCGTGATGCTCGCCGCCGACCGCGTGATCGACATGGGCCCCGGCCCCGGCGCGCGCGGCGGGCAGATCGTGTTCGACGGCACCACCGACCAGCTGCGCGACGCCGACACGCTCACCGGCCAGTACCTGGGCGGGCGCAAGAAGATCGGCATGGGCTTCAAGCGGCTCGTGAGCGAGAACACGCACCGGCTCATCCTCGAAGGCGTGCGCGAGCACAACCTGAAGAACATCGCGGTCGAGTTCCCGCTGGCGCGCCTGGTGTGCGTTACCGGCGTCAGCGGCTCGGGCAAGTCCACGCTGATACAGGACGTGCTGGCGCCCGCGCTGATGCGCCACTTCGGCAAGGCCACCGAAACACCCGGCGCGCACGACCGCATGCTCGGCGCCGACCACCTGGGCGACGTGGTGTTCGTCGACCAGTCGCCCATCGGCAAGACCGCGCGTTCCAACCCCGCGAGCTACGTGGGCGCGTGGGATGCCATCCGCGAGATCTTCGCCACCGCGGCGCTGTCGCGCCAGCGCGGCTACACCGCGAGCAAGTTCAGCTTCAACTCCGGCGACGGGCGCTGCCCGACCTGCGGCGGCTCGGGTTTCGAGCACGTCGAGATGCAGTTCCTGTCCGACGTGTACCTGCGCTGCCCCGATTGCGACGGCAAGCGCTATCGCCCCGAAATCCTCGAAGTGCGCGTGGAGCGCAAGGGCAAGAGCTACAACGTGGCCGACGTGCTCGACCTCACCGTGGCCGAAGCGGCCACCGTGTTCGAGGCCGACCGCGACGTGCTGCGCGTGCTGCAGCCGATTTCCGACGTGGGCCTGGACTACGTCAAGCTCGGCCAGCCCGTGCCCACGCTGAGCGGCGGCGAGGCGCAGCGCCTGAAGCTCGCGGGTTTCCTGGCCGAGGCTGCCAAGAACGCGACCTCGAGCAAGCAGTCGGTGGCGCGCAAGGGCACGCTCTTCCTGTTCGACGAGCCGACCACCGGCCTGCACTTCGACGACATCGCGCGGCTGATGCGCGCGCTGCGCAAGCTGCTCGACGCCGGCCATTCGCTGATCGTCATCGAGCACAACCTCGACGTGATCCGCGCGAGCGACTGGCTCATCGACCTCGGCCCCGAAGGCGGCGAGGGCGGTGGCCAGGTGGTGGCAGAAGGCACGCCGGAGCAGCTGCGCGAGAACCGCGCCTCGCTCACCGGCGCCGCGCTGGCCGACTACGAGCTGGCCATCGGCCCCGACGCCTACAAGGTGGCCGAGCGCGCCGCGCGCCGCTACATCGCCAATGCGAAGACGGCGCCGGGCAGCAACGCGATCGAGATCGTCAACGCGCGCGAGCACAACCTGAAGAACCTCAGCGTCGACATTCCGCGCGGCAAATTCAGCGTGGTGACCGGCGTGAGCGGCTCGGGCAAGTCGACGCTGGCCTTCGACATTCTTTTCAACGAAGGGCAGCGCCGGTACCTCGAATCGCTCAACGCCTATGCGCGCAGCATCGTGCAGCCGGCAGGCCGGCCCGAGGTGGACGCGGTGTACGGCATTCCGCCGACCGTGGCCATCGAGCAGCGCCTGTCGCGCGGCGGCCGCAAGAGCACGGTGGGCACCACCACCGAGGTGTGGCACTTCCTGCGGTTGCTGTACGTGAAGCTGGGCATCCAGCACTGCATTCACGACGGCGCGGCCGTGCAGCCGCAGACGCCCGACAGCATCGCCGCGCAGCTGATGCGCAACTTCAAGGGCCAGCACATCGGCCTGCTCGCGCCGCTGGTGAGCAACCGCAAAGGCGTGTACACCGAGCTGGCCGACTGGGCGCGCCCGCGCGGCTTCACGCACCTGCGCGTGGACGGCGACTTTCTGCCGACCGCCGGCTTCCCGCGCATCGACCGCTTCAAGGAGCACAGCATCGAGCTGCCCGTGGCCAGCCTCGACGTGCTGCCATCGAAGGAGACCGAGCTGCGCGAGGCGCTGACCAAGGCGCTCGAACACGGCAAGGGCGTTGTGCACGTGCTGAGCCAGCTCGACGGCCTGCGCGCCGCGATGATGGCGGGCGTGTCCGCCGCCGGCATCGGCCGCGTGAACGTGTTCTCCACGCTGCGCGCCTGCCCGGTGTGCAGCACCAGCTACGCCGAGCTCGACCCGCGCCTGTTCAGCTACAACAGCAAGCACGGCTGGTGCCCCGATTGCGTGGGCACGGGCGTCAAGCTCAGCAAGGACCAGCGCAAGGTGTTCGACGACTCCGTGCTGGCCGACGACAACAAGGGCCGCGAGCAGACCTTTGCAGAACCCGAGGTCGAGGACCTGGCCGACGTGGTCTGCCCGACCTGCGAGGGCACGCGCCTGAACGCCACGGCCCGCGCCGTGGGCTTCGGCACCGCGGCCGACGGCTCGGGCGGCATCGGCATCACCGAACTCGCGCGCATGAGCGTGACCGAGGTGCGGCAGTGGTTCGAGGGGCTGACGCTCACGGGCCGCGAAGCGGAGATCGCGCGCGATCTCGTGCCCGAGATCAAGAGCCGGCTCGAATTCCTCGAAGAAGTGGGCCTGGGCTACCTCACGCTCGACCGTGGCGCGCCCACGCTTTCAGGCGGCGAGGCGCAGCGCATCCGCCTGGCGGCGCAGCTCGGCAGCAACCTGCAGGGCGTGTGCTACGTGCTCGACGAGCCGACCATCGGCCTGCACGCGCGCGACAACCAGATCCTGCTCGACGCGCTGCACAAGCTCGGCGACAAGGGCAACACGCTGGTGGTGGTGGAGCACGACGAAGACACCATCCGCCGGGCCGACCACATCATCGACATCGGCCCGAGCGCGGGCAAGCGTGGTGGCCGGCTGGTGGCCGAGGGCTCGGTGGCCGACATCCAGAACGCTGGCGATTCGCAGACCGGCCGCTACCTGCGCGATGCCATCAAGCACCCGCTGCAGGCGCGCCGCCTCGTGCCTTCGCCCAACCCCAAGGCCACGGACAACGGCGAATGGCTCACCGTGCACGGTGCCGACCTGCACAACCTGCAGGACGTGACCGCCACGCTGCCGCTGCATCGCCTGGTGGTGGTCACCGGCGTCAGCGGCTCGGGCAAGTCGACGCTGGCGCGCGACGTGCTGCTGGCCAACGTGCATGGCATCGTGGTGCAGCGCATGACCAAGGCGGGCCGCGACGCCGACGCCGCCGGCAAGCGCCCGGCCTGGGCCGGCTGCAGCAAGGTCGAGGGCTACGAGACCATCGACCGCGTGCTCGAAGTCGACCAGACGCCCATCGGCAAGACGCCGCGCAGCTGCCCGGCCACCTACATCGGCTTCTGGGACACCATCCGCAAGCTCTTCGCCGACACGCTCGAAGCCAAGGCGCGCGGCTACGGCCCGGCGCGCTTCAGCTTCAACACCGGCGAAGGTCGTTGCCCCGGTTGCGACGGTGCGGGCGTGCGCACCATCGAGATGAGCTTCCTGCCCGACGTGAAGGTGCCCTGCGAGGTGTGCCACGGCGCGCGCTTCAACCCCGAGACGCTGGCCGTGAGCTGGCGCGGCAAGAGCATCGGCGACGTGCTGAAGATGGAAGTCGACGAGGCCGTCGAATTCTTCGCCAGCATGCCCAACATCGCCCACCCGCTGCAGCTGCTGAAGGACGTGGGGCTCGGCTACCTCACGCTGGGGCAGCCCTCGCCCACGCTATCGGGCGGCGAGGCGCAGCGCATCAAGCTGGTGACCGAGCTGAGCAAGGTGCGCGACGACATCACCCGCCGCGGCCAGAAGGCGCCGCACACGCTGTACGTGCTCGACGAGCCGACCGTGGGCCTGCACATGGCCGACGTCGAGAAGCTGATCCACGTGCTGCACCGGCTGGTGAACGGCGGCCACAGCGTGGTGGTGATCGAGCACGACCTCGACCTGATCGCCGAGGCCGACTGGATCCTCGACCTCGGGCCCGAGGGCGGCAACGCCGGCGGGCGCATCGTCGCGGCGGCGCCGCCGGAAGAGGTGGTGCGGCTCGGCACGCACACCGGCGTGGCCTTGGCGCCAGTGCTGGCGCGATAGACAGGGCAGGGCGGGGCTTGCCCCCGCCTTCTTCCTCCTCTTATTTCTGGATATCGCCCAGGCAGAGGTACTTGATCTCCACGTAGTCGTCCATGCCGTGGTGCGAGCCTTCGCGCCCCAGGCCCGACTGCTTCACGCCGCCGAAGGGCACGTGCTCGGTGGCGATCACGCCGGCGTTGATGCCGACCATGCCGTATTCCAGCGCTTCCGCCACGCGAAAGATCCGGCCCACGTCGCGTGTGTAGAAGTAGCTCGCGAGGCCGAACTCGGTGTTGTTTGCCGCGTCGATGCCATCCTGCTCGGTCTTGAAGCGGAACACGGGCGCGAAGGGGCCGAAGGTTTCTTCGCGTGCGCACAGCATGTCGGGCGTGGCCTCGGCAATCACGGTCGGCTCGAAGAACTGGCCCTGCATCCTGTGGCCGCCCGCCAGCACCTTGCCGCCCTTGGCGATGGCGTCGGCCACATGGCGCTGCACCTTGTCGATGGCCGCATCCTCGATCAGCGGGCCCTGCGTCACGCCGTCCTCGAAGCCGTTGCCGACCTTGAGCGCCCTGACCTTGGCCGCGAACTTCTCGACGAAGGCGTCATAGATGCCTTCCTGCACATACAGCCGGTTCGCGCACACGCAGGTCTGGCCGGCGTTGCGGTACTTGCTCGCGATGGCGCCTTCGACCGCCGAATCCACATCCGCATCGTCGAACACCAGAAAAGGCGCGTTGCCGCCCAGCTCCAGCGACAGCTTCTTGACCGTCGGTGCGCACTGGCTCATCAGGATGCGGCCCACTTCGGTGGAGCCCGTGAAGCTCAGGTGGCGCACGACGTCGCTCTCGCACAGCTCCTTGCCGATCGCGATGCTGTTCTGGCTGTCGGCCGTGAGCACGTTGAGCACGCCCGCCGGAATGCCGGCCCGCACGGCCAGCTCCGCAGCGGCCAGCGCGGTCAGCGGCGTGAGTTCGGCCGGCTTGATGACCACCGTGCAGCCCGCGGCCAGTGCCGGCGCCACCTTGCGGGTGATCATGGCCAGCGGAAAATTCCACGGCGTGATCGCCGCGCACACGCCGATGGGCTGCTTCATCACCAGCAGGCGGCGGTTGTTGTCGAACTGCGGCAGCACCTCGCCGTTCACGCGCTTGGCTTCCTCGGCAAACCACTCGATGAAGCTCGCGCCGTAGGCGACCTCGCCCTTGGCCTCGGCAAAAGGCTTGCCCTGCTCGGCGGTCATCAGGCGGCCCAGGTCTTCGGTGTTGGCGATCAGCAGGTCGAACCACTTGCGCAGCACGATGCTGCGCTCCTTGCCGGTCTTGCCGCGCCAGGCGGCGAGCGCCTTGTTGGCGGCGGCGATGGCGTGCGCGGCATCCGTACGCGTGAGGTTGGCCACGTCGACCAGCTTCCGGCCGGTGGCCGGGTCGTTCACGTCGAAGCGGCTCGCGCCCGCAACCCATTCGCCCGCGATCAGCGCATCGGTCTTGAGCAAGGTCGGGTCGTTCAGCAGCGCGAGGGGAGATGTCTTCGTGTCCATGGTGTCGTGTTGTCTCTAAAGAAATGAGTAGCCGGTGCAAGCACCCGGTGTCAGCGGAAAGGTACGCCCGGAAGCACGCAGAGCATTTCGTAAAGCAGATTGGCCCCGAGCAGCGCAGTGTTTCCGCTCGTGTCGTACGGCGGGCTGACCTCTACCAGGTCGGCGCCCACCACGTTCAGCCCGCGGCAGCCGCGCACGATCTCCAGCGCCTGCGGCACGGTGAGTCCACCGATCTCCGGCGTGCCGGTGCCACCGGCGAACGAGGGATCGATGCCGTCGATGTCGAAGCTGATGTACACCGGATGCGTCGGCCCGATGCGCTCGCGCACCTGCGCCATCAGCGGCGCCAGCGACTGGTACCAGACCTCGTGCGCCTGCACCACTGTGAAGCCCTGTTCACGCGGCCAGTCGAAATCGTCCGCCGCATAGCCGGTGCCGCGCAGGCCGATCTGCCAGACCTTGTCGCAGGCCAGCAGGCCCTCTTCGACGGCGCGCCGGAACGGTGTGCCGTGCGCAATGCGCTCGCCGAACATGTCGTCGTTCACGTCCGCATGCGCATCCACATGCACCAGCGCCACCGGGCCATGCTTGCGCGCCAATGCGCGCAGGATCGGCAACGCGATGGTGTGGTCGCCGCCCAGCGTCAGCGGCGCGCAGCCGGCGGCCAGCACCGTGTCGTAGAAGTCCGAGATGATGTCGATCGATTTTTCGAGCGAATAGGTGTTGATCGGCACGTCGCCCAGGTCGGCCACGTTCAGCTTGTCGAAAGGCGCCGCGCCGGTGGCCATGTTGTAGGGCCGCAGCAATGCCGACTCCGCACGGATCTGGCGCGGCCCGAAGCGCGCGCCCGGCCGGTTGGAAGTGCCGATGTCCAGCGGCACGCCGATGAACGCCGCATCCAGCCCTGCCGGAGACGTTGCAGCGGGCAGCCGCATCATCGTGCCGGGGCCGGCGAAGCGCGGCATCGTGTTGCCGCCCAGCGGCTGGTTCGGTGTTGTGGTGGTGGGCATCGTGCGTGTGCGGGTTCAACGCCGCCGGCCGCGCAGCCATTCGAGCGCAAGCAGCAGCGTGGTGGTGAAGATGATCAGCAGCGTCGCCACGGCGGCGATGGTGGGCGAGATGTTCTCGCGGATGCCGGTGAACATCTGGCGCGGCAGCGTGACCTGGTCCGGCCCCGCGAGAAACAGCGTGACCACCACCTCGTCGAATGAAGTGGCAAAGGCGAACAGCGCGCCCGAGATCACGCCCGGCGCAATCACCGGCAGCGTGACGCGCATGAAGGTCCTGAACGGTGTCTCCCCCAGGCTCAGCGATGCGCGCACCAGGTTCTGGTTGAAGCCGGCCAGTGTGGCGAGCACGGTGGTCAGCACGAAGGGCGCGCCCAGCGCCGCATGCACCACGATCAGCCCGAAGTAGGTGTCGGCCAGTCCGATGGGGGCGAAGTAGAGATACGTGGCGACGCCCACCACCACGATCGGCACCACCATCGGCGAGATCAGCACGCTCATGAGCAGGCCCTTGAAGGCGAAGCTCGTGCGCGACAACCCCACCGCCGCCAGCGTGCCCAGCACGGTGGCCAGCACCGTGGCGGCCGGCGCGACGATGAAGCTGTTGCGCGCCGCGCGTGCCCACTCGGGCGATTCGAAGAGGTTGCGATACCACCGCAGCGACCAGCCGGGAATCGGGTAGGCCAGGAACGAGCTGTCGGAGAACGACAGCGGAATCACCACCAGGATCGGCGCCAGCAGGAAGGCCAGCACCGCGACACAGCCGCCGCGCACCAGCCACCAGCCGAGCTTGTCGGCGAAGGTGGCATAGGCCGGGAATTGGGGAAGCTTCAACATGTTCGTCTGTCTTTCGTGCAGCTTTTCGTGCGGCTCATCCGAGGCTCAGCTCGGCCTTGCCGATGCGGCGGTACACGGCATACAGAATCAGCGTGGCGACCAGCAGCACGGAGCCCAGCGCGCACGCCATGCCCCAGTTGATTTCGACGTTGGTGTAGCGCGCGATGTAGTAGCTCAGCATCTGGTCGTCCGCGCCGCCGAGCAGCGCCGGCGTCACGTAGTAGCCGATCGCCAGGATGAAGACCAGCAGCGCGCCGGCGCCGATGCCCGGGTAGGTCTGCGGCACGTACACGCGGAAGAAGGCCGCCAGCGGCGAGCTGCCCAGCGAGACGGCCGCGCGCAGGTAGGTGGGCGGCACGCTCTTCATGACGCTGTACAGCGGCAGGATCATGAAGGGCAGCAGGATGTGCACCATCGCGATGATCACGCCGGTGCGGTTGAACAGCAGCGCCAGCGGATGGTCGATCAGGCCGATGCCCATGAGGCCCCGGTTGACCAGCCCCTCGGACTGCAGCAGCACGATCCAGGCCGCCACGCGCACCAGGATGGAAGTCCAGAACGGCACCAGCACCAGGATCATCAGCACGTTGGCCTTGCGCGCGGGCAGCGTCGACAGCCACCAGGCCAGCGGATAGGCCAGCAGCAGGCAGAAGAAGGTGACGACGGCGCTGATCTGGAAGGTGCGCAGCAGGATGCCGGCAAAGGCGCGCTGGTCGGCGGGCATGCGCTCGACCTCGCCGGCCACGTCGCGCCGCAGGTCGACCGAGGCGAGCAGGTAGTCGGGCGTCCAGCGCGAGCCGTTCTTGGCAATCGCCTGCCAGTACGGCGCCTCGCCCCAGCGCGGGTCGAGCTCCAGCATGCGCGCCTTGACCTCTTCCGGCGTGCCGGCGATCGGCAGCGCACGGAAGGTGCCCATCACCAGCGAGCGGGCGCCGGCGATCTCGGTGTTGAGGCGGCGCGCCAGGGCGCCGGCGTCGGAGCTGTCGGGCAGCTGGCCGAGGTCGGCCGCGATGGCTGCAAAGGCCGCCGGCGCGGGCGCCTCCTTGCGGTTCCAGCCGTCGAGCGCGCGCACGGTGCGCGGCAGCGCGTTGGCCACCTCGGGGTTTTCTACCGCACGCTGCAGCAGCGCCACGATGGGCACCAGCAGCGTCAGCAGCAGAAACACCAGCAGCGGCACCGTGAGCGCAAACGCGCGCCACTTTCGGCGGGCTTCGGCGCGCGCCAGCGCACGCCGCAGTTCGCCGGGCGGCGCTTCTGCTGGAACCAGGGGGACAGACGTTGCCGCGTGCATGGACTCTTTCGCGCTCGCTCGTTTGCCCGTTTACTGCGTGGCCCAGGATGCGAAGCGCTTCTCGAGCGCCTCGCCCTGGTCGGCCCAGAAGCCGACGTTGAACTGCAGCGCATCCTTGGCGTTGGTCGACGAGGTCGGCAGGTCGGCCAGCACCTTGCTGCTCAGCGAAGTCAGCGCCTTGGTGTTGGTGGGGCCGTAGGCGATGTTCTGGGCATAGACCGCCTGGTTGGCCGGCTGCATCGCGAACTGGATGTACTTCAGCGAGGCTTCCTTGTTCGGTGCGCCCTTCGGGATCACCAGGTAGTCGAGGTCGTAGATGCCGCCCGGCCAGTAGATCTTGAGGTCGCGGCCTTCGCGGTTGGCCGCGTCGATGCGGCCGTTGTAGACGGTGGTCAGCACCACGTCGCCGGCCACCAGGAACTGCGGCGGCTGCGCGCCGGCTTCCCACCACTGGATGTTCGGCTTGAGTTCGGTGAGCTTCTTGAACGCGCGGTCGGCGCCTTCCTTGGTGCCGAGCACCTTGTAGACATCGGCCGGCTTCACGCCGTCGGCCATGAGCGCGAACTCGAGGTTGTAGCGCGCGCCCTTGCGCATGCCGCGCTTGCCGGGGATCTTCTTCACGTCCCAGAAATCGGCCCAGCTGCTGGGCGCGGTCTTGAGCTTCTCGCCGTTGTAGGCCATCACGGTCGACCACACGAAGAGGCCCACGCCGCAGTCGGTGACGGCGGCCGGCAGGAAGTCGGCCTTGCTGCCGATCTTGGAATAGTCGAGCTTCTCGAACAGGCCCTCGTCACAGCCGCGTGCCGCGTCGGGCGATTCGACCTCGACCACGTCCCAGGTGACCTTCTTCGTCTCGACCATGGCCTTGATCTTGGCCTGCTCGCCGTTGTATTCGACCGGGATGATCTTGGTGCCGGTCTTCTCGAAGGGTTCGTAGTAGGCCTTCTTCTGCGCATTGGCGTTGGCGCCGCCGAAGTTGACCACGGTGAGCTGCTGCTGGGCAAAGGCCGGCAGTGCGAAGCTGGCGGCGACGGTGCAGGCGAGGAGAGTCTTTTTCATGGTGGAAGTCTTCCTGGGTGATGAAAGCAAAGAAAGGAAACGAGGGAACAACTGGCCGGATTCAGGAGGCATAGATGCGCGCATGCGCCGTCGGAAATTCGAGCACCACCGCTTCGCCGGCCTGCGGCGCGGCGGCACCTTCGAGGCCGTTCAGCGGCAGCTTCACGGTGGCTTCGGCCTGGTCGCCGCCGACGCTGCACAGCAGCCGCAGGTGGTCGCCGAAGTAGATGACGCGCGCCACCTGGGCGGCGAGCATGTTGGCGCGCGGCGCGGGCGGACTGCGGTGCAGCACCACCCGCTCGGGGCGGATGCAGGCCTCGACGGTCGCGCCCGCGGCAGCGCCGCTGACGTTGAGCCCGTGCAGCACGCGACCATCGGGCAGCTTCATTTCTGCATGCTCGCCACTGTGGCCCTGTTGGCCCAGCTGTCCCTTGAGCACGGTGTTGTCGCCGACGAAGCCGGCCACGAAGCGGTTGGAAGGCGTCTCGTAGAGCCGGTCGACCGTGTCCAGCTGCTGGATCACGCCTTCGTTGAACACCGCCACGCGGTCGCTCATGGTGAGCGCCTCGCCCTGGTCGTGCGTCACGTAGACGAAGGTCACGCCCAGCTGGCGGTGCAGGTCCTTGAGCTCGATCTGCATGTGCTCGCGCAACTGCTTGTCGAGCGCGCCGAGCGGCTCGTCCATCAGCACCAGCTGGGGCTCGAACACCAGCGCGCGCGCCAGCGCCACGCGCTGCTGCTGGCCGCCCGAGAGCTGGCCGGGCAGGCGGTCGGTCATGCCGCGCAACTGCACCATGTCGAGCGCGCGCTGCACGCGGCGCTGCTGCTCGTCCTTGGGCACCTTGCGCACCGTCAGCGGATAGGCCACGTTCTGGCCCACGCTCAGGTGCGGGAACAGCGCGTAGTTCTGGAAGACCATGCCGAAGTTCCGCTTGTGCGGCGGCGTGCCGGTGATCTGCTTGCCGTCGAGCAGGATCTCGCCCGAGGTCGGCGATTCGAAGCCCGCCAGCATCATCAGCGTGGTGGTCTTGCCCGACCCCGAAGGCCCGAGCAGGCTCAGGAACTCGCCACGGTGAATGTCCAGATCGAGCTGGCGCACCACCAGGTGTTCGCCGTCGTAGGTCTTCTGGACGCGCTGGAAGCGCACCAAGGGTTCTGCTGTCATGGAGGAGGAATTAAGGAAAGGATCTGTCGATCAGCGCAGTGCGGCGAAGCTGTCCGCGAGAAGCGCCAGGCCTTCGTCCACAAGCAAGTCGGATGCCGTGAGCGGCACCAGTACGCGAATTACATTGCCGTAGGTGCCGCATGACAGCAGGATTAACCCGCGCCGCGCCGCCTCCGCGACCACCTTGCGGGTCAGCGCGGCATCGGGGCGCGACGTGTCGCCCTGCTCGAACAGCTCGACGGCCACCATGGCGCCGAGCCCGCGCACGTCGCCGATGGCAGGCACGTCGGCCGCGATGCGGCGCAGGCCGGCCGTGAGCCGCTCGCCCAGCGCCCGGCTGCGCGCCAGCAGTTGCTCGTCGTCGAACACTTTCAGCACCGCGAGCGCCGCGGCGCAGCCGATGGGGCTGCCGGCATAGGTGCCGCCCAGGCCGCCGGGCGCGGGGGCGTCCATTACCTCGGCGCGGCCCACCACGCCGGAGATGGGGAAGCCGCCCGCCATCGACTTGGCGGTGGTGATCAGGTCGGGCGCCACGGGCCACTGCTCGCTGGCGAACCAGGTGCCGGTGCGGCCCGCGCCGGTCTGCACCTCGTCGGCAATGATCAGGATGCCGTGGCGGTCCGCCAGCGCGCGCAGGCCTTCGACGAAGTCGTTGGGCGCCACGTAGAAGCCGCCCTCGCCCTGCACCGGCTCCAGGATGAAGGCCGCCACGCGCTCGGGCTCGATGTCGTTCTTGAACAGCAGCTCGACCGAATGCAGTGCATCGTCCACGCTCACGCCGTGCAGCGCATTCGGGTACAGCGCATGGAACACCTCGCCCGGGAACGGGCCGAAGCCGATCTTGTAGGGAGCCACCTTGCCGGTGAGGCCGAGCGTCATCATCGTGCGGCCGTGGTAGCCGCCGGTGAAGGCAATGACGCCGGGGCGCCGGGTGTGGGCGCGGGCGATCTTGACGGCGTTCTCCACCGCCTCGGCGCCGGTGCTCAGGAAGATCGACTTCTTCGCGAACGCGCCCGGTGCCAGTGCATTCAGGCGCTCGGCCAGCTCCACATAGGGCTCGTAGGCCACCACCTGGAAGCAGGTGTGCGAATAAAGATCTACCTGCGCCTTGACGGCGGCGCTGATCTCCGGATGGCAGTGGCCGGTGTTGAGCACCGCGATGCCGCCGGCGAAGTCGATGTAGCGGCGGCCCTCGACGTCCCACAGTTCGGCGTTGGCGGCCCGGCTGACGAAGATTTCGTGGGCCTGGCCGACGCCGCGGGCGACGGCCGCGTTGCGCCGGGCCATGAGGGCGGCGTTGCTGAGGTGGGGTTCGCGTTGCATGGTACGACCTGTGCTTTGGTGCTGTGAAGAAGGAATCCCGGCACTCTAGGTCGCGCGATTCGATCCAGCCATGTACACCGGAAGTGATCGCCCGGAAGACTGTACTGGTCTTGTATCCTGTACATACTTTCCTCAATATGGTGCAGGCCGGACTGCCGGAGACACCCCCGATGCTCATTCTTCGCCCCGAACAGCCGACGCCGCTGGTAAGCCAGATCGTGGAAGGGCTGCGCGGACTGATCGGCGCCCAGAAGCTCAAGGCCGACAGCAAGCTGCCGTCGATCCGCGCCTTTGCCGCGGCCCACGGCGTCAGTGTCTTCACGGTGGTCGAGGCCTACGACCGGCTGGTGGCGCAGGGCCTGCTGGTCTCGCGCGCCAACGCGGGCTTCTTCGTCAAGCGGCGCAGCGAAGACAGCGCCTCCGGCACCACCAGCGTGCCCCGCCCGGACCCCCGCTTCGACGCCCGCTGGTATCTGCAGCAGATCTTCGAGAACCGCAACCTGCCGCTCAAGCCCGGCTGCGGCTGGCTGCCGCACGACTGGCTGTTCGAGGACGGCATGCGCCGCAGCCTGCGCCACCTGGCCTCCGAAGGCACCGAC
This sequence comes from Variovorax sp. GW821-FHT09D05, assembly GCF_059416325.1. NCBI lineage: Bacteria > Pseudomonadati > Pseudomonadota > Betaproteobacteria > Burkholderiales > Comamonadaceae > Variovorax > Variovorax sp. GW821-FHT09D05. The sequence continues at coordinate 370,710 of NZ_JBWKOZ010000008.1, read as the reverse complement.
ATCGGCGGCTACGGCCTGCCCTTCGGCCACATGGCGCTGCGCATGGCAACGGCCGAGGCGCTGTCGGAGCAGCAGATCGTGGTCGAGGCCGCGCAGGTCCTGCTGACCCAGGGTTCCAGCCAGGCGCTGGACCTGGTCGCGCGCCGCCTGCTGAAGCCGGGTGATTCGGTGCTGGTGGACGACCCGGGTTATCCGAACCTGATGTTCATGCTGCGCTTCCTGGGCGTGGAGATCATCGGCGTGCCGCGCACCCCGACGGGCTACGACATGCCCGCGCTCGAGGCGCTGCTCGCGGTGCACCGGCCCAAGGCCTTCTTCACCCAGCCCCGGCTGCAGAGCCCGACCTGCTCGATGGCTTCGCTGCCGCAACTGGTGCAACTGCTCCAGCTGGCCCAGACGCACGACTTCACGCTGGTAGAGAACGACATCTACGCCGAGATGGACGCATCGATGCGCCCCTCGCTCGCCAGCCTGGGGCAGTTGCGCCGCGTGGTCTACGTGGGTAGCTACTCGAAGACCATCTCGCCGAACATCCGCGTCGGCTACGTCGTTGCCCAGCCGGAACTGCTCGAAGAACTGGCGCAGCTCAAGATGGTTTCGGGCCTCACCTCGTCCGACATCACCGAGCGCCTGGCCTTCGGCACCGTGACCGACGGCCGCTGGCGCAAGCATCTCAAGGCCCTGCGCGACAGGCTCGCGCAGGCGCAAGGCAGCGTCGCGAGGCGGCTGGACGGGCTTGGCTTCGAGCTGTTCCATGAAGCCGCGGCCGGCATGTACCTGTGGGCCCGGCACCCGGACATTGCCGACAGCGCCGAGCTTTCGCGGCGCGCCGCGGCGGAGGGAATCATGCTCGGCCCGGGCCAGCTGTTCCTGGTCAACCCGCATCCCACCGGCTGGCTCCGGTTCAACGTGGCCTTCAGCGAAGACGAGCGGCTGTGGCGCTTTCTTGAGCGCAACATCGAAGAGCACAGGCACGACTGACTGCTGGCAGGGCCGGGGCTCGCAAAGGCCAGCAAGCAGGCGCACAATGGCTCGAACCCTTGGCGCAGGCGCATCCTGAATCAGCCATGGTGGAGTGAACATGTGAGGGGATGAAGCGCCGTGCCGGGGGCTACGCAAGGAGCCGCGCCATGACCCGCTTCATCGATGTTCACAGCCTGGTCCGCCTGGTGGACGAGACCGGCATTCCCCAGTTCCTCACCGCGCTGGCCGACGCGCTGCGCGACGACTTCCTGCGGTGGCGCGAGTTCGACAAGAAGGCGCGCGTGGCCAGCCATTCGCATCTGGGCGTGATCGAGCTGATGCCCGTGGCCGACGACGGCGCCTATGCCTTCAAGTACGTCAACGGACATCCGCACAACACGCAGGTCGGGCTGCCGACAGTCATGGCTTTCGGCGTGCTGGCGGAAGTCGATACGGGCTATCCGGTGCTGCTGTCGGAGCTCACGCTCACCACCGCGTTGCGCACGGCCGCCACCTCGGCCATGGCGGCGCAGGCCTTGGCGCGGCCCGATTCGCGCAGCCTCGCGCTGATCGGCAACGGCTCGCAGAGCGAGTTCCAGGCGCTGGCTTTTCATGCGCTATTGGGCATCGAAGAAGTGCGCGTGTTCGACACCGACCCGCACGCCACCGACAAGCTGGTGCGCCACCTGTCGGCCTGCACGTCGCTGGACATCATGCGCGCGCACTCCGTGGCCGATGCGGTGCGCGGCGCCGACATCGTCACCACCGTCACCGCCTGCCAGGGGCGTGCGACCGTGCTCACGCCGGACATGATCGAGCCGGGCATGCACATCAACGCCGTGGGCGGCGATTCGCCCGGCAAGACCGAACTGCACCCCGACGTGCTGCGCAGGGCGCGCGTGTTCGTCGAGTACGAGCCGCAGACCCGCGTCGAGGGCGAGATCCAGCAGATGCCCGCCGACTTTCCGGTGCACGAGCTGTGGCGCGTGCTGCTCGGCGAAGTGTCCGGCCGCGAGACCCCCGCACAGGTCACGCTGTTCGATTCGGTGGGCTTCGCGCTGGAGGACTACACGGCGCTGCGCTACATCCAGCGCCTTGCCACGGAGCGCGGCATCGGCCAGCAGATTGCGCTGGTGCCCGAGCTCGATGACCCGAAGGACTTGTTCGGCCTCACGGCCTCGGGCCGGCGCCGGGCGGTGCTGCGGCGTGCGGCATGATGGGCGGCTTCACCACCGCCGATCCTGCTTTTCTCCATGCTCACCATCTACAACGACCAGCACGTTCTTCATCAGGGCAAAGTCGAGATGTTCCGCGGCGAACTCGTGCCGTGCTTCGAGGTGCCCGCCCGCGTCGATCATGTGAAGCATGAGCTGGAGCGCAGGGGCTTCGGCACGCTGCAGGCGCCCGATGCCTTCGACGAGGCGCTGCTGGCCAAAGTGCATGCGCCGCGCTACCTGGACTTCATCGCGCATGCATGGGACGAGTGGGTCGCGCTCGACCCGACCAACGTCTCGCGTGATGCGCTGCCTTCGTACTGGCCCACGCGCGGCATGCGCACCGACGTGCTGCCGAAGAGCTTTCCGGCGCGCATGGGGCTGTTCTCTTTCGATGCGGGCACGCCGCTGATGGCCGGCAGCTGGGCGGCGGCGCGGCATGGCGCGGCCTGTGCGTGGACTGCGGCGCAGCGCGTCATTGGCGGCGAGCGCGCGGCCTTCTCGCTCTCGCGGCCGCCGGGCCACCATGCCGGCGCCGACTTCTTCGGCGGCTATTGCTTCCTCAACAACGCCGCCGTCGCGGCGCAGGCGCTGCGTGACGCGGGCGTCGAACGCGTGGCCGTGCTCGATGTGGACTACCACCACGGCAACGGCACGCAGGCCATCTTCTACGAGCGCAGCGACGTGCACTTCGCGAGCCTGCACGGCGACCCGCTGACCGACTACCCGTATTACCTGGGCCACGCCGACGAGCGCGGCGCGGGGCAGGGCGAAGGCTTCAATCACAACCTGCCGCTGCCGCGCGGCACGGACTTCGCGGCCTGGCGCGCGGCGCTGAAGGCCGCGCTCGAGCGCATCGCGGCGGTGAAGGCCGGCGCGCTCGTGGTCTCGCTCGGCGTCGACACCTTCGAGGGCGACCCGATCTCGGGCTTCAAGCTCAAGAGCGACGACTACCTGCGCATGGGTGAAGACCTGGCGCGCGCGGGACTGCCGACGGTGTTCGTCTTCGAGGGCGGCTACGCGGTGGCCGAAGTGGGCGTGAATGCGGTGAACGTGCTCGAAGGTTTCGGGCAGGCGTAGCCCTGCCCGCCTCTCGTGCTGCGCTGACGCGCAGGCGACTCGGATGCCGCGAATGGCCCTGTTTTCCCCGGGAAATCAGGGGAGCCCCGATTGCCTTCCCCAACGGGGCGGGGCCCAATCGGCGCTTTCAAAGTCAGGATCCAGTCAGCCATGCTCCGCCGCACCACATTTCTCCGCGCCGCCGTCGCGCTTGCCGCTTGCGGCCTTGTTTCTCCCATGGCGGCGTTCGCGCAGGGCTTTCCCGCCAAGCCCATCAAGCTGGTGATCGCCTTCCCGGCCGGCGGCCCGACCGACATCACCATGCGCCAGCTCGCGGAGAACGCGAGCAAGATCCTCGGCCAGCCGGTGATCATCGACAACAAGCCCGGCGCGGGCGGCACGCTGCCCGCGCAGGCGCTGCAGACCTCGCAGCCCGATGGCTACACCGTCGCGCAGATCCCGCTCGGCGTGTTCCGCCTGGGCTACACCACCAAGATCAACTGGGACCCGCTGAAGGACATCACGTACGTCATCAACGTCACGGGCTACGCCTTCGGCATCGTCGTGCCGGCCAACAGCCCCTTCAAGACCTGGGCCGACTTCGTTGCCTACGCCAAGGCCAACCCCGGCAAGCTCACCTACGGCTCCACCGGCACGCTGACCAGCCCGCACCTGACGACCGAGATCGTCGCGCAGAAGGCTGGCATCGAGCTGCAGCACGTGCCCTACAAGGGCAGCGCCGACCTGATGCTCGCGGTGGTCAGCGGCCAGCTGATGGCCGCCGCCGACAGCACCGGCTTCGCGCCGCAGGTCGAGGCGGGCAAGCTGCGCGTGCTGAACACCTGGGGCGAGAAGCGCCTGGCCAAGTTCCCCGACGCGCCCACGCTGAAGGAGCTGGGCTACGACGTGGTGCAGAACTCGCCCTTCGGCATCGGCGCGCCCAAGGGCACGCCGCCCGAGGTGGTGAAGAAGCTGCACGACGCGTTCAAACAGGCGATGGAAGAGCCGAGCTACGTGACCGCGCTGGGGCGCTACGACATGCTGCCGAACTACATGAGCTCGGCGACGTACACCAAGTTTGCGCAGGAGACGGTGGTGAGGGAGAAGGTGATCATCGACAAGCTGGGGCTGGCGAAGGAAGTCAAGACGAACTGAGCACGAACAGTTCGTCCACCAGCCGCGCCGCCAACTCCGGCTTCACCGGGTCCGCTCCAAACACAAGGCGAAACACGATCGGCGCAATCAGGTGATCGATCACCTGCTGCGGCTCCGGCGCGTGCTCGCCGCGGGCGCGTGCCTGCTCGACCAGCGTCAGCGCCTCCTTGCGGCGGTTGCGCAGGCAGTCGGTGTCCGAATCGCCGTTGGCCAGCGCGGCCGCGGCTTTCAGCAGCGAGGTGTTGCACGGCTTGGCCAGGTGCTCGATGAGTTCGCGCGCCCAGGCTTCGAGGTCGGCCCGTAGCGCGCCGGTGTCTGGCAGTGGGCGGTTCGGGTCCAGCCGGTGGGTGGCCGTCTCCGCCAATAACCCCTGCAGATCGCCCCAGCGCCGGTAGATGCTGGAGGCGCTGACGCCCGCGCGCTCGGCCACTGCCGGCACCGTCACACGCTCCCGCCCTTGTTCGGCCACGAGTTCTTCAAGGGCGGTGCGCACCAGCGCCTGCACCTGCGCGCTGCGGCCGCCGGGGCGTTTGTGGGGAAGGGCGATGTCGTTCATGTTCGGACTTTAACGCAAAGATATTTGCTTTAGTTGATTCCCAGGTCTAGAATCACAAAAGCAAAAAAAGTTGCGTTAAGGATTCGCCATGCCATCCACCTGCCCCGACCTCGCGGTCAGCACCTCCGACCTCGCCGCCCGCGCCAAGCCCTGGCGCTTGCCGGCACGCGCGGCTTTTCCGTTGCTGGCCGCCGTGCTGTTCGCCTTCTTCTTCGCGGCGGCTGCACCGTCGCCGCTGTTCGTGGTGTTCCAGCACGCCTGGCACTTTTCGTCATCGCTGCTCACGGTGGCTTTTGCGATCTATGCGATTGCGTTGCTGATCTCGCTGCTGGTGGCGGGTTCGCTGTCTGACCACATCGGGCGGCGGCCGGTGGTGCTGGCGGCGCTGGTGCTGCAGGCGGTGGCGATGGGGCTCTTCCTGCTGGCGCACGGCATCGGCGGGCTGATCGTCGCTCGCGTGGTGCAGGGCGTGGCCACGGGCATCGCTAGCGGCGCGCTGAGCGCGGCGGTGGTCGAGGCTGCGCCGGCTTCGCGCAAGCGGCTGGGGGCGCTGATCACGAGCGTGTCTCCGCTGGCCGGCCTGGCGTTGGGCGCGTTGCTGACGGGTGTGGCGGTGAAGTTCTCGGTTCAGCCGGTGATGCTGGTTTTCGGCGTACTGGCCGCGGTGTTCGCGCTGGGCGCGGCGGTGGTGCTGTGGATGCCCGAAACCGTCACGCCGCGCGCCGGTGCGCTGGCCTCGCTGGTGCCGCGCGTGTCGATTCCCGTGCGCGCACGGGCCGAGTTCGTGCGCGGGCTGCCGGTGTTCGTCGTGGTGTGGGCGCTCGGCGGGTTGTATCTGTCGCTCGCGCCGTCGTTGATGCTGCATGTTTTCGGCATCGACAACGGCGTGGTCAACGGACTCACGGTGGCGGTGCTCTCCGGTATGGGCGCGATCGCGCCTACCTTGCTCGGCCGCTTCGCTGCACCTCGCCCAGCCATCCTCGGCATGGCCAGCATCGCGGTCGGGCTGGGGCTGCTGCTCGCCTCGCTTGCCACTCGTTCGCTCGCGCTGTTCTTCGTTGGCACCGCGGTGGCGGGCATCGGCTTCGGCGGTGCGTTCTCGGCGCTGGTGCAAACGCTGGCGCCACTGGCGCAATCGCACGAGCGCGGCGAACTGTTCGCGGCGATCTTCGTCGTGAGCTATCTCGCGTTCAGCCTGCCCGCGATGCTGGCGGGCTTCCTGGTGGCGCCACTGGGGTTGCTGAATACGACGGAAGGCTATGCGGCGGTGCTGCTGCTGATCGCTGCTTTCGGCGTCTGGAACCAGTGGTCGGTGTTACGCCGTGGCGCGCATTGACGCGCAATGGCGCGCAAGGGCGCGCAGCTCACACATGTCAAGTGCGGTATCCCTTCGTCAATTAAGCGTTAACCCTATGTAATTCATTCGTCTTCTAGCGAAGAAACACTCGGATGCAGTCCTGTGGCGCAAAGGCCCGGACTTCTTAACTGTCGCGCCCGATACGGAGCGGCGAATTCCCCATCCTGGAGTGATACGAATGAAAAAATCCCTGCTTGTTCTGGCCACCCTTGCGGCTTGTGGTGCCGCGTCGGCGCAATCGACCGTAACGCTGTTCGGCGTGGTCGACGCCGCCTACCGCAACGTATCGAACAAGAGCGAGTCGACGAACCCCTTCGGCCCCTTCTACAGCGTGAAGGCCAGCCGCACCGAACTGGCCAATTCGGGCCTGAGCTCCAGCCGCCTCGGCTTCCGCGGCGTGGAGGACCTGGGCGGCGGCCTGTCGGCCAGCTTCTGGCTCGAGTCCCCGATCACCAACGACGACGGCGCCACTGGCCTCAGCAATTTCAGCCGCCGCTCGACGGTGAGCCTTGCCGGCAGCTTCGGCGAAATCCGCCTCGGCCGTGACAAGACCGCCACCGTGCTGAACGAAGAGCAGTTCGATCCGTTCGCCGACACCGGCATCGGCGGCTCGCTGATCATCGACGCCAACGAAACCAGCGTGTCGGGCACCGGCTACGGCAGCAACAGCACGTACAAGCGCGCCGGCAACATGGTGCAGTACTTCCTGCCGCGCAACCTGGGCGGCTTCTACGGCAACGTGGGCTACAGCCTGCATGAGCTCACCCGCACCTCGCCGGACTCCGTGGCCGGCGCCGACAAGACCAACACCGGTCGCCACATCGGCGGGCGCGTCGGCTATGCAGCCGGCCCGCTCGACGTGGCCGCCAGCTATGCGCAGAACGACACGAGCTTCACGACTGGCTCCGGCGCCGCGGCCGTGGCGCGCCCGGGCAAGATCAAGACCTTCAACCTCGGCGCAACCTACGACTTCGGCGTGGCCAAGCTGTTCGGTGAGTACTCGCGTTCGAAGGACCAGCGCGACCCGCTGAATGTCTTCACCCGTGTGCCGGACGTGGACCTGACCGGCTACCTGATCGGCGTGACCGTGCCGATCGGCCCGGGCCAGATCCGTGCTTCGTACTCGCAGGTCAAGTACGACTTCAACCGCGTGCCGGCTCTCGGCGTCTTGAACGCCCCCGATCCGAAGTCCAACAAGCTCGCACTGGGCTACGTGCACAACCTGTCGAAGCGCACCGCGCTCTACGGCACGATCGCGCGCGTCAGCAACAAGAACGGCGCGGGCAACACGGTCGGCGCCGGCCCGTCGTATGTCGTCGCGTTCAACCGGGCCGCGCTGCAGCCCAAGTCGTCGATGGGCTACGAGTTCGGCATTCGCCACGCGTTCTGAGCCGGGTAGTCAGTCCTCTCGAGTTTTCTCCAAGGGTCTCCAGGCCGATCCTTTTAGCCCGCCTCGTGCGGGCTTTTTTTATTTCCTTGTTGCATTCGTGCCGACAGCACGGCGCGCGCCGCCTCTGCAAAACCCGAGCCGCGCTCGCCCTGCGTCACGTAGCGCGGCAGGTGCTCCAGCTGCGGTACGAAGCGCGCGACGTTCGCCACGCCGATGCTGTGCGCGAAGGTGCGAAACATCAGCTGGTCGTTGGTGGAGTCGCCCACGTAGGCCCAGCGGTCCATTTCGTCGTCGAGCGTGCGGCCCCACAGTTCGCGCACGATCCAGCGCGCGCCTTCGAGCTTGTCGTTGTCGCCGTACCAGCCGTTGATGTGGATGCTGCTCACGGTTGCGTGCATGCCCTCGCCGCGCATCAGCGCCACCACCTGCGCGATGGTGGCGTCGCTGAGCTGCACGAATTCGCTGTGGTCGATGGCGATGTCGGTCTCGCGCCCCGGCGAATCGGTGGCGCGCCCGACGCCCGGAAATTCGCGCTCGATGCGCGCCAGCACGGTCTGCATGCGCGCGAAGTTGGCGGCGCGGGTGGCCGCATCCTGCTGGTAGCGCTTCCAGACCCGGCCGCCGGCCGCTGGCAGCAGCGCAACTGCACCGTTCTCCGCCACGATGGCATCGACGGGCCAGGCATTGACGAAGGGCAGGCTCCAGCCCACCGGCCGGCCGGTGATTGCCACCACGGACAGCCCCGCGGCCTTGAGATCGCCCAGCGCCTGCAGCGCATCGGGCGTGATCGCGCCGTCGTGGGTCAGCGTGTCGTCGATGTCGGTGAAGACGCCGACGAGCGCGCTGCGTGCCGTCGCCTCCCAGCGGGTCAGCGGCAGCAGGTGGTGGGGCGAGGCGGGCAGCGAGGGCATGGCGAGGAATGTTGGGGAGAGTCGGTGATCGTACTTGTGCCTTCTTCGTGTAGCATCCCGCCCCCGCCGCGCCATCGAGGCCGGCGCGGCGCCCTTCATGCCCCACATCCTCGTCGACCACCTCCGCAAGACCTACCGAATCTCCGAGCGCGACCCCGGCGTGATGGGCGCGCTGCGCGGGCTCGTGCAGCGCCGCCATCGCACGGTGGAGGCGCTGTCGGGCGTCTCGTTCTCGCTCGAGCGCGGCGAGTTGCTCGGCTTCATCGGGCCGAACGGCGCGGGCAAGTCGACCACGATCAAGATCCTCTCGGGCATCCTGCGGCCCGACGGCGGGCGCGTGGAAGTTGACGGGCGCGACCCGTTTGCAGACCGCGAGCGGCACGTGGCGCGCATCGGAGTGGTCTTCGGCCAGCGCACGCAGCTGTGGTGGGACCTGCCCGTGGGCGACGGCTTCGACCTGCTGCGCGACATCTACCGCGTGGACCCGGTGCGCTATCGCCGCACGCGCGACGAGCTGGTCGCGCTGCTGCATCTGGAGCGTGTGCTCGACCAGCCGGTGCGCCAGCTCTCGCTGGGCCAGCGCATGCGCGCAGAAATTGCTGCGGCGCTGTTGCACGAACCCGACATTCTTTTTCTCGACGAGCCGACCATCGGGCTCGACGCGCCGTCGAAACTCGCCGTGCGCGACTTCGTGCGCCGCGCCAACCGCGAGCGCGGTACCACCGTGCTGCTGACCACGCACGACATGCATGACATCGAGGCGCTGGCCCGCCGCGTGATCGTCATCGGCCACGGCCGCGTGCTGGCCGACAGCCCGGTGGAGGCGCTGCGCGCGCAGGTGATGGCCGAGCGCCGGCTGGTGGTCGACTTTGCGCAGGACGCCGAGCTGCCCGTGGAAGTGGCCGGCGCACGCGTGCATTCGCGCGACGGACAGACACTGGTGCTCGACTTCGACCCGGCGCAGACCGCCGCGCCCGCGCTGATCGCGCGCATCGCCGCTGCGCATGCGGTGGAAGACATCCGCCTCGAAGGGCTGGCGATCGAAGCCGTTATCGCGCGCTTCTATGCCATGCATGGAGCGGCCGAGGCATGACGGCGACCAGCCCGCGCGATCTTGCGAGGCCCTACTTCGCGGCCTTCGCGTCGCGCTTCCTGCAGATGCTGCAGTACCGCACCGCCGCGCTCGCCGGCTTCGCCACGCAGTGCTGGTGGGGTGGCATCAAGGTGATGGTGTTCGCGGCCTTCTACGGCCACGCGGCCACCACGGGCGCGAGCAGCTCGATGTCGCTCGCGCAGGCCATCACATACACCTGGCTCGCGCAGGGGCTGCTCGTGCTGCTGCCCTGGCTGGGCGACCCGGAGGTGGGGCAGGCGGTGCGCACCGGCGCCGTCGCCTACGACCGGCTGCGGCCCGTCGATGCCTATGCGCTGTGGTTCGCGCGCAGCGCCGGCTGGATCGCGGCGCGCGTGCTGCCGCGCGTGGCGCTGATGGCTGCGTTCGCGATGGTCGTGCTGCCGCTGGCCGGCCTCGGCGAGTGGGCCTGGCAACTGCCGGCGGGCGTTGCGGCGGGGCTCGCATTCATGCTGTCGGCCGTGCTCGCGCTGCTGCTTTCGACGTCGATGGTGATGCTTCTGAATGTGGCCGCCACCGCCGCGCTCAACGAACGCGGCATCAGCGCGGTGGCCACGCCGATGGTCATCGTGCTCTCGGGCAACCTGCTGCCGCTAGCGATGCTGCCCGATGGCTGGCAGACCGCGCTGCTGATCCAGCCGCTGGCCGGTTTGATGGACATTCCGGCTCGCCTGTACTTCGGGCAGCTGCAGGGTTGGCAGGCCGTCGGCGGCTTGGGGCTGCAGGCTTTCTGGATCGCGGTGCTCGTGGCCTTCGGCCATTTCGCCATGGGCCGCACCATGCGCGGCCTGCAGGTGCAGGGCGGGTGAACGCGATGGGATCGCTTCCGCTTTTCTTCCGCTTGGTCGGCGCGTCCATCGGCGGGCAGGCGCGCTATCCGGCCTCGGCGCTGATGCTGACCGTCGGCCAGTTCCTCGGCTCCGGCATCGAGGTGGTCGCCGTCTGGGCGCTGTTCCATCGCTTCGGTGAAGTGCAGGGCTGGCACATCGGCGAGGTGGCGCTGTTCTACGGGCTGGTGAACTGCATGTTCGCGCTGGCCGATGCGCTCGGTCGAGGCTTCGACGTGCTCGGCACGGAGTTCCTGCGCACAGGTGCCTTCGACCGCCTGCTGCTGCGCCCGCGTTCGCTCGCGCTGCAGTTGATGGGCAACGACTTCCGCATCAGCCGCGCAGGGCGCTTGCTGCAGGGTGTGGCGGTGATCGTGTTCGCCACGCATCAGGCGGCCATCGCATGGACTCCGGCCACGGTGGCGATCGCCCTGTTCGCCGTTGCCGGCGGCGTCGCGCTGTTCCTGGGCATCCTGGTGCTGCAGGGCACGCTGTCGTTCTGGACCGTCGAGAGCCTGGAGATCGCCAATGTGCTGACTTACGGCGGCGTGCAGGCGGCGCAGTATCCGTTGGCACTGTATGCGCAGTGGTTCCGCCGCGTGCTGACCTTCATCGTGCCGCTGGCCTGCGTGGCTTATTACCCGGTGCTGGCAATTCTGGGCAAGGCCGATCCGCTGGGGGCGCCCGGGTGGGTGGGCATGGTGTCGCCGCTCGCGGGATTCGTGTTTCTCGCGGCGGCGTTCGGGGCTTGGCGCTTCGGGTTACGCCACTACGCCTCGACGGGCAGCTAGCGTGCCATCAACCGGCGCTCTGCAGCGCCAACCCCGCATGCTCCCGCAGCGGATGAAAGTGGATCTTCGGAAATCGCTCCTGCGCCAGCCGCACGTCGTACGGCGACGTGCACAGGAAGGCCAGCGTATCGGCCGCGTCCTTGGCCATGCGCACCGGGTACGCGTTGACGAACTCGCGCAGCTCAGCCGGCGTGTCAGCCGTGATCCAGCGCGCACCGGTGTACTGGCAACCTTCGAGCCGCACGTCGGCGTCGTACTCGGCCTTCAGGCGGTGCTGCACCACTTCGAACTGCAGTTGGCCGACCGCGCCCAGCAGCATCGGGCCGCCGACCTCGGGGCGGAACACCTGGATCGCACCTTCCTCGCCGAGCTGGGCCAGGCCCTGCTGCAGCTGCTTGGTGCGCAGCGGGTTCTTCAGGATCACGGTCATGAACAGCTCGGGCGCGAAGAACGGCAGCCCGGTGAACTGCAGGCTCGCGCCGTCGGTGATGGTGTCGCCCAGCTGCACGCCGCCGTGGGTGGTAAAGCCCACGATGTCGCCCGCGTAGGCCTCTTCCACCGCCTCGCGGCGCTGGCTCATGAAGGTCACCACGCTGGTGGGGCGCAGTTCCTTCGAGGTGCGCTGCACCTTGAGCTTCATGCCCGGCGTGTACTTGCCCGAGGCCATGCGCACGAAGGCGATGCGGTCGCGGTGGTTGGCGTCCATGTTGGCCTGCACCTTGAAGACCACGCCCGCGAAGTCCTTGTCCTCGGGCTGGATCTCCTTCACCACCGGCTGGCGGTTGACCATGGTGGTGCTGGTGCGCGACTGCGGCGAAGGCGCAAGGTCGACCAGCGCGTCGAGCACTTCCATCACGCCGAAGTTGTTCACGCCGGAGCCGAAGAACACGGGTGTCTGCTTGCCGGCCAGGAAGGCTTCGCGGTCCCAGGTGGGCGATGCGCCGGTGGCCAGCTCCATGCTGTCCATGGCGGTCTCGAAGTCGGCGCCGAAGCGCTTGGTGAGCGTGTCGCGCTCGCTCAGCGGGATGGTCTCGAAGTCCTGCGGCAGACGTTCGCTGCCCGACTCGAACACCGTCATCGCCTGCGTGCGCAGGTTCATGATCCCTCGGAAGGTCTTGCCCTGGCCCACGGGCCAGGTCATGGGCACGCAGGGCATGCCGAGCTCGCGCTCCACCTCGTCGAGGATGTCCAGCGGCTCGCGCACTTCGCGGTCCATCTTGTTGACGAAAGTGATGATGGGCGTGTCGCGCTGGCGGCAGACTTCGATCAGCCGCCGCGTCTGCGCTTCCACGCCGTTGGCCGCGTCGATCACCATCAGGGCCGAGTCGACGGCGGTGAGCACGCGGTACGTGTCTTCCGAGAAGTCCTTGTGGCCGGGCGTGTCGAGCAGGTTGATGACGTGGTCGCGATACAGCATCTGCATGACCGACGAGGCCACCGAGATGCCGCGCTGCTTTTCGATTTCCATCCAGTCGGAGGTGGCATGGCGCGAGGCCTTGCGCGCCTTCACCGAGCCGGCGATCTGGATCGCGCCAGAGAAAAGCAGCAGCTTTTCGGTCAGCGTGGTCTTGCCGGCGTCAGGGTGGGAAATGATCGCGAAGGTGCGGCGGCGGCGGGTTTCGGCAACAAAAGACAAGGTGGGCAATCTGCGGGGGAATGCCGCGATTTTAGAAGGGCGGCGGTTTGCGCCCCGTCCGGCCCTGGCAAAGCACCCCCGCAGACGCCTGCTTCTTTCAGGCTCCGAGCGCTTCGTTCATCCCGTACGCCCGCATCTGCGCCTCGAACCGCGCCACGTCGTGGCTCAGCACCACGAGGTCGTGCGTCACGCCCTGCCAGTCCTTCACGTGCTTGCTCAGCAGCGCCTCGGGGCGGAAGCCCAGGGCCTGGAAGACAGCGATGGCGCTGCGCTGGTCGACGGTCATGCGGGCGACGAGTTTTTCCGCTCCGCGCTCGATGGCCAGCGAGCAGGCCTCGCGCGCGAGCCGCTGGCCCAGGCCGCTGCCGCGCTGCTCGGGCGCGGCCAGCACGCGCAGTTCGGCGACGTGACTGGACCACGAGTGCGGATCGCGGATCACCGCCGCGCAGCCAAGTACCGCGGCTTCGCGCACCGCGAGCACGCTGTCGATGTCGCCGCGCTCGATGGCACGCACCCAGGCGTTCATCACCTTGGGCTGGGTGATGTCGCGCGGCAAAAAGAGCAGGTCGTGCGCGGGCAGTGCCTGCGCGAAGGCCAGCACGGCCGCAGCGTCGTCCGCGGTCATCAGGCGCAGGACAATGTTGCCTTCGCTGCTCGTCACGGTGCGCGGATAGGTCCGCGAAAAGGAATCGGAAACGGCGGTGATGGTCATGTCGATCGCACTCCAAGCCATTCGTCGAGTTTGGGCCACAGCCTGCGCACTGCGTTGGGGCCGGCGGCAAGGCTGACGTGGCCGCCCTTGAGCACCACTTCTTCCTTGTCGGCCGAGCCGATGCCGGCAATCAGCGGCTGCCCCGCTTCATACGGAACGATGTGGTCATGCTGCGCGAGCGCGTGCAGCACCGGCACCTTGATGTTCTTCAGCAGCACCTTGCGCCCGCCGAGCGTCAGTTCGCCCTTGTGCAGCTTGTTGCCCCACATGAGTTCCTTAACGGTCTGGCGGAAATACTCGCCGGCCAGCGGAAGCATCTCGGTGCCCCAGCGATCGAACATGCGGTACGACTTGACGAACTCGTCGTTGTCCATGTTGTCCCACAGCTGCACCACGCCTGCGCTGCGGCCCGCCGGGCGCAGCATGTCGAAGGAGGCGAACAGCATCTCGGGCGGCACGTTGCCCACGGTGTCGACCAGCCGGTCGACGTCGAAGTAGCGCTTGTCCGACCACGCATGGAACATCTTCATGTGGCTGAAGTCGATCGGCGTGGTGAAGAGCGCAAGGTTCTTCATTGGCCCGCCGGGGTGCAGCGCCGCATAGAGCGTGGAGAGCACGCCGCCCATGCAGTAACCGATGAGTGTGACGTCTTCCTCGCCCGAGCGTTCCTGCACGCGCCGCAGCGAATCGGGGATGAAGTCGAGCACGTAGTCTTCGATGCGCAGGCGCTTCTCGTCGGGGCGCGGCGCGTTCCAGTCCATCATGTAGACGTCGTAGCCCTGCAGCAGCAGGTGCTCGACCATGCTCTGGCCCGGAGCAAGGTCGAGGATGTAGCCGCGGTTGGTGGTTGCCATGACGATCAGCACCGGCACGCGGTAGATCTCGTCGACCATCGGGCGGTAGTGGTACAGGCTCAGCGTGCCGCGCCGGTGGATCTCGTCCTTCGGCGTCTGGCCGACGGTGGGCGTGGCCGAGGTGAGGAAATCCAGGCCCTTGATGTTGCGCTGGATCGCGCGCTCGATCTCTGCGCCGATGTCGGGCAGGGCGAAGGCATCGAGGGCGGTGGTCATGCCGGGCGCTTTCCTGCTGGCTTGCGCGTGCTGCGGGCCGGCTTCGCCGTTGCGGCCGGCGGCGGGCTCGGCGGCTGGCGCGTGCGGCGCGGCTTCGGTGCAGCAGCTTGCGCAATCGGCGCGGGGCCGGAGCCGCCTTCCACCGCACGGGCGATGCGCGCAAGGTGGTCGTCGATGCGCTGCAGTTGCTCGCCCAGCACCTGGAGGTCGGCGCGCGTGGGCAGGTTCAGCAGCGTCAGGTAGCGCGCCATCAGATCGCCCAGCGCCTTCTGCGCGGTGAGCGAGGCGTTCATGCCGCCGTGCATGCCCTGGCGGAAAGGGTCGGAGGCCATGGCTTCGTTGGCGAACTCGTTGGTGCTCTTTTCCCACTGGGCGGTGAGCTCGCGCCACATCGCCATCGGGTCGAGCGGGGAGAACTGGTTCATGGCAGGTGCTCCCTTGTCTGTCGTTCTTGTGTCAGGTGTTCGGGTGCCGCGCCGTGTGCGCGGCAATGGCGTCGACGATCTGCGGCCACATCGGAATGGGCAGCGCGTGGCCCATGCGCGGAATGCGCAGCAGCTGCGCGCCCGGGATGGCATCGGCCACGTCGACTCCGCAGGCCACCGGCACCAGCGGATCGGCGTCGCCGTGGATCACCAGCGTTGGCACGCGCGCGTCGCGCAGCGCGGGCTTGCGGTTGCCCGAGGCCAGGATGGCCGCGAGCTGCCGTGCCACGCCGGCCGGGTTGAGGCCGCGCAGGAACACGAGCTGGGCCTTTTCGGCGTCGCGCGCCTCATCGAGCGGAAAGTCAGACGGGCCGCGCAGCACGCGCCACACCCTGGCGTAGTGCGGCAGGTAGGCCTCGAAGGTCGTCGGCGAAGGCGTGAACAGCACGGCCATCGCCTCGGGCGTGGGCGGCGGCAGGCCCGGAGCGCCGGTGGTCGACATGATGCTGGTGAACGACAGCATGCGGTGCGGGTGGTGGATGCACAGCTCCTGCCCGATGGCGCCGCCCATCGAGGCGCCCACGATGTGGGCACGCGCGATGCCCAGCGCGTCGAGCAGCCCGACGCAGTCGGCGGCCATGTCGCGCAGGTTGTAGGGCGTTCGCAGCGGCTGGCCCGCCATCGCCTGCGCCATCAGTGCCTGGATGTCGGGCACGCCGAGGTGCGAGAGATGCGTCGAATGGCCGATGTCGCGGTTGTCGAAGCGGATCACGCGGTGCCCGCCGGCTTCGGCGAGCCGGGCGCAGAACGCGTCGTCCCACGCCACCATCTGCGCGCCGAGGCCCATGACCAGCAGCAGCGGCGGTGCACCGGCGTCGCCGAAGCTGTCCCAGGCGAGCTCGATGCCGTTGGCGCGCGTGCGCTGCTCGACGCGGGGCGGGACTGCGGTCATGGCTGCGGCCCGGCTTACTTGCGCTGCAGCAGCTTCGTCACTTCGTCCACGTTGGCCTGGATGCGCTGGCGCACCACGTCGAAGGCGTCGGCCTGCGACTTGGCGGCGAGGTTGGCCAGCTCCTTGATGTCGTCGATGGCGCGCTGGAAAGACTGGCGGCCGAGTTCGTCGAGCTTGGCCAGGTTTTCCTTCGGGTCCTTGCCCGGCATTGCCTTGGCGGCGGTCTGCCATTCGGCAATCGCGCTCTTGATCATCTCGGTCTGCCGCTGCACGACGGTCTGCAGGCCCTGGTAGGACTTCTCGTTGGCCTGCATCAGCGCCGCCAGGTCCTTGCGGCCGCTCTCCAGCAGCTTGCCGGCACCGCCGGTCAGGTTGAGGTTCTGCAGCTTGTCGGCCATGCCCTTCAGCGGATTGAGCATGTCCGCGGCGGTCGGCATCGCCGTCTTCGCGCTGGCGGTGCTGCTGCTGGCGGTGGTCTTCTTGGCGGCGGCTTTCTTGGCAGTGGCCATGGTGCGGAATCTCCTGTGACGGTGAACGGTTGGATGGCAGGGACCAGCCTGGCGGCAAAAGTCCCTCGCCACGATACGCCGCACAGATGCACCGGAGGTTGCCGCAGCGACAAAAATGCCTGCGGGATTTCCCTTGGGTGCCGGGCTTCTTCTTACATCGGCGGCGCGAAGCCGTTGCGGCCGGCCGTGACGCGCAATGCCGTGGGCGTGCCGTTCTTCTCCTGCGCATTGACCAGCACGTGGGCGCCGGGCACCAGCAGCGCGTCGGTGCCGGGGCGGAAGGTGACCACGGGCACATCGGGCGGCACGATGACGGTCTTCTCGCCACCCTTGTAGGTCAGCCGCAGCTGCTGGCCGCCGCGCACCGACTTCGGCGCCGCGGCCAGGTCGGCGACCGTGGCGTTGGTCATGGTGCTCTGGGGCAGCAGGTCCCATGGGCGGTGGCCTTCGCCCGTTCCGCGCGCAGCCTCGGGGAACACCACCACTTCGAGCGCCTTCTGCGTACCGTCGGCCTGCGGCATGGCGGCGGTGCCGATGAAGCTGCCGCGCTTGATGTCGGACAGCTTGATGCGGTAGACCTCGGACACGGCCATCTCGGCCGGGCGTGCGAGCGAGACGACCTCGCCGCCGCGGTCCTGCACGACGAGGGTGTTGGCATCGACGCGCACGATGGTGCCGCGGATGCGTACGGTGTCGGGGCTCTGCGCCGATGCGGTGACCGGCAGCACGGCGGCGGTCAGGCAAAGGGCGGTGGCGGTGGTGGCGAGCAGGGCTTTGGACGCGCTGGACAGGGAAATCGGCATGGTGGCTTTCGGGGGCGATGGGAGTCCGGCCAATGTACGTCGCGGCGGCGAATCGTGCAGACCGCCGACTTAGGCCTGAATGAGTAAGAAAAAAGGCCGCACTCCGCGCGATGCGGTGTGCGGCCTTTTTACGAAGAGCCTGGAGCGTCAGTCGATCAGGCCGATTTCAAGCGCGCCGGCCGTGGCCGGGTTGCGCGAGCCGACCATCGCGAAGAGCTTGCTGCTCTGGCTTGCGAAGTGGAACGCGGTGCCGCCGAACGTTGCCGCGCGCATGTTGAGCGGGCCGATCGTGCCCATCGAACCCAGCGTCGCACTGAGCGTGGCCGTGGTGCCGTCGGGTAGCACCTGCGCGCGGGCGTAGTTGACGGCGTCGATGGACGTTCCGCCCCAGCTGCCGTTGGTAGCGCCACCGCGTGCGGCGATGGTGGGCCATGTCGCGCGCTCCGGCAGGCCGATGCGGAACTGCGAGATCGTGGGCGTCGAGGAGCTGACGCCGGCCCCGAGGTAGACGTTCTCGCCACCGATGCGTGCGATCCCGAAGTTGCCGTTGTCGGAGGGATTGGTCACGCTCACGATGTGCCAGGTGTCGACGGTCGGGCCGGCCGACACGGTGTAGGTCCGCAGGGAGGCTGCAGGGCAGTTGTCGATGCGGTAGATCCCGTTGTCGTTGCACAGGTAGAGCGTGGCGCCTCCGTTGGCGATCTGGACCTGCGTGATCGACGAATCGCCGGTGGTGGCCGTCAGGTTGATGCCCAGACGGTTGTAGACGCCGTCGAGAGCTGCCTGCGTCTTCACCAGCGCACGCGATGCGACGAACGGCCGCACGCCATAGCTCACCGGCGTGACCTGCGCGACAGCGAACGGGAACGATCCGACCACCGTGTCCGTCGCAAGGCGGAAGCGCGCCGTGTTCACCGGGCTTGTGATGCGGCTGCTGTCGAAGACGAAGCTGCCGGCTTCTGCCGTGTCTTCGGCGAAGCTGCCGGAGGCGACGGTGCCGGCCTCGTCGGTCATCTCGTAGCGCTTGCTGTCGAGGTTAAGCGCCAGCGTCTGCCGCGTGCCGTTGGTGGCGTAGACCTTGTAGCGGCCGTTGCGTGCGTCGGGCGCGGTGCCGGTGTCGATCAGGTTGATCTGGATGTAGCCCTGCGTGTTGGGGTTGCGCGAACCGACGACCACCGAGAGCAGGCCGTTCTGCATCGCGAAGTAGCTGCTCGCGCCGCCGCTGTTGACGGTGCGGATGCCTTCGGGCGGCAGCGGAAAGGTGCCGCCTATCGGCATCGTCAGGGTGCCGTAGGTGCCGTCCGTGCTGGTGGCTGTGCGCACCGAGTTGGCGGTGTCGATCAGGTTGCTGCCCCAACTGCCCGTGGTCGATGCGCCGATGCCGCGGGTGGTGGGCCAGTTCGAAGAGTCGGGCAGACCGATCCTCAAGAGCTGGGTGGCCGGCGCAGTCGAGCTGGTGCCCGCCGCCAGATAGACGTTCTGGCCGCCGATGCGCGCCATCCGGAACCTCACTGTGTCAGCGGCATCGGCAATGTTGGTCGCAACCCACGCGCTGTCGATGTCTGCGGCGATTGTGTAGGTTCGCTTCGACGTGGCGGGACACAAGGCGATTCGGTAGACCACGTTGTCGAGACAGATCTCGAGCGTCGTGCCGGTGCCGGAGACGCGCATGGACAGGATTTGCGAGTCCGAAGCGCCGGCGCCGTTGCGTGTTATGCCGAGGCGGTTGTAGTCGCTGTCGAGCAATGCGGCGTCAGCCACGAAGTCGCGCGCGGCTATGAAGGGCTGCGCGGCATACGCAGCGGGGCTCGAGTACGCGGTCTGGAACGGGAAGGCACCGACGATGGCGTCCGTCGTCACCCGGAAGCGCGAGGTGTTGGCCGCAGTCGTGATCCGACTGCTGGCAAAGACGTAGGTCCCCGGCTCGGTGAAGTCTTCGCTGAAAGTGCCGGACTCGGCCAGGCCGAGGTTGTCCGTCATCGTGTAGCTGCCGGCGTCGAAATCGACCGCCAGTTGCTGTTGCGTGCCATTGGCCGCGTAGACGCGATAGCTGCCGTTGCGCGCGTCCGCGCCCAGGGTCTTGCCGGCCGCGACCTCTGGCTTGCCGCTGCCGCCCGACGACAGCGAAAGGCCACCGGAGCCGCCGCCTCCTCCCCCGCAAGCCGCAAGCAAGGCGACCATGCACCAACTCGCAAGATTCCTCGTCATCCTCATTTTTGTGCCCTTTTGTTTTCAGATAGGCTCGACAACAGGCCGGTTGGCTGCTGAACCAAACCTGAGGAAATCGTAACCAGAGGTCAATGTCACTCCGAGGGTGACAAATGTCAGCCAAGCCCCGAGCATTGGCGCAGGCTCTTGCCCCGTCTACAATCCGCCGTTCCGAGGAGCGTTGCAGCGCCGTCAGGCGTGAGGCTCGGACCACACATCGCAACCACGCTCACCCGCTGTTCTTGCGGTGAGTCCGTTCCCCGTACGCAGCGGCATCTTTCAAACCAGTTTTGTTGGAGTTCCCATGAGCGCTGTTCTCAAGCCCACCCCCGTTTCGACCGCCGACCAGGCGATCGCCGACCTGTCCCTCGCCGCCTGGGGCCGCAAGGAAATCAAGATCGCGGAAACCGAGATGCCCGGCCTGATGGCCATCCGCGAAGAGTTCTCGAAGGCGCAGCCGCTGAAGGGCGCGCGCATCACGGGCTCGCTGCACATGACCATTCAAACGGCCGTGCTGATCGAGACGCTGCAGGCGCTAGGCGCGACCGTGCGCTGGGCCTCGTGCAACATCTTCTCGACGCAGGACCACGCCGCCGCCGCCATCGCCGCGGCAGGTACGCCGGTGTTCGCCATCAAGGGCGAGTCGCTGAAGGATTACTGGGACTACACCCACGCCATCTTCGACTTCGGTCCCAAGGACTCGAAGGGCGAAGGCCCGAACATGATCCTGGACGACGGCGGCGACGCCACGCTGCTGATGCACCTGGGCCAGCGCGCCGAGAAGGACCTGGGCGTGCTCGCCAACCCGGGCAGCGAGGAAGAGCGCATTCTTTTCGCTGCCATCAAGGCCAAGCTGGCCGTCGATTCGACCTGGTACACCCGCAAGTCGGCCGAGATCATCGGCGTGACCGAGGAAACCACCACCGGCGTGCACCGCCTGAACGAGATGAGCGCCAAGGGCACGCTGCTGTTCCGCGCCATCAACGTGAACGACTCGGTCACCAAGAGCAAGTTCGACAACCTGTACGGCTGCCGCGAGTCGCTGGTGGACGGCATCAAGCGCGCCACCGACGTGATGATCGCCGGCAAGGTGGCCTGCGTGGCCGGCTACGGCGACGTGGGCAAGGGCTCGGCACAGGCACTGCGCGCACTGTCGGCGCAAGTGTGGGTCACCGAGATCGACCCGATCAACGCCCTGCAGGCCGCGATGGAAGGCTACAAGGTCGTGACGATGGAATACGCCGCCGACAAGGCCGACATCTTCGTGACCACCACCGGCAACAAGGACGTCATCACGCACGACACGATGGCCAAGATGAAGGACCAGGCCATCGTCTGCAACATCGGCCACTTCGACAACGAGATCGACGTCGCGTCGATCGAGAAGTACGAGTGGGAAGAAATCAAGCCGCAGGTCGACCACATCAAGTTCCCGGACGGCAAGAAGATCATCCTGTTGGCCAAGGGCCGCCTCGTGAACCTGGGCTGCGGCACGGGCCACCCGAGCTTCGTGATGTCGTCGTCGTTCGCGAACCAGACCATCGCCCAGATCGAGCTGTTCACCAAGCCCGACGCCTACCAGGCCGGCAAGGTCTACGTGCTGCCCAAGCACCTCGACGAGAAGGTCGCGCGCCTGCACCTGAAGAAGGTCGGCGCCATGCTCACCGAGCTGACCGACGCGCAGGCCGCCTACATCGGCGTGAGCAAGAACGGCCCGTACAAGCCGGACACGTACCGCTACTGATCGACAACGGATGCGCGCTGATCAACTGTTGGTGGAGCGCGGCCTGGCCGCGTCGCGTTCGCAAGCGGTGCGGCTCATTGCCGGCGGCCTGCGCTGGCGCGACGCGGGCACGAGCGACGCGTGGCGCTCGGTCGTCAAGAACAAGGACGACGTGCCCGAGTCGGCCGAGCTCGAGCTCGCCGATGCTGCCGAGGCACGCTATGTGTCGCGCGGCGGGCTCAAGCTCGAAGGCGCGTTGGCCGAGAGCGGCGTCGATCCCTCCGGCAAGCTGTGCCTCGACGTGGGCCAGTCGACCGGCGGGTTTACCGATTGCCTGCTGCAGCGCGGTGCCGCGAAGGTGGTTGGCGTCGATGTCGGCCACGGGCAGCTGCATGCACGGCTGCGCGAGGACGAGCGCGTGGTTGCCATCGAAGGCGTCAATGCGCGTGCGTTGTCGCCCGATGACCTGGAAGAAGAAGGCGAGTCGCGTTTCGACCTGATCGTTGGCGACCTCTCGTTCATTTCGCTCACGCTGGTGCTGCCTGCGGTGGTCGAATTCCTGGCCGACTACGGGCGTCTGCTGATGCTGGTCAAGCCGCAGTTCGAACTGCAGCCCGGCCAGGTCGGCAAGGGCGGCATCGTGCGCGACGAGTCGATGTATGCGGTGGTCGAGAAGCGCCTGCACGATGCCTGCGAGGCGCTCGGCCTGCGGGTGCTGCAGTGGTTCGACAGCCCGATCGCCGGAGGCGACGGCAACCGCGAGTTTTTCATTCACGCCGTTCGTGCCGTCCAGGACGCGAACGACGGTTCCTAAGGAGACGCAGGTGCGCCTTCCGCTGAGTTTCGAATTCTTCCCGACCAAGACGCCCGAAGGCGCGGTCAAGCTGCGCGCCGTGCGCCAGCAGCTGTATGTGCGCAAGCCGCAGTTCTGCTCGGTCACGTACGGCGCGGGCGGCTCCACGCACCAGGGCACTTTCGGTGCGGTGCAGGAGATCCTGTCCGAAGGCGTGGACGCCGCGAGCCACTTCTCGTGCATTGGCGCCACGCGCGCCACGGTGCGCGAGCAGCTCGCCGAGCTGAAGGCCATGGGCGTCAAGCGCCTCGTGGCACTTCGCGGCGACCTGCCGAGCGGCTACGGCATCGGCGGCGAATTCCTGTATGCGAGCGACCTCGTCGCCTTCATCCGCGAAGAGACCGGCCGCGACTTTCACATCGAGGTGGCCTGCTACCCCGAGATCCATCCGCAGGCCCGTTCGCCCGAGGCTGATCTGCAGGCCTTTGCCGCCAAGGTGAAGGCGGGCGCCGATTCGGCGATCACGCAATACTTCTTCAGCCCCGAGGCCTACTTCCGCTTCGTCGACGACGCGCGCAAGCTGGGGCTCGACACGCCGATCGTGCCGGGCATCATGCCGATCACGAGTTCGACGCAGCTCATGCGCTTCTCGGACGCCTGCGGCGCCGAGATTCCGCGCTGGATCCGCCTGCGTCTGCAAAGCTTCGGCGACGACACGGCATCGATCAAGGCCTTCGGCCTCGACGTGGTGACCGACCTGTGCGCGCGCCTGCGCGACGGTGGCGCCCCGGCGCTGCACTTCTACACAATGAACCAGTCGGCGGCCACGCTGGCTGTACTGGAGCGCCTCGATTGAGAGGGCGCGCGGGGCTTCGTGCAGTCCTGGTAGCTGCGACCTGCGTTCTCGCCGGTTGCGCCATGCCGACGGCCACGGACGCCGAAGGCGGAACGGGGAAGCTGCTGCCCTTGCCCCGCGCCATCGCGGTGCCGCCGGGCGCGGCGCCGCGTTCGAGCGTGCCGTCGGTGCGCTATGACCTGGCGGTGTCTGGAATGGGCGAACAGACGCCGGACGACGGCGTGCCCGGCGACGACGGGCCGCGCGAAATCTTCGAGCGCGGCGGCGCCTCCTGGTACGGCATCCAGTTTCACCAGCGCAAGACCGCCAGCGGCGAGCGCTTCGACATGACCGCCCTGACGGCGGCCCACAAGACCCTGCCTTTCAACACGCGCGTGTGCGTGCGCAGCCTCGTCAACGGCAGCGAGGTGCTGGTGCGCATCAACGACCGCGGGCCCTATGCAGCGGGCCGCGTGATCGACCTGAGCCGCGCGGCGGCCGACCGCATCGGCCTGACGGGCCTGGGCATCAAGCAGGTGGCGCTGTCGATCGTCGACCGTGAAGGGATGCGCTGCGGTGGTTTGCCGGTGGAGGCAGGCGATGCGTCGGCGCCAGTGGCGGCTGCGGCCGTGCAGCAGCGAGCCAAGTCGCCGGTGCCCGCGCGGCGCAAGGTGATCGTGCCGCCTCGTCGCCGTAAATAAGAAACGAAAAGGCGGAGGCTCAGCCGCCCGAATCGAGCGAGAAGGCGGCGTGCCGGTCTTGCGCCAGGCGCTCCACCAGCTGCGGCAGCGCAGCCGCCAGCAGCGGCTTCAGCGTGTACGGCGGATTGATCAGGAACATGCCGCTGGCCGGCAGCCCCGGCCGGTGCGTTTCGCCCGACGCATCCGTCGTGATCTTGCTGGACTTGACCGTCAGCGTGGCGTGCAGCCACGACTTGCCGGCCTTGGTCGCCATCGTCTTGAGCCGGCGCGGCAGGTCGTGCGCCTCGGGGCGCGGAATGATCGGATACCAGATCGCGTAGGTGCCGGTGGCAAAGCGCTTGAGCGCCTCGGCCGCGAAATCGAGCACCCGGCCGTAGTCGGTCTTCATCTCGTAGCTGGGGTCCATAAGCACCAGCGCGCGGCGCGACGGCGGCGGCAGGAACTTGGTGGCGCTGCCGAAGCCGTCTTCGCGCAGCACCGCGATCTGGCGGCCGGCCTCGAGCTGGGCGATGTTGGCGTCCAGCGTGCGGGCGTCGGTCGGGTGCAGCTCGAACAGCTTGAGCTTGTCGTGGTCGCGTAGCAGGTGCTGCACGATGAATGGCGAGCCAGGGTAGACGCGCGCGCCGCCCTTGGGGTTGAAGTCGTGGATCACGCTGAGGTAGCGCGCGATCGCGTCGGCCAAGGGGGCTTCGGCTTCGGGTGCTACCTTTTTGGTAGCGGACTTCGCCGCGGGGGCGGGCGTGGTGGGCTCTTTTTTGTCCGAAAGAAGGCGCAGGATGCCGTCAGCCGCTTCGCCGCTGGTGCCGGCATAGTCGCCGTCGAGCCGGTACAGACCGGCGCCGGCGTGAGTGTCGACGACCGTCAGGGCTGCCTCTTTTTCAAGCAGATGGTCGAGCGTGGCAATCAGCACCGTGTGCTTGAGCACGTCGGCGTGGTTGCCGGCATGGAAGGCGTGGCGGTAACTGAACATAGGGGGAGGATGGTAACGGTGTTGGGCCGCACATATGCGAATTTGCCAGCACAGGGCCATTCTTTATATAATCGCGGGCTTCGCAGCGTTTTTGTGGCCCCGCGGCGAAGACTACCTTCCCACCTAAGAGATTCCCGTCAGAGGAACGCCGACCGTGGAAAAGGGCCCGACAAACCCTCTTTTCAAGAGAAAAACTCATGACCAAAACGTTCAGCGCCAAGCCCGCTGACGTGACGCACGAGTGGTTTGTGATTGACGCGACCGACAAGGTCCTCGGACGAGTAGCCAGCGAAGTTGCTCTCCGTTTGCGCGGCAAACACAAGGCCATTTACACGCCTCACGTCGATACCGGTGACTTCATCGTCATCATCAACGCCGCGCAACTGCGCGTCACCGGCGCCAAGTCGATCGACAAGGTGTACTACCGTCACTCGGGCTACCCGGGCGGTATCACGGCGACGAACTTCCGCGACATGCAGAACAAGCACCCGGGCCGCGCCCTGGAAAAGGCTGTCAAGGGCATGCTGCCCAAGGGCCCGCTCGGTTACGCGATGATCAAGAAACTCAAGGTGTACGGTGGTGCTGAGCACCCGCATACCGCCCAACAGCCCAAAGTGCTGGAACTGTAAGGAGCCTTGAGAATGATTGGTGAATGGAACAATGGCACCGGCCGTCGCAAATCGAGCGTCGCCCGCGTGTTTCTGAAAAAAGGCACCGGCAAGATCACGGTCAACGGCAAGGACATCCAAGAGTTCTTCGGCCGCGAAACCTCGATCATGATTGCCAAGCAGCCCCTCGCGCTGACCAACAACCTCGAAGCTTTCGACGTGATGGTGAACGTGAACGGCGGCGGCGAATCGGGTCAAGCCGGCGCCACGCGCCACGGCATCACCCGTGCGCTGATCGACTACGACGCGTCGCTCAAGCCCGTCCTGAGCCAAGCCGGCTTCGTGACGCGCGATGCACGTGAAGTCGAACGTAAGAAGGTCGGTCTGCACTCCGCCCGTCGTCGCAAGCAGTTCAGCAAGCGCTGATCCACTGTTCGCTGCGAACAAAAAGCCGCCTTCGGGCGGCTTTTTCATTGGAAGCCCTCTTGGCGCCAGGGCCTCCAACCCCACTTGCATTGGGGTGCACGCCACACCCAGCCTGCCGAGAATGCGGCATTGCAGTAGCATTCGTTCCATTGGCCGCATGTCCGGCCCCCTAGGAGTTATCACCCCATGAGCGCCGTTGCCGAAAACATCCAGACCCAGATGCCCGAGCCGATCGTCTTCACAGACAGCGCGGCTGCCAAGGTGGCCGACCTGATCGCCGAGGAAGGCAATCCCGACCTGAAGCTGCGCGTGTTCGTGCAGGGTGGCGGCTGCTCCGGCTTCCAGTACGGTTTCACCTTCGATGAAATCACCAACGAAGACGACACCACCATGACCAAGAACGGCGTGTCGCTGCTGATCGATGCCATGAGCTACCAGTACCTGGTCGGCGCCGAGATCGACTACAAGGAAGACCTGCAAGGCGCCCAGTTCGTGATCAAGAACCCGAATGCCACCAGCACCTGCGGCTGCGGATCGAGCTTCTCGGCCTGATGCCTGAATGCTGCTGACCCAGCTTCCCCAATAAGCCGCCTCCGGGCGGCTTTTTCGTTCCTGCTTCTCTTTTCCCTGCCTATGAACTCCGAGGCTGACGCTGCCGTCAATCCCGTTCGCAAGAGCCTGCTGTGGCTCGTCGCCGTCGGCTTCTTTATGCAGACGCTCGACGCCACCATCATCAACACCGCACTGCCGGCGATGGCCGCGAGCCTCGGCGAGAGCCCGCTGCGCATGCAGTCGGTGGTGGTGGCATATGCGCTCACCATGGCGATGCTGATCCCCGCTTCGGGCTGGATTGCCGACCGCTTCGGCACGCGGCGCATCTTTTTCTCGGCCATCGTGCTGTTCGCCGCCGGATCGGTGCTGTGCGCGCTCTCGCACGGACTGGGCCAGTTGGTGGCCGCCCGGGTGGTCCAGGGCCTGGGCGGCGCGTTGCTGCTGCCCGTGGGGCGCCTGGCGCTGCTGCGCACGGTGCCGCGTGGGGAATTCCTGCAGGCGATGAGCTTTGTCGCCATTCCGGGCCTCATAGGGCCCTTGCTGGGCCCTACGTTGGGCGGCTGGCTGGTGCAGTACGCCTCGTGGCACTGGATCTTCCTGATCAACGTGCCCGTGGGGCTGCTGGGCTGCATCGCCACGCTCAAGTACATGCCCGACCTGCGCGGCGTGGTGCAGAAGCGTTTCGACAGCGTGGGCTACGCGATGCTGGCCTTCGGCATGGTGGCGATTTCGCTCTCGCTCGACGGCGTGGGCCTGCGCCAGGGCGGCGTGATGGTCGTGCTGATCTTCGGCTTTGCGAGCATCGTCGCCTACTGGCTGCGCGCTTCGCGTACGCCCGAGCCTCTGTTTGCGCCTTCGCTGTTTCATGTGCCGACGCTCAGCATCGGCCTGATCGGCAACCTGTTCTCGCGGCTGGGCAGCAGCTGCATGCCTTTCCTGGTGCCGCTGCTGCTTCAGGTGTCGATGGGCTATTCACCGGTGCGCGCCGGGCTGATGATGCTGCCGATCGCGTTGGCCGGCATGGCCATGAAGCGCTTCGCCACGCCGCTGATCACGCGCCACGGCTACCGCAAGGTGCTGGTGATCAACACCATCCTCGTGGGCTGCACGATGGCCAGCTTCGGGCTGACGGCACCGGGCCAGCCGATGGTGCTGCATGTGCTGCAGCTGCTGGCTTTCGGCGCGGTCAACTCGCTGCAGTTCACCGCGATGAACACCATCACGCTGAAGGACCTGGACGGCAGCATGGCGAGCAGTGGCAACAGCCTGCTGTCGATGGTGCAGATGCTGGCTATGAGCCTGGGCGTGGCCGCCGCGGGCGCCGTGCTGGCGGGTTACAACGGCATCTTCGGCACCGAAACGCCCGCGCACACGCTGGATGCCTTTCAGGCCACCTTTGCAAGTATGGGGCTGATCACGGTGGCTTCAGCGATGATCTTCTGGCATCTTCCCTCGGAAGTGCGAGCGCCGCACCCCGCCCAGCCGGAGGTTTCCGGCCAGGGCTGAGGGCGAATCAGGCGGGGTAGATCGCGCCGAGCACCCGTGCCCCGCGCGCGCCAGTCACGCTGGCCAGATTGCCTGCCTCGCGCCGGACGGTCGCGCGGGCAAGCCATGCAAACGCCGCCGCCTCGACTTGTTGGGGCGGCAGGCCGTGATCGGTCGAAGCCGCCACATGGATGCCAGGCAGCAGGGCGCGCAGGCGGTCTAGCAGATGGTCGTTCAGCGCGCCACCGCCGCAGACGATCAGCAGCTTGCTATCTTTTCCATAGCTCTTCACGTCTACCGCACAGACCTGTGCGGTCAATTCGGCCAGCGTCGCCTGCACATCGGCAGGCGCCATCGTCGTGGTGCCGAGTTGCGCGGCGAGCCAGGTCGGGTTGAACAGGTCGCGTCCGGTGCTTTTCGGTGGCGTCTTGGCGAAATACGGGTCGACCAACAACTGCGAGAGCAGGGCGGGCAGCACCTGCCCGCTGGCCGCCCATTGGCCGCCACGGTCGAAGGGCTGGCCCTGGTTGGTCTGGCACCAGTGGTCCATCAGCGCGTTGCCTGGGCCACAGTCGAAGCCGAGCACGGTGGCGCCGCCCACCGTATTCGTCGCTGGCAGCAGGCTCAGGTTGGAAATGCCGCCGATGTTCAGCACGGCGACCGTCTCGTCGGCCCGAGCGAACAGCGCGCGGTGAAAGGCTGGTACCAGCGGCGCACCCTGGCCGCCGGCCGCGAGGTCGCGGCTGCGGAAGTCGCCGACCACGTCGATGCCGGTCAGCTCGGCCAGCAGCGAGGGGTTGTTGACTTGCAGGGTGTAGCCGACATCGTCGAACTCGAGCGGCCGGTGGCGCACCGTCTGGCCGTGAGCGCCGACGGCGGTGACGGCCTTGGCGTCGGTGCCGCTGTCCGCCAGCAACTGGGCGACGACACCGGCATACGCACGTGCCAGCCCGTTGCCGGCAAGTGCCGCGCGATGCAGTTCGTTGTCGCCGGGAGTGTTGAGCGCGAGCAGTTCGGCGCGCAAGGTCACAGGGAACTGCGCCGTGGCGTAGGCCTGCACCGCGATGCGGCCACCGGAAAAGTCGGCGAGCACGCCATCGACGCCATCGAGCGAGGTGCCCGACATCAGGCCGATGAAAAGTTCGGCGGCCATCTTTGGATCAGGGCTGGAGAGGCCGGCCGCGCGACGGAATCAGTCGGCGCTGGCCTGGATGACCGAGAAAGCAGCCGCCAGCTCGGTGCGCGCACCCACGGCGACGCGTTCGAAGGCCGGACGCATGGCGGCGGTGATCGGCGCGCCGCCTTCCTGTGCGATGGAAGCCGGGTCTTGATAGACGCCGCCCACGCGGAATTCGAAGTGCAGGTGCGGGCCGGTGGCCCAGCCGGTGGAGCCCACCGCGCCGACCGTCTGGCCCTGGCTCACTGCCTGGCCGGCCTTGACGTCGATGCGGCTCAAATGCGCGTACGCCGTCTGCTGGTTGTTGCGGTGATTGATGATGACGATGTTGCCGTAGCCGTTCTGCGTGCCCGCGAAATCGACCGTGCCGTCGCCGACCGAACGCACCGAGGTGCCGGTGGGTGCTGCGTAGTCGATGCCGTTGTGCTGGCGCCAGCTGTTCAGGATCGGGTGCATGCGCATCGCGAAGCCGCTGGACACGCGCGAGAACTCGACCGGCGTCGCCAGGTAGGCCTTGCGCAGGCTGTCGCCGTTCGGGCGGTAGTAGCTGCCCTTCTGGCCCGCGCCGGGAGGCTGGAACCAGACGGCCTGGTGGATCTTTCCGTTGTTCTCGAACTCGGCCGACAGTACTCGGCCGCTGCGCAGCGCCTGCCCGTCGGCTTCGAAGGTTTCGTACACCACGGCGAAGCGGTCGCCCTTGCGCAGGGCGCGCACGTCGACGTCGCCCGCGAAGATGTCGGCCAGCTGGCTCGCCACCGCGTCGGGAATGCGCGAATCGTCGGTGGCGGCGAACAGCGAGGTGCGGATGGTGCCGCTCGCCAGGCGCGTGCCCGGCGTGAGCATGTCGCGCTCGGTCACGCCGGCAAAGCCGGTGGGCGTGCGTTCGATGACGAAGCGCTTGAAGCCGCCGTCGCCGTCGGGAATCCAGCGGGCGCTGAGCTTCTTGAGCTGGTTTTCCTGCGTGGCCTCGGCCGTCACGGTGCGGCCGGCGCGCGAGAACAGCGCGTTGCGGGCTTCCACGCTGCCGCGCACGAAGGCGGTGGCGGCCGGGTCGGAAATGCCCAGGCGCTTCATCAGTGCCTCGGCCGTGTCGCTCGAACGGGTGACGTCGGTGCGGAACAGGGTGAAGCTGAAGTTTTCGAGCGATTCGCTCTGGTCGGCGAACGAGATTGGCGCCGTCGCTTCGAGAATCTGGTGGACCGGGAGGTCGGATGCGTCAGGACCGAGCGATGCCACCGCGAGGGTGCCGGCGCTCAGCAGCGCGGCAGCAATGACCGCGGTGATCTGCTTGGGGTACGTCCGGAATGTATAGGCCACGCGAGAAGCAAGTAGCTCCTCGGCGGCAAGAATGCCGTTGATCAAACTGTGAATTCCAGCTCAGGTTCTGCAAATCCGTGCTGCAAGGCCCAGTACGTTCAGGGCGGCAGCAGACGGTGCGGAAAAAAGCGCCGCTTAGAATTCGGCGCTTGAAAAGTCGGGCTGAGTATAGCTTCGGCACCCCCAAAGTCAGCTAAAAAAGCCCGTAAAGGCCGAATCTGTTACATCCATGAGCCTCTCAAATAGTGTAGGACGCGCGCTAGAAATATCCCTCCGCGGCGCTGACGAGCTGCTGCCGCAGGACGAGTGGGTGCGCAAGCTCCAGCGCTCCGAAGCCACCGGGACCCCCCTGCGCATCAAATTCGGCCTGGACCCGACGGCGCCGGATATTCATCTGGGTCACACGGTGGTTTTCAACAAGATGCGCCAGTTGCAAGACCTGGGCCACACGGTGATCCCGCTTATCGGCGACTTCACCACCACCATCGGCGACCCTTCCGGGCGCAACAGCACCCGGCCGCCGCTGACCCGCGAGCAGATCGAGGCCAATGCGGCGACCTACTTCGACCAGCTGCGCCTGGTGCTGAACGTCGATATTGCCGAAGTCCGCTACAACTCCGAGTGGAGCGACCCCCTGGGCGCGCGCGGCATGATCCAGCTCGCCGCCAAGTACACGGTGGCCCGGATGATGGAGCGCGACGACTTCAACAAGCGCTTCAAGGGCGGCCAGTCGATCTCGGTGCACGAATTCCTCTACCCGCTGATGCAGGGCTACGACTCGGTCGCGCTCAAGAGCGATCTCGAACTGGGCGGCACCGATCAGAAATTCAACCTGCTCGTCGGTCGCCATCTCCAGCAGGAATACGGTCAAGAACCGCAGTGCATACTCACTATGCCATTGCTGGAAGGGCTCGACGGCGTCGAAAAGATGTCGAAGAGCAAGAACAACTACATCGGCATCAGCGAAGACGCCAACACCATGTTCGCCAAGGTGCTGTCGATTTCCGACGACCTGATGTGGCGCTGGTACACGCTGCTGAGTTTCCAGTCGCTGGAGCAGATCGCGGCGCTGAAGGCCGAGATCGAGGGCGGCCGCAATCCGAAGGACGCCAAGGTCGCGCTGGCCAAGGAAATCACCACGCGCTTCCACAGTGCGGCGGCGGCGGACGCGGCCGAGCAGGATTTCATCAACCGCAGCAAGGGTGGCGTGCCGGACGAGATTCCGGAGGTGTCGCTGTCGGGTGCTCCGCTGGGCATCGCCCAACTGCTCAAGCAGGCGAACCTGGCGCCTTCGACCTCGGAAGGCAATCGCCTGATCGACGGTGGCGGCGTGCGTATCGACTCAGCCGTGGTCAGCGACAAGGCGCTGAAGCTGCCCGCAGGCAGCTACGTGGTGCAGGTCGGCAAGCGCAAGTTCGCCCGCGTGACCCTGAGCTGAGGGGCTTTCAGCGAACCTCGATGGTGACGCGCCGGTTGCGCGGCTCGTCCACCTCGTCGGCGGTCGGAACGGCCAGGTCGCGCTCGCCGCGGCCCACGGCCTCGATGCGGTTGGCCGGGAACTGGCGCTCCACGAAGAGCTGAACCACTTCCTGCGCCCGACGACGCGACAACTGGTCATTCTGCTCGCCGCTGCCCTTGGTGTCGGTGTGGCCCGTGACCACGATGTCGCCGCCGCTGCGCGCCAACGCCGCAGCCAGCGCCTCGGTCATGATCTGCTGCGAAGCCGGCGTCAACGTGGTGCCGCCGAGCTCGAAATACACCGTATAGCGCTGCGGCGGAGGCGGGCGCATGTCGAACAGCGGCTTGTTCTCTGCCTGCACCTTGGCCGGATCGGCCTGGTCGACCACCGGAGCGCCCTTTGCGCCCACTGCGGCAGTGGCGCGCTGGTAAGGCGTGGAAAGCACTTCTTCTCCGTCCTTGGCGCGTACCACCACTGCCGATGGCTTGCCGTCCGCCTGCGGCAGCAGCACCACCCGCGTGCCGGGCGTCGAGCATGCGGCCAGCAGCAGGGCGGCCAGCGCGGCCGGAAGAAGGAATGCGAGGCGGGACTGTTGGGGGTTGGGGTTCTTCATCATGGCTGGCCGTCGGCTTGCACGATGAAGTCGGTGCCGCGAATGCCGATGGTGGCCGTCTGCGTCTCGACCCGCACTGCGTCGGGATTGGTCTTGCCGATCAGGCCGGTGATCATGCGCATGGAGCCTCGCAGCAGCGAGACCAGCATGCCGCCTTCGTGCGTCGTGCCGTCGAAGTGGAATTCCTTCAGGTCGAGCCGCGACGAGGGGCCGACCACCAGTGTCGTGTCGTCGCGGAGCACCACGGAGGCCGAGGAGTCGGGGCCGGTCACGATGCGGTCCACGGCGCCCAGCGCGTCGCCGGGGCTGGCCGCGCGGGTGGCGCCAGCGCCGTTGAGCAGTTGCACGTTGCCGCGCACGAACTTCACGAAGCCCGCCTGGGGATCCGCCTTGGCGGCGGGGGCGGCTGTAGCAGGCGCCGGTGCGGACGCGGCTGCGGCAGGTGGCGCCGCCACGGGAGCGGCCGACGGCGTCTGGGCTTGTGCCAGCGCGGCCGAGGCCACAATGGCGAGGCCGCCCAAGGCGATCACGAGGTTTTTCATCATCTGGGCTCTCTGCGAAGGACAGTTTCGCGTTGGTCGCAAATTATTAATGCGAAGGCGTTACATGTAGACACGGAGCCGATAATTCAGGCAGTTCTTGCGGCCTTTTACCGCTTTTTGCGTTGCCTTCTGCCCAATTCCCATGGTTTTTGCATGACGTTGACCCCCAAGACGCTGCTGCGTGTGTCCGTTGCCGTGGCCTTGATCACGATTGTGCTCAAGGGCCTGGCTGGCTACATGACGAATTCGATGGGCCTGATCTCGGACGCGATGGAGTCCTTCGTGAACCTGGCGAGCGCCATGTTCGCGCTGGCCATGGTGACCATCGCCGAACGGCCCGCCGACGACGACCATCCCTACGGCCACCACAAGGCCGAGTACTTTTCCTCGGGCTTCGAAGGCATCCTGATCGTTGGTGCGGCCATTGCGATCCTCTGGGTGTCCATCCAGCGCCTGCTGTCGCCGCAGCCGCTGGAGCAGCTGGGCTGGGGCCTGGCGCTGTCGGTGCTCAGCTCGGGCTTCAACGCAGGGCTGGCTTTCATGCTCTTCCGCGCGGCACGCACGCACCGTTCGATCGCGCTGGAGGCCGACGGCCGCCACCTGATGACCGACGTCTGGACCTCCGCCGCCGTGGTGGTCGGCATCGTCGGCGTGCAGCTCAGCGGCTGGCTCTGGCTCGACCCGTTGCTGGCCATCGGCGTAGCGCTCAACATCGTGCGCGAGGGCGTCAAGCTGGTGTGGCGCTCGTCGCAGGGCCTGATGGACGAAGCCCTCGACCCCGAAACCCTCGCCACCGTGCGCGCCACCCTCGACGCCTTCGCCGCCCGCATGCCCGAAGGCACGCGGCTGCGCTTCGACGACATGGTGACCCGCAGCGCCGGCCAGCGCCGCTTTGCCGACCTGCACATGCACGTGCCCGGCGACTGGACCCTGCAGCATGCCGCCAACATGCGCGACCAGCTGGAGCAGGCCCTGATGGACGCCGTGCCCGGCCTGCGCGTGACGATCCAGCTCCTGCCCCTGACCATGGAAGCCCGCGCCACCCAGGCCGGCGAACATCACGCCTTATGAAAGCTGTTCTCCAACGCGTGGCAAATGCGCGCGTCGACATTGCCGGCCGCACCGTCGGCGCCATCGACACGGGCCTGCTCGTGCTGCTGTGCGCAGAGCGCGGCGACGTCGACGCGCTCGCCGACCGCATGCTCGCCAAGATCCTCAAGCTGCGCATCTTCTCGGACGAGGCCGGCAAGATGAACCGCAGCGTGCAGGACATCGGCGGCGGCCTGCTGGTGGTGAGCCAGTTCACGCTGGCGGCCGACGCGAGCGGCGGCAACCGCCCCAGCTTCACCCAGGCCGCGCCCCCCGACGAAGGCCGCCGGCTCTACGAATACTTCGTGGCGCAGGCGCGGGCCGCGCACCCGGTGGTGGCCACCGGCGAGTTCGGCGCCGACATGCAGGTGCACCTGCTGAACGACGGGCCCGTCACCATCCCGCTGCAGATGACGGCGTAGCGGCGGCCGTTATTTATTTGCCGTACGGGCTGCGAATGCCCAGTCCCGCGAGGATCTCGATTTCGTAGGCCTCCATCTCGTCAGCGTCGGCCTCGCTGGTCTCGTGGTCCCAGCCTTGGGCATGCAGCGTGCCGTGCACCAGCAGGTGCGCGTAGTGGTCGGCCAGCGTCTTGCGGTTTTCCTTTGCCTCGCGCGCCACCACCGGAGCGCACAGCACCAGGTCGGCCATCACCAGCGGGCTTTGCGCGTAGTCGAAGGTCAGCACGTTGGTTGCGTAGTCCTTGCCGCGAAACTCGCGGTTCAGGCGCTGGCCCTCGTCGGCGTCGACGATGCGCACTGTGATCTCGCCGTCGATGTCCAGCGCATGGCGGATCCAGCGCGTCACGCTGTGGCGCGGCAGCGCGGCGCGATGGCGCTCCACGCCCTTGAAGCGGCCGAACTGCAGCGAGAGCGAAAGTGCGGGAAGTGCGGATGCGGCCATCTCAGTGGGCTCCCGCGCGCTTGCGCTGGCCGTCGTAGGCATCGACGATCTTCGCCACAAGCGGGTGGCGCACCACGTCCACGCTCGTGAAGTGCGTCATGGCGATGCCGTTCACTCGCTTGAGCACGCGTTCGGCGTCGATCAGCCCGCTCAACTGCTGCTTGGGCAGATCGATCTGGCTGACGTCGCCCGTCACCACCGCGCGCGCGCCGAAGCCGATGCGTGTGAGAAACATCTTCATCTGCTCGGGCGTGGTGTTCTGTGCCTCGTCGAGGATCACGAAGGCGTTGTTCAGCGTGCGCCCGCGCATGAAGGCCAGCGGCGCGATCTCGAGCGCGTTGCGCTCGAAGGCCTTCTGCACCTTCTCGTAGCCCATCAGGTCATAGAGCGCGTCGTACAGCGGGCGCAGGTACGGGTCGACCTTCTGCGTCAGGTCGCCCGGCAGAAAGCCCAGCCGCTCGCCTGCTTCCACCGCGGGCCGCGTCAGCACGATGCGCTGCACGGCGGCGCGCTCCAGCGCATCGACCGCGCAGGCCACTGCGAGATACGTCTTGCCGGTGCCGGCCGGCCCGATGCCGAAGGTGATGTCGTGCTTGGCGATGTTGTCGAGGTACAGCGCCTGCGTGGGTGTGCGCGCGCGCAGGTCGGTGCGGCGGGTGACGAGCATCGCTATGTCGTCGTCACCATCGAGCATTCCGCCGTCGCCGGCCAGCGTGAGCTGCACCACCGCCGCGTCGATGGGCCGCTGGGCAATTTCGTACAGCGCCTGCAGCACGTCCATTGCGCGCTGCGCGGAGGCCTTGGGGCCGTCGACCTTGAACTGTTCGTGACGGTGCGCGATCTTCACGCCCAACGCCTCTTCGATGCGGCGCAGGTGGGCGTCCAGAGGTCCGCACAGGTGGCCGAGGCGCGAATTGTTCAGTGGGGTAAAGGTGTGTCGCAGAATCACGCCGGACATTTCAAGGAAAAAGGGCACCCATGATAGGCAAACTGACCGGCACGCTGGCCGAACGCAACCCACCGCAGGTAGTTGTGGACTGCAACGGAGTCGGCTATGAGGTCGACGTGCCGATGAGCACGTTCTACAACCTGCCGAACCTCGGCGCGAAAGTCTCGCTGCTCACGCACTTTGTCGTGCGCGAGGACGCGCAGATTCTCTACGGCTTCGGCACTGCGGAGGAAAGGGCAGCCTTTCGCCAGCTCATCAAGATCACCGGCGTGGGGCCGCGCACCGCGCTGGGCCTGCTCTCGGGCATGAGCGTGGGCGAGCTTTCGCAGGCGATCACGACGCAGGAACTCGGCCGGCTCGTGAAGATTCCGGGCATCGGCAAGAAGACGGCCGAGCGGCTGTTGCTTGAACTCAAGGGCAAGCTCGGCGCTGACATCGGCCTGCCGGCGCATGCGGCGTCCGATGCGCAGGCGGACATTCTCCAGGCGCTGATCGCGCTGGGCTACAGCGACAAGGAGGCCGCGCTTGCGCTCAAGGCGCTGCCGAAGGATGCGACGGTGAGCGAGGGCATCAAGATGGCGCTGAAGTCACTGGCTAAGTGAGCTTGGTTCGGGGCGCGCTCACGCCGACGGCGTGATCGTTCAGCGCAGCGCTTAAACCTCCGGCACAACGGCAGCGCACGCACCCCGGAAC
Organism: Variovorax sp. GW821-FHT09D05; assembly: GCF_059416325.1. Taxonomy (NCBI): domain Bacteria; kingdom Pseudomonadati; phylum Pseudomonadota; class Betaproteobacteria; order Burkholderiales; family Comamonadaceae; genus Variovorax; species Variovorax sp. GW821-FHT09D05. The sequence goes on along the minus strand of NZ_JBWKOZ010000008.1, from coordinate 334,205 downwards.
GAAACTCTCGCCGCTCAGGGATAGATCTTCTCGCCCTTGGCCAGCATCTCCACGAACTGCGCGATGCGCCGCGCCCGAGTCTCGGGCTTCTTCGCACCCTGAGTACGAAACAGCACCGAATAGCGGTTGCGCGCATCCAGCGTGGCGAAGAACTTCGCAGCTTTCTTGTTCGCGTCCAGCGCGGCCTGAAGATCGGGCGGCACTGTCGCCACGCTCGCGGCTTCGTAGGCTGCATCCCAGCGCCCGTCGGCCTTCGCGCGCTCGATCTCGGCCAGTCCGGCCGGCTGCATGCGGCCTTCGTCGATGAGCTTCAGCACCTTGGTGCGGTTGATCTGCGACCAGATGCTGCGCTTGGTGCGCGGCGTGAAGCGTTGCAGGAAATACTGCGCGTCATCGCTCTTGCGCTGGCCGTCGATCCAGCCGTAGCACAGCGCTTCCTCGAGTGCGGCGGGGTGGTCGATGGAGGCGATGCCGCTGTCCTTCTTCGCGATGCGAAGCCATACGCCGGCGGCGGTCGCGTGGTGACGCTTGAGCCAGCGTGTCCACGACGCGGCATTGGTGCATTCGATCGGCGTGTCGTGCGGAATGCGCTCTGCCGTCTTCGTGCTCATGGCACCCACCAGTAGCGCAGCGCGTGGAAGTAGATCGGCGCCGCGAAGATCACCGAGTCGAGCCGATCGAGCATGCCGCCATGGCCTTCGATCATCGAACCCCAGTCCTTCACGCCGCGGTCGCGCTTGATGGCCGACATCACCAATCCGCCGAAGAAACCCATCAGGCAGATCGTGAGCGCCATCAGCGCCGCCTGCCACGGGTTGAACGGCGTGGCCCAGTACAGCGCGGCGCCCAGCGCGGTGGCGCTCGCCACGCCGCCGATCAGGCCTTCCCAGGTCTTGGAGGGCGACAGCTCGGGCGCCACCTTGCGCTTGCCGAAGAGCTTGCCCCACACGTACTGCAGCACGTCGCTGCCTTGCACCACGATCACCAGGAACGCGATCAGAAGCAGGTTGCGACCTTCGAAGCCAGGAATCTGCAGTGTGAGCAGCGCCGGCACGTGGCTGATGCAGAACACGCACACCATCAGCCCCCACTGGATCTTCGAGGTGCGCTCAAGGAAGCGGCGCGTGTCGCCGCCGACCGCCGCCAGGATCGGCAGCAGCAGGAATGCATAGACCGGGATGTAGATCGCGTAGAGCCCATACCAGTCGATCCAGATCAGGAAATACTGCCCCGGCAGCGCGAGGTAGAAAGCCAGCGCGATCGGCGCATGGTCGCCGCGCCGCGTGTAGGCCAGGCTGATGAACTCGCGCAGCGCATAGAACGAGATCAGATAGAACAGCACGATCACGCCGCCCTTGCCGAAGGCAAAGGCAATGCCGATCACCGCCACCATCACCCACCACGCATTGACGCGCGAGTTGAGGTTGTCGATTACCGAATGAGGCTGGCCGTGCGCCACGCGCCACTTGAGCAGCGCGCCGATGGCCGAGGCCAGTATCAGCACGCCGGCCACGCCGCCGAAGAGCTTGAGCGTGGTCCACGCGAAGGGAGAGAGTTCGATCACGAGGCGCTCCCTCCGTTGCGTTGTCCGTTTTGTTGTTCGATGCGGTCGTATTCGGGGCGCAGGTCGAGCATCGCCGTGCGCGCGCGAGCGATGAAGGTGTTCTTGTCTTCCCCCTCAGCCAGCTTGATCGGCGCGCCGTAGCGCACCGTGCACGCGAGCGGAATAGGCACCAGCGTGCCCTTGGGCAGCACGCGCTTCAGGTTCTCGATCCACACGGGCACCAGCCGCACGTTGGGGCAGGCGCGCGCCAGGTGGAAGAGCCCGCTTTTCAGCGGCAGCAGGATCTCGTCGCCCGTGTTGCGCGTGCCTTCGGGGAACATGATGAGCGAGTCGCCGGCGTCCAGCGCTTCCTTCATCTGCTCGACCGGGTTCTCGCCCTGGCCCGAGCCGTCGCGGCGGATCATCAGCGCATTGAACACGTCGGCGCCGATGAACTGGCGCGTCTTCGAGGCCATCCAGTAGTCCTGCCCGGCCACCGGCCGCGTGAGCGCGCGCAGATCGGGCGGCAGCGTGGCCCACAGCAGCACGAAGTCGCCGTGGCTCGTGTGGTTGGCGAAGTACAGCGTCTGCTCGGCCTTCGGCGTGGTGCCCGACCAGATGGCGCGCACCCCGGTCAGCAGCCCGGCCGCGCCGATGATCAGCTTGCCCGCCACGATGGCGAGCCCGCGCCGCAGCACGGTGCTTTCGGGCTTGTCGTTGTTCTTGTTGTTTTCTTCGGTCAAGAGAGGTCCTGTGTCATCAAGGCAAGGAGGAACAAGGCGCTCTGGCACGCGACCACGATGGCGTGGCGCTGCATGAGCTGTCGGGTGCCCTGCACGCGGTCGTCGAGCGGGCGCGTGGTGTTGTGTTGCGACGGCGGTGGCTCGCGCAGTCCGAGCGTGGAGAGCGCTTTGTCGAGCGCTTCGAGCGAAGCGACGGTGTTGCGCGCGAGGCCGTCGAACAGCGCTTCGTCGAAGCGCAGCCGGAACGCGAAGTAGCGCTCCAGCGCGCCGAGGATCACGACCGCGCCGAAGCCCATGGTGGCCGTGGTCGAGAGCGAGCGCAGCGTCAGCGCGAGCACCAGCGCCGAGATGCAGGTGAGCGCGAAGCCCCAGAGGCCCAGCAGCGCGATGGCGCGCAGAAGGCCCGCCAGCGCGGCGCAGGTGGTTCGGTCGTTGTCATCGGTCATGGGGCGGTACCTCCGGCAAAGGTTTGAACGGCTCCAGTGACACCCGCCAGGCACCCCGCAGCACGATCTGCGGCCGTGCGCGGCGCACCGTGTCTTCGGCCTGGGCGACGCCGCCGGCCGGGCCGTAGCGGCCCAGCCAGGCGATCACCGCCGCAGCGCTGCGCGAGAAGCCGAGCGCGCAGCAGACCCACACTGTGGCATCGTCCGCGTTCCGGCGCTGGCCTTCGATGACGGCCGCCGCGCGCTGCAGGCGCACGGTTGGCGGCACCGTCAGGTCGAGCAGCGGCACGCAGCGCGCATGCGGCACGCCCGCGGGCATCTGCAGCTCGGCGCACAGGCTCACCAGCCGGGGCTGCCCGGCGGCCAGCCATTCGGCGTGCGTCGGCCGTCGGCCCAGCCGCAGGCCCGGCACCACTTCGACCGAAGCCGGCAGCTTGCGCGTCCAGAGCCAGGCGTTGATGGCGGCGGCGAGCCGGTAGGGCGCCAGCATCCAGCGCGCGGCCCAACCCATGCGACCGTGGCCGTCCATCTGGAAGCCGCGTGCGCCGAAGCCGATGTAGTTCAACGCCACCAGCGCCAGCGACGCGGCCGGCCATGCGAGCCACAGCGTGACACCGCCGCCGTACAGCGCTGCCGCAAGGAACAGCGCCGCGCCCACTGCATAGAAACCCGCCAGCTTCCAGCGCTGCGCATCGCGCGTGATGCGCCACGCGCGCGGCATCGACACCACGCGCTCCAGCGGCCACAGCCATACGCAGAACAGGCCCAGTAGCGCACCGGTCGGAATGTCGATGAAGTGGTGCTGCCACGTCGTGAGCACCGACGCGCAGATGGCGAAGGCCCACACATGCAGCACCAGCCGCGCCCAGAGGGGCCGGGTGAACTGCCGATACCAATCCCACAGGATCACGGCCAGCGCGATGTGCAGCGAAGGCGCCTGGTTGAACGGCTGATCGAACCCGCGCAGCGCGTTGAACAGAAAGGCCGGCGCCCCGTCGACTGGCGGCTGCCCGAAGCTGAAGTGCAGCGGCCAGAGGATGAAGCAGCTGCAGGCGACGAGCGTGGCCGTGACCAGCCGCAGCGCGTGCCGGTCGAGCGTGTGCCGGCTGCGCGCCAGGAACAGCGACAGCGCATAGAAGACGTTGATCGTCCAGTAAGGAAAGATCGTCCACGGCCAGAACGGCACTTGCCGCTCCCACTCGAAAGCCATCGACGGCACGTTCGCCCGCGTGGTCGCCCACCAGTTGGCGAAACCATAGGTCGCATAGAACAGCGGCCCCAGAAACACCAGCCATGCGGCGGCGCGCTTCCAGGGCCGTTGCGCCAGCCAGGCGGTCATTGAGTGACGCGCACTGCCAGCGACACCGTGAAGATGCCCCACTCGTCGACCCGCTGGTCGATCTTGCGGAAGCCCGCTTCTTCCACCAGCTGGTCCATCTCGTACTGGGTGCGACGGCGCATCACCCAGGCCTCACCCTGGCGGTGGCTGGTGAGGGCGCGCGCGATCATCTCGAGCTGCGGGTGCCACGGCTGACCGGTGTAGACGAGGTAGCCGCGGTCTTCCACCGCGTCGCCCACGCCCGCGAGCGAGCGGCGCACCATCTCGTTGTCGGGGAACAGCTCGTACAGGCCCGACACCACGGCCAGCGTGGGCCGCGGCAATACGCTCGCGAGGCTCATGCGGTCGAAGGCGTCGGCCTGCACGAACTGTGCGACGTCCTCCAGGCCCTTCTCGGCGATGAGCGCCCGGCCGTCGCGCACGTTGATGTCGCTGTAGTCGCGCAGCAGGATGGAGCTGGCCTTGACAGGGCTGGCCAGCACCGCGTCGAGCACGTAGCGGCCGTGGCCGGCGGCGATGTCCATCACGCGCACCTCGCGGTGCATGTCGGCCAGGCGCTCCATTGCAATGCGTAGCAACTCCTCGACGTGGATCTTGCGTTGGCGGATGCCGCGCCAGCCGATGGAGTCCAGGTACGTCTTGTCGATGGAGCGGCCGATGGCCGAGCTGCCCTGCGGATGGTTGCGATACACGTAGTCGAGCGTGCTGCCCGAGTCGAAGCCGGTGGCGTGGCCGAGCTTGATGCCTTCCGACATCGTGCCGCCCAGCTTCAGGCTCGCGCGGGTCATGGCCCAGTAGGCACCGCGCGGTGACAGGGGCGACAGCGGCTCGGCCAGCGCACGCGACTCGTCGGCCGTGTCGCCGCTCAAGTGCGCCTCGCGGCGGTCCACCGGCACGGCCGGCTCGTCGAAGCGCTGCAGGATGAATTCGCGGATCTGCGCCACGGCCGGCGCCCGGTCTTTCTCGCCCAGCGTGTCGTGGAAGAAGCCCGGCAGCTCGGTCTTGGTCTTCACCGCGCTGCCCAGCCGCTCGAAGAACTGGTGCTGCGGCTTGTGGTGTACCACCCAGTCGGCGCCTGAAATGAGCAGCTGCACAGGCAGCGTGATCGCATTCGCGTCGGCCACCACGCGGTCGGCGGCTTCGTACAGGCCCAGCAGGATGTTGACCGCGATGGGCCGCGAGATCAGCGGATCGCTCTCGTAGCTGGCGATGCGTTCGGGGTCGTGCGTGAGGAACTTCGCCTTCACGTAGCTGTTGACGAAGAACAGGCCGCGCAGCTTGTGCATCAGCCCGAGCCCGGCGCGCGCGAACGGCACGTAGAGCTTGACCTTGAAGGCCGGCGAGGCGAGCGTGAGCCCGCGCACCTTGGGCGCGTAGTCGTGCGCCCATGTGGCGATCAGCACCGCGCCCACGCTCTGCGCGACCACGTGGATGTCCTGCTCGGGCACGCCGTGTGCCGTGCCGATGTGCTGCACGAAGGTCTGCACGTCGCGCACCGAGGTGCCGAAGCTCGGGCTGTAGCCGCGCTGCCCGGGTGAGCGGCCGTGGCCGCGGGCGTCCCAGGCGAAGAAGTCGAAGTCGGGCAGGTTCAGCTCGTCGACCAGGTGCGCCATGCGCGCGCCGTGTTCATGGCCGCGATGGAACAGCACGATGGCGCCGCGCCGCGTGGCGCCGGTGGCTGGCCAGTGGCGGTAGAAAAGCGATTCGCCGTCGTGCGTCTGGAAATGAAGCTCGTTCGGAGCGCGTGGAGTGGTGTCGTTCATTGAATCCCTGTGAAATCTTGTAGGAGCTTGTTCAGTGGCGGCCTGCGGCGTCGGCCTCGGCCAGCGCGCGGCGGATGCGGTTGACGGTGGTCCAGGCCACCAGCACAGCAAGCAGCGGCATCAGCCAGGCCGTCCAGCCCGGCAGCGGCAAGCCCAGGGCCACGTAGAGGCCGAGCGCGCCGAACACGAAGGCCCGGTCGCTCTTGCCCAGCGGACCGTCGTAGCGGCGCGAGGCGCCCACCGTGGGGCCCAGCGCGCCGGCGAATTCGCTCAGCCCGGCCAGCACGATCACCGTGCCGACCCAGAAGCCGCTGAAAGGCAGTACCAGCGCAAAGGGCAGGTACAGCGCCGCGTCGGAGACCACGTCGGTCAGTTCGTTGAGAAAAGCGCCCAGCTTGCTCTGCTGGTTGTGCTCGCGCGCCAGCATGCCGTCGATGGCGTTGAAGGCCATGCGAAGGAACATCCAAAGTGGAATGAGCCCGAAGGCTGCCAGCGAGGGCGCCGCGAAGAAGAGCCAGAGCCCGAGCGCGACCGAAACGACGCATGCCGCCATCGTGACCTGGTTGGCGGTGACGCCCATCGCATGCAGGCGGACCACCAGCGGCCGCAGCAGGGCCTGGAAACGCGGCTTCAGTTCGTAGATCGACACGTGCTGGCTTCCCCTCGTTTGTTATGTGCCGAAGCATTCTGCCAGTCTGGCCCAAGGACTAAACTTGCCGACGCAGACCCTTACCCAATGACCATCCAGACAGACGACTTCGCGCCCGCCCCCCAACGCGTGGTGTCCGCAGCCCCCGCATCGCCCAACGAAGAGGCGATCGAGCGGGCGCTGCGCCCCAAGCTGCTCGACGAGTACGTCGGCCAGGCCAAGGTGCGCGAGCAGCTCGAAATCTTCATCGGCGCCGCGCGCAAGCGCAAAGAGGCGCTCGACCACGTGTTGCTGTTCGGTCCCCCGGGCCTGGGCAAGACCACGCTGTCTCACATCATCGCGGCCGAACTGGGCGTCAACCTGCGCCAGACCTCCGGCCCCGTGCTCGAAAAGCCCAAGGACCTGGCGGCGCTGCTGACCAACCTGGAGCCGAACGACGTGCTCTTCATCGACGAGATCCACCGCCTGAGCCCGGTCGTCGAGGAAATCCTGTACCCCGCGCTGGAGGACTACCAGATCGACATCATGATCGGCGAGGGCCCCGCGGCGCGCAGCATCAAGCTCGACCTGCAGCCCTTCACCCTGGTGGGCGCCACCACCCGCGCCGGCATGCTGACCAACCCGCTGCGCGACCGCTTCGGCATCGTCGCGCGGCTGGAGTTCTACACGCCCGAAGAGCTGGCGCTGATCGTGACCCGCAGCGCCCGCCTGCTCAAGGTGGAGACCGACGAAACCGGCGGCTTCGAGATCGCCCGTCGTTCGCGCGGCACGCCCCGCATTGCCAACCGCCTGCTGCGCCGCGTGCGCGACTACGCCGAGGTCAAGGGCAATGGCCGCATCACCGAAGAAATCGCGCACAAGGCGCTGGCCATGCTCGACGTCGACCCGCAGGGCTTCGACCTGATGGACCGCAAGCTGCTCGAAGCCGTGATCCACCGTTTCGACGGCGGCCCGGTGGGCCTCGACAACGTGGCGGCCAGCATCGGCGAGGAGCGCGACACCATCGAGGACGTGATCGAGCCCTATCTCATCCAGCAGGGCTACCTGCAGCGCACGCCGCGCGGGCGCATCGCCACGCTGGCGGCGTACCGGCACCTGGGCGTGACGCCGCCTTCGAGCCGTTCCGACGGACAAGACCTCTTTGGAGCCTGAAGACACATGCACACTCATGACCTGAGTGCCTGGCAGCACGACCACCATTTCGGCGCCGACACCGCCTCCGCCGAGCGCAGCACGCGCCTCGTGATGTGGATCACCGCCGCGATGATGGTCGTCGAGATCGGTGCCGGCTGGTGGTTCAACTCGATGGCGCTGCTGGCCGACGGCTGGCACATGAGCTCGCACGCGCTGGCCATCGGTCTGAGCGCCTTTGCCTATGCGGCCGCGCGGCGCTACGCGCGCGACCCGCGCTTTGCCTTCGGCACCTGGAAGATCGAAGTGCTCGGCGGTTTTGCCAGCGCGCTGGTGCTGCTGGGCATCGCGGCGCTGATGGTGGTGGGCTCGCTCGAGCGGCTGTGGTCGCCTTCGGCCATTCACTACCCCGAAGCCATCTCGGTCGCGGTGCTGGGGCTGGTGGTCAACCTGGTCTGCGCGCGGTTGCTGGGCGGGGCGCATCACCATCATCACGGGCATGACGATCACCACGCGCATGGCGACCACGGTCACGACCTGAACCTGCGCTCCGCCTACATGCACGTCGTGGCCGATGCTGCCACCTCGGTACTGGCCATTGCGGCGCTGCTGGGCGGCTGGTTCTACGGCTGGGCCTGGCTCGATCCGGCGATGGGCATCGTCGGCGCGGTGCTGGTGGCGGTCTGGGCCAAGGGGCTGCTGAAGGAAACCGGCAAGGTGCTGCTCGACCGCGAGATGGACCACCCGGTGACGCAAGAGATCCGCGAAGGCGTCGAGACGACGCTGGCCGATTCGGAAACGCGCGTGGCCGATCTGCACGTGTGGCGCGTGGGGCGCGATGCGTACGCCTGTGCGCTCACGGTGGTGACGCATTCGATGACGCTGACGGCCGACCAGGTGCGGGCGTGCTTCTCGATGCACGAGGAGATTCGCCACTCCACGGTGGAAATCCAGCGCTGCGTCGACTAGCTCCCGCTTCTTTCTGCGGGCCGCGTGTGCCGCACGATCAGAATCTGCGCCGCGTAGTAGGTAGCCAGCACCCACAGCGACGCCAGCGGCAGCGGTGACACGAAGCGGTTCGTTGCCAGCAGCGAGTCGCTCAGCATGAAGAAGCATGCGCCCACCGCAACCCACAGCGCGGCAGGGTCTGCGCTTCGTAGCACGGCGGCCCGCCCGATGGCCTGTGCCGCCATGCAGGCGATCACGATCACATAGACGCCGACCGGCACCCGCAGGGCGACGGGCAGCCCACCTTGCCAGAGAAACGCGTACATCCCCGCGCCGATCAGCAGCGTCGCCGCGAGCACGCCGCGGCGCGGAAACAGGCCGACCCCGATGCGGAACAGCGCGATATAGGCCAGGTGCGCCAGCAGGAAGCACACGAGCCCGGGTACGAACAGCTTGGCCGGCCCCATCAGCAGCACGTCGCCGGCCAGCGATGCCACCAGCCCCGTCAGCAGCAGCCCGTCGAAGGTCGTTACGGCACCAGCCGCCACCGCCCGCCGCGCGGCGAAGAAGATCGCGATCGACAAAGCCAGCGGCTTGAAGACGAGGTGCAGCCAGCCGATGCCCAGCGCCGCGCTCGCCGTGGCCAGGGCCGCTGCCTCGATCAGCAGCACCTCGGTCATCGACAACCGCCCCTGCAGCACGCCGCCGATGGCCCACAGGCTCGCCGTCAGCGCGGCCAGCCAGACGGCGGCCTGCGGCAGCGGCATGGTGTCGGAGAACCACAGGAAGAATATGGCCCCCGCCAGCATCAGCATGAACTGCACGCCAGCGAACCACTGCACGGCCCGGCTCACCACCGGTTCGTAGCGCGTCACCTTTGAAATGTCGAAGGCCGGCTTCGGAAACCGCGCTGCCACGTCGGCCGGCCGCCAGCCCGGCGGCTTGAACCACACGCGCAGCTTGTCGACCCAGCTGCGCGCATGCCATGAATCCTTCGCCAGCGCCCAGTACACCTCGGCGTTGGCCCACAGCGGGTCCCAGCTGCGCAACTCGCCGCGCGTGCCGTAGACGCAGCGTTCGTCTTCCTCGCGGAAGCTGCCGAACATCCGGTCCCACATGATGAGGATGCCGCCGTAGTTGCGATCGAGGTACTTGTCGTTCACCGCGTGGTGCACGCGGTGGTTCGACGGCGAGCAGAACCAGCGGTCGAACCAGCCCAGTTTGCCCACCTGCTCGGTGTGCACCCAGAACTGGTAGAGCAGGTCGACCAGCGCCACCACGCCGAACACCAGCGGTGGCACGCCCGCCACCGCCATCGGCAGATAGAACACCCAGCCCAGCAGTGCGCCGCTCGATGTCTGCCGCAACGCGGTCGACAGGTTGTAGTGCTGGCTCTGGTGATGCACCACGTGCGCCGCCCACAGGATGGCCGACTCGTGGCCCATGCGGTGCAGCCAGTAGTAGCAGAAGTCGTAGAACACCAGCGCCAGCAGCCAGCCGTACCACGTCGTCCAGAAGTCGCGCGCTGCCTCTTGCGGAAACAGCGCCACAGCCGAATACACGGCCGTGTAGATGCCGATGCGCAACAGCCCCGTGAGCACCGCGCTGATCTGGCTCAGCATGCCCAGGCCGATGCTGTTCACCGCGTCGGCGAGGCGGTAGGTGTCATGCCCCGTGCCGCGTCGTGCGCGCATGCGGCCGACCGCGAATTCGATTGCGATCAGCAGGAAGAAAACGGGAGTTGCGAGAACGATGATCTGGCCGGGGCGCATCGCGCGATTGTGGCGTTGCCGTCGGGCGACAAGTCACCGGGATGTCACGGAGGCGCCATCGTATGGTCACGTGGCGGTGGGAGCCTACCCGTCCATGCAACGCGACGACGCCTTCCTTCGTGCATGGCACGACACCGCGACCCGGGCCCTCGACCCCGAGGACGATGATCGCGTACGTCCACCCCTGCAATTCCGCACCCTCTGGATTTCCGACCTGCACCTGGGCACGCCCGGCTGCCAGGCTCGTGCGCTGCTCGATTTTCTCAAGCACACCGAGTGCGAGACCCTGTTCCTGGTCGGCGACATCATCGACGGCTGGCAGCTCAAGCGCCACTGGTACTGGCCGCAGGCGCACAACGACGTGATCCAGAAGCTGCTGCGCAAGGCGCGCAAGGGCACGCGCGTGATCTTCATTCCGGGCAACCACGACGAGTTCGCCCGCAAGTACCTGCATCACAACTTCGGCGGCATCGACGTGGCCGAAGAATGGATTCACGAGACGGCCGACGGCCGCAAGCTCTGGATCATCCACGGCGACCTGTTCGACGGCGTCATCCAGTGCGCCAAGTGGCTCGCCTACGTGGGCGATTCGCTCTACGAGTTCACGCTCAAGCTCAACCGCCACCTCAACTCGCTGCGTGCGCGCATGGGGCTGCCGTACTGGTCGCTGTCGAAGTACCTCAAGGGCAAGGTCAAGCGCGCGGTGAGCTACGTGGGCGACTTCGAAGTGGCCGTGGCCCGCGAAGCCCGCAAGCGCGGCGCACAGGGCGTGGTCTGCGGGCACATCCACCATGCCGAGATGCGCGACATCGACGGCATCCTCTATTGCAACGATGGCGACTGGGTCGAGAGCCTGACGGCACTGGCCGAGCATGCCGACGGCACGCTGGAAATCATCGACTGGGCGCAGCACATGCCCGTGCCGACGAAGGCGACGCCGCAGCGCGAAGCCGTCGCGGCCTGAGCCCGTCCGAGCAGGCCGGTCAGCCCTTGCGACCGGGGTCGTTCGTCGTATGGCCGAGTTGCTCGCGCCAGGCGTCGTAATGCCGAAGCATGCTCTTGCTCATTTCGTCCATCCATAGCCACCAGGCCAGTGCGAAATTCTCGGGGCCATCGGGCTCCGGTGAAGTCTGGAAAAGGCTGGCGGGCGGTTCCGGCAGTTCGTAATCGCACAGCCGCTCGACGCTGCTGTGCGGGAAGCCGGGAATGACAGTGCTCACTGCTGTGCTCCTTCGAGGGCGGCGCGTTCTCGGGCGCCCGGAACAACTCCCGCACGCATTGGAGCAGGAACCGGAACGCTGGCGTATCGGATTATCCCGAATGAAAACAAAAGACTACGGAAGACGGTGGCTTTCGAGGCGCCATGCCGCGCGTGGCCGCGTTCGTCCGATCCGACGATGCCGCCGGGCCTCCGGGGGCCTCACACTCGGCCGGTGTTATTCCGACAGCAGGAGACGACAAACACCATGGCCTGGGCACTCACGGCGGCGGAGACCGCATTCCGCGACGAGGTTCGAGACTTCCTGGCGCGTGAGCTGACGCCCGAACTGCGTGCCGCGGGCCGGCGCTGCTCCGGCATCTTCACCGACTACGAATACGGCAACCGCTGGCACCGCGTGCTGGCAAAGCGCGGCTGGAGCGTGCCGCAGTGGCCGGTCGAGCACGGCGGCACCGGCTGGACGCCGATGCAGCACTACCTCTTCGCGGCCGAGCTTGCCGCCGCCGATGCGCCACCGCGCGCACCCATGGGGCCGGGCATGGTCGCACCGGTGATCATCGCCTTTGGCACCGAGGCGCAGAAGCGCGCGTGGCTGCCCGGCATCCGCTCGGGCGAGGACTACTGGTGTCAGGGCTACTCGGAGCCGCAGTCGGGCTCCGACCTGGCCTCGCTTCAGTGCAAGGCGGTGCGCGACGGCGACCACTACGTCATCAACGGCACCAAGATCTGGACCACCCACGCGCAGTACGCCAACCGCATGTTCTGCCTTGTGCGCACCACCTCGGGCGGCAAACCGCAGCAGGGCATCAGCTTCCTGTGCTTCGACATTCCCGCGCCGGGCATCACCATCCGGCCGATCATCAGCATCTCGGGCGACCACGAGCTCAACCAGGTGTTCTTCGACGACGTGCGCGTGCCGGCCGACGGGCTCATCGGCGAGGAGAACCAGGGCTGGGCCATCGCCAAGTACCTGCTGCAGCACGAGCGCGGCGGCGCATGGGCGCCCATGCTGCGCGCACGCCTGCGCCGGCTGACAACCGCGGCAGATGCAACCTTTTCAGCTTCAGGCGGCGACGCACACGAAGCCGACGACACGGCCCTGCGCCTGGCCGAAGCCGAGTGCGCCATCGACGCCCTCGAGGCCACCGAGCTGCAATCGCTGCGCGCGCAGGCCCGCGGCGAGCAACCGGGCATCCGCCCGTCGATGGGCAAGGTGCTGGGCTCCGAGCTGCGCCAGCGGCTGACCGAGCTCGGCGTAGAAATCGCCGCCCACTACGCCGCCGCCGACCTGCCGCTGGACGACGGCCTGCAAGGCGAGCTGCCGATTCCCGAAGACGCCGTGTTCTCGATGTCGGCCTACCTCAACGACCGCGCGGCCTCCATCTACGCGGGCTCCAACGAGGTGCAACGCAACATCGTCGCGGCCCACTTGCTGGCGAACTGAGGTCCTTCCATGAGCACTCTCACCGAACAGGACGAAACCCTCGCGATGCTGCGCGACAGCCTCGCGCGCTACCTCGACGACAACCACGGCTTCGAGCAGCGCCTGTACGCGCTGCGCAAGGCCGACGATGCGCCTCCGCCGTTCTGGCAGGGCCTGGCCAGCGAGCTCGACCTGCTGGGCGCGGCGCTGCCCGAGTCGCAGGGCGGCCTTGGCGGCGGCATGGCCGCCCACCTCGCGATGATGGAAACGCTGGGCGGCGCGCTCGCTGCCGAGCCGTACCTGTCGACGATGGTGATCGGCGCGGGCCTGCTGCAGCGCCACCCCGGCGCGCAGGCCGATGCGCTGCTCAAGCGCATCGTCGCCGGGCAGGCCGTGCTTGCCTTCGCCCATGGCGAGCCGCAGAGCCGGCACGACCGCGCCGATGTGCAGACCGAACTCGCGCGCGAAGGCAACGGCTTTCGCCTGAACGGCCGCAAGGCCGTGGTGCACGCCGCGCCGTGGGCCAGCCACCTCATCGTGAGCGCGCGCAGCGGCGCCGGTCTCTCGCTGCTCGTCGTACCCAGGGAAACAGCCGGCGTGCGCCTGCGCGCCTACCCAACCCGCGACGGCGGCCGCGCCGCCGACATCGCCTTCGACGACGTGCGCCTGCCCGCTGAAGCGCTGCTCGGAGCCGAGGGCAGCGCGCTGCCGCAGATCGAGCGGGCGCTCGACGAAGCCACGCTCGCAGTCTGCGCCGAGTCCATCGGCGTCATGCGCCGCCTGATGCGCGACACGCTCGACTACGTACGCCAGCGCAAGCAGTTCGGCGTGCCGATCTCCAGCTTCCAGGTGCTGCAGCACCGCCTGGCCGACATGCACATGGCGCTGGAGCAGGCCGCCGCGCTCACTGCGAGCGTCGGCGAGCACATCGACACAGCCGACCACAACGAGCGCGCCCGTGCCGTGTCTTCCGCCAAGGTCGCAGCCGCCAAGGCCTGCAAAGCCGTGGGGCAGGGCGCGGTGCAGCTGCACGGCGGCATGGGCATGACGGAGGAACTGGCGGTCGGCCACTACGTGCGCCGCGCCACGCTCATCGAAGGCCAGTTCGGCCCGCCCGCGTGGCATTTGCGCCGCGTGGCGAAGCTGCGCCCGGCCGCAACGTAGACATCGGGGGCCCGCATTCGTCGCTTTGGACGATGCAGCCCCGCCGCCCCCGAGCCAAGATGCCTCCACACACAGGAGACAGACCATGGCAGGTCCATTGCAAGGCCTTCGGGTGATCGAGATGGCGGGCATCGGCCCCGGGCCCTTCTGCGCGATGCTGTTCGCCGACATGGGCGCGGAGGTGGTCCGCATCGAGCGCCCCGGCACGCGCACCGCGCCGCACGACATCCTCGCGCGCGGGCGCAGCACGCTGCAGGTCGACCTGCGCGCGGAAGGCGCGGCGCAATCCGTGCTCGACGCCATCGAAAAGGCCGACGTGCTCATCGAGGGCTTCCGTCCCGGGGTGATGGAGCGCCTGGGCCTCGGCCCCGCCGAATGCCATGCGCGCAACCCGCGGCTGGTCTACGGCCGCATGACAGGCTGGGGCCAGCACGGCCCGCTGGCGCATGCGGCAGGCCATGACATCAACTACATCGCCATCAGCGGCGCGCTGCACGCCATCGGCCGCGCGGGCGAGCCGCCGGTGCCGCCGCTCAACTACGTGGGCGACTTCGGCGGCGGCGCGATGCTGCTGGCCTTCGGCATCCTCGCCGCACTGCACGAGGCGAAGAATTCCGGTCAGGGCCAGGTGGTCGATGCCGCCATGACCGATGGCGCGGCACTGCTGTCGGCCATGATGTACGGATTCAAGTCGGCTGGCCAGTGGAGCAACCAGCGCGGCGAGAACATGCTCGACGGCGGCGCGCACTTCTACGACACCTACGCGTGCGCCGACGGCAAGTACGTGGCCGTGGGCGCCATCGAGCCGCAGTTCTACGCGCTCATGCGCGAGCGCTGCGGCATCGCCGACGACCCCGCCTTCGACGCGCAGATGGACGCCGACCGCTGGCCGCTGCTCAAGCTGCGCATGGCCGACGTGTTCCGCACCCGCACGCGCGACGAGTGGTGCGTGCTGCTCGAAGGCAGCGACGCCTGCTTCGCGCCCGTGCTCGACTGGGACGAGGCCCCGGAGCATCCGCACAACGTGGCGCGCGGCACCTTCGCCAACGTGGGCGGCGTGGTGCAGCCCGCGCCCGCGCCGCGCTTCAGCCGCACCGCGCCCGTGGTGCCCCCGGCCACGGCGCGCGATGACGGCTCCACCGTGCTGCGCCGCTGGGGCGTGGCGGCGGATGCCATCGCGCCCCTGTGCGGCGCCTGAAGGAGCCCCGCATGTTCCTCACCCAACCCCTGCTCAAAGGCCGCCGCGAAAACGCCCGGGCCACCGCCGTGGTCTGCGGCAACACGCGCCTGGACTTCGGCACCTTCACCGACCGCGTCGCACGCCTGGGCGCCGTGCTGAAGCAGCTCGGCATGGCGCGTGGCGACCGCGTCGGCATGATGAGCCTCAACTCGCACCGCTTCGTCGAATACTTCTTCGGCACCTGGTGGGGCGGCGGCGTCATCAACCCGGTCAACATCCGCTGGAATCCGAAGGAGGTCGCGTACTCGCTCGACGACTGCGACACCCGCATCCTGCTGGTCGACGACCTCTTCGCGCCCATGGTGCCCGCGCTGCGCCAGCTGTCGAAGTCGCTGCGCACCGTGGTGTATTGCGGCGACGGTGCCGTGCCCGAAGGCATGGCCGGCTACGAGGCGCTGCTGGCGCAAGCGCAGCCCATCGACGACGCACCGCACAGCGGCGACGAGCTCGCGGCCATCATGTACACGGGCGGCACCACTGGCCAGCCCAAGGGCGTGATGCTCACGCACGGCAGCCTGTGCATCAATGCGCTGGGCACGGTGGCGGCATTGCCGCGCGACACGCACGACGCGGCCGCCATCGTCGCGGCGCCCATGTTTCACGTGGCCGGCTGCGGCGTGGCGTTGCAGAGCCTGCTGCGGCAGATGCCGGTGCACGTGGTGCCGATGTTCGACGAGCTGGCCGTGCTGCAGACCCTGCAGTCGGCGCGCATCACAGAGATGTTCCTGGTGCCGACCATGATCAAGCGCGTGATCGAGCATCCGCGCTTCGCCGAGTTCGACTTGTCCAGCCTGCGCCTGCTGTCGTACGGCGCGGCGCCCATCGACGCAGCGCTGCTCGACCAGGCCATGCGCGCCTTTCCGGGCACCGCGTTCGCGCAGGTGTACGGCATGACCGAGCTGTCGCCCGTCGTCACCGCGCTGCCGCCGCATTGCCACCTGCCCGGGCCCGACCGCGAGCGCCTGCTGCGCTCGGCGGGCACGCCGATCTCCATTGCCGAAGTGCGCATCGTCGACGGCGAAGACAACGAGCTGCCCCACGGCCAGGTCGGCGAGATCGTCGCGCGCGGCCCCATGGTCATGAAGGGCTACTGGAACAAGCCCGAGCAGACCGAGGCCGCGCTGCGCGGCGGCTGGATGCACACCGGCGACGGCGGCTACATGGACGAGCAGGGCTTCGTGTACGTGGTCGACCGCATGAAGGACATGATCGTGAGCGGCGGCGAGAACGTGTATTCGGCCGAGGTCGAGAACGCCATCGCGCAGATGCCGCAGGTGCTGATGTCCGCCGTGATCGGCGTGCCCGACGACAAGTGGGGCGAGCGCGTGCATGCGGTGATCGTGCGGCGCGAAGGCGTGGCGCTGGAGGCAGAGGCAGTCATCGCCCACTGCCGCGAGCAGATCGCCGGCTACAAGTGCCCGCGCAGCGTGGAGTTCCGCGACGCGCTGCCGCTCTCGGCGGCCGGCAAGCTGCAGAAGTTCCAGCTGCGCGAACCCTTCTGGGCCGGCAGGGAGCGCCGCGTCGGCTGAGCCCCGCCAAGACCGCAAGACAACAAACCAAGGAAGACAACATGTCCATCGATTTCCGCCGCTCCTGGAGCGACGAAGACCTGGAGCTGTACCGCGACAACGCGGTGCGCTTCGTCGAGACCGAAGTGCTCCCGCACGACGAGGAAGCCCGCAAGCGCGGCCACGTGGGGCACGAGGTGTGGCGCAAGGCCGGCGCCCTGGGCCTGCTGTGCGCCGACATTCCCGAGGAATACGGCGGCGCCGGTGGCGACTTCCGCCATGAGGCCGTGGTCTACGAGGAGATGTCGCGCCGCGCGCTCACCGGCATGGCAACTTCGGTGCACGCCATCGTGGCGCATTACTTCCTCAACCACGGCACCGAGGCGCAGAAGCTCCACTACCTGCCGCGCATGGCGCGCGGCGAGCTGGTGGGCGCCATCGCCATGACCGAGCCCGGCGCGGGCTCCGACCTGCAGGGCGTGCGCACCCGCGCCGAGAAAACGAAGGATGGGAAGGACGGCGGCTACCTCATCAACGGCTCCAAGACCTTCATCACCAACGGCTTTCTCGCCGGCGTGGTGCTGGTGGTGGCCAAGACCGACCCAACGCAGGGCGCGAAGGGCACGTCGATCCTCATCGTCGAGACCGAGGGCTGCAAGGGCTTTCGAGTGGGCCGCGTGCTCGACAAAATCGGCATGAAGGCGCAGGACACCTCCGAGCTTTTCTTCGACGACGTGCGCGTGTCCGCCGATGCTCTGCTGGGCGGCGTGGAAGGGCAGGGCTTTTTCCAGCTCATGAGCGACCTGCCTTACGAGCGCACCATCATCGGCCTGAGCGCGCTGGCCACCATGGAAGGCGCCTACCAGGCCACGCTCGACTACGTGCGCGACCGCAAGGCCTTCGGCAAGCCGATCGTCGAGTTCCAGAACACCAGGTTCAAGCTGGCCGAGATCGCCACGCAGATCAAGGTGGGCCGCGCCTTCATCGACCGCTGCGTGGAAGACCTCGTGGCCGGCAAGCTCGACACCGCCACCGCCTCGATGGCCAAGCTCTGGGGCTCGGAGGCGCAGGGCCGCGTGATCGACGAGTGCCTGCAGCTCTTCGGCGGCTACGGCTTCATGAACGAGTACATGGTGGCGCGCATGTATGCCGACGCCCGGGTGCAGCGCATCTACGGCGGCACCAACGAGATCATGAAGGAAGTGATCGCCAGGGCGCTTTGAGCCGCAGCGTGTTCAGTCAGGACAGCCGCCGGATCTCCGCCCGTGCAATCTCGCGGTGGGGGTACGACGGCGAGAGGCCGATGAACTGCGTGTACTTCTCGCGCGCCGCATCGGTGTGGCCCGCGTCTTCCAGCTCCAGCGCCTCCAGCGTGAACTGGGTGAAGAGCCGGTTGGCATCGTTCTCGCGCGCCGACGCGGCCAGCGACTTGGGCTGCAGTTCGGGTTGCGCGGCGTAGATCTGCCGCTGCACTTCGATCACCTCGATCAGCGCGCGGCCGATGCGCTGGATGTTCTCGTCCACGGGGTCGAGGCCGGTGGCCCGCACATCCGCTGCGGCCTGGTCCAGCAGATGCGAGGCCACGCGCAGCAACTGGTGGAGCTGTTTGTGCGTCGTCATGGGCGGGCCACTCCGCGCACGCAGCAGCTTTCGGGCTTCGCCGCTTCGGCGAAGCCGGTTTCGTGCAGGGCCCTCATCCGTTGTTCCGCTTGGCGCTGGATGCCGCCGTCCGCGCGCGCGGCTTGCGCTGCGAGGCTGGCTGGGCCGCGGCTTCTTCCTCGGCACGCAGCTTCTCGGCGAGCTGGCTTGTCCGCTCGGCGATGGCCAGGCTCTTGGCCATTTCGGCGCCGTGCACCTTCACCGAGAACGCCTTGCTCACGCTGCCCTTGCCCGTGGTGTAGGTAATGGCCAGCCAGTAGCCGGGATGGCTGGGGTTGGGCGTCTTGAAGTGAACGCCGCTCACGCCGCTGGTGTTGTTGCGCCGGGTGATTTCCGATTTGGAGCGCTTGGCCGTGCGCGGCCCGGGCGGATGGGCCGACAACCCCATGCGGATCGCCTCTTCGGCAGGATGAATGCGCGCCAGCCCCGTCATGCGCTTGAGCTGCTGCGCGCGCTCCTGGATCGCCAGCGCCTGCGCGTCGTCGCCCAGGTCCGCGACAGAGAAGTCGGTGCGAAGAATTTCGTCGGGCGCGATGTAGGTCTTGGCCATCCACGCCCGCACACGGCCGCCCGGCGCGAGATGGTGGAACACGCCCGTCACGCCGGTGCTGTTGTTGGTGCGGTGTTTTTCGGCCCGCTCGCGGCGCGCCTGCGGCGGCACGCTGCGCACGATGAAGTCGCGCCAGTCCTGCGCGTGGAGCAGGGCCTGTTCCGCGCCGCCGTAGCTGGCCTTGCCGAACAGCCTGTGATGGCGAACGCCATTGCGAACTATGGAAACCTCGAAACCCCAGGACCTGGAGTAGATGCCGTACATGGCTGCCGGGTTGGGGATACCTTTGGGCATTCTCGACGTGATGCTGCTGCTTTTGCACTCAGTTTTGCTGAGTCTGATGGGCTCCCCGATTCGCTCGTCGCTCATCGGCGCGCGCATTTCGCAGCTATTTTGGCCCAAGCGCCATGACGATTCCGCGGAAGCGGTCATGCCCGGGACAACGCGGGGCGCAGCGCCGGGGATGAGGCGTGCGTTTTCGCCGGCCCTTTCACTGCTGCGGCCTTGCCTCGGCGGTGGCCAGGCCGTGCTGCCGAGCGCCTTGCTGGGCGCCCTGCCGGAAGGGAATGGTGAGCGGGTCGTTGGCGGGGGCGGTGTTCGACATCAGCTTCTGCTCGAGCTGGCGCTCGCGCTCCTCGATGGCCAGCAGCTTGGCCTTCTCTGGCCCGTGCTCCTTGATGGAGAAGGCCTTGCTCACGCTGCCCTTGCCCGCGGTGTAGGTGATGGCGAGCCAGTAGCCCGGGTGGCCCGGGTTGGGCGCCTTGAAATGCACGCCGCTCACGCCGCTGGAATTGGTGCTGCGCCTGATCTCGGACTTCGAGCGCTTGGGCGCCAGCAGTTCGGAGTGGGTGGCCGGCGGGCTCTTGCGGATCGTTTCCTCGGCCGGATGCAGCTTCGCCAGCCCGGCCATGCGCTCCAGCTGCCGCTCACGCTCCTCGATGGCCAGCGCCTGCGCGGCCTCGCCCACCAGGTTCACGGGAAAGTCGGTGCGCAGGATCTCGTCCTGCCCGATATAGGTCTTGGCGACCCAGGCGCGCACCCTGCCGCCCGAGGCGACCTGGCAGAAGACGCCGGACACGCCGGTGGTGTTGTTGATCCGCAGCTTCTCGGCCCGGGTGCGCCGCGGCACCGGCGGCACGCTGCGCACCACGCCGTCGCGCCAGTTCTGTGCCTGCAGCAGCGCCTGCTCCTCGCCGCCGTAGCTGGCGCGGCCGAACTGCTTGTAGTAGCGCGTGCCATTGCGCACGATCGACACCTCGAAGCCCCAGGCACGAGGGTAGATGCCATACATGGCGGCGGGGTTGGGAATACCTTTGGGCATGGTGGCTTCGGCTTGCGTCGCTCTCTGTTGCTTGCGGTACCGCAGCGTTCGGAAGGCGCGGTTCCTGAGAGGGATGCTAGGGATTGCGAGGCGGCCGGGGTATCACCGGAATCCGTAGTAATCGTGACAGCCGAAGTCACTGTTGAAGCACTAAGTTCTACATTGAGGCCGGGCAGGCTGCTACCTGATCACCCCGAGCCTGCGTGCAATGGCCACAGCCTGCGTCCGGCTCTTCGCGTCCAGCTTCATGTTGATGTTGCGCAGGTGCGTGCGCACCGTGCTGTCCGACACGAACAGCTTCTCCGCCATCGCGTTGTTCGAGTAGCCCTCGGCCAGCAACTGCAGCACGCGGATTTCCTTGCGCGTCAGCGGCTCCTTCATGGCGTTGTCGCCGGTCGACGCTTCCGCTTCGCCTGTTGCCGACGGTCCCACGGCGTGCAGCAGCCGCTGCAGATGGTCCGCCAGGATCGGGTCGTTGGTGCTGCCGCTGCGCGCGCCCTCATGCTGCGCCGCCGCATACCGATGCACCAGCATTCCCACGGCCGGCCCCTCGTCGAGGATCAGCCGCATGAATCCTTCCTGGCTTGCCGTCTGCAGCACTTCGCCGAATTCGTCGACGGCGGCGGCCACGTCGCCCACGCGCTGCAGCGCCAGCGCGCGCAGCACCTTGAGCTTGAGCACGCGCCGGTTGCGGGCCGAGGCCAGCGCGGCATGCAGCTCCGCGTCGAGCACGCCCAGCGCGCTGCGTGCGTCGCCGAAGGTGATCTCCCAGCGTGCCTTGGCCAGCGCGAGATAGTCGAGGTCGTGCGCCGGCAGGCGTTGCCGCTGCTCGCGCTCCCACAGCGCGGGGTCGTCCGCGCGCAGCAGTTCGTCGTGCGATGCGGGCCCGTTGCCCTGCAGCAGCAGCATGCGCGAGCGCTCCAGCTTGGCGCCCGCCACCACGCGCGGCAACTGCCGGTGGTGGCCCAGGTATTCGAGCTCGGTCAGCGCCTGGAACGCCGCGTCGATGTCGCCCGCATGGAACGCGAGCCGAGAGCGCATCACGTGGCTCAGGATCATGTGGTCCGGCAGGCCCACGTCGCGCGCCAGCGGCAGGTACACGTTCAGCAGGTGCTCGGCCTGCACGAGCTGGTTGGTCTCGTACACGGCGCCCGCGTACAGCACGCCGGCCCATGCATTGCCGTGGCTGTGGTTGTAGGACACCGCATGCGTCGAATCGACCGCCATGCGCAGCCGCGCGGTGGCCTGCCGCAGGCGGCCTTCGTGCAGGTCGAACAGGCCGGCCAGCGACTCGGTATACATGCGGTTGAAGGTGCTGTTGCCCTGCTCGCGCCGAGCCACGTCGAGCAGGCGCCGCGCTTCCTGCTGGTCGCCGCGCACGGCCAGGATGTGGGACATGGCGTTGAGCAGCACGCTGTCGGCAAAGGCCAGGCCGGTCGGCAGGCGCGCCAGGCTCGGCCGGCCGGCCTCGTAGGCCTCGTCGTGCCGGTCCTGCATGGCCAGCAGCAGGGGCACCAGCGTGTGGGCGCTGGCGCGCACTTCGGCAATGGGGCTGTCGAGGCAGCCCGACTGCTCCAACTGCCGCATCGCGTCCCACGGGCCATGGGTGAAGCAGGTGGCCCACAGCGAGATGGGCTGCAGGAACGGGTGTTCGCGCAGCTGATGCTCGGGTATCGCCGAGAACCAGCGCGCCAGCATGCGCATGCGGCCCTGTTCGAGGAACTGCGCCGCGTAGCTGTCGAGCAGGGTCAGCGCATACGGATGGTCGCCTCCCTCGATGGCATGGTCGATGGCGGGCACGGGGCGGTCATGCGCTTCGTACCAGCCCGCCGCCGCGAGGTGCAGGCGCTCCAGCTCGCCGGGCTGCTCGCGCGCCAGCTGCGCGCGCAGGAAGTCGGCAAACAGGCTGTGATAGCGCCACGCGTCGCCATCGCCGCTCACCGGCGTGACGAACAGGTTCGACGCGGCCAGCCGTTCGAGGATGGCCGCGCAGTCCACGCGCGGGCACAGCGCCTGGCACACCGACGCATCGAGCTGCCGCAGGATGCTGGTGCGCAGCAGGAAGTCGCGTATCTCCTGCGGCTGGTGCGCGAGCACGTCTTCGGCCAGGTAGTCGGCCACGGCGCGGTCTGAGCCTGAAAAGCGTTCGACAAAACCGCTCGTGGTGCCATGCCGCTCCAGCGCCATCGACGCGAGCCAGATCGCGGCCACCCAGCCTTCGGTCTTGCGGTACAGCTGCGACAGCATGTCGGCCGGCAACGCCTGGGTTGCCTGCGCCTGGCGCAGGCTGAAGAAGGCGCTGGTTTCTTCGAGGCTGAAGCGCAGGCGGTCGGTGTCGATCTCCATCAGCTGGCCGCGCGCGCGCAGCCGCCCCAGGCCCAGGTCGGGCAGGCTGCGCGAGCCGATCACGATCTGCCCGCGTCGCGGCAGGTGCTCGATGATCTCGCGCACCAGCCCCAGCACGGCCGGCTCCTGCACTCTTTCGAAGTCGTCGAGAAACAGCGTGAAGGGCGAGTCGTGGGCGGCCAGCGCAGCCACGGCATCGAAGGGCGCATTGGCGAGCGGCTCTTCCACACCCAGGCGCTGCACGGCCTCGGCCAGGCATGCGAGAAAGCGCGAGACGTCGTTGTCGGCGCGGTCCAGCGTGAGCCACGCGGTGGCAATGCCCTGCGCCTCCATGCGCTCGCGGATCTGCGCCATGGCCGTCGTCTTGCCGAAGCCGGCCGGCGCCCGTACGAGCACCAGCTTCACGGCTGCCGAGGCGATCTCCTCGCTGATCGCGGTGCGCAGCACCTGCGTGGCGACGAAGGCCGGGGGGTTGAGCTTGGTTTCGAGAATCCGGGGTGTGGGGGACTGCATGCGGTGCTGCTGAAATCCCGTCGTTTCCGACGATGTGTGCGGCTGATTCTGCTTCCTAAACTGGCTGTGGACAAACCCGTCAAGACACCTCAAGGACACCAGCAGATGCAACTCGATTCCAGCATTGCAGCCGTCGTCACCGGCGGCGCCTCGGGGCTCGGCGCCGCCACCGCGCGCCGCCTTGCCAGCCACGGCGTGAAGGTCGCGCTGTTCGATCTCAACGCCGAGCAGGGCGAAGCCTTGGCCAAAGAGCTGGGCGGCGTCTTCTGCAAGGTCGACGTCACATCCGAAGAACAGGTCGATGCGGCGTTCGCCAAAGCGCGCGCGGCGCACGGGCAGGAGCGCGTGCTCGTCAACTGCGCCGGCACCGGCAATGCGGTGAAGACCGCGAGCCGCGACAAGGCCACCGGCGAGATCAAGCACTTTCCGCTCGCGAATTTCGACCGCATCATCCAGATCAACCTGGTCGGCACCTTCCGCTGCATTGCCAAGTCGGCGGCCGGCATGCTCACGCTCGACATGCTGCAGGACGGCGAGCGCGGCGCCATCGTCAACACCGCCTCGGTGGCCGCGCAGGACGGCCAGATGGGCCAGGCCGCCTACACCGCATCGAAGGCCGGCATCGTCGGCATGACGCTGCCGATCGCGCGCGACCTCATGAGCGAGGGCATCCGCGTGAACACCATCCTGCCGGGCATCTTCGACACGCCGCTGCTGCAGGGCGCGCCCGACAACGTGAAGGCCGCACTG
The DNA here is from genome assembly GCF_059416325.1 of Variovorax sp. GW821-FHT09D05. Taxonomy (NCBI): domain Bacteria; kingdom Pseudomonadati; phylum Pseudomonadota; class Betaproteobacteria; order Burkholderiales; family Comamonadaceae; genus Variovorax; species Variovorax sp. GW821-FHT09D05. The sequence goes on along the minus strand of NZ_JBWKOZ010000008.1, from coordinate 310,178 downwards.
GCGGCGTCGGTGCCGTTTCCGAAGCGGCTGGGCAACCCGGCGGAATACGCGACGCTGGCGGAGCTGATGATCACCAACGGGTATTTCAACGGCGAAAGCGTGAGGCTCGACGGCGCTATCCGCATGGCGCCGCGCTGAGCGGTTCGACCCTCCGCACGCTCGCGCACGGACATACCTCTTATGGGGGATGTGCAGGCGCGCACCTTCCGATTGAATTCGCAGCCAGAGGCAGCATGGCCGGGCGATGCATCGGCCGTACCAGGTGCCACTGGAGGGGAATTCGATGAGCGCTATCGACGAAGAGGTGACCAGGCGACGCGACGCGCTGGGCGATCCCGCCTTGACGGGTTCGACCCGGAAGTGGGGGCTTGCGCTTTCGGGTGGTGGCATCCGCAGCGCAACTTTCTGCCTCGGCGTCTTCAGCGCGCTCGCGCGGCGAGGGGCGCTGCTGCGCTTCGACCTGATGTCCTCGGTGTCGGGCGGCGGCTATGCAGCCTCCATGCTCGGGCGGCTCTTCAGCAGGGCGCGCAATCGCGCGGATCTCGATCGCATCCAGGACGAAGTCGGCAAGGCCGGATCGAGCTGGTTCATCTGGTGGCTGCGCGCCAACGGTCGCTACCTGATTCCGCGCGGGCCGCTCGACCGCACCTTCGCGGTGGCGCTGTACCTGCGCAACCTGCTCGGCGTGCACGTGGAGCTGGGCCTGGTGTCCGTGCTGGCGGGGCTCGCGCTTGCAGCGCTGAATCTGGTGGCCTGGTGGGGCATGGCGGAAGTGGGGTACCTGCCCGGCATCGCGGGCTACTTCCAGTGGCTGGCCGAGTGGCTGCCGTCGTGGACCCCGGTGGTCTGGCTGGCGCTGCCGGTGGTCGGAGTGTTCGTGCTGGTCCATGCGTCGGCTTATTGGGCCGTGCCGTGGGTGGAGGCCACGCGCCAGCAAGGCGGCGTCTGGAGGATCTGCCTGGGCGTGCTGGTCGCGAGTGCCCTGCTGCTCGGGCTGGGCCTGACATTCGGAGATGTCCGCAGCGAGACCGGCGACGATCTCAGGAACTTTCTCTGGAGCGGTTTCGGCGTGCTGATCGCCGTCTGGTTCTTTGCCGTGCGCCTGGCGGATGGCGTGTTGACGGAGTCCGAAGACCGCGGCACGCACCAGCCGCAGTCCGACAAGGCGCGCAACCTCCTGACGAACAAGCTCGCCTTCAGTTTTCGCGTGCTGATCGTCGTGCTGGCGATCGGTCTGGCCGATCGGCTCGCATGGCATGTGGCGTTCCAGCAGATCGGGCTGGCGAGTGCGGGCATTTATCTCGCGATGGCAGCGGCAGTGTTGCGTGCGGTGCTGCCGCTGGCGTCGAACCTGGTGCCGGGGCGGTCGACGTCGAAGGCCCTCATGGCCATTGCGCATCTGCTGGGCTATTTGCTGGCCTTCCTGCTGTTCGCGTGGTGGGTGTCGCTGGTGTACAAGGCCGTGCTGGGCGGGCTGTTCGTGCCGCGCCAGGACCTGGCTTTTTCCGATGCATGGCGCATCTGGGGGCTGCTGCTGGTGCCGGTCGTGAGCTATCTCTGGTGCACGGGCAAGACGCCGGCGTTCCTGAACCTCTCGTCGCTGCATGCCTTCTACCGGGCACGGCTGATCCGCAGCTATCTGGGCGCGGCCAACGCGCAGCGTTTCGGCCAACCTTCGGCGCAGGGCGCGTACGGGGTTCTGGGGGCGTTGGACTCCGTGCCGGCCGTGTTCCCGCCAAACCTGGACACCGCTTCGGTCAACACGATCGTTGCGGACGATGACGCCGACCTTGCGCACTACAAGCCACAGGCCCCTGGAGGACCGGTCCACCTGCTCAATGTGTGCCTCAACCAGACCAAGGACCCGAGGGGGCAGCTCTTCAACCAGGACCGCCGTGGCCTGTCGTTGACCGTGGCATCGGGCGGCTTCATGCGGGTGGGGCAGGAAGAGTGGAAAGAGCTGAAAGGCAGCGACACGCCGATGACGCTCGGCAGCTGGATGGCGGTGTCGGGTGCCGCCGTGGCACCGGGCCTGGGCAAGCTCACGCGCGGCGGGGTGGCTGCACTGCTCGTGTTCGCGGGCGTGCGGCTGGGCTACTGGTGGCGCCAGCCGGAGAAAGACAAGAAGCATTGGTCGGATTTCCTGACCAAGTCGTGGGGCCTGATGCGCGAGACGCTGGCGATCTTCGAGGGCAAGGAAGGCCGCGACTGGTTCATGACCGATGGCGGGCATTTCGAGAACACCGGCGCCTACGCGTTGCTCTCGGAACGCGCGGAAGTCATCGTCGTGGTGGATTGCGGAGCCGACCCCGACTACACCTTCGGCGATGTCGAAAACCTGGTGCGCAAGGCGCGCATCGACTTGCAGGCCGACATCGAGTTCCTGCGGCCCCGGCGGGCATTGCCGGGCGAGGTCCCGCGCGGGCTGGCGTCGGAGCCCTCGGGCTTCTACGGTGCGCTGCACGCATTCGGCTCGCTGCAGGAGCTGGCCTCGAACGCGAGCAATGCCTGTTTGGCGGTGGCCCGGATCAATTACTCCGACAGGGACGGGGTTGTGGAGGTGGGGCCGAAGCTGAAGCGGGAGCGCGGAATCCTGCTGATCGTCAAGCCGAACATGTGCAAGGGCCTGCCCATCGATCTTCAGAACTTCAAGCGGGCGGCTCCAACCTTTCCCCAGGAAACGACCGCCGACCAGTTCTTCTCGGAAGCGCAATGGGAGAGCTACTTCCGGCTCGGGCAGGTCCTGGCGCAGGACCTGAGCCCGGCATTCATCGAGGCTCTGCGCGCGGACTGCGTCAAGAACGAGCCGGCGCATTTCGTGCCGGACGACTGCTCGGTGGCTCTGTCGGGCGCTGCGCTGAACGGCGACGAAAAAGCGGCACGCGGACGCATCATCGGCAGCGTGGGCGCAACGGCGGTGGGTGCGTCGATCGGGCTGGGCGCGGCGGCGACGCTGGGGGTGTCCGCCTGGCAGGCGATCGACAGCGTGAAGGTGGGGAGCGCCAGCCGCGTGGACAGGGAGCGCAAGGCGCTCGATGAACTGAGCGATCTCTGGAGCAAGCTGCCTGCGGCTCTTCCTGCGAATGCCAGGCCGACGCAGGTCGCCCCCCAGCTCGAGGCGCTGGCCAGCGAGCTTCTCAAGACTGCGGATACGCTGTGCCCGGCCGGCGAGGTGGACTGGTTCAAGCGCTCCGAGCTGGCCAGGCGCATCTACGCCGACACCCTCAGCGAGTGCCGCAAGGTGGTGCCCTATGTCTTTTCTCGCGCTTGCAAGGGGCTTGTGGAGGCAGAGCATCCGGAGGCGCAGAGCAGGCTTGCCGTCTGCCTCAAGCAGGAGCCGGGCAAGACCTCCAAGGAGCCGCTGCCGCGCTATTGGGGCTATGACTATTCGGCCGTGGCGCCGCTCGATGGCATGCACCTTTGCAGTCCATTCCGCGCCGAATTGCTTAAAGCCCGCAATCGGTATCTGGCTGATTACGGAGAGGCCGACGATCAAAGCGCTTCGCTGTCCGGGAAGGATGCAGGAGCGTCGGAGTCGAACGACCTTGGCGCGCGACGCGCGTGCCCCAAGATAGAGGCGACGCCAGCCGGGACCCCGCCGCCGGCGGTTTCTCCTGCCGCGATTCCACCAGCACCAGCTGCGTCGTCGCCCGCATCTGCCGCATCGTCGCCTTCTGTTGCACCACCAGCGCCAGTCGCTCCCGCTGCGACGCCTCGCAGCGAGGCCGCGAGGAGCGAGTCCTGCAAGGGCGAGAGGGTCTACATCCAGATTTACGACGGCAGCCAGAGAGACAGCGTACGTACCTATCGTGAGCGTTGGCAGCAAATAGGCGCCAGCGTGCCGCCGATCGAAGACGTCACGGAGTCGGCGCGCAAGAACAACCTCCCGCCGCCGAGGCAGGTGAGCCAGCCCACGGTGCGCTATCACGACAAGGCGTCGATCGGTTGTGCCTACGCGCTGCTTCGCGAGGTGGGCTATCCCAATTGGCTCGTGGAGCAGCTGTCCCCCCGACTCAAGCCGAGCAATCGCACCGTCGAGGTCTGGATTCCGACCTCGGCGTCACTCCCCGCGAAGTAGAGGACGGAAAGCGGGAGTCCAAAATCGTCCGTTCCGACGACGCTGCGCCGCGGCACGGGGCCAACAATTCTCCAAACCCCAGACCCAGCCGGAGAATCCCCCATGCCCGAAGCATTCATCGTCGCCGCCGCACGTACCGCCGGAGGCCGCCGCAACGGCCGCCTTGCCGGCTGGCACCCGGCCGACCTCGCCGCGCAGGTGCTCAACGCCCTGGTGGAGCGCACCGACGCCGACCCGGCACTGGTCGAAGACGTCATCATGGGCTGCGTCGACCAGGCCGGCGAGCAGTCTTCCAACATCGCGCGCAACGCGGTGCTGGCGTCGAAGCTGCCTGAATCTGTGCCGGCCACTTCGGTCGACCGGCAGTGCGGCTCGTCGCAGCAGGCGCTGCATTTCGCGGCGCAGGCCGTGATGTCGGGCAGCATGGACATCGTCATCGCCGCCGGCGTGGAAAGCATGACGCGCGTGCCGATGGGCATGCCCAGCACGCTGCCGCTGAAGAACGGGCTGGGCTTTTACGTGAGCCCGCTCATGGCGCAACGCTACCCCGACATCCAGTTCAGCCAGTTCACCGGCGCCGAGATGATCGCCAGGAACTACGGCATCGAGAAAGACGAGCTCGACCGCTATGCGCTGGAAAGCCACAGGCGCGCCATTGCCGCCACCCAGGCCGGCCTCTTCGAGCGCGAGATCGTGCCGATTGCGGTGCGCATGGCCGACGGCACCGAGCCCGGCGAGCTGCACACCACCGACGAGGGCATCCGCTACGACGCCACGCTGGAGAGCATCGCGGCCGTCAAGCTCATTGCCGAAGGCGGGCGCTGCACCGCCGCCACCGCCAGCCAGATCTGCGACGGCGCGAGCGGCCTGATGGTGGTGAACGAGCGCGGCCTGAAGACGCTGGGCGTGAAGCCGCTTGCGCGCATCCACCACATGAGCGTGATGGGGCACGACCCGGTGATCATGCTGGAGGCACCGCTGCCCGCCACGCAGCGCGCGCTGAAGAAGGCGGGCATGAAGATCGAGGACATCGACCTGTACGAAGTCAACGAGGCCTTCGCACCGGTGCCGCTGGCCTGGCTGCAGGCGCTGGGCGCCGACCCGGCCCGGCTGAACGTGAACGGCGGCGCGATCGCGCTGGGCCATCCGCTGGGCGCCTCGGGCACCAAGCTGATGACCACGCTGGTCCACGCGCTCGGCCAGCGCGGCAAGCGCTACGGCCTGCAGACCATGTGCGAAGGCGGCGGCATGGCCAACGTGACCATCGTCGAGCGGCTCTGAGCGCGGCGCGCCCGCGCTGCGGAGCGCCCGGATCGGCGATGCCAACATAATCGGGCTCCATGGGCGCCCTGCCAGCCATCCTCGATCCTCGCTCCGTCATCATTCTTGCGGGGCTCATGGGCGTTGTGATGGCGCTGGTGGTGTTCTTCATGCGGCGCAGCTATCCGGCCACCATCCAGGGGCTGGACGAGTGGTCCCAGGCGCCGCTCATGGCGTTCGTGAGCACCATGCTGTTTGCGGCGCGCGGCTTCTTTCCGGACTTCCTCACGATCGTCGTTGCCAACTTCGTGCTGTACCAGGCCTGCATCCTGTACTACGCGGGCAGCCAGAAGTTCCTGCTCGGGCGCCGCGACACCCGGGGCTGGACGGTGCTGAACGGCTGCCTGGCGCTGGCCATGTTCTGGTTCAGCAGTGTGAAGCCCGACTTCGAGACTCGCTTGCTGCTCATTACCCTGGCGGTGTCGGCGCTGTTCTTCTTCCACGCCCAGCTGTACATGCGCCACGAGGGCCGGGTGTTCGGCAAGCGGCTGATGATCGGGCTGCTGCTGGCGCAGGCGCTGGTGGCCGGCCTGCGCTTCTTGTCGGTGGTGGCGGGGCTGGCCGGCAGCAGCCTGATGGACGGCACCTGGATCCAGTCGCTCTATATCAGCATGTACTCGTTCACCGTGCTGCTGCTGTCCATCGCCGTCATCCTCATGGCCACCGACCGGGTGCACACCGAGTTCGAATACCTGGCCACGCGCGACCCGCTCACCGGCGCGCTCAACCGGCGCGCGGTGCTGGACGCCTGCGGCGCCGTGTTCGCCTCGGGCCGCCGGCGCATGGCGCTGCTGATGGTGGACCTGGACCACTTCAAGGACATCAACGACCGCTTCGGCCACCAGATGGGCGACGCGGTGCTGCGCGAGGCCGTCGGCCGCATGCAGCGCGCCATCGGCGACAAGGGCCTGCTCGGGCGTTACGGCGGCGAAGAATTCGTGGTGCTGCTGCCCGACGTGGGCAAGGCCGAGGCGATGGACATCGCCGCGCGCCTCAAGCAGAACATCGACGAACCGTTCCCGGCCGATTCGCCGATGGCTGCCGTCGGCTCGATGGCGGTGAGCATCGGCGTGGCGGCCAGCGAGAGTGGCACGGGCAGCATTGGCGTCGACGACGTGCTGGCGCTGGCTGATGCGGCGCTGTATCGCGCGAAGGCGATGGGGCGGGATCAGGTGATTGCGGCTGCCTGATTCAGCGGGTCATTCGGACACGCATGCGTCGAGCCACCGGATGGCCGGATGCGCACCGGGCAGGGCACACGCAGCGGCCTCGCGCATCAGCCGCAGCCCCTTGTTGCTGTTGGTGAACAGCACGACCGCCGATTGCTCGGCCACGCTGCCCATCGTGAATGCACGGGTACCGTCCATCTTTCCCCACTGGAAGAAGGTGCCGTGGTTCGGCTCCAGCCCCCAGCCGAGGCCCCAGCCGACGTCGGACTCCAGTTCTGCCGCCGTGGGCGGGCTGTGCAGGCGCTCCGCATCCTCTTTCGGTACATGCACATGGCAGGCCAGCCACGCGCGGTGCGTGGCCTCCTTCAGCCGTTCGCCGCGCAGCACAGCGCCGAGAAAGGCGCCGTAGTCGGCTGCCGTCGTCTGCAGCGAAAAGGAAGCGCTGGCCGTGTACGACGGCACATCCACGCGCGTCTCGCCTTCGTGCGGCATCGCGAAGTTGTCCTGGTAGCGTGCCTGCTGTTCGAGGCTCGACGACTGCATGCCCAGCGGCTCGAACACCAGCCGCTGCATCGTCGCCTCCAGCGGCTCGCCGGTGATCGCTGCCATGACGGTCTGCAGATAGCCGAAGCCGACGCTGGAGTAGCTGAACCACGCGCCGGGCTGGAAGTGCATTTGCAGCGGCTGGTTCTTTGACCGCAGGTTGGGCAGGCCGCAGGTGTGCGTGAGCAGGTGGCGCGCGGTGATGGCCGCGAATGCGGCATCGCCCGGCAGTACGGCCGGAACGAAATGCGCCAGCGATTCATCGAGCGCCAGCGCGCCGGTATCCACCAACTGGAGCGCCGCGTAGGCCACCATCGGTTTCGTGAGCGAGGCGGCCTGGAACACCGTCTGCGTGTTCACCGGCTCGTTGCTCAGCGTGTCTCTGACGCCGAGCGCGGCCAGTGCGTCTACCTTGCCGTGGCGCAGAACAGCCATCGACACGCCGGGGATGCCAGCAGCTTCCATCAGGGGCCGCAGGCCTTCGAGCGTTGTCGATGCACTGGAATTCATTCGAGGGCTTTCAGTTGGCGAGCGACCCGCTCGCGCGCCGCCCACGACGTTGGCGAGATTGCGCTAACGGCTTCGGTCAACACGCGGTTCTCATGGCCGGGTTCCGCGGTGATCTTGACCACGGGCATCGCAGAGATGCGCCAGCCCCGGGCAGGCCTTCGATGAGGATCAGTCGCATGGCGGATCACCTCGCCAGATAAGCCTCGACAGTCGGACCCCACAGCCCCTGCTGTGCGACCAGCATGTGCCCGTTCACCCCGGGCTCCAGCGCAAAGGTCTCGAAGGTGCCCTTGCCGCCCGCGGTGGTAAAGGCTTCGAAGTTCTTCCGGCTGTGCGCAACGGCATAGAAGCTGTCCTTCTCGCCGTACAGCCAGAGCGTGGGGCGGGGAAACGCGGCGCCGCGCCTGAAGCTCACGGGGTTGATCGCATCCGCGGTGTTGTCGGGGCACTGGTCGCTCATCCAGCCGCCGACGAAGTTGATGACTCCCTGGAACACGCCGGGGCGGGTGCCCGCATACGCGATCGCGAGGATGCCTCCGCGTGAGTAGCCGGCGATCTCCATGCGCTTCGTGTCGACGTCGGGGTTCTTCTGCAGCCATGCGACGGCGGCGTCGATATCTGCGAGTGCGTGGTCGAAGCCGGCCAGCGACAGGACTGGATCGCAGCTGTAGTGCTCGCGTTTCGGGGTGAAGCCTTCGTCATACAGCCCGTCCGACTGGCCGCGCCCGCGCCGTTGGGGGAACGCCACCAGCCAGCCGCGCTGCGTGAACCATCTGGCGAGGCGCTCGGGCGCCCACGTGTCCTTGAAGAGAGCCGGGTTGTTGCCGATGCCCGTGGAGCCATGGTTGAACACCACCGTCGGAAAGGGACCGGCGCCTTCGGGCCTGTAGATCACCATTTCCAGCGTGACGGGCGCGCTGCCTTCGACGAAGGGGGTGGGCACGCGAACGGTGCTGTGCTCCTGTGCCCAGCAGGATGCGGCGGCGAAGATGAGTGAGGCGGCGAGGAAGACGAGTTTTTTCATTTGCGCGGACATCCCTGGCGATCTGCCGCATTCTGCCCGCGCTGCCTGAAGCCTCGGTCTATGCAGATGGCTGCGTTGCCTTCTTTGCGCGCCATCGCACTGCACCGCTCGCCAGCACGATCCCGGGCACCACCAGCGCCAGGGCCAGTAGCACCGCACCGGTCACAGGCTCATTCATCCAGGCTGCCGCGCCCAGCGTGGTCAGCACCGGCACCAGCGCCGCCGACAGCGATGCGCGCGGCGCGCCGAGCCGTGCGACGGCCACCATATAGACCACCAGCCCAAGCACTCCTGCACCCACACCTTGCGTCGTGGCCTGCAGCGCGACATCGGGCCATGGCGCGCTGAGCAGCCGCCGCGGTGCGCCGGCGATCGATATCACAGGCAACAGCATCAGCGCCGACCACCCGTTCACGAACGCCGCGCCTTGCCACGGCGTGAGCCCGCAGTGCGCGAACGCGAGCGAATGCACGGCCCACAGCATGGCCGCCGCAAGAAAGAGCAGATCGCCGCGCCAGTCGAGCGAGCCGCCGCGAAAGCTCCCCGCAGCGAACAGTGCCATGCCGATGGCAATGCAGGCCAGCCCGACAAGCCTGAGGCCCTCGACCTTCTGCCCCTTGTGAAGCCACGCGCCAATGGCGGTGAAGAGCGGCAGGCTGCCCGCCATGAAGATGCCCATGTGGCTCGCAGACGCCCATTGCGCGCCGGCCAGCACCAGCAGCCCGAAGGGCAGGCCGCCGCCGATGACGAGCAGCGCGAGCATCAACGGCGAGGCTTTCGGCGCGATGCGCTTGCGGCCGAACCACAGCGGCGAGAGCAGCAGTGCGGGAATGCCGTAGCGCATCAGCGCCAGCTCCATCGGCCCGAGCGTGGTGGTCACGCCGTGGCGCGAGACGAGTTGCCAGGCGCTGCCGATGAAGGCTGCGGCCAGCGCGGCGAGCAGGCCTGCAGAAAGGTTGCGATCCATCATCGCGGCGAGTCTCGCGACCGCGCCGCGCGACGGCTATCAAATTCGTGCGCTGCCGGCCAGCACGCGGCGGGCTTCGCCCAGCGTCACGCCCACTTCGCGGCGGAACACTGCGCCCAGGTGGCTCTGGCTGCAATAGCCGAGGTCGTGCGCGATGCCCGCGAGGTCGCTGTCGCCATCGACGAGTCGCTCCATGGCTGCTGCGAGCCGCAGGTGCTGGCGGTACTGATGCAGGCTCAGGCCAGTCTGCTGCCGGAAGCTGCGTGCCAGATGGAATGGCGAGCGCGAGACCGCGTCGGCGACTTCGTGCATAGGGAGCTTCACCTCCCGGTCGGCGGTTTCCGCGAGCAGCCGTTTCGCGCGCATGACCGCGCCCGTCAGCGGCAACTGCCGGCGCGACGTGCCGAGTTCATCGACCAGTGAAGCGATGGCATCCGCACCTGCATCGCCTGCACGCAGTTGTCGCTGTGCCGCGTGAACCCGGTACAGCGACCGTGGTGAAAGCAGGCAGAACACCGGTGCCGCATCGGTGCGAGACGGCCGGTGTCGGCTCACGACCATGCTGTGTCGGGCCGCGTGTGCCACCGGCCGCAACTGATAGACCATGGCGTCGCAGAACTGCATGGCGGTGAGCCCGTCGACCAGCCAGGTGCCGTTGCCGGTGCGTACATCGAGCACCGTACGGCCCACCGGGAAGATGATGCGCCGCGATTCCAGCGTGTAGGGGCTGCTCCAGTCAGGCCCCTGGTGCGCGTGGGAGCGCACGTGCTCGACCGTGAACTCGTGTCCGGTGTAGAGAAGGGTGCGTTCCTGTGGCATGACTGGATGGCCGTCGACTACTTTTCGCCCCAGCGCCAGCGCGGCGGCTCGCCCTTGATCCAGCAGACGGCGACAAGCGCGATGGTCAGGACCATGAGGGCCGCGAAGAACAGCAGGGGTTCCCGTTCGGGGCGGATGGACAACACAGCCGTCACCACCAGCAGGCCGTACACGGCCATCACCGCCCAGCCTTGCCAGCAGTTGGGCAGGCCCCAGCCCCAGCCGTAGCGCTTGGCGGGAAACCAGTAGGGCTGCTTTTGCATCACGTCTCCTTGTCGATTTGCCGGATTCTGTCCGCTCTGCCTGAAGAGATGCTGAGCTTCAGCCTCACGCAAACGGATAAGGCCCTTGCATCTTCCCGATGTGGCTCACATGGCTCACCATGCCGTGCGCTTCGTTCCACAGGTGCAGCATGCAGCCGGGCCGGCCCATGAAGGAGGCCGGCGCCGCATCGGCGGCCAGCTGCAGCGCGATCTCGGTCGTGCTGCTCGGGCATGAACACACGACCGTGCCTGCCCAGCGCCGCAGCATGGTGCGGTGCACGTGGCCGCACAGCACCAGCTCGATGTTGGAGGCGCTGCGCACGATGGCTTCTAGCGGCGCCGTGTCCATGTAGCGGTACGTATCCATGTAGGGAATGCCGCTCATGAAGGGCGGGTGATGCAGCATCAGCAGCGTCGGCTTGATTCGGTCGGTTTCGAGCGTGCGCTGCAGCCACTCCAATCCTTGCGCATCGATGCCGCCATGGTGAAGCCCGGGAATGCACGAGTCCAGCGCCACGATGCGCACCGCATGGTCGTCGATGCAGTAGTGCAGCGCGCCTTCGGCCGGCAGGTACGCGTGGTCCGCGAAGGCTGCACGAAAGTTCTCGCGGTGATCGTGGTTGCCGGGAATCACGAGGTACGGAAACGTCAGCTTCGCGAGCAGGTGCCGCACCTGTGCGTATTCATCGGGCTTGCCTTCGTCGACGAGGTCGCCGGTCAGCAGCACCAGGTCGGGCTTGCGGTCGAGCCCGTGCAGGTGGTCGATGGCTTCCTCGAACATGCGGTTCGAGTCGGCCACGCCCTGGTAGAGCTGGCCGGCGGGGCGGATGTGGGGGTCGGAGATCTGTGCGATGAGCATGCCGCATCATCAAGCACGATCCGTTCCCTCCGGTGGACTCAGATGCCGACGAACTCGGCCACGTCGGCCAGCGGTGCGCGCTCGGTCACCAGCGCATCGAGCGGGCGGCTGCGGTCGGCATAGCCGATGGACATGCCCGTGAACAGCATGCGTTCGGGCGGCAGGGCGATGAACTGGCCGATGGTCTGCGGGTAGATCGCCCAGCACTCCTGCGGGCAGCTGTCGAGCCCTTCGCCGCGCAGCAGCAGCATCACGTTCTGCAGCATCATCCCCAGGTCGGACCACTGCGGAGGGCCCATGCGGCGGTCGACGCTGCAGAACAGCGCGAGCGGCGCGCCGAAGAACTGGTAGTTGCGCGCAAACCATTCGCGGCGCGCGGCCTTGTCTTCGCGCGGAATGCCCAGGCGCGCATACATTGCCTCGCCCACGGCGAAGCGGCGGTCGCGATACGGCGCTGCAAGCTCGCGCGGGTAGATGTCGTACTCGCTGCCTTCGCCGGTGGGCGCCTCCTGCACGCGCGTGCGCATGATCGCCTTGAGCTCGGCGAGTTTTTCTCCGCCCACCACATGCAGATGCCATGGCTGCAGGTTGCCGCCCGAAGGCGCGCGCAGCGCCTGCTCGACGACGCGGCGGATGACGTCGCCGGGCACCGGCGTGTCGAGAAAGTTGCGCACCGAGCGGCGGGTGGCGATGGCGTCCTGAACGTTCATGCAAAAGTCCTCTTGAAAGGCCATGCTAGGGGCAACCCTCGAGCGACCTCAATCGTCCGTTCCGACGATGCGGCGCTGAGTGGCAGCTGCCTAGCATCGCCCCAGCGTACAGGAGACAAAACATGTTCGGATTGATGCAAGACCGCCCGCTGCTGATCTCGTCGCTCATCGATCACGCAGCCACCTTCCACCCGCATGCCGAAGTCGTGGGTCGCACGGTGGAGGGGCCGGTGCATCGCACCAACTACGCGGAGATACAGCGCCGCGCCAAGCAGGTGGCCAACGCGCTGACGACGCTGGGCATCGAACCCGGCGACCGCGTGGGCACGCTCGCGTGGAACACTTATCGCCACCTGGCGCTGTACTTCGGCGTGTCGGGTTCTGGCGCGGTGCTGCACACGGTGAACCCGCGGCTCTTTCCGGAGCAGGTCGACTACATCGTCAACCACGCCGAAGACAAGGTGCTGTTCTTCGATGCCAACTTCGCTCCGCTGGTCGAGAAGCTCGCGCCCGGCCTGAAGTCGGTGCGCGCCTTCATCGCGATGACCGATCGCGCCCACATGCCCGCCATCGACGTGCCCAACCTGCTGTGCTACGACGAGCTCATCGGCGCGCAGAGCGAGAGCTACGCCTGGCCCGAGTTCGACGAGCGCACTGCCTCGTCGCTTTGCTACACCTCGGGCACCACCGGCAACCCGAAGGGCGTGCTGTATTCGCACCGCTCGACCGTGCTGCACTCGCTGATGGAATGCGCGCCCGACACCTTCGGCGTCAATTCGCAGATGACGCTGCTGCTCGCGGTGCCCATGTTCCACGCCAACGCCTGGGGCATGCCGTATGCGGCGGCGATGGCCGGCGCGAAGCTGGTCATGCCCGGCCCGCACATGGACGGCCAGAGCCTGTACGAGCTGATGCGCGACGAGAAGGTCGGCTTCTCGCAGGCCGTGCCGACCATCTGGCTCATGCTGTTCCAGTACTTCGACGCGCACCCCGAAATCGACACGCGCGCCATTGGCCTCAAGCGCATCGGCGTGGGTGGCGCGGCCACGCCGCGCAGCATGATCGAACGCTTCGAGCGCGACTTCGGCGCCGACTTCGTGCAGGGCTGGGGCATGACCGAGACCAGCCCCATCGGCGTGATCGGCAACCTGCTGCCCAAGCACCTGTCGATGCCGAAAGAAGAACAGATGCGCGTGAAGATGCGCCAGGGCCGCGGCGTGTGGGGCGTGGAGCTGAAGATCGTCGGCGAGGACGGCCAGCGCCTGCCGCACGACGGCAAGGCCTTCGGCCATCTGCACGTGCGCGGCCCATGGATTGCGAGCGGCTACTTCAAGAGCGAGGGCGGCCCGGTGCTCGACGCCGAAGGTTTCTTTCCGACCGGCGACGTCGCCAACATCGACGAAGACGGCTACGTGCAACTGGTCGATCGCGCGAAGGACGTCATCAAGTCGGGTGGCGAATGGATTTCTTCCATCGACCTGGAGAACGCCGCGAGCATGCACCCGGCCGTGGCCGAAGCGGCGGTGATCGGCATCGCGCATCCGAAGTGGCAGGAGCGTCCGCTGCTCATCGTGGTGAAGCGTGCTGGCGCCGAAGTCACTCGCGAGGAACTGCTCACTTTCCTCGCGCAGCGCGTCGTGAAGTGGTGGCTACCGGAAGACGTGGTCTTCGTCGACACGCTGCCGCATACAGCCACCGGCAAGCTGCTGAAGACCAAGCTGCGCGAGCAGTTCAAAGGTTACGTTGCGACGACATCTGTTTGACGGTTTGATGACTTGTTAGATTTTTCTGTGGACAACTCTGTGAGTTGTGGGTGGAGGCGCAGAGGCGAAGCGAGGATTGGCGTGGCTTCCCATCACGTTGCCTGTTGAATAGGCAGCCCTTCGATGGGGGAGGCCGAAAGGCATAGGGTGGGCGCGTATGTATACAAACAGGAGGGGCAGTCGGCATCGACCCCCTCCGCAAACTGGACACCGCGAAACTAGCTGGTGCCCCGCGCCAGCTGAGCCCGCCCGAACGGCGTGATACGCCGGATCACCGCCAGCTCCTGCGGCTCGCGGCTCTCCTTCCACGCCAGCACCGGGCTGATCGCGGCATCGACGAACCCGGCCTGCTTCAGCGCCTCGATGCAGTTGATCTCCTGCGCGTCGTCCACGCGAAGCGGGAATGTCGAACGTTCGATCATGCGCAGGTAGTGCAGCGGTTCGATGCCCGTGCGTGCCGGCTTCGGTGGTGCGTCGGTGTTGCTGGCGTTGCGACCGCGCAGGTTGTCGATCTCGGCGTGCCCCTCGTCGGTGATGCAGACCACCAGCGCCGCCTGCGCCAGCCTGTAGCTGCCCCCGGTGTCGAAAGCCGGGTCGATGGCGGCTTCGATCAGGCCGGTTGCTTTCAGGACGGAAACGCGTCGCACGTCCTGCGCGTCCGTCACGTGCATTGGCAGGCGAGCATGCTCCAAATGAAGAAGGTAACTGAGCGGCACCGAAGATCCCCTGTCTACGTATCCCTCGGCCCTCATGCCGCGTCATGCCGTCCAGCCAAAGCAGGGGCAGCAAGAACGCCCCCGACTTCCTGGACAACTCATGCGCCCCGGACCAATCCAGCCCGCGAGGGTGTTGGTCGAGAAGGGTGTGAATTGTGAATATTTGTCAACAATTCTTGTAGGACGGCCGGTCGAGCGCCATCACCGAAACAGGGTATTTCCTCTGGCCGGGTTCTGGGGTTTCAGGATCGGCTGCGTTGGCGCGGCCGACCCTCGACGCGTTCGCTCCTCAGTGCTTGTGGCTACCGTGCCCCGCGGGTTGCGCAGAGGCATTGAGCGCCCGCACCGGCGCCTTCACCTCGACCGATTCGCGCTTGCCGTCCTTGCCTTCGAAAACCAGCGTGAGCGGCACGGTGTCGCCTTCCTTCACCTGCTGCTTGAGGTCGAGCAGCATCACGTGATAGCCGCCGGGCTTGAGCTCGACGGTCTTGCCGGCGGGCAGGTCGAGCGCAGGGATCTGGCGCATGCGCATCACGTTGTCCTGCATGGCCATTTCGTGCACCTCAACGATGGGCGTGACGGGCGAGCTGGCCGAGACCAGTTTGGTGTCTTTCGCAGCGCTGAGCTGCATGAACGCGCCGGTGGCCTTCTGCTGCGGCACGGTGGCGCGCACCCACGCGTCCTTGATGGTGACCTGGGCGTGCGCGTGTGCGGCGAGCAATGTGGCGATGGCGATGAGGAGGGTGTGTGCGATGGGGTTTTTCATGGATGAAATCTCCTGAGGTTGAAACGATGGAAGTCAGGCGGATGCGGTCTGAAGAATCTGGCGGAGGTCTTGCGCGCATTCTTCCGCGCTCTGTTCGTGGCGCAGCACGAGGCGGATCTTTCCCTTCGGGTCGAACACGTAGCTGAAGGCCGAGTGGTCCATGGTGTACGAGGAGCCCGTGGGCACTTTCTTGTAGAACACCTTGAAGTCTTTCGCGGTCTCGCTGGTTCGCTGCATGTCGCCATAGAGGCCTATGAAGCTGGGGTCGAAGGCCTGCGTGTAGGCCTTGAGCACGACGGGCAGATCGCGCTCGGGGTCGACGGTGACGAAGATCACCTGAAGGCGCTCGCCGTCGGCGCCGAGCAGCCGCTTGATCTCTGCCGCGCGCACGAGTGCTGTGGGGCACACGTCGGGGCACTGGGTAAAGCCGAAGAACATCATCACCGCCTTGCCCTTGTAGTCGGCCAGCGTGCGTTCATGGCCGTCCGCGTCGGTCAAACGGAAATCCTGCGCGTATCTGGCGCCGGTGATGTCGACGCCGTTGAAGCTGGCGGGCAGCACCTTGTCGCAGGCTGCGAGGGTTGTGAGCGCGGCGAGGCTGCCGGCGGACAGCAGCAGGAATCGCCTTGTTGGATGGGGTGTGTGGATCATTGAAAAAGCTCTCTTCGGCACGGGTGCGTGTGCCGACGAATTCATTGCAGGAACGCGCGCGACGAGCGAGCCTCGACCGAGGCGGCCGCATCACGCGCGCAAGAACTGAAGAAGCGTCAGGAGAGCGAAGGAGGCCCGCGCGCCGGCAAGGGCGCAGCGGTGGCCGCGGCGATGTGCGCGGACGGAATCGGCTGGACTGCGCGGGCCAGCGGCATGAGCGCGGGCAGTTCGACGGTGGGCGTTGTCACGGGCGGGGCGCCGTTGAGCACGCACAGCGGGCAGTCCATGTGGCCCGCGCCCAGCTCTTGCGCGCCGTCGTCGGTGTGCACGATGGCTTTCACCGAACCGGCGTTCGAGCAGACCAGTTCCACGGTCTGCGGATGCACGACTGGAGAAGCGATGGCCACGCCAAGCGACAGCGCGAACCACAGCAGTACCCAGCGGATCAGGCCCACGCCCGGACGCCGCAAGCCCGCGCGGGCGGCGGGCGGGTTCGGTGTGGCGAGGGAAGGCGCGAGCATCGGCGCGGATTATCGGTCAGCATGCTCGGCAAAGAAAAAAGCCTTGTAAGTCGTTGACTCACAAGGCTTTTTCGTTTTGTTGGTGGCTCTTCACGGACTCGAACCGCGGACCTGTGGATTATGATTCCATCGCTCTAACCGACTGAGCTAAAGAGCCGTCAGTGCTGATTTGCACCGAGCCCAAAATTATAGCCCAGGCTGAGGGCTCAGTTCAACCACCCGCGGGCAACTTGCCCAATTCTTCGGAAACGAGCCGCACGATCAGCTTGTCCAGCGTCTGCACCGAGTAGTTGCCGACGTCATGCACGGTCTGCGTTCCCGGGCCGCTCGCCGGGTTCGTCGCTTCCTTGTAGGTCAGGAACACGAAGCGCCCGCCGGTGTATTGCGCGATCTGGCGCTGGATGTATTCGCCTTGCTTGTCGAGCCCCGATGCGCCCACGCTCAACACCTTGATGCCCTTGCCCAGCGCGGCGACCATGTCGTCGTCGTATTGCGGGCCGCCGTAGTCGAGGTGCGGCGGGGCGTCGGCCAGCAGCACCACGAGGCGCGTGGTGCCGTTGCCGCGCCAGCTCATCTTGTGGATGGTTTCGTTCAGGGCCTCGTTCATCGCCTCGGGGTAGTCGCCGCCGCCTGCAGCACGCAGCGCATCGAGCACGCCCTGGAAGGCGTTGAGGTCGTTGGTGAAGTCGTGGCGGCGCACGAGAAATTCGTCGGTACGGTCGCGGTACGCCACCAGGCCGAAACAGGTGTCGGGGCGGCTCGGCAGTTTGGCGACCTGGTCGGCGATGGTGCGCAGCGTGGTCTTGAGCTTCGCGATCTCGTCGTCCATCGAGCCGGTGGCGTCGATCAGGAAGACCAGGTCGAGCCTGGCGCGCGCGGGGGCAGTGCCGGGTTTGCCGTCGAGCACGACATCGACGGCGTTCTTCTGGCCACGCTGCAGGAAGGCGGTGCTCTGGCGGCCGTTTCTGCGCACGGTGACTTCGTACACCGGGCTCTGCGCCTTGTCGAAGGCGTTCGGATGCAGCCAGGCGCGCCCGCCCGCGTCGGTGCGGGCCCACATGGCGGCGCCGTTCGCGGCCTGCACCGCCACTTCGGCATCGGGCACGACCGCGCCGCGGGCGTCGCGCACCTGGAGGAGGTAGCGCGCGCTGATGTCGCGCTCGCGGTGGACGACCTGCGTGCGGCCGCGGAAGGCCAGGTATTCGCTGAAGTCGGCGTTGTCGTCGACCATGCCGGCGGCGACGGGTTCGTTGGCGGGGCGCGGGGCTTGGGCTGGTGGCTGAAGGCCGCCGCTCACGCGCGCCCCGGGGGCTGCCGGTGTGGCGGGTGCCGGCGGAGCTTCCGCGATGGCGGCGTCGGCGCGAGCCTCCGCTGCGGGAGCCGGCATGGATTTCGCCGCCGCGACCGAAGGCATCACGGGCCGGCGCAGCGAATAGTCCTTCAACGCGTCGGTGCCCGCGGGTTCGCGCCGGGCTTCGGAAACGCGCGCCATGCCCGGTGTCTCGTAGGTCTGGACCGGCCTCGCGCAGTGCGTGGCCGACGGCGCCTCGAAGTTCGGCACCGTCTGCGCCACCTGCAGGCGGCTGTCGGGTGCGGGCGTGGGCCAGCGCGTGGCGCCGGCAACGGCAGGGGGCTCGGTGGCGCCGCAGGCGGTCAGGAGCAGTTGAGCGCACAGCAGTACGACGAGCGGGCGGCGAAACCTGGGGACGAAAGCTTGGGTCATGAAAGCACTCCGGGTGGTTGAGTGCAGGCTGATACGGCCGACCACCGCCAGCGGGGTTGAGCTCGCCGACTTTTTTTGCCGCCCCGAACCCCGGTGCGGTCCGCCGCCCGTACAAGCTGGGGTGAAAATCCTTCGATGTCCGCGCTTCCCCGCGCCCCTTCCGCCAAGAACGCCCCCGAGCGCCAGGCCATGCCCGACGACCAGTTGATGCTGGCCTACGCGCAGGGTGACGCCGCCG
This sequence comes from Variovorax sp. GW821-FHT09D05, assembly GCF_059416325.1. NCBI lineage: Bacteria > Pseudomonadati > Pseudomonadota > Betaproteobacteria > Burkholderiales > Comamonadaceae > Variovorax > Variovorax sp. GW821-FHT09D05. The sequence continues at coordinate 291,538 of NZ_JBWKOZ010000008.1, read as the reverse complement.
CGTTCGACGTGCTCTACGCGCGCCACGAAGGCGGATTATTCCGCTTCGTCAAGCGGCTGCTGGGCGCGCGGCTCGTGGCGCAGGCCGACGAGGTATTCCAGGACACCTGGGTGCGGATCATCTCGGCGCGCGACAGCTTCTCGCCGCAGGGCGCGACGTGGCGCACCTGGGCCTTCACCATCGCGCACAACCTGGCGATGGACCGGCTGCGCGTGAGCGGGCGCGAAGTGACGCTCGATGCGCACCCGGACGATGACGGCGAACCCGTGCCCATGCTCGACCGCGGCGTGCGCGGTGCGGTCGATGCGGCGGCGCACCCGTCGGCCGAAGAGCTGGCGTTCTGGCGTGCCGCGGGCCGTCGCCTGCTGGCTTGCCTCGACGAACTGCCGGTCGATCAACGCGCCGCGTTCCTGCTGCACCATGAAGACGGCCTGACCGTCGAGGCGCTGGCCGCGAGCCTGGAGATCGGTTTCGAGACCGTGCGCAGCCGCCTGCGCTATGGCTTGCAAAAACTGCGCGGCTGCATGGAGCGCTATCTGTCGGTGCTGGAGCAACGGGCATGAGCGGCAATGACACCGGGTTCGACGACAACAACGGCGATCTGCGCGACCCCGCGCTGCGCCGCGCGCTGGACCATGCGCCCGACAGTGATGCCAGGCCCGATCCGCGCACGCGCGACGCGATCCTGAAGATGGCGCACAACCTTGCCGAGGCGCCGGTGACAGCGAGCCCTGCCGCCAACAGCGCGAGCGCCGCGCCGTGGTGGCGCCGCCTCTTCGGCGGTGGCGGCGAGCCGCGTGCGCGCATGCCGTGGAACGCGGCTTTCGCGACGGTGCTGGTGGCTGGTTTCGTGGCGGTGCTGTGGCATCGCGAGCCTGTGCCCGATGCGCGACTCGATGGTGAAGCCCGCGTGGGCGGGGCGACTGCGCAAGCGCCGGCGCCGGTGGCGCCGCCTGCAACGGCTCCGGCGCAAGCGTCCGCGGAGGCCGCGCCTCCAGCCGAAGCGCCGGCAGCCGCCGCCGCGCCGCCACCAGTCGTTGCGCAAGCCCCCGCAGCGCCTGCCGCGGAGCAACGCGCCAAGGCCCCGGCCCCGCGCGATTCTTCTTCCCCGAAAAAGGCGGCCGATGCGGCGAGCGCAGATGCCCTCCAGCGTGCTGCGCCGAAGCCATCTCTCAAGCAGGCGGCTCCTGCGCCCGTCGCGCCCGCCGAGCCGGTCACACCTTCGACACCGCCTGCCATCGTGGCCGAGCAATCCGCACCCGCACCCGTCTTGCGCGATGAACGCCGCGAAGCCCGCGTGGAAAACGAACGGCGAAGCGCTTATGCAGCAGGAGCGCCCGCGCCGGCAGCGCCACCGCCACCAGCCGCCGCACCCGCGAACCAGGACAGCGCCAGCGCCGAACTTTCCGGCGGGCTGAGTTCGACCGCGCCGGGCGCTGCCGCCAAGGCCATGACAAGGCCTCGGAGCGCGGCAACGTCCTTCTCCGCGCTGGAGCGATGGACGTCCTTCAACTTCACGCGTTCAGGCGCCAGCGTGCGCCACGAGCGCGGCGACATCGAAGGCCTGCCGGCCCTCGTGAGCACCGTGGCGCGTTCGGCCACAACGCCCGATGAACCGCTCGCCGCACCGGTCGAGGCGCGGCTCGAGCTGTACCGAGGCAATGCGCTGGTCGCCGTGCTGGAAATCGCCGGCGGCCAGGTGCGCTGGACATCGCAGCCCGGCGGCGCGGCTCTCATCGGCACGCCGCCGGCGCAGGCGCTCGACGCGCTGCGCTCGCTGCTTATGCGCTGATCAGATCAGGCGTTCTTGAAATCCGGCGCGCGCTTGTTGAGGAAGGCGTCCATGCCTTCCTTCTGGTCGACGGTGGCGAACAGCGCATGGAACAGCCGGCGCTCGAACATCACGCCGTCGCTCAGGCCGCTTTCGAAGGCGCGATTGACCGATTCCTTCGCCGCCATCACCGAGATCTGCGAGTAGCCGCAGATGATCAGCGCCGCGCCCAGCGCCTCGTCGGCGAGCTTTTCGAAAGGCACCACGCGGCTCACGAGGCCGGCGCGCTCGGCTTCGGCGGCGTCCATCATGCGGGCCGTGAGCACCATGTCCATGGCCTTGCTCTTGCCCACTGCGCGTGGCAGGCGCTGCGTGCCCCCGGCGCCGGGGATCACGCCGATCTTGATTTCGGGCTGGCCGAACTTCGCGTTGTCGGCCGCGATGATGAAGTCGCACATCATCGCCAGCTCGCAGCCGCCGCCCAGCGCGAAGCCGGCCACCGCGCCAATCACCGGCTTGCGGATCGAGCGGATGGTTTCCCAGTTGCGCGTGATGTAGTCGCCTTTGTAGGTGTCGATGAAGCTGTACTTGGCCATCGCCGCGATGTCTGCGCCGGCCGCGAAGGCGCGCTCGCTGCCCGTGAGGATGATGCAGCCGATGGCGTCGTCCGCATCGAAGGCCTTCAGGGCCTGGCCCAGCTCGGTCATGAGCGCGTCGTTGAGCGCATTCAGGGCCTTCGGGCGGTTGAGGGTGATGATGCCGACCTTGCCTGCTTCGGTCCGCACTTCGATGTTTTCGTAGCTCATGGTGTCTCCGGGGGAAGGGGAAGAAAAACGCGCTTCACTATACCCAGCATGGCCGGCGCGGGTGGCGGGGCATTGCGAGTTCCCATAGAGTGCCCGCCATGAGTTCCAACTACGCCTACCTGTTCGTCGCCATCGTGGCCGAAGTGATCGCCACCAGTTTCCTCAAGGGGTCCGAGGGCTTCACCCGGCTGTGGCCCACGCTGGCCTCGGTGGTGGGCTATGTGATTGCGTTCTTCTTTCTCTCGCTCACGCTGCGCACCATTCCCACGGGCATCGCCTATGCGATCTGGTCCGGCGTGGGCATCGTGCTGATCTCGCTGGTGGGCTGGCTGTGGTTCGGGCAGAAGCTCGACGGGCCGGCCATTGCGGGGCTCGCGCTGATCATCGCGGGCGTGGTGGTCGTGAACGTGTTTTCCAAGTCGGTTTCCCACTGAGCGCCATGTGGCTTTCAGTTGAGAATTATTCTCATCTAGAATGCCCGCCATGGAGTTCCCGATGCAAGAACATGCCGTGTTGCTGCGGGCCTATGCCCGCGTGCAGGAGCGCTGCTCGCGCCTGCTGGTCGAGCAGGCCGCGCTCGTCGAAAGGCTCGAAGCGCAGATCGTGCGTTTGCGCGGCGCGCTGGTGGCGCGCGACTCGGCCATTGCCATCGTGCGCGAAGAGCTCGCGATGCGTGCCGCCGTAGGCGGGGCGCTGCCGAAGCGGCTGAGCGCGCTGCTGTCGCCGGGCAGCAAGCGCCATCTGATGATGCCGCCCGAGCCGCAGGCGCCCGCCGACCTGCGCGAGAAGGCCGTGCTGTGCGTCGGCCATGAAGACGAGGCGCCTTCGCTCGCGCGCCAGCTGGTCGAGATTGCCGGCGGCCGCTACCTGCACCACGACGGCGGAGACGATGCGGACGATCCCGCGCTCGAAGCCAGCCTGCGCGCGGCCGATCTCGTGATCTGCCAGACCGGCTGCGTGAGCCACGGTGCCTACTGGCGCGTGCAAGACCACTGCCGACGCACCGGCAAGCCCTGCGTACTGGTCGGTGAACCGCAGCCGATGCTCTTCGTGCGGCAGCCGGCAGCGGCGGAAAACGCCTAGCCGGCCAACCAGCCCGTCACCTTGGCGGCGTCGTGCGAGAACAGGCGCCAGGTGGTCACGCCGACAGGCAGCACCAGCGGCAGCCTGATCAGCTTGCGATCGCGCGCCACGATGGCCGTGCACTTCGTCGCATCGCCCAGGTACAGCGCCAGGTCGTCGAGCTTGGCGATGCGCCAGGCCTGCGCAGGCTGCTGCTGGCCCTTCTTGCCGGCAGCGGGCAGCTCGATGCCGATCCACTCGTCGTTCGCGGAGAAGCCGGCCTTCTCGGCCGCCCCGCCCCGCAACACCACCTTCACCTGAACGCTGCCATTGGCCTCGGCCACGCGCAGGCCCAACGCCTGCGCCTGCTGCGACGGGTCCTCCAGCGTGGCAACGCCGTGCGCGCGCAGCAGTTGCGCGAGCGGAAGCTCCTCGGTCGAATGCACCCAGCGCGCCAGCTCCAGCGCATACGAGCGGCCGCTCACGGCCTCGAGCGCGGCTGCAATGTCGGCCTCGCTGATCGGCCCGCCGCTGCTGTGCGTCCACAGGTGGCGCATTACGTCGTCGAGCGAGCCCTTGCCTTCATGGCGCAGCGTGAGGTCGAAGCAAAGCGCCACCAGCGCGCCCTTGGTGTAGTAGCTCACCGTGCTGTTGGGCGTCTGCTCGTCCTGGCGGTAGTACTTGACCCAGGCGTCGAAGCTCGCGTCGGCCACCGGCTGCACCAGTCGGCCCGGCGTCTGCATGACCTGGTTGATGGTCTTGTTCAGCAGGCGCAGGTAGGCTGCGTCGTCGATGCGACCGGCGCGGCGCAGCAGCAGGTCGTCGTAGTAGCTGGTGAAGCCTTCGAAGAACCACAGCAGCTGCGTGTAGTTCTCCTGGCTGTAGTCGTAGCGCGCGAACTCGGCCGGCCGCATGCGCTTGACGTTCCAGGTGTGGAAGTACTCGTGGCTGATGAGGCCCATCAGCGTGGTGTAGCCATCGGGCTGCTTCTTCTTTTCGCCGCGCTGCGGAAGGTCGCGGCGGTTGCAGATCAGCGCGGTCGAATGGCGGTGTTCGAGTCCGCCATAACCGTCGTCGACGGCGTTGAGCATGAAAACGTAGCGGTCGATCGGCGGCTTCGGTCCGCCGCGCTTGCCGACCTTGTCGCCGTGCCAGAAGCGCATCTCGGCTTCGCAGATCGCCTTTGTGTCGGCGATCAACCTCTCGCCATCGAAGGATGCAGCGGCACCGGCAATCACGAAGCGGTGCGGCACGCCGCAGGCTTCGAATTCGGCACTCCAGAAGGCACCCAGCTCGACCGGGCTGTCGGCCAGCTCGTCGTAGCCTGATGCGTGGTAGTTGCCGAAGCCATGCTTGTCGGCCTTCAGCGGCACGAGGGCAGTGGCGCACGACCAGCGCGCAGCGTCATCGGCCAGCTTGGGTGCGACGATCTCCAGCGCATGCGGGGCCTCGGTCTGGCCTTCGACGCGCAGGCACACGCTGGTGCCGTTGAAGAAGCCGCGCTCGGCATCGAGCCAGGCGGTGCGCACCGAGTTGTCGTACGCGCAGACCTGGTAGTGCAGTACCAGCGGCTGGCCGGGCGTGCATTCGACGAGCCAGCTGCATTTGTCGAGCTGCATCAGCGCCGGCTTGCGGCGGCCCTGCGTGGCGCGCAGGCCCTGCAGGTTCTTGGCGAATTCGCGGACCAGGTAGCTACCGGGAATCCACACCGGCAGCGACACGTGCTGCTGCGCGGCGGGCGCGTCGATGGTGAGCGTGACACTGAATAGATGCGCGTGCAGGTCCGCGCATTCGACGCGATAGCGCACGCCCGCCACGGGTGCGGCGACAGCGGCGGCGCGCCGCGAAACGGTCTTCGTCGCCATCAGCTGGACGAAGCGGCGAGTTGCTTCTCGACCTGCTCTGCGGGAATGGCGCCGGGCGTGCGGGTACCGTCGCTGAAGATCAGCGTGGGCGTGCCTGTGATGTTGTACTTGCGGCCGAACTCGACGTTGCGCTGCAGCGCGGTCACGTCGCAGCCGTTAGGCGCGGTGGTGGGACGGGTGCTCGATTCCATCCAGTCGCCCCAGGCCTTGCCCTTGTCCTTGCTGCACCAGATGTCGCGCGACTTGATGTTCGAATCGGGGCCGAGCACCGGGTACAGGAACAGGTACACGGTGACGTTGTCGACCGTCTTCATGTCCTTCTCGAAGCGCTTGCAGTAGCCGCAGTTCGGGTCTTCGAACACCGCGAGCTTGCGCTTGCCGTTGCCGCGCACGATCTTGATCGAGTCCTTCAGCGGCAGCTGGTCGAAGGCGACAGCGCTGAGTTTTTCCACGCGCTCTTCGGTCAGGTTCTTGCGCGATTTCACGTCGATCAGGTTGCCCTGGATGAGGTAGTTGCCCTGCTCGTCGGTGTAGAAGATCTGCGAGCCGTTCACGCGCACTTCGTAGACACCCGGAATCGGCGACTTCGACACTTCGTCGATGGCCGGGAACTGCGGAATGCGTGCGGGCAGGTTCTTGCGGATCTCGGCTTCGCCGGCTGTGGCGGCCGCGACCGCGCCCAGCGTGCAGGCGGCGAGTAAGAGGTTGCGTACGAGTGTCATCGGGAGATCCGTTGGTTCGGTTCTAAAAGAGGGGCGGGGTGTCAGGCCTTCAGGCCCATGGCCTGCGCCGTGATCCAGCGCTTGACGAGGCGCGTGCGGTCGAAGCCGCGCATGCCCCAGTTGCGCAATGCAGGAAGCGGACCCAGGTTGTGCGCAAAGAGTTGCTGCAGCCCGTCGGTCGCCAGGCTCATCTGCAGCACGTCGGCGCGGCGGGCGCGTTCGTAGCGGCGCAGCAGGCGCGCATCGCCCACGCTGCGCCAGTAGTCGCGGTTCTTGATCACGTCGGCCAGCGCGGCCGCATCGGCCAGGCCCAGGTTCAGGCCCTGGCCCGCGAGCGGGTGCACCGTGTGGGCCGCATCGCCCGCCAGTGCCCAGGAGCGAGTCGGCTGCCCGGGCATGGCGCCGGTCCAGCGGTCGGCGATGGCGCGGGCCAGCGGCCAGGCGCCGCGCTCGCTCGTGAGCTTGAGCGCGCCGAGCGCGTTGTGGCTGGCTTCGGTGATGGCGGCGTTGAATTCGTCGTTGCCCTGCGCGAGCAGTTCGGGCGCGCGCAACTGGTCGACCGACCACACCAGCGCGACCGTCTTGCCGTGCGCGCCGCCGAGCGGCAGCAGCGCGAGCACTTCGCCCTTGTCGTTGAACCACTGGCGCGCGATGCCGTCGTGCGACTGCTCGGCCTCCAGGCGCGCCGCGATCGCATGCTGCGGATAGCGCGTGACCTCGTAGCTCACGCCGAGGGCTTCGCGCGTGGTGCTGGCCTTGCCTTCGCACACCACGGTGAGCGGGGCTGCCACCGGCTCGGTCACCACTTCGATCAGGGGCTGGAAGCGCACTGCGTCGGCCAGTTGCTGTTCGAGCGCGGGCACGTCGACGATCCAGGCCAGCGCGTCGACCTTCTGGCGCGCGGCGCTGAACTGCACCCGGCCGCCTTCGTCGCCATGCACGAGCATCTCGCGCACGGCCGTGGCATGGGCCCCATCGGGCCAGGCGCGCAGCGATTCGAGCAGCGTGCGGGAGGCGGTGTTGAGCGCGTAGGCGCGGATGTCTTCCTTGCCCTGCGTGGCCGGCGGCACCACCAGCGCGACACGCACACGCTCGCGCGCGAGCAGCAGGGCCAGCGTACGGCCGACGATGCCGGCGCCGCGAATGCAAACTTCTGGGGGGAGGGCCATGAATCGATTGTAGGAGTTGCCCGCCAGCCCGCGCCCGGCGCCTTTCCCCCCGGGGTGCCAAGGTCTTCCGGCTGCCGCGATGCGGGACAATTGCGGCCGAATTCCAAGGAACCCCCACCGTGTCCCAGCCCGCTTTCGACCTCGAAGCCACCATCGCGCGCCTGTTCGTCTATCCGGTCAAGTCCTGCGCCGGGGTCGAGCTTCCCGAAATGCTGCTGACCGAGACCGGCCTTGAGTTCGACCGGGCCTGGATGGTGGTCGACGCCCAGGGCGAATTCGTCTCCCAGCGGCAGCTGCCGCGCATGGCGCTGATCAAGCCGCAGATGAAGCACATGGAAGTGGTGCTGCGCGCCCCCGGCATGCTGGCGCTGCACCTGGCTTTCGACCGGGTCGAGAAGCCGGTGCGGGTGCGCGTGTGGAAGGACGACGTGGCTGCCTACGACATGGGCGACATCGCCGCACAGTGGTTCAGCGACTTTCTCTCCGAACCCGGCAAGCCGCAGACTCTGCGCCTCGTGCGCTTCGACCCCGAGCACAAGCGCCTGTCGAGCATGAAGTGGACCGACGGCATCGAAGCGCAGACCCAGTTCGCCGACGGCTACGCGCTGCTGGTGGCGAGCGAGGGCTCGCTGGCCGAACTCAACGAACGCCTCGCGGCGCAGGGCCACGGTGCAGTGGGTATCGAGCGCTTCCGCCCCAACATCGTGCTGGCGGGTATCGAGTCGCACGACGAGGACCGTGTCGACGCCCTGCACATCACGACCGGCGAAGGCGAGGCCGAGCTGCGCCCCGTCAAGCCCTGCACGCGCTGCCCGATTCCCGACATCGATCCGGCCACGGCCCTCAGCAGCCCCGAGGTCGGCGACACGCTGCGCACCTACCGCGCCGACGCGCGGGTGGATGGCGGCATCACCTTCGGCATGAACTGCATCGTGATCCAGGGCGTGGAGCACATGCTCAAGGTCGGGCAGGCGGTGGGCGCGAACTACAAGTTCGAATGACCGGCGCCAGGCCGGCGCTTCAGAACTTCACTCCGGCGATCAGGATGATGTTCGCGTAGGGCGTGCATTCGCCCGTGCGCACGACGGCGCGCGCCTTTGCCGTGCGGCGCTTGAATTCTTCGTGCGACACCGTCTGCGGCGCGATCCCCAGCGACTGCGGATACCAGCTCGGCAGCTTCTTCGCATCGCCCAGCGCCTCGTCGGCCACCACGATGCCTTCCACCTGCATTTCCGACAGCACGGCCTGCAGCACGTCGGTGAGCTGCGGCACGCCGCGCGCCACGGCGAGGTCGATGCGGCGCGGGCCGTCAGGAATCGGCAGGCCGGCGTCGCCAAGCACGAGCATGTCGCCATGGCCCAGCGAAGCGATCACATGGGACAGTTCGGCATGCAGCAGGGGGGAGCGTTTCACAGCTTGATCCAGTCGGGAGGCAGGGGGCTGCGCAGCACGGCGTCGCGCTGCGGAATGGAAGGTTGGGCGCCGGGCTGCTGGATGCACAGCGCGGCGGCGCGGATGCCCAGGCGCACGGCTTCGTCGAAGGGCTGGCCTTCACCCAGCGCGACTGCGAGCGCGCCCAGGAATGTGTCGCCGGCGGCCGTGGTGTCGACCGCCTGCACCTTCGGCGCGGGATGGTGGCGCGCGCCGTCGGCATCGACTGCCACGGCGCCACGCGCGCCGAGCGTGACGACCACGCGCTCGATGCCCTTGGCGCGCAGGGCCTGGCCGGCCTGGGCGGCTTCCTGTGGACTGCCTGCGGACTGGCCGCACAGCGTCTGCGCCTCGATTTCATTGACGACCAGCGTGTCGATCTGCGGCCACAGCGGTTCGGCAATCGCCTGCACCGGCGAGGGGTTGAGCAGCACCTTGCAGCCCGCACCATGCGCCACCGCAATGGCGCGCGCGACCTGGTCCATCGGTGTCTCGAACTGCGTCACGAGGAAGGCCGCGCCCTGCACCTGCTGCTTCAGCGCAGCCTCGTCGATCTCGACCCGGGCGTTGGCGCCGGGAATCATCACGATGCGGTTCTGGCCGCTGTCCTCCACGAGGATCAGCGCCGTGCCGGTCGGCTCGCCCGCCACGGTGCGCAGCGCGGCGGTGTCGATGCCGTCGCGCTCCAATGCCTGACGCAGCGACTGGCCGTGCGCGTCGTCGCCGACGCAGCCGATCATTTGCACCTGAGCGCCTTCGCGCGCGCAGCTCACTGCCTGGTTGGCGCCCTTGCCGCCGGGAATGTTGGCAATCGAATGGCCCAGCAGGGTTTCGCCCGCGGCCGGCGCGTGCGGCACACGCAGCACCAGGTCCATGTTGAGGCTGCCGAGCACCACGATGCGCGGCGCCTGGGTGGAACTGGTGGAAGAAGAAGGCTTCAGGCTCACGGGGTGCGGGACTTTCGGGTTTCCGTTGAAGGCGTTTCGGTCGTGACAGGTGCGGCGGGCTCGCGGAAGCTCGCGTGCCGTGCGGTCGAGGCGCGCACGCGCAGCTCGGGCTGCAGCACCACCTTGCGCGCGTCGCGCCGCTTGCCGCCGACGCGCTCGAGCAGCATGTCGACCGCCAACGCGCCGATGCGCTCCTTGGGCTGCGCCACGGTGGTGAGCGGGGGGCTTGTGTAGGCCGAGAGTTCGATGTCGTCGAAGCCGACGATCGAGAGTTCGTCGGGCACCCGCACGCCGCTTTCATGCGCGGCACGCAGCGCGCCGATGGCCATCAGGTCGTTGCAGACGAACACGGCCGAGGGCTTGCGCTCGGTGCGAAGAATGGCATGCATCGCCTCGTAGCCGCCCTGGCTCGTGAAGCCGCCGCGCCACAGCAGCGCTTCGGCATTCGCGATGTCGGGCGTTGCGCCGGTCTCGGCCAGCGCCATGCGCCAGCCCTCGATGCGCTGCTCGCTCGGCATCACGCCCACCGGCCCGCCGATGCAGGCAATGCGCTTGTGGCCCAGCGACAGCAGGTGCCGCACCGCGAGCAGGCCGCCCTGCATGTGCGCGGTTTCCACCAGGTCGCAGGCCGGGTCGGCGATTTCTCGGTCGACCAGCACCGTGGGCATGCGCAGGCCGCGCAATTGCTTCATGAGGGAGTCGTCGTCGCCCGCGCCGGTCGACACCACGATCAGCCCGTCGATGCGGCGCTCGGCCAGCACCTGCAGGTAGACGCTCTGGCGGTGGGGCTCGTCGTCGGTGTTGCACAGCACCAGCGTGTAGCCGGCGCCGAAGCAGCGGTCTTCCACGATGCGCACGATCTCGGCGAAGTAGGGGTTCGAGCTGTTGGGAATCAGCATGCCCAGCGTCGAGGTGGTGTTGCTCTTCAGGCTGCGCGCCATCGCGTTGGGCACGTAGCCCAGCTCGCGGATGGCGAGCTCCACGCGCTCGCGCACCTTGGCGCTCACGTGGCGGGTGTCGTTGACCACGTGCGACACGGTGGTGACGGACACATCCGCCTTGAGTGCGACGTCCTTGATGGTGGCCATGGCTTTTCCTGTTCCTGGTGGGGCGGGATGCTGTCGTCAGGCCAGGCGGCGGTCGGCACGGCGCTGGCGGAGGGTGTCGATGATGACCGCTACCACGATCACGGCGCCGGTGATGATGCGTTTGCTCGGCTCGCTCGCCCCAACCTGCGCGAGGCCGGCTTCGAGCACCGCGATGATCAGCACGCCGAAGAAGGTGTTGATCACCGAGCCGCGCCCGCCCATGAGGCTGGTGCCGCCGATGACCACGGCAGCGATCACCTGCAGCTCGATGCCGACGCCGGCATTGGGGTCGGCCGCTTCGAGGCGCGCCGATTGCATCAGGCCCGCGAGGCCGGCCAGCAGGCCGGTCACGGCGAACACGATGATGCGGATGGGGCGCGGGTCGATGCCCGCCAGGCGCATGGCTTCTTCATTTGTGCCGATGCCCACCACGTGGCGGCCGAACACCGTGCGCGTGAGCACCATCTGCCCGATGACCACCAGCACCACCGCCAGCACGAAGGCGGCCGAGATGCCGCCGATCCACGGCGCGGCCAGGCCCGAGATGGCGTCGCCCACGTACTGCGTGCGCGAATCGGTCACGAGGTAGGCGCCGCCGCGCACTGCTTCGAGCATGCCCAGCGAGACGATGAAGCTCGGCAGCCGCCATGCGACCGACACCGCGCCCGTGACCGTGCCGCAGATGAGCCCGGTAACGAGGCCGAGCACCGCGGCCACAGGCACCGAGAGCTTCCATTCGAGGATGGCCGCCGCCGTGACGGCCGCGCTCAATGCCAGCACCGAGCCGACGGACAGGTCGATGCCCGCGATGATCAGCACGAAGGTCATGCCGACCGCCATCACGGCCAGCGCGGGAATTTCATTCGCGATGGAGACGAAGGTTTCGCGCGTCAGGAAGTATTCGCTCAGCGAACCGAAGAGCGCGATCATGCCCACGAGCACGACCGTCAGGCCCAGGTAGGTGCCGAGCTGGCCCTTGAGTGCGGAGGGCGAGGCCGGCGGGTTTTGTTTGGTGGAGGCTTCGGCGTTCATTGTGTGTCGGCGGTGACCGGGGTCGAATCGGAAACGGGAGATACCGTCGGCGGGCTGGCGGCGCGTCCTGTCGCGTCGCTGAATGCTGCGGCCAGCAGCGATTGTTCGGTCCACTCGCCGCGCTCGAACACCGCGACAAGCCGGCCGGCGCTCATCACGCCGATGCGGTCGCACATGGCCATCAGTTCGCGCAGGTCGCTCGACACCATCAGCAGCGCCTTGCCGGCGTCGGTCATGCGGTCGAGTTCGGCGTACAGGTCGGCGCGCGCACCCACGTCCACGCCGCGCGTGGGTTCGTCGAGCAGCAGCACCTTGCATTCGCGGTGCAGCCAGCGCGCGAACACCACCTTCTGCTGGTTGCCGCCGCTGAGCGTGGCAACCGGTTGTTCGATGCTGCGCGAACGGATGCGCAGCAGTTCCACCAGCTTCTGCGCAATGCTGCGCTCTTTGGCGCGCTGCAGCCAGCCGGCGTGCGAGATAGCGCCAAGATCGCTCAGCGTGGCGTTGACGCGGATCGATTGCGTCAGCAGCAGGCCCTGCGACTTGCGGTCTTCGGTGACGAGGCCGATGCCCGCGCGGATGGCCTGCATCGGCGAGCGCCAGCCCTTGCGCGCGTGCTTCGTGGGCTGGCCGTTTTCATAAAGGGTGATCTCGCCTCGGTCGGCGCGGTCGGCGCCGAACAGCAGCCGCACCAGTTCGGTCCGGCCCGAGCCGACCAGCCCGGCCAGGCCCATGACTTCGCCTGCGCGCAGGTCGATGTCGACGTCGCGCACGACCTGCGCCCGGCCAATGCCGCGCGCACTCAGCAACACGGGGCCGGCCACGCGGCGGTCGCGGCCCTCGTGCTCGTGCACCGCACGGCCGACCATGCGCTGCACCAGTTCGGATTCGCGCACGCCGGCCATGGCGCGCACGTCCACCAGCCGGCCGTCGCGCAGCACCGCGACGCGGTCGGCGATGCGCTGCAATTCCTCGAGGCGGTGCGACACGTACACGATGGCCACGCCGTGCGCCTTCAGCAGCTCGATCTGCTCGAACAAGTGCGAGGTTTCGCGCGGCGTGAGCATGGCGGTGGGCTCGTCGAGCACCAGCACGCGCGTGTCGTCCTGCAGGTTGCGCGCGATCTCCACCATCTGCTGCTGGCCGATGCCCAGCCGCGCCACGGGCGTGGCCGGGTCGATGTTCTCCATGCCGATCTTGGCGAGCTGGCGCGCGGCCAGCTCGTGCAGCTTGCTGCGGCGGATCCAACCGGTCTTGTTGGGCAGCCGGTCGAGCAGCAGGTTCTCGGCCACCGACAGCGTGGTGACGAGGCCGAGCTCCTGCATGACCATGCGCACGCCCAGCCGCTCGGCGTCGCGGCGCGAACCGGGCGCAAAGGGCTTGCCGTCGAGCAGCATCTGGCCGCGCGTGGGCTGCACCAGGCCGCAGACGATCTTCGACAGGGTGCTCTTGCCGGCGCCGTTCTCGCCCGTGAGGGCCAGCACTTCGCCGGCATTGAGCACGAGCGAGACGTCGTCCAGCACCGGCGCCGCATAGTCCTTGCCCATGGCGCTCAGCGAGAGCACGGGCATGGCCGTTGTGAGATTCATGGCGGCGGATGCTGTCAACGTCTGTACTTTCTCTTGCTGCGTGCTTACTTCGAGTCTTTGGTGACCAGCACCACGTCGGTCTTCACTTCGGCGGGCATCTCCGACTGCTTCTTCTTGTCGGCGATGGCCTTCAGCGCGGTCTCGATGCCGAACACGGCCTGCTTGGCGGCGAACTGGTCGGCGGTGGCGAGCACGCGACCGTCCTTCAGCATCGGCTTGATGGCGCCGATGTTGTCGTAGCCCACCACCAGCACCTTGCCGGTCTTGCCCGCGGCCTTGACCGCAGCCACGGCGCCCAGCGCCATGCTGTCGTTGCCGGCGAGCAGGGCCTTCAGGTCGGGGTGCTCGCGCATCATGCCGGCGGCCACGGTGTTGCCCTTGTCGATTTCCCACTGGCCGGACTGCACGCCCACCACCGTCACGCCGGCGGCCTTCATTGCGTCCTGGTAGCCCAGCGTGCGCTGCTGCGCATTGAAGGTGGTCGACACGCCTTCGATGATGCCGACCTTGTCGCCCGACTTCAGCTCCTTGGCGAGCGCATCGCCCACCAGCTTGGCTCCGGCGCGGTTGTCGGGGCCCACGAACGGCACCAGGATGCCCTTTTCCTTCAGTGCGGCACCGTCGAGCTGGTTGTCGATGTTGACCACCAGGATGCCCTTGTCGATGGCCGCCTTGATCACCGGCACCAGCGCCTTCGAATCGGCCGGAGCGATGACCAGCGCGTTGATCTTCTGCGCCACCATCTGCTCGACCATCTTGATCTGGGCGGAGGTGTCGGTCTCGTCCTTGATGCCGTTGGCCACCAGCGTGTATTCGGCGGCATGGGCCTTCTGGTGCGCCTTGGCGCCGTCTTCCATGGTGCGGAAGAACTCGTTGGCCAGCGACTTCATGACCAGCGCGACCTTGGGCTTGTCCTGGGCGAGGGCGGGTGTTCCGGCCATGGCGCCCAGCAGCGTGAGTGCGGCGGCGCTTTGCAGGGTACGGCGGGTGAACTTCATGGTGAATGTCTCCTGAGGTGGTTGATCAGAACGGTGCGCCGGTCTTTGCCGGGGGCTCCGATGTTAGCTGAGGGAAACGTTTGCGCAAACGTTTGCCAGTCGGTGCTAACCCTGAGGTTTTGAGCAAGCAAATGCGAGCTCGAAGACCTGCCGGACGGGCCTGCAACCATGCTCGCCTAAAATCGCGGGTTACCCAAGAGGACCTCCCATGAGTTTGCAATGCGGCATCGTCGGCCTGCCCAACGTCGGTAAATCCACCCTTTTCAATGCGTTGACCAAGGCCGGCATCGCAGCGGAAAACTATCCGTTCTGCACCATCGAGCCCAACGTGGGCGTGGTGGAAGTGCCCGACCCCCGGCTCGCGCAACTGAGCGAGATCGTCAAGCCCGAGCGCGTGGTGCCCGCCATCGTCGAGTTCGTCGACATCGCTGGCCTGGTGGCCGGTGCCAGCACCGGCGAAGGCCTGGGCAACAAGTTTCTGGCGCACATCCGCGAGACCGACGCCACCGTCAACGTGGTGCGCTGCTTCGACGACGAGAACGTGATCCACGTGGCCGGCAAGGTCGACCCGATCTCCGACATCGAAGTGATCCAGACCGAACTCTGCCTGGCCGACCTGGCCACGGTCGAGAAGGCGCTGCACCGTCACACCAAGGTGGCCCGTTCCGGCGACAAGGACGCGCAAAAGCTGGTCGGCCTGCTCGAGCGCTGCCAGGCCGCGCTGAACGAGAACACGCCGGTGCGCGCGCTCGACTTCACCAAGGAAGAGCTGCCGCTGGTCAAGAGCTTCACGCTGATCACCGCCAAGCCCGCGATGTTCGTGGGCAACGTGGCGGAAGACGGCTTCGAGAACAACCCGTATCTCGACCGCCTGCGCGAATACGCGGCCAAGCAGGGCGCGCCCGTGGTCGCCATCTGCGCCAAGATCGAAGCCGACCTGGCCGAGATGGACGACGAAGACAAGAAGATGTTCCTCGCCGAGATCGGCCAGGAAGAGCCGGGCCTGAACCGCCTGATCCGCGCGGCCTTCAAGCTGCTGGGCCTGCAGACCTACTTCACCGCCGGCGTGAAGGAAGTGCGTGCATGGACCATCCACATCGGCGACACCGGCCCGCAGGCGGCCGGCGTGATCCACGGCGACTTCGAGAAGGGCTACATCCGCGCCCAGACCATCGCGTTCGAGGACTACATCGCCTTCAAGGGCGAGCAGGGCGCGAAGGACGCGGGGAAGATGCGTTCTGAAGGCAAGGAATACGTCGTGAAAGATGGCGACGTGATGAACTTCCTGTTCAGCTCCTGACGCCACTCTCCCGAGCGAAATGCTCCGTTGATGAGCCTTCCCAAGATCGTCATCATTGCGGGCCCCAACGGGGCGGGAAAGACTACCTTCGCCCGCGCTTTCCTTCCGCAGGAAGCGCAAATCTCGCGTTTCATCAATGCGGATCTGATCGCCGCCGGGCTGTCACCCTTCGCGCCGGAGGCCGAAGCCATCAAGGCCGGGCGATTGATGCTGGAAGAGATTGCCGAGTGCGTTCGTCGTCGGGAGAGCTTTGCTTTCGAGACCACGTTGTCGGGACTGAGCTATCTGCGCCACATCGGCGCATGGAGGAAGTCTGGCTATCACGTGAGCCTTTTCTTTCTGGCGCTTCCGACGGCAGAATTTGCAGTCGCGCGCGTGGCGGAACGTGTCCGGCAAGGCGGGCATCACATTCCTGAAGATGTGATTCGCCGTCGTTTCGAGGCGGGGCGTCGGAATTTTGACGACCGTTATCGCGCTGCGGTGGATGCCTGGGCGCTGTACGACAACGCTGGCGAAGAGCCAGATCTCATCGAATGGGGAGAAGCACCATGACCCGTGAACAGCTGATGCAAGCAAAGGACAAGGACCTGGCCGCTTCGCTGATCGCGATTCGGCGCGCCGCACGGGAAGCGCGAGAAGCCGCAGTGCGCACCAACACTGCCATCGTGGTGCAACGTGGCCAGAAATCAGTCCGCATCACGGCTGACGAACTGCGCAAGGCCGGGGTGAAGTAGGCGTCGAGCACAGTGCTGGCAGCCGCCGGCCCGCACATCCGGCTGGGTCGCCAAGGCCGGTTTCTTGGGTAGACTGCGCGCGCCCTATTTCTCCTCCAAGGCCCGCCTTCATGCTCACCGTCCACCACCTCAACAACTCGCGCTCGCAGCGTGTGCTCTGGCTGCTCGAAGAGCTCGAGCTGCCGTACGAGATCGTCCACTACCAGCGCGATCCGCAAACCAGTCTGGCGCCCGCTTCGCTGCGGGCCATTCATCCGCTGGGCAAGTCGCCGGTGGTAACGACGGATGACGGACTCACGCTTGCGGAATCGGGCGCGATCATCGAGACACTCGTCGAGCGCTACGGCCACGGCCGCCTCGCGCCCGCGGCAGGTTCGCCGGAGGCTCTGCGCTATCGCTACTGGCTGCACTTTGCCGAAGGCACGGCGATGTCGCCGCTGCTGCTCAAGCTGGTGTTCGACCGCATCGAGACGAGCAAGATGCCTTTCTTCGCGAAGCCGATCGCCAAGGCTATCTCGGCCAAGGCGAAGTCGGCGTTCATCAACCCGAACATCGCAAGCCATCTGAACTACATGGAAGCCGAACTCGGCAAGAGCGAATGGTTCGCCGGCGACGAGTTCACGGGCGCGGACATCCAGATGAGCTTCGTGGTCGAAGCCGCGCAGGCGCGCGGCGGGCTCGATGCAAAGCGGCCGAAGCTGATGGCGTACCTGGAGCGCATCCACGCGCGTCCCGCGTACAAGCGCGCGCTCGAACGCGGCGGCCCCTACGCCTTGTTGAACTGATCAGAAGATCTGCAGCAGCGCCACCGTCATGGTGATGTAGCGCAGGAACTTGCCCACGGCCATGTAGGCAACGCATGGCCAGAACGGCAGCTTGAGCCAACCCGCGACCGCGCACAGCGGGTCGCCCACCAGCGGCAGCCAGCTCAGCAGGCAGGCCTTCGGGCCGAGCCGCTCCAGCCAGCCCAGAACGCGCACATGATGTTTCGAGTGCGAGTATTTGTCGGCCACCTTGTGCGCGCCGTAGCCCATCCACCAGTCGACTGCGCCCCCCAGCGTGTTGCCTATGGTCGCCACCGCGATGGCCGGCCAGAACATGTCGGGGTTGAGCTTGAGCAGCCCGAAGAGAAAGGGCTCGGAGCCCACCGGCAGTAGCGTCGCGGAGACGAACGCCGCCACGAACAAGGTCGAGAGACCGTACTGCGGCAGCGCCAGCAGCGCCATGAGGGAGTCGAGCCAGGCTTGCATAAGGTCGGCGCAGTATAGGCAGCGCGTGCCTCGCAACCCCGCAGGAGAAAGCCCCGGAATGCACCGGTGTTTGTACGGGTACCCAGGGCGCAAATCGTTTCAGTCGCTGAAATGCGGCGTGGCTACAATCGTGCCTCATTTTTCAGCAGCCGAACGCGCACGCTCCTCTTTCCAATGACCTTGCAGATCGGCACCCACACGCTGGAAAACCGCCTGTTCGTCGCGCCCATGGCCGGCGTGACGGACCGGCCCTTCCGCATGCTGTGCCGCGAACTCGGCGCTGGCTACGCGGTCAGCGAGATGGTCACGTCGCGCAAGGAACTCTGGGGCACGCTCAAGACGTCGCGCCGCGCGAACCATGATGGCGAACCGGGCCCCATTGCGGTGCAGATCGCAGGCACCGATGCGGCCATGATGGCCGAGGCCACGGTCTACAACATCGAGCGCGGTGCGCAGATCATCGACATCAACATGGGCTGCCCGGCCAAGAAGGTCTGCAACAAATGGGCGGGTTCTGCGCTGATGCGCGACGAGCCGCTGGCGCTTGAAATCGTGCAGGCCGTGGTCGATGCCGCGCAGCCTTTCGGCGTGCCGGTCACGCTCAAGATGCGCACCGGCTGGAGCCAGGAGCACCGCAACGCGGTGAAGCTCGCGCGCGATTTCGAATCGGCCGGCGTGCAGATGCTCACGGTGCACGGCCGCACGCGCGAGCAGGGCTACAAGGGCTTTGCCGAGTACGACACCATCGCCGCCGTGAAGGCCGCGGTGCGCGTGCCGGTGGTGGCCAACGGTGACATCCGTTCGCCCGAGAAGGCACGCGACGTGCTTGCGGCCACCGGCGCCGACGCTGTGATGATCGGCCGCGCCGCGCAGGGCCGCCCGTGGATCTTCCGCGAGATCGCGCACTTCCTGGAAACGGGCACGCACCGCGCGCCGCCGCTGGTCGCTGAAGTGCGCCGCTTGCTGCTCGACCATCTCGTGGAGCACTATGCGCTTTACGGCGACTACAGCGGTGTGCGCACGGCGCGCAAGCACATCGGCTGGTATGTGCGCACGCTGCCCGACGGCGAAGCGTTTCGCGCACGCATGAACACCATCGAGGACTGTGCCGAGCAGCTGCGCGCGGTCGGCGACTATTTCGACGGGCTGGCGGACCGCATGGACCGCATGCCCGTGCAGCACCTGGCGGACGAAGAGGCGTCGCCAGGTGAAGAGGAGGCGGCTTGCGCCGTCGATTGAGAAAAAGAGAAGAAGCAATGAGCAAGAAACATATCGAGGACTGCGTGCGCACCAGTCTGGACAGCTACTTTCGCGATCTGCGTGGCACCGAACCCGACGGCATGTACGAAATGCTCGTGCGCGTGGTCGAGAAACCCCTGCTCGACGTCGTGATGACGCGCGCGGAAGGCAATCAATCCAAAGCCGCGCAATGGCTGGGCCTGAATCGCAACACGCTTCGCAAGAAGCTCGTTGAACACAAACTTTTGAAATAACTCCACGGCATATCCAATGGCCCAGACCGCACTCATCTCCGTTTCCGACAAGACCGGCATTCTCGAATTCGCCCAGGCGCTGCATGCGCTGGGCATCAAGCTGCTGTCCACCGGCGGCACCGCCAAGCTGCTGGCCGATGCCGGCCTGCCCGTCACCGAAGTTGCCGACCACACCGGCTTTCCGGAGATGCTCGATGGCCGCGTGAAGACGCTGCACCCGAAGATCCACGGCGGCCTGCTCGCGCGCCGCGACCTGCCCGCGCACGTGGCGGCCATCAAGGAACACGGCATCGACACCATCGACCTGCTGGTGGTCAACCTGTACCCGTTCGAAGCCACCGTGGCCAAGCCCGGCTGCACGCTCGAAGACGCGATCGAGAACATCGACATCGGCGGCCCGGCCATGGTGCGCAGCGCGGCCAAGAACTGGAAGGACGTGGGCGTGCTCACCGACGCATCGCAATACGCGGTGGCGCTCGCCGAGCTGAAGGCCGACGGCAAGCTCAGCGACAAGACCAAGTTCGCGTTTTCGGTGGCCGCGTTCAACCGCATCGCCGACTACGACGGTGCCATCAGCGACTACCTCTCGGCCATCGACTTCGACGCCAGCATCGGCCAGCCCGCGCCCAAGCGCTCGCTGTTCCCCGCGCAAAGCAACGGCCGCTTCGTGAAGGTGCAAGACCTGCGCTACGGCGAGAACCCGCACCAGCAGGCCGCGTTCTACCGCGACTTGTATCCGGCGCCCGGTTCGCTCGTGTCGGCAAAGCAGCTGCAGGGCAAGGAGCTGAGCTACAACAACATCGCCGACGCTGATGCTGCATGGGAATGCGTGAAGAGCTTCGATGTGCCGGCCTGCGTGATCGTGAAGCACGCCAACCCCTGCGGCGTTGCCATCGGCAAGGATGCTGCCGAGGCTTACGGCAAGGCCTTCAAGACCGATCCGACCTCGGCCTTCGGCGGCATCATTGCCTTCAATCGACCGGTCGACGGCGCGACGGCCCAGGAGATCTCCAAGCAGTTCGTCGAAGTGCTGATGGCGCCCGATTACACGCCCGAGGCACTGGAGCTGTTCCAGGCGACCAAGAACCGGCAGAACGTGCGCATTCTCAAGATATCGCTGCCGCCGGGCGGCGCGAGCGACTGGGACAACGGCCGCAATGCAATGGACGTGAAGCGCATCGGCTCAGGCTTGTTGATGCAGACCGCCGACAACCATGAGCTCGCGGCCAGCGACCTCAAGGTGGTCAGCAAGAAGCAGCCTACGCCGCAGCAACTGCAAGACCTGCTCTTCGCATGGAAGGTCGCGAAGTACGTGAAGAGCAACGCGATCGTGTTCTGCGCCAACGGCATGACCATGGGCGTGGGCGCGGGCCAGATGAGCCGCCTCGATTCGGCGCGCATCGCCAGCATCAAGGCCGAGCACGCCGGCCTGTCGCTGAAGGACACTGCCGTCGCCAGCGACGCCTTCTTCCCGTTCCGCGACGGCCTCGACGTGGTGGTCGATGCGGGCGCGAGCTGCGTCATTCAGCCGGGCGGCTCGATGCGCGACCAGGAAGTGATCGATGCCGCCGACGAGCGCGGCGTCGTGATGGTGCTTTCGGGCGTGCGTCACTTCAGGCACTGACGACGCTCCTTCAAGAACACCGCGGAACCGGCTTTGCCGGGCCGCAGGTGTTGCCCCCGGTGGGGGTTGGCGAAGCGACACGAAGTGCGCGAAGCCTGGGGGCGAGCCTATTCTCCGAACCGGTATTTCAGCTGGAAGGTGATCGCGCCGTACAGCCGGTTCTTGATGGTCGGCACGTAGGCGATGTTGAGGCCCCAGTTCTTGCCTTCGATGGCAGCCACCGGAAGGATGGCCGGGAACCAGTTGCCGTTGCGGTAATTGGGGTAGCCGTCGAAGCCGCCCACCACGGCGCCGAACTTCACGCCGTAGAACTCGACTGGCAGCACATACAGACCCACGTAGTTCGACTGCCGGCGATCGCTGTTGCGGAAAGTGCCAGCCGTGAGACGGTAGGTGTCGTTCAGCGGGTACTCGAAACCCAACCCCTGGTTGACGTTCTCCAGGCCCTTGCCACTGTCGAAGTGCGCCGAATAGAAACCCGGGTTGATCCAGATGTTCTTCGGATCGAAGGAGGACTGCGCAGTTGCCAGGCCGGGTAGAAGAAGAGCAAGAAGAGGAATGCTCAGCACCGGCAACGTGCGCAGGGGGTTCATGGGCTAGGGCGTCCTGAAGATTTGTCTTGCGGCTTCGATGGTGGCGGCGATGTCGTCGTCGCTGTGGGCTGCGCTCACGAAGCCTGCTTCGTAAAGCGCGGGGGCAATATACACGCCGCGATCGAGCAAACCGTGAAACAGCGCATTGAATTTCGCGTTGTCGGTTGTCATCACGGTGGCATAGTTTTGCGGCAGGTCCTTCATCAGGAAGAAGCCGAACATGCCGCCTTCGCTGTCGGCATTGAAGGGCTGGCCTTCGGCCGCGGCGGCCGCCTTCAGGCCATCGACCAGCGTGCGCGTTTTCTTGCCAAGCGCTTCGTAGAAGCCGGGCTTTGCAATTTCCTTCAGCGTGGCAAGACCACATGCCGTGGCCACCGGATTGCCCGACAGCGTGCCGGCCTGGTAGACCGGGCCTAGCGGCGCGAGCTGTTCCATGATCGCGCGCGGGCCACCGAAGGCCGCGAGCGGCATGCCGCCGCCGATGACCTTGCCGAGCACCGTGAGGTCGGGCTTGATGCCCAGCACGCCCTGTGCGCCGTGCAGGCCCACGCGAAAGCCGGTCATCACTTCATCGAAGATCAGCAGGGCGCCGTGTTGCGTGCAGAGCTCGCGGCAGCGCTTGGCGAACTCGGGCGTGGCGCGCACGAAGTTCATGTTGCCGGCAATGGCTTCGATCATCAGGCAGGCGATGTCGCTGCCATGCAGGGCGAAGGCTTCTTCGAGCTGCTGCAGGTTGTTGTACTCGAGCACGATGGTGTGCTGCACCACCTCGGGCGGCACGCCGGCTGAGGTCGGGTTGCCGAAGGTGGCGAGGCCGGAGCCGGCCTTCACCAGCAATGCGTCGGCGTGGCCGTGGTAGCAGCCCTCGAACTTGACGATGCTCTTGCGGCCGGTGGCGCCGCGCGCCAGGCGCAATGCGCTCATCGCGGCTTCGGTGCCGGAACTCACGAGCCGCACCATCTCCATCGACGGCACCAGCGCGAGGATGGCCTCGGCCAGTTCGATCTCGCGCTCGGTCGGCGCGCCGTACGAGAAGCCTTCGAGCACGGCCTTCTGCACCGCCTCGACCACGGCAGGGTGGCCATGGCCCAGGATCATCGGACCCCAGGAGCCGATGTAGTCGATGTAGCGCTTGTCGTTGGCGTCCCAGAAGTAGGCGCCCTGCGCGCGCTGGATGAAGCGGGGCGTGCCGCCCACTGCCTTGAAGGCGCGTACGGGCGAGTTGACGCCCCCGGGGATCACGGCGCGGGCGCGCTCGAAAAGAATGTCGTTGCGGTCGGTCATCAGTGTCGGGTGTCGTGTGGGGGGAGGGCGAAGTCCGGCGCGGCGTCCGGGTCTTCATCGTCTTCGTCGTCCTCGGGCTCGGCCCAGAACAGGCGGTCGGGCAGCACGTGGCCCATGCCGGGGCGGAAGCCCGCGTCGAGGCAGCGGTCCATGTAGGCCAGCGCCTCGGTGGTCGCGGCCACGAGGTCGGTGCCGCTCGCCAGCAAGGCGGCCAGCGCGGCCGACAGGGTGTCGCCGGCGCCGGCGAAGACGGCTTCGAGCCGTTCGTACTTCTCGTTGGCGAGCACCGACTGCGGCGAGGCCAGAACGTTGTCGATGAACTGCTCGGGCAGCACCATGCCGGTTACCAGCGTATAGGGCACGCCGAACTCGCCGGCGGCCTTGGCAATGTCGCGCGCACCGGGCGGACGCTCGCCGTTCCAGTCCGGAAGCAGCCAGCGCCACAGAGTACTGTGGTTTCCAACCAACACCGTCGTTTGAGGCAAAACCAGCTCCCGAAAAGCGTCCAGATAGGGCTCGATCAGGTTCTCGTCCCACCACGAAAGGTTGGGCATGTAGGCCACCACGGGCACCTCGGGATAGTCGGCGGCGGTCTCGGCGATGGTGCTCAGGGCCTCGGGGGTGCCGGCAAAGCCCACCTTGATCAACTGGACTTCCACGTCCTCCAGGATGGCGCGCGCCTGCTCGGCGATGGCCTCCTCGTCGAAGGGAAAGTGGTCGAAAATCTCGGCCGTGTCCCTGGCGTAGGCGCCTGTGACGACGGGCAGGACGTGTGCGCCCACCGACGCCATGGCGAGGGCATCGGCGCCCAACCCGCCCGCACCGCTGGGGTCGCTGGCGTTGAACACCAGCACGCAGGGGGGATTCAGGTCGCGCTCGGCCAGCTCGCCTTCATCCTGCGAGGGGTCGTTAAGATCGCCCGGTTTGCGGGTTTTGTCTGCTGGAAGTAAGTAGATGGTCATACGCCGGGCGGAATCCCCTGGATGGTGGCATAGGCGCGACGTTTACCGTCTGCCAGTGAGATACGCATAGATACACTCGTTGCATTTAATGAACAAGGACTTTAAGCTCCGATGAATACGAAAACTTGGATGTGCCTGATTTGTGGGTGGATCTATGACGAAGCGGTTGGTGTACCGGAAGACGGCATCGCGGCAGGCACGGCCTGGGCCGATGTGCCGATGAACTGGACCTGTCCTGAGTGCGGTGCGCGCAAGGAAGACTTCGAAATGGTTGAAATCTGAAAGCATGGCATAGATAGAGCTACGCGGTCTGCGTCGATGTTCGGCGCGGCGGGCTTCCAAGTCTCATGAGCAGGAGCGTTTGCAATGGGCCCGAATGGATCAGGTTACAAGGTGCTTGTCATTGACGACAGCAATACCATCCGGCGCAGTGCCGAGATTTTTCTGAAGCAGGGTGGGCACGAGGTTCTTCTTGCGGAGGACGGCTTCGACGCGCTCTCCAAGGTTAACGACCACAAGCCGCATCTGATTTTCTGCGACATCCTGATGCCGCGGCTCGACGGCTACCAGACGTGCGCCATCATCAAGCGCAACGCCCATTTTTCCAACGTTCCGGTCGTCATGCTGTCTTCGAAAGACGGTGTATTCGACAAGGCCCGCGGCCGTATGGTCGGATCGCAAGACTACCTGACCAAGCCTTTCACCAAAGACCAGCTGCTGCAGGCCGTGCAGCAGTTTGGCATCGTTCAACAGGAAGTGCAGTAATGCCTATTCGCAAAATCCTCGTCGTCGACGACTCCAAGACGGAACTGGTGTTCCTGACCGACCTCCTCCAGAAGAACGGCTTTGCCGTCAAGACGGCTGAAAACGCCGACGACGCCATGCGCCGCCTGGAAGAAGACCACCCCGACCTGATCCTCATGGACGTCGTGATGCCCGGCCAGAACGGCTTCCAGCTCACGCGCGCCATTGCCCGCGACCCGAAGTACGCGGCCATCCCGATCATCCTGTGCACCAGCAAGAACCAGGAAACCGACCGCGTCTGGGGCATGCGCCAGGGCGCACGCGACTACATCGTGAAGCCGGTCAACGCAGCCGACCTGATGTCCAAGATCAGCGCGCTGAACTGAGCGAAAGCCTGCCGAGTCCATGGCGAATCGCGATGCTCTGAGAGCCTTCCAGTCCCGGCTGGCGAGCCGCCTGCAGGCCGCTCGCACGACGGGCGTGGCTGCCACGTGGCTGGCGGTCGAGGCGGGCGAGGGCAAATACCTCTTTCCGCTGGGACACGCCGGCGAGATCTTTCCCTGGACGCCGCCACAGCCCGTGCCCTACACGGAGCCGTGGTTCCTCGGCGTTGCCAACCTGCGCGGCGGCCTCTATGGCGTCGTGCAGCTGTCGGCATTCGCCTCCGGCGTCCCGGTCGCGCTGGCCGCCACCGAGGCGGCGCGCATCCAGTCGCGGCTCGTTGCTTTCAACGAGCTGCTCGAAGTCAACTGCGCATTGCTGGTCGATCGACTGGCGGGGTTGCGGGGGGCGGAGGCCTTCACGGCGTCCGAGCCTCCTGGCGCAGAAGCACCTGCCTGGCATGGGCATCTGTTTACCGATGCAGCGGGGGAGCGCTGGCAGGAAGTCAACCTGCAAGCGCTTTCGCAGCAACCCCAGTTTTTGAGTATTGGTGCGTAGTGCTCCCGCACGCCGTACCGGAAACCATCTGAAGGACCGACCGTGAGCTCGATCGCCGACAAGTTCAAGAAATTACTGCCCGTGAACAACGGGAACGACAAGGCCCGCGTCGATGGCTCCGGTTCCACGATATCGCTTGACGATGTCGATACCGTCCAGGTTCCGGACGAGAAAACCGTGCGCCTCGCCAGGAAAGGTGCCGTGACCACGGACACCAGCTTCGGCGAGCTCGACCTGCCGGGCGGCGGCGGCGACGCCGCCAACGAGCCGGGCGCCACGGTTGCCGAAGCGGTGCCCGACACCACCGGCGGCCGCGCGGGCTCCAACCCGGCGAGGCAGCAGCGGATCCTGGCCATCCTGCTGGCCGTCGTGGTGCTGTTGCTGCTGCTGGTTGCCGGCTCCGCCATTCTTCGCGCGGAACGCCTGGCGCAGCAGGTGGCGGCCACCGGCCAGTCGCTGATGCAGTCGCAGCGTCTTGCCAAGTCGATCTCGCAGGCCCTCGTCGGCAGCGCCTCGGCGTTCGTCGAAGTGAAGGACAGCGCCGACGACCTCTCGCGCCGCGTGCAGGGCCTGACCAACGGCGACGACTCGTTGCGCCTGGAGCGCGTGGGCAACCAGTACGACGAGGAGATGAACAAGATCAATCCTCTCGTCACCCGCGCCGACGCCAGCGCCAAGGCCGTGCTGGCCCAGCGCCAGATCCTGACGCAGGTGGGTGCCGCTCTGCGCGACATCAACCAGCAGTCGTCCACGCTGCTCGAAATGACGGAAACCGTCGCGTCGCTGAAGATGCAGCAGAACGCCACGCTGCCTGAAATCTCGGCCGCCGGCCAGCTCGTGATGCTGACGCAGCGCATCGGCAAGTCGACCAACGAGTTCTTCACGGTCGAGGGCGTGAACCCCGACGCCGTGTTCCTGCTGGGCAAGGACCTGAACACCTTCCAGGAAACCACCCGCGGCCTGCTCGACGGCAACGCGCAGCAGCGCTTCCCCGGCTCGAAAGACCCGCAGACCCGCCAGCAGCTCGAAGCCATCCTGAAGACCTACGAGCAGATGCGCACACAGGCTTCGGCCATTCTGGGCAACCTGCAGGGCCTGGTGGCGGCGCGTGAAGCGCAGGCTTCCATCCTGACCGACAGCGAGCCGCTGCGTAAGTCGCTCGGCGACCTGCAGGAAAAGCTCTCCGCACGCACCGGCCTGGGCGCCGGCACCATCGTGCTGCTGTTCGTGCTGTCGCTGGCCGCCCTGGCACTCGCTGGCGCCATCGGTTTCGTGCAGGTGCGCGAAGGCCGTGAACGTGCCGCCGTCGCCGAACGCGAACGTCTGGCTGCCGAACAGGCTTCCGACGAAGCCGGCCGCGTGAACAACGCCAACCAGGCCGCCATTCTTCGGCTGATGAACGAACTGCAGACAGTGGCCGAAGGCGACCTGACGCAGGAAGCAACCGTGACCGAGGACATCACCGGCGCCATCGCCGACTCGGTGAACTACACGGTGGAAGAACTGCGACTGCTGGTGGGCAACGTGCAGAACACGGCCACCCGCGTGGCGCAGACGACGTCGCAGGTGGAAAGCACCTCGACCGAGCTGCTGGCCGCCTCGACCGAACAGCTGCGCGAAATTCGCGAAACCGGCCAGTCGGTGCTGACCATGGCCGAGCGAATCAACGGCGTGTCTACCCAGGCGCAAGAGTCCGCCACGGTGGCGCGCCAGTCGCTGCAGGCTGCATCCTCGGGTCTGCAGGCCGTGCAGAACGCCATCGGCGGTATGAACTCCATCCGCGACCAGATCCAGGAAACCTCCAAGCGGATCAAGCGCCTGGGCGAATCCTCGCAGGAGATTGGCGAAATCACCGAGCTGATCTCGGACATTACCGAACAGACGAACGTGCTGGCCCTGAACGCCGCCATCCAGGCCGCATCGGCCGGTGAAGCCGGACGAGGCTTCTCGGTGGTGGCGGAAGAAGTTCAGCGACTGGCCGAACGCTCCGCAGACGCCACGCGCCAGATCTCGGCGCTGGTGAAGGCGATTCAGACCGACACGCAGGATGCCGTGGGCGCCATGGAGCGCTCCACGCAGGGTGTGGTCGAAGGGGCCAAGCTGTCCGACAACGCGGGTACCGCGCTGTCCGAGATCGACCGCGTGTCGCGCCGACTCGCTGACCTGATTGAGCAGATTTCGCAATCCGCCTCCCGCGAAGCCGATTCGGCCAACGTGGTGGCCGCGAACATCCAGCACATTTTTGCCGTGACGGAACAGACCGGAGAAGGTACGCGCACCACCGCTCAGCAGGTGCGCGAACTGTCGCAGATGGCCGAAGAACTGCGTCGTTCGGTGGCTCGTTTCAAGATTGCCTGACCCACAAGATAGATAAGAACGGCGAGCACCCAACGTGTCGATTCAAACCCCTGCCACGGCCCCCCTCGCCGGCAATGTGCCGGCCACCGAAGACCTCGGGCCGCTGGCCTGGGTGCTGGGAGAAATCCAGAAATCCCTCGACGGTGTAGGCAAGTCGCTGCGGCGCTTCGTGCGCGACGTGGACGCTGCAGCCGAGCCTGAGGCCGGCCCGCTGCAGATGGCCCGCCAGCAACTGCACCAGGCCGTTGGCGCGCTCCAGATGGTGGGGCATTCCTCGCCCGCGCTGGTGCTCGGCGCCATCGAGTTCGCGGTGCAGGGCTTCATCGCCGAACCGCAGCGCTGCACCGACGCCGCGGTGGTCAAGATCGAGCGTGCCGGCTTTGCCGTCACCGATTTCCTCAACGCCCTGCTGGCCGGCAAGCCCGTGTCGTCGGTGGCGCTGTTTCCCCAGTACCGCGACGTGCTGGAGCTCGTCGGCAACGAGCGCGTTCACCCGGCCGACCTGTGGAGCACCGCCTGGCGCTGGGTCGAGGTCAAGCCCGCGCTGACGCAGGCCGCCATCGCCTATGACCCGGCCGTGCGCTCGAAGCTCGACCGCGAAGTGCTGCAACTGGTCAAGACCGGCGACGTGCAGGCCGCCCGGCGGTTGCATGCGCTGTGCCTGGGGCTCGGCCGCGGCGCATTGCTGCCCCGCGTCGCCAGCTTCTGGACCCTGGCCGCCGGCTTTTTCGAAGCCCTGGCCACCGGGCTGATCACGCCCGATTCCTACGTCAAGCGCGCCGCCTCGCGCGTGCTGCTGCAGTACGCCACGCTCGCGCGCGGCGACAGCCTCGTGTCCGATCGCCTCGGGCAAGATCTGCTGTTCTTCTGCGCGCAGGCCGTGCCCACCGCCAACGACGACGCCGCCACGCTGCGCACCGTGCGCAGTGCCTGGGGCATCGCCGGCGAACAGCGCATCGACTACACCGTCGAGCAGTTCGGCCGCTTCGATCCGCTGGTGCTGCAACAAGCGCGCAAGCGTATCGAGACCGCCAAGGAAATGTGGTCGGGCCTCTCGGGCGGCGACATCACCCGCACGCGCCAGGTGGCCGACACCTTCGCGCAGCTCGGCGAATCGCTGCAGAAGCTGCACCCGCCGAGCCTGCCGATGGTGCAGGCGCTGACCCATTCGGTCGAAGCCTCCGTGCGTTCCGGCCAGGCCCCGGGCACCGAACTCGCGATGGAAGTCGCCACCTCGGTGCTCTACCTGGAAGCCGCGCTCGAAGACCTCGACCCGAGCGATCCGCAGCTCACCTCGCGCACCCTGCAGCTGGCGGGCCGCATCGAACGCGTGCGCGCGGGCGGCCATTCCGAGCCGCTCGAGCCGTGGATGGAAGACCTCTACCGCCGCGTGAGCGACCGCCAGACCATGGGCACCGTGGTCGACGAGCTGCGCAGCCACCTGAGCGAACTCGAGAAATCGCTCGACCAGTATTTCCGCCGCCCGGCCGAAAAGGGCCTGCTGCGCACCGTGCCGACGCAGCTCCTGCAGATGCGCGGCGTGTTCTCCGTGCTCGGCCTCGACCAGGCCGCGCTCACCGTTCAGCGCATGCGCGACGACGTCGAGGCGATGCTCGTCAGCACCTCGCCGGCCGAAGAAATGGCCGGCTTCGACGCGCTGGGCAACAACCTCGGCGCGCTCGGTTTCCTGATCGACATGCTGGGCTACCAGCCCGCATTGGCCAAGCGCCTGTTCGTGTTCGACGCCGAAGCCGGCGAACTCAAGCCGCTGATGGGCCGCCAGGCCACCGACAGCACTGCTGCCGACGGCGCCGCCCCGAGCCCGGCTCCGGTCGCCCAGGCCGTGCTCAGCATCGAGGAAGTCGACGCACAGATCGCCTCGAAGCTCGCCGCGCTCGCCACGCCCAACCGCAAGGCCAAGGTTTCGCCGATCGAGGAGTTCAGCAGCAAGGCCGACAGCTGGACGAACAAGATTTCCGGTCCGTCCGCGCTGCCCGACACCGAAGTCACCGAGCTCGAAGAAGACGACCTGCAGAACATCTTCCTCGACGAAGCCCGCGAGGTGGTGCAGAACGGCCTGGCCGCCATCGCCGAACTCGCCAGCTACCCGGACGACACCGAAGAACTCACGATCCTGCGTCGTGCCTTCCACACGCTCAAGGGCAGCTCGCGCATGGTCGGCCTCACCGACTTCGGCGACGCCGCCTGGTCGCTCGAACAGGTGCTCAACACCTGGCTGGCCGACCAGCGTGCCGCCACGCCGGAACTGCTGTCGGCCACCGAACGCACGATGAAGGACTTCAGCCAGTGGGTCGAGGCCATTGCCTCGGGCTCCGCACACGGCTGGCAGTCGGCACCGTTCAGCCGCGTGGCCAACGCGCTGCTGGCCGGCGAGCCCGTGCCCCCGCCGGTGCGCGTGGCCGATGCGGAGGCCCTGGCGGTCGCCGCGCGCCACATCGCGGCCGAAGCGCCTCATTCCGCGCCAGCGCCGCTCGAAGTTGCGGCGCCGGTGGCGGCGCAGCTGCCGCCCCTGCAACTGCCCGATCTGCCGGACCTGTCGCTTACCTCGGAAACTCCCGCACCAACACCGGCTGCGGCGCCCGAGGTGCCGTTCGAAACCGTGGCATGGCAGGAGCCCGAGAAGGTAGCCACGCCCGAGCCCGACGACGATTTCGCATCGACCGACTTCATCGATTTCGAAGCGAAGCAGACCACCGAGCCTGCAGCGCTGGAAGCCTTGCCGAGCGGCGAGGAGTTCGATTTCCTGGCGCCCCCTGCGAAGACGCCTGCCGCCGCCGAGCCGGAGCCGGCAGGGCCCGCTCCAGTCATCGAATCGATCGAAGCCACCGTGCCGACCACGGCCGGCCTGCCCGACCTGGACTGGGAGCCCGAGCCGCTGCCCGTGCAGGCTGCTGCCGTTGTTGCAGCCGAGCCCGAAGTCATCGAAGCCGCGGCGCTGCCGCTGCACGAAGAAGAGCCTGAAGAACCGATCGCCGCACCCGAGCCGCAACCAGTGGCCGAAGCAGAGCCGGAGCCCGAGCCCGAACTGCCCCCCCCGGCGGTTGCCGAAGAAGTGCTCGTGCCCATCTTCGAAGCACCCCCGGTGCCCGAAGAACCACAGATCCTCGTTGCCGACAAAGAAACAGAAGCAGAAGCGCCCGAACCTGTCGTGGCCGCTGCGCCAGCTGCGCAGCAGGAAAGCGCCGAAGACCAGGTCAAGGTCATCGGCCCGCTGCGCATCGGCATCCAGCTCTACAACGTCTACCTCAACGAGGCCGACGAATGGTCGCGCCAGCTCGCCACCGACGTCGGCGAATGGGCGCTCGAATCGCACGAACGCCTGCCCGACTCGACCGTTGCGCTGGCCCATTCGCTGGCCGGCAGCTCGGCCACGGTCGGCTTCCACAGCCTGTCGGGCATGGCCCGCCTGTTCGAAGCCGCGCTGCAGCATCTGCAGATGCAGGGCAGCGGCACGCGTGAGCAGGGCATGGTGCTGGTGGCCGCGGCCGACGAGCTGCGCCGCCTGCTGCACCAGTTCGCCGTCGGCTTCCTGCGTGATCCGGCCGAAGGCACGCTGCAGGCGCTGCGCGACATCGCCAATTCGCCGATGCCGACCGAAGTTGCCATGCGCGCCGAAGTTCGGCCGCTGCAGCAGGTGGTGGTCAGCGATTCCGTCGCCGACGTGGCGCTGGACGATTCCGAAGACGCCATCGACCTGGCCGACGCGGTCGACGTCGACCTGTTCCCGATCTTCGAGGAAGAGGCGGCCGAACTGCTGCCCCAGCTCGGCGAGGCGCTGCGCCAGTGGGCGCATCACCCCGACGACAGCGCACCGCGCGCCTCGGTGCTGCGCACGCTGCACACGCTCAAGGGCAGCGCACGACTGGCCGGCGCCATGCGCCTTGGCGAGCGCGCGCACCGCATGGAGTCCGAGATCGAAGTCCTGGGCTCCCAGGGCGCGGAACGGGCCGACATCGAAAAGCTGCTGACGCGCCTCGACGCCCTGCAGGCCACCTTCGACGCACTGCGTGCGGCCGACGATGCCACGCAGGTCGAGCTGGCCCAGATCGTGGCCGCGGCCACCGCGACCGCATCCGCCGCCCAACTGCTGCAGGTGGCGCCCGAAGCCGGCGTGCCGGCGAACGACGAAACCGCCGCCCCCGTGGCGAGCCTGGAAGACGAAGAATCCGTCGCTGCCGCACCGGCCGCACCCACGACGCTGCAACCGCGCCCTGCGCCCGCACTGCTCACGCCCCTGCGTGCCGCAACGGGCCAGGCCGTACGCATCCGCACCCAGCTGCTCGACCGCCTGGTCGCGCAGACCGGCGAGGTCATCATCACGCGTTCGCGCCTGGAGGCCGAGCTGGGCCAGCTGCGCGGCTCGCTGTCCGACCTCACGGGCAACCTGGACCGCCTGCGCCAGCAGCTGCGCGACATCGAAGTGCAGGCCGAAAGCCAGATGCAGTCCCGCCTGGCGCAAGCCAAGGACTCGCAACAGGGCTTCGATCCGCTGGAGTTCGACCGCTTCACCCGCGTGCAGGAACTCACGCGCATGATGGCCGAGTCGGTGAACGACGTGGCCACCGTGCAGCGCACGCTGCAAAAGACGGTGCAGGCGACGGAAGACGACCTCAGCGTGCAGGCGCGCCAGACGCGCGAACTGCAGCGCGGCCTGCTGCGCACGCGCATGGTGGAGTTCGAAGGCATCTCCGACCGCCTCTACCGCGTGGTGCGCCAAGCCTCGAAGGACACCGGCAAGCAGGTGCGCCTGGATATCGTCGGCGGCTCCATCGAAATGGACCGCGGCGTGCTGGACCGCATGACGCCCGCCTTCGAGCACTTGCTGCGCAACTGCGTGGCCCACGGCATCGAGGATTCGGCCGCGCGCGAAAAGGCCGGCAAGGATGCCAGCGGCCTGATCGTCATCGACCTGCACCATGAAGGCAACGACGTCTCGGTGAGCTTCCGCGACGACGGCGCCGGCCTCGACAACAAGCGCATCGCCGAGCGCGCCCGCGCTCTCGGCCTGCTCGGCCACGACCAGGAACTGTCGGCCGAAGAAGCCACCGAGCTGATCTTCAAGCCCGGCTTCTCGACGGCGGGCCAGGTCTCCGAACTGGCCGGCCGCGGCATCGGCATGGACGTGGTGCGCGCGCAGATCGCGGCGCTCGGCGGCCGCATCGAAACGCATAGCAATCCGGGCCAGGGCACCACCTTCAAGCTGGTGCTGCCGCTGACCACCGCTGTGACGCACGTGGTGATGCTGCGCGCGGGCGAGGTGTCGATCGGCGTGCCGTCGAACCTGGTGGAACTGGTACAGCGCGTGGGCGGAACCGACCTCGAGGCCGCCTACCTGCACAACAGCCATCCCTTCGGCCACGAACAGGTGCCGTTCTACTGGGCCGGCGCGCTGCTGCAAGCCTCGACCCGCAGCGAGCATGCGGGCGCCAAGAACAACACGATCGTGGTCGTGCGAAGCGCCGCGCAGCGCGTGGCCCTGCACGTGGACGAAGTGCTGGGTAACCAGGAAGTCGTGGTCAAGAACCTCGGCCCGCAGCTCGCGCGGCTGCCCGGCCTGGCCGGCATCTCGGTGCTGGCTTCGGGCGCGGTGGCGCTGATCTACAACCCGGTGGCGCTGGCCGCGGTGCACGGCGAACAGGCGCGCGAGCGCCAGGCCGCTGCGCTGGTGGCGCCGGCGCATGCCGCATCGGCCATGGCCGGGCAGGGCGCGCCGCAGGAGCCGTTGCCGGTGCTGGCCCCGGTGGCACCGCAGATTCCGCTGGTGCTGGTGGTGGACGACTCCATCACCGTGCGTCGCGTCACGCAGCGTCTGCTGCAGCGCGAAGGCTATCGCGTGTCGCTCGCGGCCGACGGCCTGCAGGCGCTCGAACGGCTGCAGCAGGAGCGCCCGGCGGTGGTGCTGTCGGACATCGAAATGCCGCGCATGGACGGCTTCGACCTGGCCCGCAACATCCGCGCCGACGCCGCATTGGCCGAGCTGCCGATCATCATGATCACCTCGCGCATCGCCGAGAAGCACCGCGACTACGCGCGCACGCTGGGCGTGAACCACTATCTCGGCAAGCCGTACTCGGAAGAGGAACTGCTGCGCCTGGTGCGTGCGTACACCAGCGAGTCGACGACGCTGGCGGCCGCCGCCTGACGCGCGGTTTTCAGGCAGCGATCAGGGAAAGGGCCTTCGGGCCCTTTTCTTTTTCTATTTCTGCAGCGCCTTCGCCCGCGCCACTCCGTAGCGCTGCAGCGTCTTCTCGCGCGCTTCGGCGTGGTCCACCACCGGCTTCGGGTACGTCTCGCCGAGCTTGATGCCCGCCGCCTCCAGCTCCACCGGCGACGCCGTCCACGGCGCATGGATCGCCGCATTCGACAGCCCTGCCAGCTGCGGCAGGTAGCGGCGGATGAACTTGCCCTCGGGGTCGAAGCGCTCGCTCTGCGTCACCGGGTTGAAGATGCGGAAGTAGGGCTGCGCGTCGCAGCCGCTCGAACTGGCCCACTGCCAGCCGCCGTTGTTCGAGGCCAGCTCGAAGTCATTCAGGTGCAGCGCGAAGTAGGCCTCGCCCCGCCGCCAGTCCAGCCCCAGGTCTTTGCACAGGAAGCTCGCCACCACCATGCGCAGGCGGTTGTGCATGTAGCCGCTCTGGTTGATCTGCAGCATGGCCGCGTCCACCAGCGGGTAGCCGGTGCGGCCCTGGCACCAGGCGTCGAACAGCTGGTCGGCGTGCTTGCCGTGGTGCCAGGTGATCTTGTCGTACTCGGGCCGGAAGCTCTTCGACTCGCCGCCCCGGTGCACGTGCGGAAAGTGCACCAGGATCTGGAAGTAGAACTCGCGCCAGATCAGCTCGCTCAGCCAGGTCGTCGCCCCGGCGTTGCCCTGCAGCGAGAGCTGGTGCGCCAGGCTGGCCATCTGCCGGATCGACACCGTGCCGAAACGCAGGTGCACGCCCATGTAGCTGGGCCCCCGCACCGCCGGAAAGTCGCGCGCCTCGTGGTAGCGGTCGATGCGCTCGAAGAAATCCTCGAACAGCAGGCCCGCGCCGCGCGTGCCCGTGGGAATTTCCAGCGCCGAGAGGTTGCTCTTCTCGAAGCCGATCTCCCGCAGCGTCGGCACCGGCTCCCCGTAGGCCTGTGGCGAGGGCGCCAGCGCGTCGGCGTGGCTGCGCACCGGGTACGACTTGAGGAAGAACGCATCGACTTTCGCCAGCCAGGCCCGCTTGTAGGGCGTGAACACCGTGTAGGGCTGGTCGGTCTTGGTCATGACCTCGTCGCGGTCGAAGACGGTAGAGTCTTTGTAGGTGTGGAAGGCCACGCCGGCATTGGCCAGCGCGCCGAACACCTTGGCGTCGCGCTCCAGCGCGTCGGGCTCGTCGTCGCGGTTGGCAAATACCGCCTGTACGCCGAGTTCGCGTGCCAGCGCCGGAATTTCCTGCACCGCCGCGGCATGCCGCACGATCAGCCCGCCGCCCAGCGCGCGCAGCTCTGCCTCGAGCTCCACCAGCGATTCGCGGATGAATTCGACCCGGCGGTCGACCGTGGGCAGGGCGTCGAGGATGGCCTTGTCGAACACGAAAACGCAGACCACCTGGCGGCAGGCCCGCAGCGCGCGATACAGGGCCGCGTTGTCGTCCACCCGGAGGTCTCGGCGGAACCACATGAGCCCTTTGGGATAGGTCTTGTCAACGGCCAGTAAAATCGGAGGCATATGGCCGCCGATTCTGCCCCGATGAACCTTACGCATCACTTTTTGATAGCGATGCCCGGGATGGAAGACAAAACTTTCAACCGCAGCGTCGTGTACCTCTGCGAACACAGCGAGCGCGGTGCGCTCGGCCTGGTAATCAACAAACCCAGCGACATCAACCTGAGGGTGCTGTTCGAGAAGATCGAGCTCCATCTGGCCCGCCCCGAGCTGGGCGAAGCTCCCGTCTTCCAGGGCGGCCCGGTGCAGACCGAACGCGGCTTCGTGCTGCACGAGCCGGTCTTCACCCAGGCCGAGAAGCCCGAGGAATCGGTCTACGCCTCGACCATGACCATTCCCGGCGGGCTCGAAATGACCACCTCCAAGGACGTGCTGGAGGCCCTGGCCACCGGCGCGGGCCCGCGCAAGGTGCTGGTTTCGCTGGGCTATGCGGCCTGGGGCGAAGGCCAGCTCGAGTCCGAACTGGCCGAAAACAGCTGGCTTACCGTGGGCGCCGACCCGGCCGTGATCTTCGACACCCCGATCGAGCAGCGCTACGACAGGGCGCTGCTGCTGCTGGGCCTCGAAGCGTGGAAATTGTCGCCGGACGCCGGACACGCATGAGCGCAGCCGCCATGCCAGACGCTCCCGCTCCCACCGCTTCTTCTCCCGTTCCCGCTGCTGCCGCTCCCGTCCCAGCCCATTTCCAGACCTTCCTGGCCTTCGATTTCGGCCTGAAGCGCACGGGCGTGGCCAGCGGCAACCGGCTGCTGCAGACGGCCACCCCCCAGCCCACCATCAAGGCCGAGGGCGACGCCCGCTTCGCGCAGGTCGAGGCCCGCATCAAGGAATGGCAGCCCGACGCCCTGGTGATCGGCGTGCCCTACCACCCCGACGGCGCCCCGCACGAGAACACCCGCCGCGCGCAGAAGTTCGCGCGCCAGCTGCGCGGCCGTTTCAACCTCCAGGTGTTCGAGGTCGACGAGCGCTACAGCACCACCGAGGCGCTGGCCTCCGGCGCGCGCGATGCCGACGCTGCCTCGGCCTGCATCATCCTGGAGCAATTCTTGAGGAGTCTCACGTGAGTTCAATTCCCGATGCCGAAGCGCTCTACACCAAGCTGCTTGCCGGCGTTAAGACGCTGATGCGCCCTGAAACCAGGCTGGTCGGCATCACCTCCGGCGGCGCCTGGCTGGTCGAGCGCCTGCAGAAAGACCTGGGCCTGAGCGGCGCCCCCGGCGTCATCTCGTCGGCCATGCACCGTGACGACTTCGCGCGCCGCGGCCTCTCGGCCAGCGCGCAGACCGTGCTGCCCTTCGACGTGAACGGCACCGACGTGCTGCTGCTCGACGACGTGCTCTACACCGGCCGCACCATCCGAGCGGTGCTCAACGAGCTGTTCGACTTCGGTCGCCCCGCCAGCGTGCGCCTGGCGGTGCTGGTGGACCGGGGCGGACGCGAACTGCCCGTGGCCGCCGACTTCGCCGCCACCACGCTCACGCTGCCGAACACCCAGCTGCTTGCCCTGGCCCGCGCCGCAGACGGCGCCTTCAGCCTCAAGGTGGAGGAAAGCAAGTAATGCTCTACAAGCGAAATCCGCAGCTCAACAAGAACGGCGAGCTGATCCACCTGCTGTCGATCGAAGGCCTGCCCAAGGACATCGTCACGCACATCCTCGACACCGCCGCCAACTTCACGAGCGTGAGCGACCGCGAGGTGAAGAAGGTGCCGCTGCTGCGCGGCAAGAGCGTGTTCAACCTGTTCTTCGAGAACAGCACCCGCACCCGCACCACCTTCGAGATCGCGGCCAAGCGCCTCTCGGCCGACGTCATCAACCTCGACATCGCACGCTCCTCGGCCACCAAGGGCGAATCGCTGCTCGACACCATCGCCAACCTGAGCGCGATGGCCGCCGACCTGTTCGTGGTGCGCCACAGCGAGTCGGGCGCGCCGTACCTGATCGCGCAGCACGTGGCGCCGCACGTGCACGTGGTGAACGCCGGCGACGGCCGCCACGCGCACCCGACGCAGGGGCTGCTCGACATGTACACGATCCGCCACTACAAGAAAGACTTCTCGAACCTCACGGTCGCCATCGTCGGCGACGTGCTGCATTCGCGTGTGGCGCGCTCCGACATCCATGCGCTCACCACGCTCGGCTGCGCCGAAGTGCGCGTGGTGGGCCCCAAGACGCTGGTGCCGAGCGACATGGCCGGCATGGGCGTGCGCGTGTGCCACACGCTCGAAGAGGGCATCAAGGATTGCGACGTGGTCATCATGCTGCGCCTGCAGAACGAGCGCATGAGCGGCGCGCTGCTGCCGTCGTCGCAGGAGTTCTTCAAGACCTTCGGCCTCACGCCCGAGAAGCTGCAGCTGGCCAAGCCGGACGCCATCGTGATGCACCCGGGCCCGATCAACCGCGGCGTGGAGATCGACTCCGCCGTAGTCGACGGCAGGCAGAGCGTGATCCTCCCGCAGGTCACTTTCGGCATCGCCGTGCGCATGGCGGTGATGAGCATCGTGGCAGGTAACGAAGCATGAACACACTGATCACCAACGGCCGCGTCGTCGACCCCGCTTCGGGCACAGACAAGAAGGCCGACATCGCCATCGCCGACGGCAAGATCGCCGGCATCGGCAGCATCCCTGCCGGTTTCAAGGCCGAGCGCACCATCGATGCCGCGGGCTGCATCGTCACCCCCGGCCTCGTCGACCTTGCCGCGCGCCTGCGCGAGCCCGGCTACGAACACGAAGGCATGCTCGAAAGCGAAATGGCCGCGGCCATTGCCGGCGGCGTCACCAGCCTCGTGTGCCCGCCCGACACCGACCCCGTGCTCGACGAACCCGGCCTGGTCGAGATGCTCAAGTTCCGCGCCGAGAAGCTGCAGTGCGCGCGCCTGTTTCCGCTCGGCGCGCTCACGCGCAACCTCGCCGGCGGCGTGCTGACCGAGATGGCCGAGCTCACCGAGGCCGGCTGCATCGGCTTCAGCCAGGCCGACGTGCCGCTGGCCGACACGCAGGTGCTGCAGCGCGCGCTGTCGTACGCCAGCACCTTCGGCTACACCGTGTGGCTGCGTCCGCAGGACCGCGACCTCGGCAAGGGCGTTGCGGCCAGCGGCCCGCTCGCCACGCGGCTCGGCCTCGCGGGCGTGCCGGTGTCGGCCGAGACGATCGCCATCTTCACCATCGTCGAGCTGATGAAGGCCACCGGCGCACGCGTGCACCTGTGCCGCATCTCCAGCGCCCGCGGCGTGGCGCTGGTGCGCGAAGCCAAGGCGCAGGGCCTGCCGCTCACCTGTGACGTCAGCATCAACTCGCTGCACCTGGTCGACACCGACATCGGCTACTTCGACAGCCGTGCGCGCCTGAACCCGCCGCTGCGCCAGCAAGGCGACCGCGAGGCGCTTTCTGCCGCGCTGGCCGACGGCACCATCGATGCGCTGGTGTCCGACCACACGCCGGTCGAGGCCGACGCCAAGACGCTGCCCTTTGCCGAGAGCGAAGCTGGCGCGACCGGGCTCGAGCTGCTGCTGCCGCTCGCGCTGCAATGGGGCGAGCGCAGTGGCGCGGGCGTCGCGCGCGCCATCGAGGTCATCACCTCCGCCCCCGCTCGCCTGCTGGCCGCCGAAGACGCGGGCACCGGCATTGGTCGCCTGGTGGAAGGCGGCGTGGCCGACCTGTGCATTGCCGACCCCGGGCTCGAATGGCAGGTGCTGCCCGATGCGCTCAAGAGCCAGGGCAAGCACACGCCGTTCGCCGGCTATCCGATGCAGGGCCGCGCACGGCACACGCTTGTGGCGGGCCGGATCGTGCACGGCTGACAGACAGAAAGAAAGAACGACGCCCCGATGGTTCATTCGTTGAAAGCCTGCTGGCGCCTGCTGCACGCGGTGGGGCATGCGCTGGTCGGCTGGTGGACGATTCGCTTCACCTTTCCCAGCCTCGAGCAGGCAGAGCGCAATGCGCGCGTGCAGGCATGGTCGAAGCGCATGCTCGAGATCATGGGCATCACGCTGAAGGTGCAGGGCACGCCGCCGCCCGAGGGGCCGGTGCTGCTCATTTGCAATCACCTCTCGTGGCTCGACATCACCTGCCTCCATGCGGCACGCCATGTGCGCTTCGTGTCGAAGTCGGACGTCAAGAACTGGCCGCTGATCGGCACGCTTTCCAACGGCTCCGGCACGCTCTACATCGAGCGCGAACGCCGCCGTGACGCGCTACGCGTGGTGCACCACATGACCGAGGCACTGCGCAACGGCGACCTGATCGGCGTGTTCCCCGAAGGCACGACCAGCGACGGCCGCGGCCTGCTGCCGTTCCACGCCAACCTGCTGCAGGCGGCCATTTCTTCCGGCGCGCCGGTGCTGCCTGCCGCGCTGCGCTTTGCCGATGCCGCCACCGGCGAGACCAGCCAGGCCCCGCGCTACATCGACGACGACAGCCTCGCCGCGTCGCTGTGGAACACCCTGCGCGCGCCGCCGCTGCTGGCTATCGTGCGCTTCGGCGAGCCGCAGGACCCGCACGGCCGCGAGCGCCGCGCCTGGGCGCAGTCGCTGCATGAAGACGTGCAGCAGTTGCGCCGCGAAACACACTGAAGTCAAAAAAAAGCGCTCCTCGAGGGAGCGCTTAACGACGCAGGAATGCGCCGTGAGGAGGAACCGGGAGCCCTTCGGCAAATGCTGCCTGCCGAAGACCTTCAGGCCTCCACTTTGACCGCGTGCGCGGCCCGTGCCTGCGGGATAAGGCAGGCCGGGCGCGTGGGTGCTTGCCTACATTCAGCCCAGCAGGCCGTGCAGGATGTTGGTGACCGGGCTCACGACGTGGTTCACCGTCTGCTCGACCTGGCTGGTGATCGGCGCCACCACTTCGGTCAGGCCCGAGCCGACGGCATGGCCCGCGCCTTCGACCACGCTGGCCACCGTGTCGACCACCGGCGCCACGACACCCGTGGCCCCTGCCAGGATGTCCGTTGCCGGAGCCGCGGCGTGGGAGACCGTGCTGCCCACGGTCTCGACTGCCGGAGCGACTGCGTCGCCCGCCGGCTGCAGGACGTTGGCCACGGCGCCGTCGCCGCCCAGCGCGCCGAGCAGACTGCCGACGAGACCGTCCGCGCCCAGCAGACCGCCGACCAGGCCGTCGCTGCCCAGGAGGTTGCCCACGATGCCGTCCTCGCCGAGAACACCACCGAGCAGGCCGCCACCGCTGCCACTGCCGCCGCCGAGTACGCCGCCAAGGAGGCCATCGTCACCCAGGACACCGCCCAGGAGACCGCCGTCGCCGCCGGTCACGCCGCCGAGCACGCCACCCAGCAGGCCATCGTCACCCAGGACACCGCCCAGGAGACCGCCGTCGCCGCCGGTCACACCGCCGAGTACGCCGCCCAGCAGACCGCCTTCGCCCAAGACGCCACCGAGGAGGCCACCGTCGCCGCTGAGTACGCCACCCAGCAGGCCGTCGTCACCAAGGACACCGCCGAGGAGACCACCGTCACCACCGAGTACGCCGCCCAGCAGACCGCCTTCGCCCAGGACACCGCCGAGGAGACCGCCGTCGCCGCCGAGCACTCCGCCCAGCAGGCCGCCATCACCCAGGACCCCGCCGAGGAGGCCGCCATCGCTGCCAAGCAGACCGCCCAACAGACCACCGTCGCCCAGCACGCCACCGAGCAAGCCGCCATCACCGCCCAGCAGGCTGCCGAGCGGGCCTTCGGCTCCGAGAAGGCCGTCGTCGGCCAGAACGCCACCCAGCAGGCCATCGTCACCGAGAAGGCCGCCCAGCAGGCCGTTATCGCCCAGCACGCCGCTGAGCAGGCCGCCATCTCCCCCGAGCAAACCGGCCAGGGGTGTCTCGCTCAGCAGGTCGCCGACCACGCCGTCGGGTCCGAGCAGGCTGTCGACCAGCCCGCCTTCACCAAGCAGGCCGCCAGTGAGGCCTTCGCTGCCCAGCAAGCCGGCGAGCGAGCCGTCGCCGCCGAGCACGCCGCCCAACAGGCCATCGTCGCCGAGGAGGCCGTCAACACCGCCGAGCACGCCGCCAAGCAAGCCACCGTCACCGCCAAGCAGACCGCCCAGCAGGCCGTCGTCACCCAGCACGCCACCGAGCAAGCCGCCGTCGCCGCCGAGCAGGCCACCCAGCAGACCGTCGTCACCCAGCACGCCGCCAAGCAGGCCGCCGTCGCCGCCGAGCAAACCGCCCAACAGGCCGTCGTCACCCAGCACGCCACCGAGCAGCCCGCCGTCACCGCCGAGCAGGCCGCCAAGGAGCCCGTCATCGCCAAGCAGTTGCCCGATCAGACCGTCTTCGCCGAGCACGTTGCCCAGCAAGCTGCCGTCGCCCAGCAGGCCTTCGAGCACCTGCCCGACCACGCCGTCGGTGCCGACCAGCTCGTCCACGAGGCCGTCGATGCCAAGGCCGGTGGTCACGCCGCCGAGCAGGCCTTCGCTGCCGAGCACGTTTTCGAGGATGTTGCTCAACGCATCGGTCAGGTAGTCGACCTGGCCGATCAGCGACCCGACGAGCGCGTCAGTCAAGCCGTCGCCCAGCAGCCCGTCCACCACGGGGGTGAGCACGCCGCCGATGTTGACGGCCAGGTTGTCGACGGTGTTGTCCAGCGGATCGAACGCGTTCGGATCGTCGGGCCTGAACTCGTTGCCCGCGATCGGCGAGAGCACGTCGTCCAGCAGATCCGTGAGGCCGTCGGCCGCGGGCATCAGCGATGCCAATGTGCCGGATGAACTGGCGGCGACGCTTCTGGCCGCGGCGGCGCTGCCACCTCCGAGGCCGAGGACGTTGTCCAGGGAGCCGAGCAGATGGCCGGCGAGGCTGTCGCCTGGATCGAGCAAGTGGTCGGCGTCAGCGTCCGCATCGGCGTCTGCGTCTGCGTCTGCATCCGCGTCGGCATCAGCGTCCGCATCTGCATCTGCATCTGCATCGGCGTCGGCGTCGGCGTCGGCGTCGGCGTCTGCGTCTGCGTCTGCGTCTGCGTCTGCGTCTGCGTCGGCATCACCGTCCGCATCCGAGTCGGCATCTGCATCCGCATCTGCGTCGGCATCGCTGTCGCCAACGCCCGGAACGAAGAAAGGAACCGCGCCGCCGTCGCTGCCGCCGCCACCGCTCAGCGCGGCGCCGAGCGCGACAGCACCCAGTGCGCCGAGCGCGAATTCACCCAGCCCGATGCCGCTGCCGGCAGCGGTCTTCTTGCTCACCGCAAGCGCTGCGGCTTCCGCGTCGCTGTCGGGCGAAGTCACTTCCAGGTCGCCCGAGGCCACGTCCACATTCACCTGCTCGAGGCCGCTGGCCAGCTTGGTCGTGCTGATGGTGGCGTCGGTGCCGCCCGTGAAGACGCCGGACAGCGGCGCCTTGTTGGTGGCCGATCCGGGAAAGAGAACGTTGGCGTGGCCGTCCTGCGGAACGATCACGCGGTCGCCGGCCATCAGCGCCTGGCTGCCGTCGACGGGAATCGAGACGCCGTCGCGCATGAGGACCGTGCCGGGCGTGGCGTTCGACAGCGATCCGATGCCGGCCGGCGCCGCGGGCTGAACTGCGGCGGCGGTAGTGCCCATGGGGGCAATCGGCTTCACTGTCGCCTGGGCGATGACCACCGGCGCAGCACCGTTGTCGGCGCCTCCGGCGATCGAAGAAATCGATGCATTGGCATCCGTCATGGCAGTCTCCTCGGTGGTGGGACTTACTGACGGGGCAACTTGCGTGCCGCATTCTCGCGATGCATCGAGCGCGCATGCACCGAATGTGCAAGCTATTGATTCATATGAGTTTTTTGCCGGATCGGTGCCGCGATGGAGATCGGCGAAAGCCCTTGACTGAGCGCTCTTCGGCGCTTGTTACGTAGCGTTGTTACGCGCTGGGGTCGTAACGAGTGCTCGCGCAACGGCAGTCGCCGAAGGCTTCGGCAACGGGTATCTGAACAGGGGCTTGCTGGTGCCTTCGACAGGAATCGAACCTGTATCTGAGTCTTAGGAGGACCCCGTTCTATCCATTGAACTACGAAGACGGATTGAGGCGAGAGGAGAGGAGACCCCGCTGCGCGCCGCGATTTTATAGGCTTGGCGATGACAGGACGCGCAGGGCCCGCCAGCGCGGGCTAACCCGAATACGAAATCTGCGAAAAGTTGACCGCGATCAAGCAGGCGTGAATCAGTGGCGCGCACCATCGTGCCGGTCCGTATCTCTGCTCAGATCCAAGAACAAAAAAGAGCGAAACACTACACAGGAGACAACCTGATGAAGAAGATCGCTTCGCTCGTTCTGGGCCGTACGAAGGTCGTTGCCGCGGCCGTTCTGGCGCTGGCAGCCGCCACGCCCGCCCTCGCATGGGAACCCACCAAGCCGGTGGAGTTCGTGATTCCCGCCGGCACCGGCGGAGGCGCCGACCAGATGGGGCGCCTGCTGCAGGGCATCGTCATCAAGTACAAGCTGATGAAGGAGCCTCTGATCGTCGTCAACAAGTCGGGCGGCGCGGGCGCCGAGGGCTTTCTGGCGGTGAAGGAGGCCAAGGGCGACCCGCACAAGATCGTCATCTCGCTGTCGAACCTGTTCACCACGCCGATGGCTACGGGCGTGCCTTTCAACTGGAAGGACATGACACCGGTCGCCATGCTGGCCCTCGACCAGTTCGTGCTGTGGACCAACGCGAC
Organism: Variovorax sp. GW821-FHT09D05; assembly: GCF_059416325.1. Taxonomy (NCBI): domain Bacteria; kingdom Pseudomonadati; phylum Pseudomonadota; class Betaproteobacteria; order Burkholderiales; family Comamonadaceae; genus Variovorax; species Variovorax sp. GW821-FHT09D05. Next base: position 247,430 of record NZ_JBWKOZ010000008.1, on the reverse strand, counting down.
CGAGCCCTACAAGAACGCCGGCGAGTACATCACCGCGGTGAAGACGGCGGGGCCGAGCAAGTTCAAGATGGCCGGCACGGGCTCGAAGCAGGAAGACCAGATCATCACGGTCGCGCTCGAGAAAGCCACCGGCACCAAGTTCATCTACGTGCCGTTCAAGGGCGGCGGCGAGGTGGCGGTGCAACTGGTGGGCGGCCATGTGAATTCGACGGTGAACAACCCGATCGAGGCGGTGGCGCAGTGGCGCGCGGGCAAGCTGCGCGCGCTGTGCGTGTTCGACGACGAGCGCATGCCGTTCAAGGCCAAGGTCACGGACACGCAGTCGTGGAACGACATCCCCACCTGCAAGGAAGCGGGCGTGCCCACCAAGTACACGATGCTGCGCGGCATCTTCATGCCGCCCGGCGTGACGCCCGACCAGCTCGCGTTCTACAAGGACCTGCTGGTCAAGGTCGCCGCCACGCCGGAGTGGAAGGAGTACATGGAGAAGGGTGCCTTCAACCCGACCTTCATGACCGGCGACGCCTTCGCGAAATGGCTCACCGAGGCCGAGGCCACGCATCGCACGCTGATGGCTGACGCGGGCTTCCTCGCAAGCAACAAGTAGCCGACAGGTCGCGACGGCGGCGCGCGGCACCGCCGGAGTGCCGGCGGCCCGACGGACGGCGTGCGCGCCGCATCCGTCCCTTCCTTCTTTCTCACACACAACCACGATGGGGGCTCCATGGAGCACGACGAAACATCCGAGGGCCCGGCGCGTTCGGGCATCTCCACCCACCTGGTCGAAGCGGCGGTGGCATTGGCGCTGCTGGTGATCGGCCTGGTGGTGGTCTTCGAGGCGCGCAAGCTGGGCGCGGGCTGGACCAGCGACGGCCCCGGCGCGGGCTACTTCCCGTTCTTCATCGGCGTGATCATCACGATCTCGGGCGCCGGCATCCTCTACCAGGCACTGCTCGGCAAGAGCCGCAACACCGCGGTGTTCGTCGATTCGGTGCAGCTCAAGCGCGTGCTGTCGGTGCTGGTGCCGGCCACGGTCTACGTGCTGGCGATCACCTTCCTCGGCATCTACCTGGCATCGGCGATCTACATCGCGCTGTTCATGGTGGTGCTGGGCAAGTACGCGTGGCTCAAGAGCGTGCTTGCCGCGCTGGCGGTCAACACGCTGTTCTTCTTCATGTTCGAGGTCTGGTTCAAGGTGCCGTTGTTCAAGGGCACTCTCGATCCGCTTCGATTCCTCGGCTACTGAACCTACTCACGGAGCACAAGCGAAATGGAAGAAATCAGTGCCTTGATGCAGGGCTTTTCAGTGATCCTCACGCCGATGAACATCGGCCTGATGTTCGTCGGCATCATCCTCGGCGTGTTGATCGGGGTGCTGCCAGGCCTCGGCGGCGCCAACGGCGTGGCCATCCTGCTGCCGCTCACTTTCACGATGTCGCCGACCTCGGCCATCATCATGCTGTCGTGCATCTACTGGGGGGCGCTGTTCGGCGGGGCCATCACCTCGATCCTGTTCAACATACCGGGCGAGCCGTGGTCGGTGGCCACCACCTTCGACGGCTATCCGATGGCGCAGAACGGCCAGGCCGGTGCGGCGCTCACGACAGCCTTCACATCGTCGTTCGTGGGTGCCTTTCTCGCGGTGGTGATGATCACCTTCCTCGCGCCGTTGGTCGCCAAGTTCGCGCTCAAGTTCGGTTCGCCCGAATTCTTCGCGGTGTACTTGCTGACCTTCTGCAGCTTCGTCGGCATGGGCAAGGGCTCGCCCTTCAAGATCCTGGCGTCGATGGCACTGGGCTTCGCACTTGCGAGCGTGGGCATGGACACCGTCACCGGCCAGCTGCGCCTGACCTTCGGCCAGCCCGAGCTGATGCGCGGCTTCGACTTCCTGATTGCGGTGATCGGACTGTTCGGCATCGGCGAAATTCTGCTGTCGATGGAAGAGGGCCTGAAGTTCTCGGGCAAGAGTGCGAAGATCGATCCCAAGGTCGTGTGGCAAACGTGGAAGCAGTTGCCCAAATACTGGGTGACCTCGATCCGCAGTTCGCTCATAGGCATCTGGATGGGCATCACGCCCGGCGGCGCAACGCCGGCCTCATTCATGAGCTACGGACTTGCCAAGAAGATGTCGAAGAAGGGCGCCAAGTTCGGCACCGGCGAGATGGAAGGCGTGGTCGCACCCGAGACCGCCGCGCACGCCGCCGGGACCAGCGCACTGCTGCCCATGCTGGCGCTGGGCATCCCTGGTTCGCCTACCGCTGCCGTGTTGCTGGGTGGCCTGCTGATCTGGGGCCTGCAGCCCGGGCCGCTGCTGTTCGTCGAGCAGAAAGACTTCGTCTGGGGCCTGATCGCCAGCATGTACCTCGGCAACATCGTCGGCCTGATCGTGGTGCTCAGCACCGTGCCGCTGTTCGCGTCGATCCTGCGTATTCCGTTCTCGATCATCGCGCCGGTGATCATCGTGATCTGCGCGATCGGCGCCTACACCGTGCACAACGCGATGCTCGACATCTGGTTCATGCTCGGCTTCGGCGTGATGGGCTATCTCTTCAAGAAGCTCGACTTTCCGCTCGCGCCGCTGGTGCTTGCGCTGGTGCTCGGCGACAAGGCCGAAGACTCCTTCCGCCAGGCCATGCTGGTGTCGCAGGGCGACGTGATGGTGATGTTCTCGAACCCGTTGGTCGGCGGCATCACCACGCTGGCGCTGGTGCTGCTGTTCTGGCCGCTGATCTCGAAGGCGCTGGCGCTGCTCAACAGAAAGCCGAAGAAGCCCGACGAGTTCGCGGTCGAACGGCCGGTGGACTGAAACACAACGAGGAGCCAAAGACATGCCTGTGATCGCACTGACCCAGGAGATGGGGTCCCTCGCGAAAGACGTTTCGCTGAAACTCGCCGAGACCCTCGGCCTCGCCGTGATGCGCCATGAAGTCATCGAGCACGTGGCAGACCGCATGCAGGTCTCCACGAGCCTGATCGGCCGGCTGCGCGGCGGCAAGGCCGGTCTGGTGGAGCGCCTGACCACCGACTCGCGCAGCGTGGCGCTCTACACGGCCGAGGAACTGTTCGCGCTGGCCGACCGTGGCAACGTGGTGCTGCGCGGCTGGGGCGCCACCTGCCTGCTGCGGCCGGTGCCGCACGTGGTGTGCGTGCGCATCACGCGCTCGTTGAAGAAGCGCGTCGAGTGGCTGATGGGCGACCTCGAAACCGACGACGCCGAATTTGCCGAAGCCGAGATCCGCCGCAGCGACCAGGCGCACGCCGCGCGCATGCACGCGCAGTTCGGCGTGACCTGGGGCGACCCGGTGCTCTACGACCTGGTGCTCAACACCGACCGCCTGTCGGTCGAGAGCTGCGTCGAGCAGATCCGCCTGATGGTGAACCGCCCCGAGTTCGCAGAAACACCGGCGTCGCGCGCGCTGCTTGCCAACATGGCGCTGGAAGCCCGTGTGCGCGCCGCGCTGAAGGAGCATGAGGCAACGCGCGACATCAACGTGACGATCACCGCGAACCAGGGCGAGGTGATGCTGCGCGGCATCGTGCTCAATTCAGACGAGCGGTCGCAGGCCGAGGCGGTTGCGGCGGAGGTGTCGGGAGTCAGTGGTGTCCACAACCAGCTCAGGTTGATGGCAAGCACGCGGCGCTTTGCTTCGGCGAAGCAGACGTAGGTTCAGGCTTGGGCGTGATCGAAGGACGCAGCGGCTGATCGGCCGGCACAAACGCTGCGTCCATGTGTGAATGGCATCGGGTGCTCCCCGCAGCGAAATAAAGGAGGAGGCCGCAGGCCGGGGGACATTCGCGGAGGGGAGTACCCGGTGTCATTCGCACGCACCCCGAACAAACCCGAACGAACCTGAACGAATGCAGGAACTAGATCTTCCCGCGCTTCCGAAGCCGACTAAGGGTTTCTGCTGAGAGATTCAGATACGAAGCCAGCTCCTTGCTCGGAATCCGGTCCTCGAGCTCCGGATGCTTTCGGATGAACCGATGCACGCGCCCTGCCGCATCGAGCAAATGCAGCGTGATCGTGTGCGCCATGATCTCGCTCATGCCCCGCATCACCAGGAACTCGAACAGTTCCTTGGTTTCCGCATGCCGGTTCAGAAAGGCGATCCATTCCTTCAGCGGAAGGCTCGCAACCCGCGCCTTCGTCACGCAGACGATGCCGTAAGGCGTGGGCGTGCCCAGCCGCAGCGCGGCATAGCTCGTTTCCATGTCGTTCTCGTCGGCGAAGCGAAGGATCATTTCCTTGCCCTCCGGGTTGCTCACCACCCGCTTGAGGATGCCGTCGAGGATGAAGTATTGCTCCATCTCCCGCACGCCCTGATGCAACAGGAATTCGCCCTTGTTGCCGTCCACGATGACGAGATGGGTTTCCAGTTCGGCGCGGTCGGCTTCGCTCAGGTCCTTGAGAAGGATGTTCTGCCGGAGCTGGGCACGAATGATGTTTTTCTCCGGGTGGTTTTCCAACAACGTCATGGTCACCGTCTTGCTCGATTTTTTCGCTGCCGGCGCCATTCATCGGGGCGCGCCGTTTTCGGGAAAGTTGACCGAGGTCAACGGCCGAAAGCTTGAGCCCGAATCATAGTCTTGGCTCGGGCCTTGGCCATTCACCCATGCAGAAGGAGAGACATGTCTTCAGTCAGAACAGAGAAAGAGGCAACCACCACGCTGGACGATGCCCTCAAGCCCGTGAAAACCCGCGATGCCGATGGCGAACAAGTGGTTCGCGCCATCAAGAGCTTGACGGAAGACGCGCCGGCCGCCGAGACCATCGACGGCTTCCATCTTGTCATCGATGCGCTCAAGCTCAACGACATCGACACCATCTTCGGCCTGCCCGGCATCCCGATCACCGACCTCACGCGCATGGCCCAGGCCGAAGGCCTGCGCGTCATCTCGTTCCGCCACGAGCAGCACGCCGGCAACGCCGCAGCAGCTGCAGGCTTCCTCACGCAGAAGCCCGGCATCTGCCTGACCGTGTCGGCCCCCGGTTTTCTCAACGGCCTCACCGCGCTGGCCAACGCCACCACCAACTGCTTTCCGATGATCCTCATCAGCGGCTCCAGCGAGCGCGAGATCGTCGACCTGCAGCAAGGCGACTACGAGGAAATGGACCAGCTCGCCATCGCCAAGCCGCTGTGCAAGGCCGCCTTCCGCGTGCTGCATGCTGAAGACATCGGCGTGGGCATTGCACGCGCCATCCGCGCTGCACTGTCGGGCCGCCCGGGCGGTGTGTACCTCGACCTGCCCGCCAAGCTGTTCGCGCAGACCATGGACGCAGCAGCCGGCAAGAAGTCGCTCATCAAGGTCGTCGACCCCGCGCCGCGCCAGATCCCCGCGCCCGACGCCGTGAAGCGCGCGCTCGACTTGCTCAAGGGCGCAAAGCGCCCGCTGATCCTGCTCGGCAAGGGCGCCGCCTATGCACAGGCCGATGCCGACATCCGTGCATTCGTCGAGAAGACCGGCATTCCCTACCTGCCGATGTCGATGGCCAAGGGCCTGCTGCCCGACACCCACGTGCAGTCGGCCGCGGCCGCGCGCTCCTACGTGCTGCAGGAAGCCGACGTGGTGCTGCTGGTCGGCGCGCGCCTGAACTGGCTGCTCTCGCACGGCAAGGGCAAGACCTGGGCGCAGGAAAAGGGCGCCAAGCAGTTCATCCAGATCGACATCGCGCCGACCGAGATCGACAGCAACGTCGCCATCGAAGCACCCGTGATCGGCGACATCGGCTCCTGCGTTGCCGCGCTGCTGGCCGGCATCGATGCCAAGTGGGCCAAGCCGCCGGCCGAGTGGACCGGTGCCATCGCCGAGCGCAAGGACAAGAACCTGTCGAAGATGGCCGTCACGCTGGCCGCCCGGCCCTCGCCGATGAACTTCCACAGCGCGCTCAGCGTGATCCGCGACCAGGTGAAGGCGCGGCCCGATGCCATTGTCGTCAACGAAGGTGCCAACACGCTCGACTTCGCGCGCAGCATCGTCGACATGTACGAGCCTCGCAAGCGCCTCGACGTGGGCACCTGGGGGATCATGGGCATCGGCATGGGCTTCTCGGTGGCCGCGGCCGTGGTCACCGGCAAGCCGGTGATCGCCATCGAGGGCGACAGCGCCTTCGGCTTCAGCGGCATGGAGGTGGAAACCATCTGCCGCTACAACCTGCCCATCTGCGTCATCGTCTTCAACAACAACGGCGTCTACCGCGGCACCGACGTGAACGCCAGCGGCACACCCGACGTGGCGCCCACCGTGTTCGTCAAGAACGCGCGCTACGACAAGCTGATGGAAGCCTTCGGCGGCGTCGGCGTGCACGCCACCACTGCCGATGAACTCCAGAAGGCCCTGGCCGAGGCCGTCGCCTCGGGCCGGCCGACCCTGATCAATGCCGTCATCGACGAGACCGCCGGCACCGAAAGCGGCCGCATCACGAGCCTGAACCCCAGCACGGCGAAGAAGAAGTAACCCGAGTTCCATCATTCAAGGAGATATCCAAATGAGCAGCAGCAACAACAAACCACTCAGCGGCATCAAGATCATCGACTTCACGCACGTGCAAGCCGGTCCCGCCTGCACGCAGATGCTGGCCTGGTTCGGCGCCGACGTCATCAAGGTCGAGCGCCCGGGCGCCGGCGACGTCACGCGTTCGCAGCTGCGCGACATTCCCGATGTCGATGCGCTGTACTTCACCATGCTCAACAGCAACAAGCGCTCGCTGACGCTGGACACCAAGCAGCCCGAAGGCAAGGTCGTGCTGGAGAAGCTGATCCGCGAATCCGACGTGCTGGTCGAGAACTTCGGCCCAGGTGCGCTCGACCGGATGGGCTTCACCTGGGAACGCATCCAGGAACTCAACCCGAAGATGATCGTCGCCTCGGTCAAGGGCTTCAGCGACGGCCACCACTACGACGACCTGAAGGTGTACGAGAACGTCGCGCAGTGCGCAGGCGGTGCCGCATCGACCACCGGCTTCTGGGACGGCCCGCCCACCGTGAGCGCTGCCGCCCTTGGCGACAGCAACACCGGCATGCACCTGGCCATCGGCATCCTCACGGCCATCATCGGCCGCCAGCAGACCGGCAAGGGCCAGCGCGTGGCCTGCGCGATGCAGGACGCGGTGCTCAACCTGTGCCGCGTGAAGATGCGCGACCAGCTGCGCCTGGACAAGCTCGGCTACCTGGAGGAATACCCGCAGTACCCGCACGGCACCTTCAGCGACGTGGTGCCGCGCGGCGGCAACGCCGGCGGCGGCGGCCAGCCGGGCTGGGTGCTCAAGTGCAAGGGCTGGGAGACCGACCCGAACGCCTACATCTACTTCACGGTGCAAGGCCATGCCTGGGCTCCGATCTGCGACGCCATCGGCAAGCCCGAGTGGAAGACCGACCCCGACTACACGACCCCGAAGGCACGCCAGCCGCACATCACCGACATCTTCGCGACCATCGAAGGCTGGCTGGCCGACAAGACCAAGTTCGAGGCGGTCGACATCCTGCGCAAGTTCGACATTCCCTGCGCACCGGTGCTGACGATGAAGGAACTGCTGCACGACCCGTCGCTGCGCGCCAGCGGCTCCATCGTCGAAGTGCCGCACAAAGAGCGCGGCAGCTACTTCACCGTGGGCAGCCCCATCAAGTTCTCGGACCTCAAGCCCGAGATCACCGGCTCGCCGCTCCTGGGCGAGCACACCGACGAAGTGCTGGCGGAGCTGGGCTACAGCAAGGACCAGATCTCCAACCTGCGCGAAGCCAAGGCTGTGTAGGCCGGGTTCGCTGCGGGGGCTTCACCCCCTGCAGTGAACGACGACATGTAGACAGGTAGCGCCGGGAGGCACGTATGCAAACGAACCTGGATTTCAAGCAGCTCGTCGAAGGCGCCGGCGACGCGATCATGGTGTGCGATGCGGCAGGCGCGATCACGTTGTGGAACCGCGCCTCCGAGCGCATCTTCGGCTTCACCGAAGCCGAGGCGCTCGGCAAGTCGCTCGACCTGATCATTCCCCAGCGCCAACGCCAGCGGCACTGGGACGGCTACAACAAGACGATGGAAACCGGCGTCACCAAGTACGGCGCCGACCTGCTGCGCGTACCGGCGCTGCACAAGGACGGGCACACGCTGTCGATCGCCTTCACGGTGTCGATGCTGTTCTCCGCCGATCACGAGGTCACGGGCATCGTTGCCATCGTTCGCGACGAGACCGCCCGCTTTGCCGAGGAGCGCAAATTGCGCGCCCGTCTGGTAGAAGTCGAAGCCACGATGATCAAAGAAGGAGACAGTCAATGAGCAAAGCACTCGAGGGCGTTCGAATCCTCGATTTCACCCATGTGCAGTCCGGCCCCACCTGTACCCAACTGCTGGCCTGGTTCGGCGCCGACGTCATCAAGGTCGAGCGTGCAGGCGAAGGCGACGCAACGCGCGGGCAGCTGCGCGACATTCCTGGTGCGGACAGCCTCTACTTCACGATGCTGAACCACAACAAGCGCTCGATCACGCTGGACACCAAGAAGCCCAAGGGCAAGGAAGTTCTCGACAGCCTGATCAAGACCTGCGACGTGCTGGTCGAGAACTTCGCGCCCGGCGCACTCGACCGCATGGGCATTACCTGGGCCCATATCCAGAAGCTCAACCCGCGCATGATCGTGGCCTCGGTCAAGGGCTTCGGCCCCGGCAAGTACGAGCACTGCAAGGTCTACGAGAACGTGGCCCAGTGCGCCGGCGGCGCGGCATCGACCACCGGTTTCGAGGACGGCCCGCCGCTCGTGACCGGCGCGCAGATCGGCGACAGCGGCACCGGCCTGCACCTGGCGCTCGGCATCCTCGCCGCGCTGTTCCAGCGCAACAGCACCGGGCGTGGCCAGCAGGTGCTCGCGCCCATGCAGGACGCCGTGCTCAACCTGTGTCGCGTGAAGATGCGCGACCAGCAGCGCCTGGAACGCACCGGCACCATGCACGAGTACCCGCAGTACCCCGACGGCAAGTTCGGCGACGCGGTGCCGCGCGCCGGCAATGCATCGGGCGGCGGCCAGCCCGGCTCGATTCTCAAGTGCAAGGGCTGGGAGACCGACCCCAACGCATACATCTACTTCATCACGCAGGCGGCCGTGTGGCCTGCGGTGTGCAAGGTCATCGGCGAAGAGGGCTGGATCAACGACGAGGCCTACGCCACGCCGGCCGCGCGCCTGCTGCACCTGAAGCCGATCTTCGCGCGCATCGAGCAATGGACCATGACCAAGACCAAGTTCGAGGCCATGGACATCCTCAACGAGTACGACATTCCCTGCGGGCCGATCCTCTCGATGAAGGAGATCGCCGCGGACGAATCGCTGCGCGAGACCGGCACCATCGTCGAGGTCGACCACCCGGTGCGCGGCAAGTACCTGACGGTGGGCAACCCCATCAAGATGTCCGACAGCCCGACGGTGGTGACGCGTTCGCCGCTGCTCGGCGAACACACCGAGGAAGTGCTGCGGCAGCTCGGCTACGGCGCGGACGAGCTGGAGACATTGCGGGCCGAACGCGTGATCTGAGGCACGGCGGGCGCAGACCCGCCCGCCTGCCATCGTGAGTTGAAAGAAAAAGCGCTGCCTGCGGGTGGCGCGGAAGGCCCTTGGGCGCGTGGATTTGGCGCCTTCCATGCATAACTCATGGCGAATGGTTTTTATAAATTCATTTAATTTTTATTTATTGTCCATCGACCCTACATTTTGAACTCGCCGGGATTTTTCATCCGATTCATCAATTCGGCATTCATTCAAGGAGAAGGTCATGGAAAACCATTCACCCATTCAGTACTGGCGCGACGAAATCGAGCGCAATGCCTATAACGCAGCATTCTTCGAATTGGGGCTGCGCTGGCATTGGGACGGCGAAACCTACGACCGCCTGATGGGCCTGAGCCAGAGCGCCAACGAGCGGATCGGCCACTACCTGAAGACCCATCAGCCGCATCTGCTGAAGGCCTACGACGCCGAATTCCTGGCCGAGGCAATTGAGCAGAAGAAGGAATTGCACAGAAAGCGGGAAATGGCTTCGTCGAGCTATTTCAATTGGGCGGAAAGCCACGGCGTCGAGCTCGGTGCCTGAAATTCCTTGCAAATAAACAGCCTGCTGCGACCATGAACATCCACGAATACCAGGGCAAGGACGTGTTGCGCCAATACGGCGTGGCGACACCCCGTGGATTCGTCTGCCGTTCGCCCGACGAGGCGGCAGACGCCGCCGCCCGTCTCGGTGGCCGGGCCTGGGTGGTCAAGGCACAGATCCATGCGGGCGGCCGCGGCAAGGGCGGCGGCGTGAAGCCCGCGTGGTCTGTCGCCGAAGTGCGGCGGCACGCGGACCAGATGCTCGGCATGACGCTGAAGACACCGCAGACCGGCCCCGAAGGCCGCATGGTGAAGCGGCTGCTGGTCGAGGAGAGTGTCGAGATCGACAAGGAGCTGTATCTCGGCTTCGTGGTCGACCGCAATTCGCAGCGCGTGGCGCTGATGGCGTCGAGCGAAGGCGGCGTGGACATCGAGGAGGTGGCCGCACGCACGCCCGAGAAGATCCACAAGCTCTTCATCGATCCGGACACCGGCCTGCGGATTGCCGATGCAGACGGCATCGCGCGTCGCATCGGCATTGCCGAGCGCTCGGTGGTGCAGGCGCGCGTGTTCATGCAGAACCTCTACCAGGCCTTCGATGGCAGCGACGCTTCGCTGGCCGAGATCAATCCGCTGGTGCTCACACGCGACGGCCGAGTGATTGCGCTCGACGCGAAGTTCGACTTCGACGCCAACGCGCTGTTCCGCCAGCCGGAGATTGCCGCGATGCGCGACTTCGACGAAGAAGATCCGGTGGAGGTCGAGGCCTCGAAGTTCGATCTTTCATACATCGCGCTCGACGGCGACATCGGCTGCCTGGTCAATGGCGCGGGCCTTGCGATGGCGACGATGGACGCAATCAAGCTCTACGGCGGTTCGCCCGCCAACTTCCTCGACGTGGGCGGCGGCGCAACGGCCGAGAAGGTGACAGAGGCCTTCAAGCTGATGCTGCGCAATCCGAAGCTCAAGGCAGTGCTCGTCAACATCTTCGGCGGCATCATGAAATGCGACGTGATCGCGCACGGTGTCGTCACCGCAGCGCGAGAGACCGGCCTCACCGTGCCACTGATCGTGCGCATGAAGGGCACCAACGAGGACCTGGGAAGGACCATCCTCGCGCAGTCCGGACTGTCGATCATCAACACAGACGATATGGCCGAGGCTGCACAGCGGGCCATTGGTGCGGCTCGGAACTGGATGCGCTAGGTATGAAAGCCTGCTCCCTCATTCGCTGCGTCGTTTCGGGGCACGCTCACGTCGACGGGGTGCCTTGCTCCGCGAATGTCCCCCGGCCTTCGGCCTCCTCCTTTATTTCGCTGCGCAAGGCACCCCATCGGCGTGATCGTTGTTCGCAGCGGTGGGTGATCGGCCAGCACCACAGCCGCGTCCATGTGCGAATGGCACCGGGTGCTCCCCGCAGCGAAATAAAGGAGGAGCCGAAGGCGGGGGACATTCGCGGAGGGGAGTACCCGGTGTCATTCGCACCCACCCCGAACAAACGCACGCAGCACAAAACACGATGGAGCAAATGAAATGTCCATCCTGATCAACAAGCACACCCGCGTCATCACGCAGGGCATCACCGGCAAGACCGGCAGCTTCCACACGCAGGCCTGCCTCGAATACGGCAACGGCAAACACTGCTTCGTCGCAGGTGTGAATCCGCTGAAAGCAGGCGGCTCGCTGGCCGGCATCCCGATCTTCGGCACCGTGAAAGAGGCAAAGGCCGAGACAGGCGCCACCGTCTCAGTGATCTACGTGCCGCCAGCCTTCGCAGCAGCGGCAATCGACGAAGCAGTCGATGCTGAACTCGACCTCGTCATCTGCATCACCGAAGGCATTCCCGTGCGCGACATGATCCGCACCCGCCACCGCATGCAAGGCCGCAAGACGTTGCTGCTCGGGCCCAACTGCCCAGGGCTCATCACGCCCGGCGAAATCAAGATCGGCATCATGCCGGGCCATATCCACCAGCGCGGTCGCATCGGTGTCGTCTCGCGCTCGGGCACGCTGACCTACGAGGCCGCGAGCCAGCTCGCGAGCTTCGGCATCGGGCAGTCGACCGTGGTCGGCATCGGCGGCGACCCGGTCGGCGGGCTGCGGCACATCGACGTGCTGAAGATGTTCAACGACGACCCGCGCACCGACGCCGTGATCATGGTCGGCGAGATCGGCGGCGATGCTGAAGAGGAGTGCGCGCGCTGGATCCGCGACCACATGCGCAAGCCCGTGGTCGGCTTCATCGCGGGCGCCAGCGCACCGCCCGGCAAGCGCATGGGCCATGCGGGCGCCATCATTTCCGGCGGCCGCGGCACCGCCGAGGAAAAGCTCGCGGTGATGAAGGAATGCGGCATCCACGTGACGCGCAACCCGGCCGAGATGGGAAAGCTGCTCGCCTCGCTCGTCATCCCCGACTACCTCCCGTTCGACTGACTGACGGTAGGCCGCCCAGAATTTTCATCAATCCAGAAAGCAGATAACAACATGGAACAGCAGCAGAAGAAATGGGTTCGCTTCGAGCATGCCGGTGGCATCGGCTTCGGCACACTGGAAGGCGATGCCGTGCACGAGCGCCAGGGCGACATGTTCGGCAGCTCGGAGCTCACGGGCCGCGTGTTTGCGCTGGCCGGTTTGCAACTGCTCACGCCCACCGAGCCGACCAAGGTGATCGCGCTGTGGAACAACTTCCACGCATTGGGCGCGAAGCTGAGCCTGCCGGTGCCGGCCGAGCCGCTGTACCTGCTGAAGACGCCCAATTCATATCTCGCCCCCGGCGCACCCATCCGCAAGCCGCTGTGCGACGGCAAGGTGGTGTTCGAAGGCGAGCTCGGCATCGTGATCGGCAAGACCGCCACCGCCGTCTCCGAAGCCGATGCGCTCGATCACGTGTTCGGCTACACCTGCGCCAACGATGTGACCGTGGCCGACATCCTCAACCGCGACGCCTCGTTCGCACAGTGGGTGCGCGCCAAGGGCTTCGACACCTTCTGCCCCATGGGCCCGGTCGTCGCCACCGGCCTCGATCCCGCGACGCTCACCGTCACCACGCTGCTCAACGGCGAAGTGCGGCAGAACTACCCGATCAGCGACATGCGCTTTTCGGTGCAGCAACTCGTGAGCCTCATCTCGCAGGACATGACGCTGCACCGCGGCGACGTGATCCTCTGCGGCACCTCGGTCGGCGTCGGCTCCATGAAGCCCGGCAGCCTCGTGGAGATCGAGATCGACGGCATCGGCAAGCTCAGCAACCGCTTCGGCTGACACATCGCCGAAGGGTCGCGCAACGAATTCAACTCTTGGGGATCGACATGAAGATTGCAATCATCGGCGCGGGCGCCATCGGCGGACTGGTCGGCGCAAAGCTCGCGCTGGCCGGTGAAGACGTGACGTTCATCGTGCGCGGCGCCAACCTCGATGCCATTGGCAAGAACGGCATCAAGCTGATCTCGGCCGAAGGCGAGGAGCAGGTGGCGCGCAACGTCAAGGCCACCGACCGCTATGACGAGGCCGGCCCGCAGGACATCGTCGTCCTCGCGATGAAGGCCCACCAGGTCGAGGCGGTGGCCAACGACGTGCCAAAGCTGTTCGGGCCCGAAACGGTGGTCGTGACGATGCAGAACGGCATCCCGTACTGGTACTTCCACCAGCACGGCGGCGCGCTCGCGGGTACGCCGGTGCGCAGCGTCGATCCCTCGGGACTCGTTGCCACGAAGATCCCTGCGCAGCGCGTGATCGGCTGCGTGGTGTATCCGGCATCGGAGCTGATCGCGCCTGGCGTGGTCAAGCACATCGAAGGCGACCGCTTCCCTGTTGGCGAGCTCGATGGCTCGACGAGCGAGCGCGTGAACCGTGTCTCTGCCTGCTTCACCGGCGCAGGCTTCAAGGCGCCCGTGCTCGACAACATCCGCGCCGAGATCTGGCTCAAGCTGTGGGGCAACCTGACCTTCAACCCGATCAGCAGCCTCTCGCATTCGACCCTGGTCGACATCTGCCAGTATCCGCCGTCGCGCGAGCTTGCCGCCGCGATGATGCGCGAGGCCCAGGCCGTCGCGCACAAGCTCGGCATCGAGTTCCGCGTGACGCTCGAAAAGCGCATTGCGGGCGCGGAGAAGGTCGGCAAGCACAAGACCTCGATGCTGCAGGACGTGGAAGCAGGGCGCGCACCGGAGATCGACGCGCTGGTGGGCGCGGTGGTCGAGCTGGCCCGGCTCACCGAGACCCCGACGCCGCACATCGACACCGTCTACAGCCTGGTCAAGCTGCTCGCGCGCACCATGGAAGACCAGCGCGGCCGCGTCAAGCTCCATGAAATGACGGCAGCATGAGACGCACACGCAGCGCAAAGATCGTCGCCACGCTCGGCCCGGCCACCACCGACGAGCCAGCCATCCGCGCGCTGTTCGAGCGTGGCGTGGACGTGTTCCGGCTCAACTTCAGCCACGGCACGCAGCACGACCACGCACGGCGTCTGGAGACCATCCGCCGCCTCGAGAAGGAATTCAACCGGCCCATCGGCATCCTGCTCGACCTGCAGGGGCCGAAGCTGCGGCTGGGCACTTTCGAAGGCGGTCGCGCGCAGCTCGATGCGGGCGCGCGCTTCCGGCTCGACATGGACAAGACCAGCGGCAGTGCACGCCGCGCGCCACTGCCGCATCCGGAAATCTTCGCCGCGCTGCAGGACGGCACCGAGCTGCTGCTCGACGATGGCAAGCTGCGGCTGCGCGTGGACAGTCACGGCGCCGACTTCGCCGAGACCACGGTGCTGGTCGGCGGGCCTATCTCCGACCGCAAGGGCGTGAACGTGCCGAGCGTGCTGCTGCCGATTTCGCCGCTGACGCCGAAGGACCGCGACGACCTCGACTTCGGCCTGTCGATGGGCGTCGACTGGGTTGCGCTCTCGTTCGTGCAACGGCCGGAGGACATCGAGGAGGCGCGCGCCATCATCGGCACGCGCGCCTGGATCATGGCCAAGCTGGAGAAGCCCGCGGCCATCGAGCATCTGGATGCGATCGTCGCGCTGTGCGATGGCCTGATGGTGGCGCGCGGCGACCTCGGCGTGGAACTGCCGCCCGAGCAGGTGCCCGAGCTGCAGCGCCTGATCGTGCGCGCCTGCCGCAAGGGCGGCAAGCCGGTGGTGGTGGCGACGCAGATGCTCGAATCGATGATTGCCTCGCCGGTGCCCACGCGCGCCGAGGTGTCGGACGTTGCAACCGCCATCTACGACGGCGTCGATGCGGTGATGCTCTCGGCCGAATCGGCTTCGGGCAAGTACCCGCTCGAAGCGGTCGCGATGATGGACCGCATCATCGTGCGCGTGGAGGCCGATCCTTCCTACCGCGCGGGCATCGACGCCACGCACGATGCGGCGCTGTCGACCACGGCAGATGCTGTCTGCGCCTCGCTGCGCCAGGTGGCCGCGCTGCTCGCGCCGGCCGCCACCGTGACGTACACCTCCTCGGGCTTCACCAGCCTGCGCGCGGCGCGAGAGCGCCCGGCGGTACCGATATTGAGCCTCACGCCCGACACCGTCGCGGCGCGCCGCATGACGATGGTCTGGGGCGTGCATGCGGTGCTGGTCGACGACGTGCACGACGTGGGCGAGATGATCGAATGCGCCTGCCGCACGGCACGCGCCGAGGGCTTCGCGAAGGCGGGCGACGACGTGGTTGTGGTCGCGGGCCTGCCCTTCGGGCAATCGGGCACCACCAACCTGCTGCACGTCGCGCGGATACCGGACTGAAGCGGACTGAGCGCGCGGCGCCAGCGCAGGCGTTGTCGCGCTGTACGATGCCGCTCGACTGCAGCCACCCTCTTTCCCGATGAAGCATGCGACCCTGCGCCAGTTGAAAGTCTTCGAGGCAGTGGCGCGGCTGCTGAGTTTTTCGCGCGCGGCCGAGGAGCTTCACCTCACGCAGCCTGCCGTCTCCACGCAGGTGCGCAAGCTCGAGGAGCACGCGGGCAATGCGTTGTTCGAGCAGTTCGGCAAGAAGATCTATCTCACGCCTGCGGGCACCGAGCTGCTGCAGATCAGCCGCGCGATCATCCAGCAGTTCGAAGCGGCCGAGAACGCGATGATGCAGTTCAAGGGCGTCTCGGGCGGCAAGCTCAACGTGGGTGTGATCAGCGCGGGCGACTACTTCTTTCCGCGCCTGCTGGTGGAGTTCGCGAGCCGGCACCAGGGCGTGACGTTGAACTTCACGGTGCACAACCGGGCGGGGCTGCTGACCCACATCGCAGAGAACCTCACGGATCTCGCGATCATGGTGCGGCCGCCGACCGACCTGGACACCGTCAACCAGCCCTTCGCGCCGCACCCCTACGTGATCGTCGCGGCACCGAGCCATCCGCTGGTGGGTGTGAAGAAGATCCCGATGGCACGGCTGATGCGCGAGCCCTTCGTGGTGCGCGAGAAAGCATCGGACACCTGGCATTCGATGGAAGACGGCTTTGGCGGCGATCTGAGCGGCATCAACATCGCGATGGAGATCCGCAGCACCGAGACCATCAAGCAGGCGGTGATCGCGGGCATGGGCGTGAGCTTCGTCTCGGCCCACACGGTGAGCCAGGAGATGCGCGCGGGCAGTCTCTGCGTGCTCGACGTGGAAGGCTTTCCGCTGATGCTCAACTGGTACGTGGTGCACCGCCGAAGCAAGCGCCTGCCGCCGGTGGCGCAGGCCTTCAAGGACTTTCTGCTGAGCGACGGGCCGTCGCTGATATCGCAGATCGTGCCGTTCGGGAACCACAAAGAAAAAGAGCGCGGCGAGTAACTCGCGCGCGCTCTTTGTGGGGGAGGGGTCCGGTGCGGCGGCTCAACGCTGTACGGCCGCCCTGCGGCGTTGCATCAGCGCGGCGCGTGCTGCCTTGTAGAAGATCACGATGGGCATTGCGGCGAACAGCTCGCGCATTGCGTCGTTGGCGGTGGACGACGAGGCCGGGGTACGGAGGCTGCTGGAATTCAGTGTGGTGTGGCTCATTGAGGGCTCCAAAGGATTGAATCTAAAAGACCGAAGGGATTACCCTGAATTTTAGGGTTTACCCTAGACGAGAGCAAACTCCATTTTCGCGTTTCTTGACCTAGGTCAATTTTTTCGGAGGCAGACAGGTTCTTGCGTAGGCCTGGAACCCGTCTGCAGGAGCGCTTCCGGAGCACATGAGCGAGCGCGCAACGCGCATCGCAAATTCATGAAGGCCATCGCACTGGCCATCGAAAGTTCGCGCGAAGACTTCCGCGATTTTTTCTTCATCGCACCATGCTGCCGCAATGCCGTCGCATCGCGCGATGCACATCGCATGCAGCGCGATGCACGCACGCATCGCGGTGTGTTTCGAACGGCATCGACACACGCAAAGCGCGCGTGCAACGAGGCCTCGTGCTAGGGATATCACGGGGGTCCCACGAGGGCGCGATTCGTGTGAACTTGACTGAGGTCAAGAGTTTTTGAGTCGCTCAGTCCGACAGTCATTCACGCGCAGAAAACTGGTGATCCCAATGCCGTGTAGCGATGCCAAGGAAACCTCGTCGCCTTTCGATGCGCACCGATCGCTCGACTGATTGCTCTGTATTCGCAGCCTGTCGGATTTAAACGAAAACACCAAGGACAACTCCATGACTCGGCCCACCTCCACGACCGCGGGTTCCAACCCCGCGATGTATCCCCCGTCCGAAACCTATGGCGCGACCGCGACGCGATCCGAGGCTTACCGATGGGGGCAGTTGCTGATCGGCATCGTCTGCATGGCGATGATCGCCAACCTGCAGTACGGATGGACGCTCTTCGTCAATCCGATCGCAGACAAGCACGGCTGGAGCCGCGCCGCGATCCAGGTCGCGTTCACCATCTTCGTGCTCACCGAGACCTGGCTCGTGCCCATCGAAGGCTACCTGGTCGACCGCTTCGGCCCGCGTCCCGTGGTGCTGGTGGGCGGCGTGCTGTGCGGCCTGGGCTGGGTGCTCAACTCGGTGGCCGACTCGCTGCCGCTGCTGTACATCGCGGCGGCCGTTGGCGGCATTGGCGCCGGTGCTGTCTACGGCACCTGCGTGGGCAATGCGCTCAAGTGGTTCCCCGATCGCCGGGGGCTTGCAGCGGGCATGACCGCAGCGGGCTTCGGTGCGGGTTCGGCCCTCACGATCATTCCGATCTCCGCGATGATCAAGTCGAGCGGCTATGAATCTGCGTTTCTGTATTTTGGGATCGGGCAGGGACTCATCGTGTTCCTGCTCGCATGGATGCTGACCCGCGCGCCAAGCCACTCCAAGGCCTCGAACAGCCGCAACGTGCAGCAGGCTGGCCGCGATTACGCGCCGTCCGAGGTGCTGCGCTCGCCCGTGTTCTGGGTGATGTACGCGATGTTCGTGATGGTGGCCGCCGGCGGCCTGATGGCCACGGCGCAGCTTGCGCCCATCGCCAAGGACTTCAAGATCATGGACGTGCCGGTCAACATCATGGGCCTGGTGCTGCCCGCGCTGACCTTCGCGCTCGCCATCGACCGCGTGCTCAACGGCCTCACGCGGCCCTTCTTCGGCTGGGTGTCCGACAAGATCGGCCGCGAGCAGACCATGTTCATCGCCTTCGCGATGGAGTCGGTCGGCATCCTGATGCTCTATCACTACGGCCAGAACCCGATCCTCTTCGTGATCCTGACCGGCATCGTGTTCTTCGCCTGGGGCGAGATCTACAGCCTGTTCCCGTCGACCTGCGCCGACACCTTCGGATCGAAGTACGCGGCGTCGAACGCAGGCATGCTCTACACCGCGAAGGGCACGGCCTCGCTGCTGGTGCCGCTGTCGAGCGTGCTCGCGGCTGCCACCGGCAGCTGGCAGGCGGTCTTCATCGTGGCCAGCGCGGTCAATGCGCTCGCGGCGCTGATGGCGTGGTTCGTGTTGCGGCCGATGCGCCGCAAGCACATCGAGGCAAGCCGCGTCGTCGAATAAATAGACCACCATCGGCTTTCCGTCAGCCGGTACCATCCGGCTTTCTTCCGCCCACGCAGCCCTGCCATGAAGATGGCAGGGCTTTTCGCCGATGCACAGGAGCCCGCAGTGACCATCTACCGACTTGACGCGCATGAACCGGTCATCGACGCCAGCGCCCGCGTGGCCGAGAGCGCCAGCGTGATCGGACAGGTCGTGCTCGCAGCCGGCAGCCGCGTCGGCGCGAATGCGGTGCTGCGTGGCGACAACGAGCCTATCACCATCGGCCGCGGCAGCCATGTGCAGGCGGGCGTGATGCTGCATGCCGACCCGGGCTATCCACTGACCATCGGCGACGACGTGACGGTGGAGCCGCACGTGATGCTCCACGGCTGCACCGTCGGCAACGGTGCCGTGGTCGGCGAGCACACCATCGCGCTCAACGGCTCGGTGGTCGGCCGTGCGTGCATCGTCGAGTCCGGCTCGCTGCTGACCGAGGGCAAGGTCTTTCCCGACCGCTCGCGCATCGCGGGCAGGCCCGCGAAGGTCACGGGCGAGGTCGACGACGCCGAGGCCGAAGCGCTTCTGCTCAGGGCGCGCGGCAGCGCCGGTCCCTTCGCTCGCTAGGGCCTTTCAGCACCCCTCCCGAAACCCTGCGTGCCCGCAGGGTTTGTGCGCATTGGCACCGTGCTTGTTTCGGCGGAAATTGACTTGCGTCAAGGCCCCCGGCGCCCGATTCATCGACATTGATCCTCAAGCGGATGGCCGCGGGATTCACGTCGAATTTCATGACGTTGGTCCCGCGACAGAACCACGATGAAAACAGCTCCGCTTGCAAGCAGACAGCAATGCAGCAGCGGTGCCGGAAACGGACCAGATCGGACGGGATCATGAAACTACAACAAGCGCAGCAGGGGCACGAGGTACCGCATCCGGCCTCCGGCCCCACCGACAAGGAAGACGAACTCGCCGCCGTGCATCGCAGCCTGCTGCAGCATGCGGACGAACCAGGCGCGCTGCTGCCGATCCTGCACGACGTGCAGGACGCATTGGGCTACATCCCCGCGCACACGGTGCCGGTGATTGCCGACGCGCTGAACCTCTCGCGTGCGGAGGTCCATGGCGTCGTCACCTACTACCACCACTTCCGTGCCGAGCCGGCTGGCCGGCACGTGATCCAGATCTGCCGCGCCGAGGCCTGCCAGGCGATGGGCGCCGACGCCTTGCTCGCCCATGCAGAACTGCGCCTGGGATGCAATGCGCATGGCACTTCGAAGGACGGAGCCTTCACGCTGGAGCCCGCGTTCTGCCTCGGCCTGTGCGCCTCGTCGCCCGCGATGACGCTCGACGACCAGCCGCATGCGCGCATGACGGCCAAGAGCTTCGATGCATTGGTCACGCAGACCAGCGGAGGCCGCGCATGAGCGCCGCGCCGGGCCGCCCCAAGCAAGCTCGCACCGCAGTGCGAAGCACGGAGGTACTCCAATGAGCACCATCACCGTCTACGTGCCGCGAGATTCGGCCGCGCTCGCGGCAGGCGCGGATCGCGTGGCCCGATGCATCGCGAAGGAAGCTGCGGCGCGCGGCCTCATGCTCGAACTCGTGCGCAACGGTTCGCGCGGCATGTTCTGGCTCGAACCGCTGGTCGAGGTGAACACACCGAGCGGCCGCATCGCCTACGGACCGGTGACGCCCGACGACGTGGCCGGCCTGTTCGATGCCGGCTTCCTCACCGGCGGCAAGCACCCGCTGGCTCTAGGCCTGACCGAAGACATTCCCTACCTGAAGAAGCAGGAGCGCCTGACCTTCGCGCGCATGGGCATCACCGACCCGGTGTCGCTGACCGACTACCAGGCCTACGAAGGCTTCGCAGGCCTGCGCCGCGCGCTGGCTCTCGCACCCGAGGAAATCGTGCAGCAGGTGCTCGACTCGGGCCTGCGCGGTCGCGGCGGCGCGGCCTTTCCGGCCGGCATCAAGTGGAAGACGGTGCTGGGCACGGCTGCGGCGCAGAAGTACATCGTCTGCAATGCCGACGAGGGCGACTCGGGCACCTACTCCGACCGCATGACGATGGAGGGCGACCCCTTCATGCTGATCGAGGGCATGACCATCGCCGGCCTCGCCACCGGCGCCACGCAGGGCTACATCTACGTGCGTTCGGAATACCCGCACGCGATAGCGACGCTGAACGAGGCCATCCGCATTGCCGAAGCAGCGGGCTTTCTCGGCGACAACATCCTGCGTTCGGGCAAGCGCTTCTCGCTCGCCGTGCGCAAGGGCGCGGGCTCGTATGTGTGCGGCGAGGAAACGGCACTGCTCGAAAGCCTCGAAGGCAAGCGCGGCATCGTGCGCGCCAAGCCACCGCTGCCGGCCATCGAGGGCCTGTTCGGGCAGCCCACGCTGATCAACAACGTCATCACGCTGGCAAGCGTGCCGCTGATCCTGGCGCGCGGCGCGGCCTTCTATCGCGACTACGGCGTCGGCCGTTCGCGCGGCACGCTGCCGATGCAGCTGGCCGGCAACATCAAGTACGGCGGCCTGGTGGAGAAGGCTTTCGGCGTCACGCTGCGCGAGCTGCTGTACGACTACGGCGGCGGCTCGGCCTCGGGCCGGCCGATCAAGGCGGTGCAGGTGGGCGGGCCGCTTGGTGCCTACCTGCCCGAATCGCAATGGGACCTGCCGCTCGACTACGAGGCCTACGCGGCCGTCGGCGGCACGGTGGGCCACGGCGGCATCGTGGTGCACGACGACACGGCCGACCTGTCGAAGCTCGCGCGCTATGCCATGGAGTTCTGCGCGCTCGAGTCGTGCGGCAAGTGCACACCATGCCGCATCGGATCGACGCGCGGCGTCGAGGTCATCGACAAGATCCGCAACAACCAGAACCGTCCGCAGCAGGTGATCTTGCTGCGCGACCTGTGCAACACGATGGTCCACGGCTCGCTGTGCGCCATGGGCGGCATGACGCCGTTTCCGGTGCTCTCGGCACTCGACCACTTCCCGCAGGACTTCGGTCTCGTGGTTCCCGATCGCGAAGCTGCCTAGGCGGTTGCGGCGCAGCAGCAGGAGTAAGAAAGACATGTTGGACCATCTCAAGGAAACCGATTACGGCACCCCCAAGCGCGAATCCACGCGCGAGGTGACGCTGGAGATCGACGGCAACGAAGTGACGGTGCCCGCGGGCACTTCGCTGATGCGCGCGGCTGTGGATGCGGGCATCCAGGTGCCCAAGCTCTGCGCTACCGACAGCCTGGAGCCCTTCGGCTCGTGCCGGCTGTGCCTGGTCGAGATCGAGGGCCGCAAAGGCTTTCCGGCCTCTTGCACCACGCCTGCCGAAGCCGGCATGAAGGTGCGCACCCAGACACCCAAGCTGCAGGACCTGCGCAAGGGCGTGATGGAGCTCTACATCTCCGACCATCCGCTGGACTGCCTCACCTGCTCGGCCAACGGCAACTGCGAGCTGCAGGACATGGCGGGCGTCACCGGCCTGCGCAACGTGCGTTACGGCTTCGACGGCGCCAATCACCTGAAGAGCGAGAAGGACGAGTCGAACCCGTACTTCAGCTACGACCCGTCGAAGTGCATCGTGTGCAACCGCTGCGTGCGCGCCTGCGAGGAAACGCAGGGCACCTTCGCGCTGACCATCAGCGGCCGCGGCTTCGAGTCGCGCGTGTCGCCGGGCCAGGACGAAGCCTTCATGGATTCGGAGTGCGTGAGCTGCGGTGCCTGCGTCGAAGCCTGCCCCACCGCCACCCTGCAGGAAAAGTCGGTGATCTGGCTCGGCCAGCCCGAGCACAGCGTGATCACCACCTGCGCCTACTGCGGCGTGGGCTGCGCCTTCAAGGCCGAGATGAAGGGCAACGAGGTCGTGCGCATGGTGCCGTGGAAAGACGGCAAGGCCAACGAAGGCCACTCCTGCGTCAAGGGCCGCTTCGCCTGGGGCTATGCGACGCACCAGGACCGCATGCTCAAGCCGATGATCCGCAAGAACATCACCGACCCGTGGCAGGAAGTGAGCTGGGACACCGCGCTCAACTACGCCGCGGGCGAGTTCAAGCGCCTGCAGGCCAAGTACGGCAAGGACTCCATCGGCGGCATCACCTCGTCGCGCTGCACCAACGAGGAAACCTACCTGGTCCAGAAGCTGGTGCGTGCCGCCTTCGGCAACAACAACGTCGACACCTGTGCACGCGTGTGCCACTCGCCCACGGGCTACGGCCTGAAGCAGACGCTGGGCGAATCGGCCGGCACGCAGACCTTTGCCTCGGTCGACAAGGCCGACGTCATCATGGTGATCGGCGCCAACCCGACCGACGGGCACCCGGTGTTCGCATCGCGCATGAAGAAGCGGCTGCGCCAGGGCGCGAAGCTGATCGTGGTCGATCCGCGCCGCATCGACATCGTGAAGTCACCTCACGTCAAGGCTTCGCACCACCTGCAGCTCAAGCCCGGCACCAACGTGGCCGTGGTGACGGCGCTGGCGCACGTCATCGTCACCGAAGGGCTTATGGCCGACGACTTCGTGGCCGAGCGCTGCGATACGGCTTCGTTCAAGGAGTGGAAGTCGTACGTCGAGCAGCCCGAGCAATCGCCCGAAGCCACTGAAAAGGCGACCGGCGTGCCGGCGGCCGAGCTGCGCGCCGCCGCGCGTCTGTTCGCCACGGCAGGCAACGGCGCCATCTACTACGGCCTGGGCGTGACCGAGCACAGCCAGGGCTCGACCACGGTGATGGGCATCGCCAACCTCGCGATGGTCACCGGCAACGTCGGGCGCGAAGGCGTGGGCGTCAACCCGCTGCGCGGCCAGAACAACGTGCAGGGTGCCTGCGACATGGGTTCGTTCCCGCACGAGCTGCCGGGCTACCGCCATGTGTCGGACAGCACCACGCGCGCCTCGTTCGAAGCCGCCTGGGGCGTGCAGATCAACCCCGAGCCGGGCCTGCGCATTCCCAACATGTTCGACGCTGCCATCGGCGGCAGCTTCAAGGGCCTGTACTGCGAAGGCGAGGACATCGTGCAGTCCGACCCGAACACGCAGCACGTGGCGGCCGCGATGATGGGCATGGAGTGCGTGGTGGTGCAGGACATGTTCCTCAACGAAACCGCCAAGTACGCGCACGTGTTCCTGCCGGGCTCCTCGTTCCTCGAGAAGGACGGCACCTTCACCAATGCCGAGCGCCGCATCTCGCGCGTTCGCAAGGTGATGCCGCCCAAGGCCGGCTATGCCGACTGGGAGGTGACCGTGAAGCTGGCGCAGGCCCTCGGCTATCCGATGGACTACAAGAGCCCCGAAGAGATCATGGACGAGATCGCCGCGCTGACGCCGACCTTCCACGGCGTGAGCTACAAGCGCATCGACGAGCTCGGCAGCATCCAGTGGCCCTGCAACGACGAGGCGCCCGACGGCACGCCCACGATGCACATCGACCACTTCGTGCGCGGCAAGGGCAAGTTCATCGTCACGCAGTACGTGGCGACTGACGAGAAGGTCACGCGCAAGTTCCCGCTGCTGCTGACCACCGGGCGCATCCTCTCGCAGTACAACGTGGGCGCGCAGACGCGCCGCACCGACAACAACCAGTGGCACAGCGAAGACCGGCTGGAGATCCATCCGCACGATGCCGAGGAACGCGGCGTGAGCGACGGCGACTGGGTGGGCATCCAGAGCCGCGCGGGCGAGACGGTGCTGCGCGCCACGGTGTCAGAGCGCATGCAGCCGGGCGTGGTGTACACCACCTTCCACTTTCCCGAGTCGGGCGCCAACGTCATCACCACCGACAACTCCGACTGGGCCACCAACTGCCCCGAATACAAGGTCACAGCCGTGCAGGTGATGCCGGTGATGCAGCCTTCGGCCTGGCAGCAGGAGTACAGCCGCTTCAA
The DNA here is from genome assembly GCF_059416325.1 of Variovorax sp. GW821-FHT09D05. NCBI lineage: Bacteria > Pseudomonadati > Pseudomonadota > Betaproteobacteria > Burkholderiales > Comamonadaceae > Variovorax > Variovorax sp. GW821-FHT09D05. The sequence goes on along the minus strand of NZ_JBWKOZ010000008.1, from coordinate 222,566 downwards.
CCAGACGCAGCAGGACTTGCTTGCCGCCGCATCGGCGCAGCAAAGCGGCGAGACGGTACCGGCCAAGTGAGGATGCTCGCCGCATGAACCTGGTCACTGACGCCGTTCAGTTCTGCGAAGGCGCGCAGCTGCTGCCCGTGCGCGGAGTGCGCAGCGGCCGGCCGTTCGATGTGCAGGACTGGGTGGCCGAGGAAGTGCCCGTGGCGCTCGAATACAACGGCATCTCGCATGCGGTGATGCTCGCGACGCCGCTCGACCTGGAAGACTTCGCGCTCGGCTTCTCGCTCAGCGAGGGCATCCTCGAAGCGGCGCACGAGCTTTATTCGGCGGAAGCCGAGCCGTCGGCGCTCGGCGTCACGGTGCATCTGCAGGTGTCGAGCGCGGCCTTTGCGCGCCTGAAGCTGCGCCGCCGCTCGATGGCCGGGCGCACCGGTTGCGGCCTGTGCGGCACCGAAAGCCTGACGCAGGTGTCGCGCGAACTGCCCGTGCTGAGCAGCGAGGGCGCCGCGCAGTTCGACCGCGAGGCCATTGGCCGTGCGATGTCGCAGCTGCCATCGCAGCAGACGCTGCAAGAGGCTACCGGTGCCGTGCACGCGGCCGCCTGGTGCTCGGCGGAAGGCGAAGTGATGTGGCTGCGCGAGGACGTGGGCCGCCACAACGCGCTCGACAAGCTGGTGGGCGCGCTCGCGGCCAACGACGTCGATGCTTCCACCGGCTTCATCGCAGTGACCAGCCGCGCGAGTTTCGAGATGGTGCAGAAGGCCGCGATGGCCGGCGCGCCGCTGCTCGCCGCGGTGTCGGCGCCGACCTCGTTCGCAGTGGCCACGGCGCAGCGCGCGGGCCTCACGCTGGTGGGCTTCGTGCGGCAGCAGGACCTGGGCGTCTACAGCCATCCGCAGCGGCTGCGCACGGCGGACCCGCAACGCGTGCGCTGACGCTTCATCAACAAAAAACTCAATTTCTCGAAGGCCCCATGGAGCACGATCATTCGGCACAGCTGGTCAAGATGGCCAATCAGATCGGCACCTTCTTCCAGGCGCAATCGCCGAGCGATGCCGGCGCTGCCACGCAGGCGATTGCCGGGCACCTGAAGTCGTTCTGGGCGCCGAGCATGCGCATCCAGCTGATACGCGACTTCGACGCCGGCAAGACACCGCTGCTGATGCCTATCGTGGCATCAGCGATTCGCGGCCATCGGGCGACGCTGCTGCCTGCTGCGCCATGAGCAGCGACTCGTAGTAGAGGCACAGCGGCATCGCGACGAACACCATGCCCGCGACGTAGATCACGAGGCTGGTGACCGGGAACTGCATCTCGTCCCAGTACGGTATGGAAGCCACCGCCGCGATGACGGCGATCAGCGTGATCACGCCGCGCAGCGTGCCGCGCATGAACGCGATGCGCGAGAGCCCCGGTGGGGCATATGTCCGAGGGCCTTGCGCAAAGCTCTGAAGGCCCTCGCCCTTGTCTCCATCTTTTTTCATCGTCGTCGCTCCTCGGTGAAGGCGAAGACGGTTCTTATCACGCGCGCAAGACGCGGGTCAAGGCCGAAGTCCGGCTACTGCGGGACAACCCGCGCTCAGTCGTACTTCACGGTGTAGATCAGGTCGAGCCCGCTCGTCTGCCCCGCCTGCCCGCGCAGCGTGAGCCGCGTCGTCAGGTCGTAGAAGATGAAGATCGTGCCGAAGGTGCCGCCCAGGCTGCGTTCGTAGGTGAGGTAGAAATCTTTCGACAGCCGCTTGCCCAGCGTGACCGCCGACTCGCGCAGGTCGCCGCCGCTGCCCGGCCCCTTGAAGCCGAGTTCGTCCAGCCCGAAACGGCTGGCCAGGCTGCCGCCGCTGCCACTGCCGCCGATCTTGCCGAGCAGCGACAGCGCGGCCTGCTGCAGCAGCGCAGACTCGCCGCCGCTGGTGGCCGAAGCGCGGCCCAGGATCACCCATGACAGCGTTTCGGCATCGGACAGCGCGGGCTCCGAATAGAGCTTTACGCGCGGCGATTGCGCGGTGCCGGTGATCTGCACGCCCGCGCGCTGCGACAGGTTCGGGCGGATCGCCAGGACGTCCAGCGCCGGGTTGTCGAACGGCCCGTTGAAACGCGCCACGCCGGTTTCCACGTCGAGCTGCTGGCCGTAGGCGCGGTACTGGCCTTTCACGGTCTTCACCTCGCCGGTGATGCGCGGCGGGGCATTCAGCCTCGTGCTGCGGATCTCCAGGTCGCCTTCGAGCCGCGTGGTGATGCCGCGGCCCTGCACCGCGAAGTCGTCGCCAAGGTCGAAGTTGATGACGATGTCCGGCGGCTTGGCGGTCTGCGGCTTGGCGGCCTGCGCGTCGGCCTGGGCGGATTCGCGCTGCGCCGTCTCGGTGGCCTCGCGGTCCTTGGCGGCGGAGCGCACGACGACGTCGCTGCCCAGGCTGGGCGCGGTCTCGTCGGGCAGGATGATGACGGCGCGGTCGGTCTTGAGCTTGCCGCGCACGTTGAACTGGCCGTTGTCGAGCCGGGCCTGCACATCGCCCGAGAGCGTGACCTGCCGGTCGGTGCGCACCAGCACGCGCAGCGCGCGCAACTGGCCCTGCAGGGCCATGCGGATGCCCGAGGCCGTGCCGCTGGCGGGGCCCCAGCTCAGGTCGCCGCTGGCCGAGAGCGTGCCGCCGTCGCTGCGGGCCTCGCTGGCCGAGGTGCTGCGGTTGCCGCTCTGGCCGGCGATGCGCGTGGAGCTGCCAGTGCCGCCCTTGAGCGTGAATTCGGTGATCTCGATGCGCTCGCCGCTGAGCGTGGCGCGCAGGCGGCCATCGCGCAGGTCCAGCCCTTCGACCGGTGCGCGCAGCGCGAGCTTGTCGGCGCCCAGCGTGCCGTTCCAGCGCGGCACGGCGCGGTTGCCCGACAGCGTGGCCCCGGCGTCGAGCGTGCCGGCAATGCGCCAGCCCGGCGGCGCGAGCATCGACCACACGCCGAGGTTCGGCAGCGCGGCCTTGATGGTGCCGCCCAGCGGTGCGTCGGGCGCCCACTGCCAGCCGCCGGCGCGCTGCTGCACGCGGGTGTTGATGTCGGCGTCGATCTTGCCGGCGCGTTCGCTGTCCCACGCGAGCACAGCGTGCACCGCGTCGCCTTCGGCATCGAGCCGCAGTTCGGCCTGGCGCAGGCCGGCCGGCGTGCTGGGCGCGTCGCCGTTCCCGGAGGAGGAGTTCATCGTGCGTTCGCTCGCAGTGCCCGTTCCGGTGCTGGTGATGCGCGTGACGAGCGCGGCCTCGCCGGCCTGCACGCGGATGTCGCCGCTCTGGCGCCCGATGTGGGCCTTGGCGCGCAGCGTGTCGCCGGCGTCGATGTCCCAGTCGCCGTTGAACATCAAGTCGCCGCTGATGCCGTATTCGCCCAGCGTGGTATTGGCGCCGAACGCGCCGGCCCAGGCCATCGGCAGGCCCTGCAGCTGGCCCTTGGACTGCACGCGGAACACGCGGTTGGGCGCCGCGCCGCTCTGGCTGAAGCGCAGCGGCTGCCAGTCGATGCGCACGGTGCCGGGCACCGGGCCGCGCAAGGTGGCCGCGGCGGCGGATGCTTCGACGTCGAGGCGGGGTGCATTGCCGCTGGTGGTGCGGATGGTTGCGGTGACTTCGCGGCTCAGCTCCAGCACCCACGGGTCGCCGGGGCGGGCGCTGTCCTGTGCCTGCAGCTTCAGGCTGGCCAGCGCTGCGCGCCATTGGCCAGCGCCGGCGATGCCGCCGCTGGCGCGTGTGTCGATGTTGAACCTCTGCGTGCCGGTGGCGGCTTCGCCCTTCAGCGTGAGCGAGGCCTGTGCGAGGCTGCCTTCGAGATCGGCGCGCAGGTCGCGCAGTTGCACGGCGGTTGCCGTACCGCCAGGTGTGGCCGAGGGCAGGCTCAGGTCGAGCCGTGGCACGCCGAGCACGGCCTTGAGGCTGGGCTCGGCGCCGCGCTGCGCGGGCGCGTTGGCGTTCTGCAGCCGGCGCTGGATGGTCTGCCAGCCGCCTTGCCAGCTGGCGTCGAGCTTCGCCGAGCCCTTTGCGCTGGTGTTCGCGAATACGCCGGACAGCCCGGGCAGGCTTTTCACCCAGCGCTGCACGGTGTCGGCATCGTCGATGCTTACCTTGATGTCGCCACCACCCGCAGACGGCGCAATGCGGCCATCGACCTGCGCGCTGCCGCCCGGCAGCACTAGGTTGAGCTTGCCGCTGGCGGCTTGCTCGGCCACGCGCACCTGCAGGCGGCCGTCGATGCTGGCGCGCTGGGCTTCGATGCGCAGCGTGCGCAGGTCGAGCACCTGGTCTTTCCACTGTCCCTGGGCCAGCGCGCGGTCGAGCGCGAAGCCGGGCAGGGCCTTGCTGCCGGCGCCACCCTCTGCGCGCAAGGCGGCGTCGAAGGTGATGGTGCTTTCCTTCTGCTCGGCCTTGAGCTGCCCGCTGACGGGCGCGCCCGAGAGTTCGGTGTACAGCGCGCCGGGCCGCACGCCGCGCACGGTGGCCTGCGCCTGCCACGGCGACGGCGCGGGGCTCCACTTGCCGGCCGCGTCGATGCGTCCGCCGCCCGCGCGCACGGTGGCCTCGGGAACGCTCCAGCTCGTGCCATCGAAGCCGACCTTGGCCTGCACCTGTTCGAGCGGCAGTTTCTCTTTGTCCCACGGGCCGGGCACGGCATTGCGGATGTCGGCCGAGGCCTTCCATGCGGCGGGGCCGGTGTCGGCGTCGGGCTGCAGTTCGACCGTGCCGGTGAGCTGCGTCTGGGGTGCGCCGGGCCACAGGCTCGACGCATCGACGTTGCGCAGGTCGGCCTTCGCGTCGATCACCGGCTGGGGCAGCCAGGGCGCGATCTGTGCCTGCAGGCTGGCTTCCATCGGCGCATCGGCGTTCTCTTCGGCCGGCTTCAATTCGGCCGCTACCTGCAGCCGCGCAGCCGTGCCGGCGAGCGTGCCCTTCACGGTGGCGGTGGCCAGCACGTCGATGTTGTGGTCCTCGGCCAGCGGCGCCTTCACGCGGCCGTCGAGCGATGCATCAATCGCCATGGGCGCGGGGCCTTGCAGCTTCACGCGGGTGCTGTAGTGGCCGTCAGCGATGTCCACGCCCTTGACCTCCAGCACGTGCTCGGCGGCCTTGTAGCTGTAGCTGCCCGAGAGGTTGAGTGCCTGCAGCGCGGGCGGGCCGGCCCAGCGCACTTCGTCGATGCGGAAGGGCAGCTCGATCTCGATCGGCAGCGCGAGCTGTGCGAGCGGCTCGGTGGGCTTGTCGCTGGGCGGGCCGCGCTTTTCGATGAGCACCTGCTTCGCGTGCACCTCGCCCAGCTGCACCTTGCGTTGCAGCAGCGGCGCGAGCTGCCAGCCGATGGTGGCCTCGTTCACTTCGACGGCGATGCTTTCGCTCTGGTACTTGAGCCAGCCGATGTGGCCGCCGGTGCGCAGCGAGCCGCTCACGTCGCGGCTTTCGAGCGTCTGCCCGGCCGGCAGCCGCTGCGCCGCCTGCGCGATCGCGAAGGCGAGCGAGGTGTTCGAGCCCAGCCACCACCACGCGCCCGCGACCAGCAGCACCACGGCGAGCAGCAGGCCGGCCACGGTCCAGGCCAGGGCGCGCATTGCCCGGCGCGCGCGCGAGCGGCGGGGGGCGAGGGGCGTTGGCGTGGGGTCTGCGTCGGTCTGCATCGAAAAAAATCAGAAGGTGAAGCCGAGGCGGAAGTGCAGGCGGAATTTCTTCGAGTCCACGCCGTAGGCCAGGTCGGCCTGCACCGGCCCCACGGGGCTGCGCCAGCGCGCGCCCACGCCCACGCCCACCTTGGGCTTGAGCTCGCCGGGTTTGTCGGCCACGGCGCCGGCATCGGCGAACACCACGCTCTCCCATTCGGTGAGCTTGCCGTTGTAGACGAAGGGGCGCTGCCACTCCACGCTGGCCACGCCGAGGTAGCGGCCCGCAACGGTCTGGCCGTCGGCGCGCACGGTGCCGATCTGCTTGTAGCTGTAGCCGCGCACGGTGGTGTCGCCGCCGGTCAGGAACATCAGCGTGGACGGGATCTGCGCGCTGTCTTTTGCCGAGACCGCGCCGGCCTCCACGCGCAGCTGCAGGCGGCTGCGGCGCGCGCGCGCTTCCTTGTCGTCCGCCGCGCCCAGCGGCAGCACGCCGAGCCAGCGTGCGTAGGTGCGCGTGAAGGGCGTCTGCTCGCCGGTAAGCGTGTAGCCCGCGGCCACTTCGAGTGCGAGACCGAAGCCGCGCGAGGGCGACGCGTTGTCGTCGAAATAGCGGCCGGTCCAGCCCCAGTTGGCCGTCACGGCAGAGGCCGAGGGCGGTGCGTTGATGCCGCGGTTCTGCGCATAGTCGTACTGCAGGAAGTAGCTGCGGTCGATGTGGTCGCCCGACTTGCTGCGCCCGCCTCGCAGGCGTCCGCTGTCGACCACGTAGCTGCCCGATTGCTCGCTCTTCAGTTCGGCGCCCGAGAACCATTGCCAGCCGCGGTCGTCGGGAATCGCTTTCCACTCGGTGCCGAGCGACTTGATGTCGCGATCGACCGACAGCCGCGAGACGGAGCGCCAGCCCAGCAGCGGAATCTGGTTGTGGATGTGGTCGATCGACAGGCGCGGGCCGTTGTCGGTGGTGAAGCCCACGCCCATCACCACCTTCTGCAGCGGCGCCTCGCGCAGCTGCGCGATCACCGGCGCGGCCAGCGGGTTGCCGCTCTCGGTGTCGAGCGTGAGGAACACCGAGTCGTAGTAGCCGCTGCTGGCCAGGCGCTGCTGGGCATCGAGCAGCTTCTGCTGGTCGTAGTCGGTGCCGCTGGGCAGGCGGGCGATGCGGCGTGCGCCGTCGGGGTCGTAGCGCTGGATGCCGTGCAGCATCAGCGGGCCGAACTTGTAGGCCGGGCCCGACTGGTAGGTGACGCTGAGGCGGGCCTCGCTGCGGTCGGCATCGACTTCGGCGCGGCTGACCTCGATGCTGCCGGTGGGAAAGCGCTTGGCCGTCAGGCTGCGCAGCGCGGTGGTCTTCGCATCGTCCCAGGCCTGCTGGGTGAAGGGTTGGCCGGCGCGCAGGGCCCAGTTGGTGCGGATCGAATCGCGCTGCGCCTCGGCGGTTGCGTCGTTTGCGATCGGGCCGCCGTAGCTGATCTGCACGTTGCTCACCTTGGTGCTCTCGCCGGGCGAGACGGTGATGACGATTTTGCGCGGGGCCTTGGTGCTTTCGGGTGTCTCGTTGAGTTCGAGCGTCAGCGTGGGCGAGAAGTAGCCCATGGTGCCGAGCAGCTCGCGTGCATTGGCTTCGGCGGCCACCATGAGGCGGGAGATTTCGGTGGCGCCGAGGTCGTCGAGCTCGCGGTAGCGCTGGATCTCGAGGTGCAGCTTGAGGTAGTCGCGCACGGCCTCGGGGCCGCGCACGTCGACGGTGAAGGCGTCGCGCTTGTCGGTTTTTTTCTTGTCGTCGTCCTTGCCGTCGTCAGTGGCGGCAGTGCTGTCGGCGGCACCGCTGCGCACGAGGCCGGCCGCGGGCTTGTTGTCTTCGGGCGCCTCTTTCTTCGGCAGCAGGCTGCAGCCTTGCAAGAGCAGGACGCCGGAAAAAAGCAAAGCCGGCCACCATGCCGGCGAAGAAACTGAAACCACCCTGACCATGGGCGGATTCTGACAGCAAGATTCGCCGGTTCCTGAAGCGTCCGGATACAGATGGCTTCGTCCTACTTGGACAGCATGCGCATCGCGTCTTCGAGGCCTCGCAGGGTCAGGGGGTACATGCGGTTCGACATGAGCTGCTGCATCACCGCGATGCTCTGGCGGTACTGCCATACGCCTTGGGGCTCAGGGTTGATCCACGCGAACTTCGGAAAGGTGTGCGTCAGGCGCTGGATCCACTCGGCGCCGGCCTCTTCGTTGTTGTATTCGACGCTGCCGCCGGGCTGCAATATCTCGTAAGGGCTCATCGTGGCGTCGCCGACGAAGATGAGCTTGTAGTCCTTGTTGTACTTGCGCAGGATGTCCCAGGTCGCGAACTTCTCGGAGAAGCGGCGCTTGTTGTTCTTCCACATGAAGTCGTACACGCAGTTGTGGAAGTAGAAGAATTCGAGGTGCTTGAACTCGGTCTTCACGGCCGAGAACAGCTCTTCCACGCGCTGGATGTGCTCGTCCATCGTGCCGCCCACGTCCATCAGCAGCAGCACCTTGACGTTGTTGTGGCGCTCGGGCCGCATCTTGATGTCGAGGTAGCCGGCATTGGCCGCGGTCGAGTGGATGGTGTCGTCGAGGTCCAGCTCTTCGTCGTGGCCTTCGCGCGCGAACTTGCGCAGCCGGCGCAGCGCAACCTTGATGTTGCGCGTGCCAAGCTCCTGCGTGTCGTCGTAGTCCTTGTAGGCGCGCTGGTCCCACACCTTCACTGCGCTCTTGTTCTTGCCCGCGCCGCCGATGCGGATGCCCTGCGGGTTGTAGCCGCCGTTGCCGAAGGGCGAGGTGCCGCCGGTGCCGATCCACTTGCTGCCGCCCTCGTGGCGTTCCTTCTGCTCCTCGAAGCGCTTCTTGAGCGTTTCCATGAGCTCGTCCCAGCCCATCTTTTCGATCTTGGCTTTTTCCTCGGCGGTGAACTCACGTTCGAGCGTTTTCTTGAGCCAGTCGAGCGGCACTTCCTTCGTGAAGTCGGTCAGCATCTCCACGCCCTTGAAGTAGGCGGCGAAGGCGCGGTCGAACTTGTCGTAGTGCTTCTCGTCCTTCACGAGCGCGGTGCGCGAGAGGTAGTAGAAGTCGTCGATGCCGTAGGCACCGTCGGAGTTGGGCCCCACCACGTCGGCCTGCAGGGCCTCGAGCAGCGTGAGGTATTCCTTGACCGACACCGGCAGCTTGGCCGAGCGCAGGGTGTAGAAGAAGTCGATGAGCATGGGCGCTCCTTGTGTTTCAGCCGCGCGGCTTGTCGAGCAGGTACAGCAGCTGGGCCTTCACTTCGGGCCATTCGCCCGCGCGCAGGCTGTACATGACGGTGTCGCGGATGGTGCCGTCGCGGCGCATCACGTGGCCGCGGATCACGCCGTCTTTCTTCGCGCCCAGGCGCTCGATGGCGCGCTGCGAGGCGAAGTTGAAGTTGTCGGTGCGCCAGCCCACGGTGTTGCAGCCGAGTGCGTCGAAGGCATGCGTGAGCATCAGCAGCTTGCAGGTGGTGTTGACGTGCGTGCGCTGGCAGCGCGCGGCGTACCACGTGTAGCCGATCTCCACGCGCTTCACGCCCGGCAGGATGTCGTGGAAGCTGGTGCTGCCGAGCACCGTGCCGGTAGCCTCGTCGGTCACTGCGAAGGCGAAGCGGTCGGCGGTCTTCAGCGCGGTCTCGATGTAGGCGCGCGTGTCCTGCGGCTCGGGCACCGAGGTGACGCGCAGCTTCCACAACTCGCCGTCGGCGGCTGCGGCGCGCAGGCCTTCTTCATGAGCCAGCGACAGTGGCACCAGCGCGATGCCGCGGGCCTTCAGCGTGACGGGTTCGACGAACGCCATTTCAGACTCTCTTGTGTTTTCAGCCTTTGGGATCGCCATACTTGCGCACGTACCAGGCGCGCGCCAGTTGCACCCCGCCACCGCCGCCCAGGCCGATCAGCAGGATCCCGAAGATTTCCTTGTTGCCGTAGCCGGCGGCGCCGAAGGCATCGAGGCCCAGCAGCAGCCCCAGCCCGCGGCCGAGCAGCGCACCCAGCACGAACAGCACTGCCTGGGCAATGCCCAGCTTCATCAGCTGCCCCGTGGGATGCGGCGTCTGGCTCATGGACTCAGCGGTTGTTGCGTTGCATGAAGACGAGCTTCTCGAACAGCGTCACGTCCTGTTCGTTCTTGAGCAGCGCGCCCACCAGCGGCGGCACGGCGACCTTGTCGTCCTTGCTCTGCAGCGCTTCGAGCGGAATGTCTTCGGCCACCAACAGCTTGAGCCAGTCGAGCAGCTCGGAGGTCGAGGGCTTCTTCTTCAGGCCGGGCAGGTTGCGCACGTCGTAGAAGGTCTTCATCGCGGCCGTGAGCAGCTCTTGCTTCAGGCCAGGGAAGTGCACGGCGACGATGTGCTTCATCGTCTCGGCATCGGGGAACTTGATGTAGTGGAAGAAGCAGCGGCGCAGGAAGGCGTCGGGCAGTTCCTTCTCGTTGTTCGAGGTGATGAACACCACCGGACGGTGCTTGGCGCGGATGAGTTCGCGCGTCTCGTAGCAGTAGAACTCCATGCGGTCGATTTCGCGCAGCAGGTCGTTCGGGAATTCGATGTCGGCCTTGTCGATCTCGTCGATGAGCAGCGCCACCGGCTGGTCGGCCGTGAAGGCCTGCCAGAGCACGCCCTTGATGATGTAGTTCTGGATGTCCTTGACGCGCTCGCCGCCGTCGACGTCTTTGAGCTGCGAGTCGCGCAGGCGGCTCACGGCGTCGTATTCATACAGGCCCTGCTGTGCCTTGGTGGTCGACTTGATGTGCCACTGCAGCAGCGGCAGGCCGAGCGATTGGGCCACTTCCTCGGCCAGCATGGTCTTGCCCGTGCCGGGCTCGCCCTTGACGAGCAGCGGGCGCTTGAGAGTGATGGCCGCATTGACCGCGAGCATCAGGTCCTGCGTGGCGACGTAATTGTCTGAGCCCTGGAATTTCATGAGTGAGATGAGTGAGACGGAGGCTGGGGTGGAGAAAAGAACACACTCGACACGCGTTGTGCAGCCTCAGGGTTGGCCTGCACAGGGTTCCAGGGGACCCCTGCATATAATCGAATGTTGATTCGAAAAACTGTACTCTCCACGAGATTGTGCGCGCAAAATGAACAAGTTGTTGACCACGATGTTTGCCCTTGCTGTCGCTTGCGTGACGGTCTCGGCTGAAGCCCAGCAAGTCACTGGCAAGGCCCAGGACGGAGCAAAGAAGGTTGCGATGTGCGTGGGCTGCCACGGCATCATTGGCTATCAGGCCAGCTTCCCGGAGATCCACAAGGTGCCGATGATCGCCGGCCAGAGCGCCACGTACATCACGGCCGCGCTCACCGCATACAAGGGCGGCGACCGCAAGCATCCCACCATGCGTGCCATTGCCGACACGCTCACCGACCAGGACATCGCCGACCTCGCTGCCTACTACAGCCAGTTGGGCCTGAAGGACGGCAGTGCACCGCCGGCCACGCTGGCCAAGGCCACGCCCTCGAACGTCGAGGCGCTCATCACCCGCAACGCCGACAACAACTGCTCCAAGTGCCACGGCGCCAACTTCAACACGCCGAACGACGGCACCGTGCCCAAGCTGGCCGGCCAGCATGCCGACTACCTGTTCGTCGCGCTCAAGTCGTACCGCGTGAAGAACAACCCGCACCTCGGCCGCTCGAATGCGGTGATGGGCCAGCAGGTCGAAGACAAGAAGTTCACCAACGCCGAGCTCAAGACGCTGGCCAGCTACATCAGCTCGCTGCCCGGCGAACTGAAGACGGTGCCCGAATCGCGCATTCACCACGGCGCCGAATAAGCGCTTCGCTCATAACAAAAAAGCCCGCTGCCAGCGGGCTTTTTTGCGTCCGGGATTTCCCTGAGATCAGACGTCGAAGAAGGCAGTCTCGTCAGTGCCCTGCATGCGGATGTCGAAGCGATACGTCACTGCGCCGCCTTGCTCCACGCGCTCGGCGATCAGCGTGTGGCGGCGATCGGCCGGCACGCTCTGCAGCACTGCGTCTTTCGCGTTGGCTTCGGCTTCGTCGCTGAAGTACACGCGCGTGAACGCATGCAGCAGCAGGCCGCGCATCAGCACGATCACGTTGATGTGCGGTGCTTCGCCGGGCGATTCAGCGCCGGGCTTCACGGTGTGGAACACGAAGCGGTTGCCTTCGGCGGTGCCCGTGCCGACGCGGCCGAAGGCGCGAAAGCCCATGGCGCGTGCCTCGTCGGGCGTCTGCGGATAGCGGCCTTCGCCGTCGGGCTGGCTGATCTCGACCAGCGCGTCGTTGATCGGGTTGCCGTCGCCGTCGATCACCCGGCCTTCGAGGCGGATGCGCTGGCCGCTGGCCTTGTCGAGCGCCAGCACGGCGTCGAAGGGCTGGTCGAAGTCGTAGCCGTACTGCGTGGCGGTGAGGCCGTAGGCGAAGTAGGGGCCCACGGTTTGCGAGGGGGTCTGGCCGAAGTCGGCTTCCTGTGCGGTCATCAACATGATGTGTGTCTCCTGGCTCAGCGGTTCTCGAAAGGCGTTTCGTCTGCACCGCGCAGCACGATGTCGAACTGGTAGCCCAGTGCGTAGCCCTCTTCGGTGATGTCGAGGCTGAAATCGGCGATGAGACGGTTGCGGTAGCGCTCGGGCGTGCCGGTGATCATCGGGTCGTACTGCATCAGCGGGTCGCCGGGGAAGTACATCTGCGTGACCAGGCGGCTCGCGAAGCTCTGGCCGAACAGCGACAGGTGGATGTGCTGCGGGCGCCATGCGTTCGGGTGATTGCCCCAGGGGTAGGCGCCGGGCTTGATGGTGAGAAAGCGGTAGCGGCCTTCGCTGTCGGTCAGGCAGCGGCCCGCGCCCAGGAAGTTCGGGTCCAGCGGCGCGTCGTGCTGGTCGACCTTGTGCACGTAGCGGCCGGCGGCGTTGGCCTGCCACAGTTCGACCAGCGTGTTGGCCACCGGGCGGCGGCGCTCGTCGAGCACCTGGCCGGTGAGGATCATGCGTTCGCCCAGCGGTTCGCCGTTGCGGCGCGCGTTGCGCGTGAGGTCGTTGTCGAACTCGCCGATGCTGTCGTGGCCGTACACCGGCTGCTGCAGCTCGCCGAGCGAGGCCTTCAGCGGAATCAGCGGCTTCTGCGGGCCGCGCTTCACGGTGGACTTGTAGCCGGGGTAGACATAACTGGGGTGGGCTTCCCAGTCGCGCGGGGTGAGGATGGGCGAGGGGCCCTTGGTCTTGGTCAACATGTACGTTGTCTCCTGTCGTGGGACGAATCCGGAAGCCGCCACTTTAGAAGCGGCATCCGATGATGTAAATTGAAGATTGCTCCGTTCTCAATAACCAGAAGGCATTGAAAGACTCCGCCGATCTTCGCCAGGACTTCGTGCGCAATGTGCAGTTGCGGCACCTGCGCTGCCTCGTTGCCGTAGCGCAGGAGCGCCACCTCGCGCGCGCGGCCGAACGGCTGGCGCTGAGCCAGCCGGCCGTGTCGAAGACGCTCTCCGAGCTGGAGTCCATCGTCGGCACGCGGCTGGTCGAGCGCAGCAAGGCCGGCCGGCGCGGCGTGCAGGGCCTCACGGCCGCCGGCGAGCAACTGCTCGCGCATGCGCTGCGCGTGCTCGAAGCGCTCGATGCCAGCGCGCAGGCCGTGGCGCCGGCGGCGGGCGGGCGCATCGAGCGCTTGCGCATCGGCGCGCTGCCGAGCGTGGCGCCGGCGCTGCTGCCGATGGCGCTGGCAAGGCTGCGCGACAGCCGGCCTTCGGTGCAGATCGTGGTGAAGAGCGCCGCCAACCCCACGCTGCTCGACGAGTTGCGCGCCGGCGAGCTCGACCTGGTGGTCGGCCGCATGAGCGATCCGCGCCTGATGGGCGGCCTGAGCTTCGAGCTGCTGTACACCGAGCCGCTGGTGTTCGCCGTGCGCGCGGGCCATCCGCTGGCGCTGAAGGCGGCGTCGGTGCAGGCGGTGCTGGCTTATCCGCTGGTGGTGTACGGCGAGGGCACGATCCCGCGCCACAACACCGAGAGCTTCCTGTCAGCGCGCGGCCTCGTGTTGCCGGCCAACGCATTGCAGACGCTCGACGTGGCGGTGGCGCGCGCGCTGGTGGCGGTGTCCGATGCGGTGTGGATCACGCCGCTGGGCGCCGCGCGCGGCGAGCTGGCGGACGGTCGCCTCGTGCGGTTGCGCATCGAGACGGCTGGCACCGAAGAGCCGGTCGGGCTGCTGCAGCGCAGCGATGCCGAGCCTTCGGCGCTGCGCGGCGCCATGGCAACGCTGCTGCGCGAGGCTGCGAAGCAGCAGGGCGCGGTGCCGCAGCGGCCCAGGAAAACCTCTCGCGGCTAACTGGCTAGTCTTTCGTGGCCCTGCGCTGTACGCAGGCCACGTAGCCCTCGCCATCCGGCGGCCTGCCCGCGCGCTGGCTCTCCCACATCATCTGGCCCAGGCAGTCCATCGCCTCGTGATGCGCATGCAGCAGCGAGCCGCGGCGCGCTGCCAGCAGCTCGACGGCCTGGCGAATGCCGCGCGGCTGGTCGATGGAGCACTGCTCGCTGATCGACAGATGCATCGACAGATGAAGGAACGGGTTCTCGCGCCCGTTCGATCCGTCGTAGACACGCGCCACCGCCGCGTCGGCATCGACGAGGTCCTCGTGGTACTCGGGGTGCTCGTCGATCCAGCCGGCCGCGATGGTCTCTAGCGCTTCCATCGGCAGGCCCTGCCGGTGCTTGGCGTACACGTCGCAGAAGAAGCGGCGCACGTCTTCCTGGGAGGGGTTGAACATATATATAGATAGAGCAGAAGAAAAAGAGGGATGGGAGCCGTGTGTGGGGGCCGTGTGTGCGAGCCGTTTCGCAGGCGGCTTCGGGAGCTTGGGATGTGTCGGATGTTCCGGGTACAGGGCGTTACATCGTTACGTAACGAATCGCCAAATGACCTTCTTACGAGCTGTTTCCACACCCTGGTGGAAACCCCCGATTAAAGAAAAATCTCCATACAAATCAACAGGTTGCATTGCCATGGACCGCTTTGGCATGGGGCGCGAAAAAAGCGGCACGCTAGTTGCCCCTTAGTAGGCATCTTTTGTCACAGAGGCTGCCATGACCGCTCAACAAGCATCGACCAATTCGACCGAAGGACTTGCCGCCGCTGGCGTCGCTCCTGTGGTCATTGCCCAGGCCACCGTCACTCCGCTGGGCGCTCCTGCCTCGCTGGGTTCGGCGGCGCCCGCCGCAGCTGCTGGCCCGTCCAGCATCGGCACATTATCGAATGCCACGCCGGGTGTCGCAGTGATGCGCGACGGTGTCAGCATTCCCGTCGATGGCAATCAGACTCTGATGGCCGGCGACCGCGTGATCGTTCCGCAGGACGGCCACGCCAATGTTCTCTTCCCCGGATCGGCCACCAATAAGGCCCCGCTGGCCGGTGTGTTCACCGGCGGCACAGACGCCACCATCGGCTCGACCAAGCTGCCGGGCGGCCTCGAACAAGTGAATGTGGATGTCGCCTCGGGCGACCTGCAAGTGACCCCGCCGGACAGCGACGCAGATGCCGCTGCCCTGGCCGTGACCAAGAAGCTCGCAGCCGGCAGCGGCATCGGGCTGGGTGAATTCGCACTCGGCGCCCTGGGCGCCGCAGCGCTTGGCGCCGCCCTCAGCGGCGGTGGCGGCGGCAGCGACAGCGTTGTTCCGCTGCTCGTCGGCTCGGGCAATCCGACCACGCCCACCACGCCGGGCGACTCCGACGCGGATGCCGACTCGGATGCAGATGCTGACGCCGATGCGGATGCGGACGGTGATGCGGATGCCGATGCTGACGCCGATGCTGATGCCGATGCTGACGCTGACGCTGACGCCGACGCCGACGCCGACGCCGACGCCGACGCCGACGCCGACGCCGACGCTGATGCTGATGCTGATGCTGATGCTGATGCTGATGCTGATGCTGATGCTGATGCTGATGCTGACGCTGACGCTGACGCTGATGCTGATGCTGATGCTGATGCTGATGCTGATGCTGATGCTGATGCTGATGCTGACGCCGATGCCGATGCCGATGCCGACGCCGACGCCGACGCCGACGCCGACGCCGATGCCGACGCCGACGCAGACGCAGACGCAGACGCAGACGCAGACGCAGACCACCTCCTCGATCCAGGCGATGGCGCCGTCGGTCACGTCACCGACAGCCTCGGCAATGCGCTCGGCCTTGGCGACTCGCTCACGCCGGTCAACAACGTGGTCGACGGCCTGACCGACACGCTCGACGACGTGCTGGCTCCGGTGCTCGGCAGCGAGTTCACGCCGAACGATCCCAACCAGTTCGACCCTATCGACAACACTGTCGGCAGCGTGACCGGCCTGCTGGGCGACTCCCTGAGCCCCACGCTCGACAACCTGCTGGGCGAGGGCGCCACGACCGCCATCCTCGGCACGGTGCTGGGCCAGGTCGACTACCTGACCGACGCGCTGGACAACGGCCTGACCAACCTGATCGGTGACCACGGCATCATCAGCGGCCTGACCGACGCCCTCGGCCTCGGCGGCCTCACCGACCAGCTGGTGGGCGACGACGGCCTCCTGGGCGGCGTGCTCGGCAACGTGCTCGGCGACGGCAGCCTGGTGTCAGGCCTGCTGGCTGACGATGGCCTTGTCGGTGGCCTGCTCGGCGAAGGCGGCCTTGTCGGCGGCTTGCTGGGCGAAGACGGCGCCGTGGGCGGCCTGCTCGGCAATGTGCTGGGCAGCGACGGCCTCGTGGGCGGCCTGCTCGGCGACGGCGCGGTGGGCAGCCTGACCGGCGGCCTGCTGGGTGACGAGGGCCTGCTGGGTGGCCTGCTCGGCGACGGCAGCGCACTGGGCGGTGTTCTGGGCGACGACGGCCTCGTGGGCGGTCTGCTCGGCGGCGACGGCGCCCTCTCGGGTCTGCTAGGCAGCAGCGGCCTCACCGGCGAGCTGCTGGGCCACGGTGGCCTGGTCGACAGCCTGCTCGGCCAGGACGGAGCGATCTCCGGCCTCATCTCCGACAGCCCGCTGGGTGGCCTGCTCGGTGGCGAAGGCGGTCTCCTGGGCGGCGCGCTCGACGGCCTGCTCGCTGACGACGGTCTGGTCGGCGGCTTGCTGGGTGACGATGGCCTCGTCGGCGGTCTGCTCGGCGGCGATGGACTCCTGGGCGGCGTGCTGGGCGGCGACGGCCTGCTGGGCGGTGTGCTCGGCGACGACGGCCTGCTCGGCGGCGTGCTGGGCGACGATGGTCTGGTGGGTGGCCTGCTCGGTGGCGATGGCCTTCTGGGCGGCGTGCTGGGCGATGACGGTCTGGTCGGCGGCCTGCTGGGCGGCGACGGCATCGTGGGCGGCCTGCTCGGTGACGACGGTCTGGTGGGTGGTTTGCTGGGCGACGATGGCCTGCTGGGCGGCGTGCTCGGCGGCGACGGCCTCGCTGGCGGCCTGCTCGGGCCGGATGGCCTGGTTGGTGGCCTGCTTGGCGAAGACGGTCCGGTCGGTGGCCTGCTGGGTGATGACGGCCTGCTTGGCGGTCTGCTCGGCGATGTGCTGGGTGGCATCGGCGGTGGCGGCACCCCGGGCACCGGCGCGGCGCTGCTCGACCCGGCCGACGGCGTGCTCGGTAACCTGGCCGACGGCCTGAACACCGGCCTGCTGGGCGGGCTCGGCCTGGGCAACGTACTCGGGCCGGTTGTCGGCGTCGCGGACGGCCTGACCGACACGGTCGACGGCCTGCTGGGCCCGGTGCTCGGCACCAGCTTCACGGAGAACGACCCCAACGTGCTCGACCCGGTCGACGGCCTCGTTGGCCAGGTGGCGAGCGGTGCCTCCGGCCTGCTGAGCCCGCTGACAGATCAACTGCTCGGCGCGAACACGACGGCCGCGCTGCTGAATGGTGTCACGGCTCAAGTCGACTACCTGACGGATGGTGTGGCCAACCTGCTGGGGGGCGATGGCCTGCTCGGCGGGGTGCTGGGTGACGACGGCTTGTTGGGTGGCGTCCTCGGCGGTGACGGCGGCCTCCTTGGCGGCGTCCTGGGTGATGACGGCCTGCTGGGCGGTGTGCTCGGCGGCGACGGTGGTCTCCTTGGCGGTGTCTTGGGTGATGACGGTCTGCTGGGCGGTGTGCTCGGCGGCGACGGCGGCCTCCTTGGCGGTGTCCTGGGTGACGACGGCTTGCTGGGCGGCGTGCTTGGCGGCGACGGCGGTCTCCTCGGTGGCATCCTGGGCGACGACGGCTTGCTGGGCGGCGTACTCGGCGGTGACGGCGGCCTCCTTGGTGGCGTCCTGGGTGACGATGGCCTGCTGGGCGGTGTGCTCGGCGGCGACGGTGGCCTCCTTGGCGGTGTCCTGGGCGACGACGGCTTGCTGGGCGGCGTACTCGGCGGCGACGGCGGCCTCCTTGGCGGTGTCCTCGGTGACGACGGCCTGCTGGGTGGCGTGCTCGGCGGTGTTACCGGCGGCGACGGCGGCCTGCTCGGCGGCATCCTCGGCGACGACGGCCTGCTGGGTGGCGTGCTCGGCGGTGTTACCGGCGGCGACGGCGGCCTGCTCGGCGGCATCCTCGGCGACGACGGCTTGCTGGGTGGTGTGCTCGGCGGCGTGACCGGTGGCGACGGCGGCCTGCTCGGCGGCATCCTCGGTGACGACGGCTTGCTGGGTGGCGTACTCGGCGGTGTGACCGGTGGCGACGGCGGCGTGCTCGGCGGCATCCTCGGTGACGACGGCCTGCTGGGCGGCGTGCTCGGCGGTGTGACCGGTGGCGACACCGGTGGCCTGCTCGGCGGCATCCTCGGTGACGACGGCCTGCTGGGCGGCGTGCTCGGCGGTGTGACCGGTGGCGACACCGGCGGCGTGCTCGGCGGCATCCTCGGCGACGACGGCCTGGTGGGTGGCCTGCTTGGCGGCGTGACCGGTGGCGACGCCGGTGGCCTGCTCGGCGGTGTGCTCGGCAACGATGGCCTGGTAGGCGGTCTGCTCGGCAACGACGGCCTCGTCGGCAGCCTCCTGGGTCAGGACGGTCTGGTGGGTGGCCTGCTCGGCGGCCTGACCGGCACCGACAGCCCGGTGGCCAACATCCTGCAGCCGGTGACCTCGGTCGCCAGCGGCCTGACCGACACCGTGGCCCCGATCGTCTCGAACGCGACGAGCGCGGTGCACGACGTGACGGCTCCGGTGACCGACATCCTGGCCGGTGCCACGACGGCGACCGCTCCGGTGACAGACGTTGTCAGCAGCGTGGTGAACGGTGTCGAACATGCAGTCACCCCGCTGGTGACCGATGTCGTGACCCCGATCACCAGCCTGGTCGAGCACGCCGCGTCGCCCGTGACGAACATCCTTCACGGTCTGCTGGGCTGATCACTAAAAGACAAAGAAGGAAGAGGGGCGAGGGAGCTAGTAGCTGCTGCAGCACCAGGGACAGGCCACCACCGGCCTGTCCCTCGAAAGGACCGATATGAAAAAGAATTTCCGCACACTGACCATCGTCGCCCTCGGCGCAGCCCTCGTGGGTTGCGCGGCCCCGAAAGCGGGCCGCGACGATGCAACGTACTACTACTCGAACAAGGCCGCCACCGCGGTGCCGAAGGTGGAGCCGGCACCGCCGCCGCCGCCGCAGAACGGACCGGTCGGCGTGCCGAAGATCGTCTACTTCGACTTCGACAAATACAACATCAGGCCGGGCGATCGCAACATCGTCGAGGCGCATGCGAGCTTCCTGCGCAACCGGCCGGCGAGCCGGGTCGTGATCGAAGGCCACACCGACCAGCGCGGCGGCCGCGAGTACAACCTCGCGCTGGGCCAGCGCCGTGCCGATTCGGTACAGCGCACGCTCACGCAGCTCGGCGTACCCGCCGAGCGCATCGAAGCCATCAGCTGGGGCCTGGAAAAACCAGCGTCGCTCGAAACCACCGAGGAGGGCTATCAGCTCAATCGCCGAGCCGAATTCAGCTACCGCTGAACCGGATCACCGCGATGACTTCGACGACGGCGGTTTCCGGCCCACGCACACGTCATCAAAGCGAGAGCAGATGACGGGCGCGGCCGGTCTCCCGCATTCGTCCGGAGCCGAATGATGTCCTTCCCAGACCAGCTCCACGCCTGCCACGAACGCCTGGTGTCGGTGTGCGCGGCGCTGCCTGCCCCGTACCCGGCGTTCACGCTGTTCTTCTCCGTGAGCGATGGCTCGCAGCGCGCACACGTCGTGCACGCGCGGGCCGCCGATTTCGAGACCGCCTGGCGCGAAGGCGCCGAGCATGCCGAGCGCTGGGTGCGCGAGCGCGGCATCGTGTCGCCGTGGCTGCGCATCGACTGGGTCGAGGGCGCGAGCCCGATGGACTGGGCCCAGTTCAAGACACAGCTCACCGCCGTCAAGCGCAACTACTTCCGCCTCGGCCTGGCCTTCGACAAAGATTTCGCGCTGGCCTTCACCGAGCAGGAGCTCAACGCCAACGCCATGCTGTGCGGCGATTCGACCATTCCGCATTCGGTGGTGAACGCGCGCAACTTCGAGGTCTACGGCCAGGCGCGTTTCCAGAGTTCGCCGCCGCTGGACATGCCCTCGGACCAGCCGGTCTACCTGCTCGCCACGGTGGGCGTGTTCTGCCAGCCCGACGGCGTGGTGCACAAGCTGGTGGGCACGGGGCTCGACGCGGGCCGCCGGCAGTTGCCGGCACTCAACCCGCAGTCGGTGCTCGACCTCGTGCGCAGCGGCTCGTCGTACCTGGCGCGCCAGGTGCAGAGCGACGGCCTCTTCGTGTACGGCTACTTTCCGTGCTTCGACCGCCGCATTCCGACCTACGACGCGATGCGCCATGCGAGCGCGCTCTACGCAATGATCGAGGCATGGGAGCTCACGCGCGACGAAACGCTGCGCGCGGCCATCGACCGCTCGCTCGACCATCTCACGAGCTCGCTGATCCGCGACTACACGCTGCTGGACGGGCGCGCGGTGGCGTTCCTGGTAGACACCGGCGGGGAGATCAAGCTCGGCGGCAACGCGGCCTGTGTGCTCGCACTGGTGAAGTACTGCGAGCTGACGGACACGCGCCGCTGGCTGCCGCTGCTGGAAAAGCTCGCGCTCGGCATCGCCTCGCTGCAAGACCCGGCCACCGGCCGCTTCAACCACGTGCTGCATGCGGCCGACCTCACGGTCAAGCAGGCCTCGCGCATCATTTACTACGACGGCGAAGCGGCCTACGGCCTCATGCGCCTGTATGCCCTCACGCGCGACCCGCAATGGCTGGCCGTGGTCGAAAAGGCGTTCGATCATTTCATCTCCAGCCAGCACTGGCAGGCGCACGACCACTGGCTCAGCTGCTGCGTGTACGAGCTCACGCACTGGAGCCCGCAGGAGAAGTACTTTCGCTTCGGCCTGCAGAACGTGGCGGGGTATCTGGACTTCGTGCTCGACCGGAAGACCACCTTCCCGACGCTGCTCGAACTCATGCTGGCCGCGCAGCAGATGCTCCAGCGGCTCGAGGGCATGCCCGCGATGCGGCACCTGCTCGACGAGCTCGACGTCGAGAAGTTCTACCGTGCGCTCGACTACCGCGCGCACTACCTGCTCAACGGTTTCTTCTGGCCCGAGATGGCGATGTACTTCCGGCGGCCTTCCACCGTCGTCGGCTCGTTCTTCATCCGCCATCACTCGTTCCGCGTGCGCATCGACGACGTCGAGCAGTACGTGTCGGGCTTCGTCGCCTATCACCGTTACCTGGTGGAGCGGCGCGCCTCGCCCGGAGCGGCCGGCACTGGCGGCGGCGGCAGCACCGGCGTGGGCGGCGCGCGCGACGACGGCGCCGTCTGGACCGCGAGCGAGATGGCACGCGTGACCGGCGGCGAATGGGTCGTCAAGCCCGAGGACGGCTGGCGCGCCACCGGCGTGGCGCAGCGCTCTTTCATGCGCAAGGGCCGCGTGGTGTTCGACCACCAGACGCGGCCGTCGAAGACACCACTGGCGGCCGTCACGCTCAAGGGCGTGCTGCAACCGGCCGCGGCCGTGCTGTGCACCGACCCCAAGCCGCACCTCGACAAGCGCGTGCCCGTGCTCAAGGTGTCGAACGTGCTGCAGGCCGTACTGGAGCTGGGCGACCATGCGCGCGCCGAGTTCACCGGCCGCGTGTGCGGCGTGCTCGGCAGCGGCGCGACGAACGGCGCGGCAAGCGGCACCGTCGCCGCCATGTTGGCCGGCGCGCTCACCGTGTGGGGCGAGGTCGGCCAGCCCGAGGGCAACGTCAGCCTGCCATCGGGCATTGCCTGGAACATGACCTGCATGCCGCGGCACGCGGCCTACTGGGTGCTGGAGATGGGCACCTCGCACATGCCGGCGTCGGCGCAGCTGGTGCGGCCTTCGCTGGTGGTGGTGACGGGGCTGTCGGCCGCATCGCAGAAACACCGCGGTCCGTCGGAGGCCGCAGCGCGGCTCGACAGCCGGATCTTCCAGGCCATGGCGCCGGGCGACAGCGTGGTGCTCAACCGCGACATGCCCGAGTTCGCGACCTTTGCCGAAGCGGCGATGGCGCAGCAACTGCAGATCGTGACCTGCGGCGAGCACAAGGACGCCGACGTGCGCCTGCTCGCCTTCGACCATGGCGAAGTGCAGGCGATGGTGGCGGGCGAGCCCTTTCAGCTGCGGCTCAATGCGCCTGGGCGCCACATGGGCGCGAGCGCCATCGCCGCGCTCGCGGCCCTGCAGGCAATGCGCCTGCCGCTGGCGGCCGCGGTCGAGCCCTTCGCGCACTTCGAGCCGCCGGGCGGCCGTGGCGCACTGCACACCATTCACATCGGCGGCGGCAGCTTCAAGCTGATCGACGAGACCTACGACGCCAACCCGAGCTCGATGCGCGCGGCGCTGGAGCTGCTGTCGCAGGCGCCCTGCGAGCCGTCGCGCCGCGTGGCGATCCTCGGCGACATGCAGGAGCTCGGCCCCGCCGCGCAACGCCACCACCTCGACCTCGAAGCCGAGTTGCTGGCCTCCCAGCCCGACCGCGTGCTGCTGTGCGGCCCGCTGATGCGGGCGCTGCACACGCGCATTCGCACCAAGGTGCGCTCGCACTGGTTCGTCGACGTGTCCGATCTGTCGACCGCGCTCGGCAGCCTGCTGCAGCCCGGCGACTGGGTGCTGGCGAAGAGTTCAGCGGGCGTCGGCCTGTCCCGGTTGGCCCGGGTTTTGAAAGCACTGCCATGAGATGGAACGTACTTGCGAATTCGCCCTTCGAACATGAGGTGCCGCTGCGTCGGCAGCCGTTGCGCCGCTGGTGGCTGGGCTGGCTGCAACTGCTGTGCGCATGGGTGCTTTGCATGCTGCTGTGCGCCAACATCGCATTGGTGTTCGCAGAGGGTTTGCCCCAATCAAACAGGGAGGCCAAAGCAGGGAGTCCGGCCGGTTGCGCGGTCAAGGGAAGCGCCGCGCAACCGGAGCCGGTTCATGGGAGGCGAAAGCTGTCGTGTTGATGTGCACGGCGAGTGAATTTTTGCCTTGTAACAGCCGGGTAACAGTTGATAATGACGCAGGCGTCATTGCACGACGGATCGGCTCTTTCCCATGATCAAGTTCCTCTTGCCCAGTCAATTGGTTGCCGACACGCCAGACGAACCTGGCGCCAGTCCCTATGCGGGCGCCTTGAACGCCGCATTCCGAGCGGCCTACCCGCTGGTGAAGAGCGCGGCATGGCGCTCGCTACCCATCAGCCTGTTCGGGCTGCTGCCTTCGATCTTCCTGCTGCAGGTGTATGACCGCGTGCTCTCGCGCAGCGGTACCTCGACGCTTGCCGCGCTGGTCAGCGGCATCCTGTTTTTCCTGTGCATCGAGTTCTGGCTGCGCACGCGCCGCTCGCGGCTGCTGCGGAATGCGGGCGCCATCATCGACCACGGTGTGTCGGGCGCGCTGCTGAACTCGATGCTGGGCCGCCCGCTGCGCGCGCTCGAAGCACGGCCTGCTTCTGTGTGGCACCTGTACTTCCGCGACGTGGCCTCGGTGCGCGGCACTGTCACCGGCGGGCTCGCGCAATCGATCTTCGACCTGCCGATGGCCATCTTCGCGCTCATCGTCATCGGCATCGTCGCGCTGCCGGTGCTGCCGGTGGTGGCGCTGTTCCTGGCCATCATGTCTTTCCTCGCGTGGTGGTGGGCCGACGAAGTGCGCTCCGGCCGCGTCGAGGAAGTGCAGCGCGGCCGTGGCCTTGAGCGCGTCACGGCCGAGATCTGCAACGCGCGCGAAACCCTCAAGGCCCAGGCCAACGACGCGCCGACCATCGAGATGTGGCGCAAGACCTACAACTCATGGCTCACCGAGAGCTTCAGCAAGAACGGCCAGATCGAAACCGCGCGCGACGGCACCACCGTGCTGCTCACCGTGTTCTCGGTCGTCGTGGTGACCGTTGGCGCGGTCTCGGTGATGGAGCAGTGGATGACGGTGGGCGGCCTTGTCGCATCGAACATGCTGGCGCTCAAGGCGCTGCAGCCGGTGGCGGGGCTGGTGTCGAACTGGCGCTCGCTGGCCACCGCGAAGGAAGCCGCCAAGCGGCTCGAAACCGTTCTGCGCGAACCGGTCGAGAAGCCGCCCACGGGCATGACGCTGCCGCAGCCGCTGGGCCGCATCACCCTGAAGGACGTGAGCTTCAGCTTCACCGAAACGGCGCAGCAGCCGGTGCTCGAAAACGTCGACCTCGACATCGGCCCGGGCGGGCTGCATGTGATCGTCGGGCGCAACGGCGCGGGCAAGTCCACGCTGGTGAAGCTGCTGTCGGGCCTGTACACGCCCACGCGCGGCATCGTCAGCATCGGCGAGTACGACCTCTCGCAGTTCGGCCGCGAAGAGCTGTCGCACTGGATCAGCTATCTCTCGCAGGAGGTCTACTGGTTCGGCGGTTCGCTCATCGACGTGATGCGCCGCACGGCCCCGGGCCAGAGCGACGAGCAGATTGTTGCGGCCTGCAAGCTCTCGGGCGCGCACGACTTCATCTCGCGGCTGCCCGACGGCTACCGCACCATGGTCGGCGAAGGCGGCACCGGCGTGTCGGTGGGCGAGCGGCGCAAGCTGGCGCTGGCCATGAGCTTCCTGCGCAAGCCCTCGGTGCTGGTGCTCGACGAGCCCAGCAACGACCTCGACTTCCAGAGCGAGCGCAACCTGCTCGCCACGCTGCTCGCGGTGGCCAAGGTGCGCACCGTGGTGGTGGTCACGCATTCGCTGCGCATCGTCTCCGCCGCCAGCGTGGTCTACCACGTCACGGGGCTGGGCAATGTGGAGCAGGGCACGGCCGCAGTGATGGTGCCGAAGCTGTTCGGCGTGAAGAAACCGCTGGTCGCGCTGGGCGATGCGGAAGACGGTGCAGCGGGGGCCACGGCCTCCCGCTCGATGGCGTGATGCGCGAATGACGAGTGACCGGGGACGCGATTTGAAATCAGATTTGCCGCAGATTCTTCAGGACGAGAACGACAAGCGCGCGGCCCAGACCTCGCCGCAGGGGCGGCGGCGCCAGTGGATCATCGGCGGCGCGATCGGCGTGCTGGCCCTGGTGGGCCTTGGCTTCCCGATGGAGACCGTGGTGGTCGCGCCCGGCCGCGTGATCCCTTCTGACCGCGTCAAGTCGATCCAGCATTTGGAAGGCGGCATCGTCAGCAACGTGCTGGTGAAGGAAGGCGACAAGGTCAAGCAGGGCCAGTCGCTGGTCGAGATCGACCTGGGCGGCAGCGGCCTCAACCTCGAAGAACTCACGGCCCGCTATGCCGCCACGCAGGCTACCCGCGTGCGCCTCATCGCCGAGAGCCGCGGCCAGCCGCTCAAGCGCGAATCTTTTGCCACCGACATCGACGAAGCCGTGTTCGAAGGCGAGACCGGCGCCTACCAGGCGCGCGCGCTCGAACAGCGCGGCGTGATGGCAGGCGCCGTGTCGGGCCTGGAGCAGGCGCGCAGCAAGCAGCTGGAGCAGCAGGCCAAGGTCAAGGGCTTGAGTGACCGGTTGGTGCTGGCGCAAAAGGAACTGGAAATCTCCGAGCAGCTGCTCAGCGAAAAACTGGTCGGCCAGGTCGAGGTGCTGGAAAAGCGGCGCCAGGCCGAGAGCGCGCGCAGCGAACTCGCGGTGGCGCGCCAGGGCGTGATTTCAGCCAACGCGTCCATCACCGAGGCGCAGGCCAAGATGGCCGAGGCCGAAGGGCGCTTTCGCCGCCGCGCATCGGATGAACTGGCCACGGTGGAGCGCCAGTTCGCCAGCCTGAGCGAAGACCTGGCGCGTGCCCGCACCCAGCGTTCGCGCACGGTGGTGAAGGCGCCATCGGACGGCATCGTCAAGGGCCTGCGCAACTCCAGCCCGGGCTGGGTGGTGAAGCCCGGCGAGTCGATTCTCGAAGTGGTGCCCGACGAGGACGAGATCATGGTCGAGGCGCGGCTCAACCCCAACGACCGCGGCTTCATCGAAGTGGGCCAGCAGGCGCGCGTGAAGATCACCGCCTACGACTACCTGCGCTACGGCGCGGTCGACGGCAAGGTCAAGCTGGTGGCGGCCGATGCCGACCGCGACCCGGCCATTTCCAGCGGTGCGCCGTACTACCGGCTGCTCATCAGCATGTCTCAGTCCCACGTGGGGCGCGACGAGAACCGCATTACCGCCGGCATGGAGTCCGAAGTGGACTTGCGTGTGGGCACCGACCCGTTCATCTGGTACATCCTGCGACCTGTGCTCAAGCTGCGGCGCGAAGCCTTCCGCGAACCATGAAGTACCGCAAACCGGTCGACCTGCGCCGCATGGGCTCCGGCGCTGTCTGCGCAGCGTTGTGCGCGAGCTTCGCGCTGCCGCCCGCTGCCTTTGCGCAGGAGCAACAACAACAGCAGCAGGAGGCAGGTGCCACGCTCATGCTCGCGCGCCGCCTGTCCCCGCCGTCGCTCGGCGCCGCGAGCTACACCCAGCAGGTGAAGCAGGCCCTGATAACGCTGTCGCAGGAATACCCGGAAGTGCAGACCGCGCAGGCGGCAGCCAACACCAGCAGCTACAGCGTGGATGCGGCCAAGCAGGCGCGCTACCCGCGCTTCAAGCTCGGCACTTCGTCCGGCAACTACAACAGCGGCGCGGAAAACGCCAAGACCCAAAGCTACACCGTGCTCACCGCCGAGGCGCGCATGAGCCTGATCGACGGCGGCGCCATGAGCGCCGCGCAGCGCGCCGCCGAAGCGGGCAACCAGGCGGACGACGAAGCCGTCATCACCACCTCGCAGAAGGTGGTGCTGGACGCGCTCACCGCCTACCTGCAGGTGCAGCGCTTCGACCTCAAGAAACAGATTGCGCACAAGGCCACTGAAGTGGTGGCCGAAATCTCCAAGGCCGAGGCCCGCCGCGTGGCGCTGGGCGTGAGCGGTGACAACGACCTGAACATGGCGGCCTCGCGGCGCGCGCTGGTGGCCGCGCGCGAGTCCGACTTCGAGGCGCAGCGCGACGAGGCGCTCGCCAAGTTCCGCAACTACTTCAAGTTCTCGCCCAATCCCGAGTCGCTGCCCGTGCTCGCGGCACCGGCGCAATGGCGCATCGGCTCGCAGGAAGAGGCGCTGCGCCGTGCAGAGTCGCGCAGCACCGAAATTGCAGAGGCGCAGGGCCGCATCGACCGCGCCAAGGCGCTGGCCGACCAGCAGGACGCGAGCCTCTACCCGTCGCTCGACGCCGTGCTCGTGAAGAGCAAAGACCCGCGCGGCGTGTCGCCGCAAGACCCGACGCGCGCGGCCGTCGAACTCAACTGGAACTTCGGCAACGGCTTCGACCGGCAGCTGCGCCTGAAGTCGGCGCTGGCCGAAGTCGCCAACCAGGAAGCCAAGCTCGAAGGCGTGAAGCTCAACCTGTTCGAGCTCACGTCGGCATCGTGGTCGCGCACCGTCTCCGGCCGCGAGCGCGAGAAGCAGCTGATGGAAGCCGTCAGCACCGCCGGCCAGGCCTTCCGTGGTCGCCGCCGCCTGATGGAGTTCGGTCGCGAGACCCTGCCCAAGGTGCTCGACGCGCAGCTCGACTACTACACGCTGCTGTTCGACTACGTCGATGGCGTGTTCGACCTGCGCATCTCCGAACTGCGCCTGGCGCGCACCACCGGCGAACTGCGCATCGACCCGGTGGGCACCAACGGCTGGATCGACCGCCTCTTCGGCGCGCCCAGCCGCCAGGTGCTGACGGAAGACGGCCTGCTGGCAAAGCTCTGCATCTCGAGCAACACGGCCTGCGCGAGCGAGCCGGTGGCCGAGCGCAGCGTGGACGCGGCTGGAGCGAACCCGCCGCTGCGCAGGACCCCGCGCCTTTCGACGCCCTGAGGCCGCTGTCGTCGGTCAGGCGTCTTCGGGGATGCCTGGCTCGCCGTCGAGGATCTGGTACTTGCGCATCTTCTCCCACAGCACCTTGCGGCTGATGCCCAGGTGCTGCGCGGTGTCCTGGCGCTTCCAGTCGTTGATCTCCAGCGCCGCGATGATGCGATTGCGCTCGCTGCTGTTCCAGCCCTTGCGGTCGGCGCTGCCATCGAGCGAGCTGCCATTGCCGTTGCTGCTGCCGCCGCCCATGCCATTGCGGTCGGCGAAGATCGCCGGCGCGGGCGTGCCGCGCGTGAGTGCGATCGCGCGCTGGATCAGGTTCTGGTCCCATGCGTGCAGTTGCCGCGCGATCACGCCCACGCGCTCCGCGAGATTGCGCAGCTGCCGCACGTTGCCCGGAAAGTAAGTCTCGGCCACCGCGTCGCTGAGCCAGTGCGGCGTTTCGCCGAGCGTTTCGAGCTCGTCGCCCAGCACGTTGGTCAGCAGCGCCTTGAAGATCGCGATCTTGTCGACCTCGCCGCGCTCTTCGAGGCTGGGCACGTGCAGCTCGATCACAGCGAGCCGGTAGAACAGGTCGGCGCGGAACTCGCCGCTCGCCACCATCTCGCGCAGGTTGCGGTTGGTGGCCGCCACCAGCCGGAAGTCGACGCGCACCGGCGCCGTCGCGCCCAGCCGCGTGACCGCGCTGTCTTCCAGCACGCGCAGCAGCTTCACTTGCTGATAGCGTGGCAGGTCGCCGATTTCGTCGAGGAACAGCGTGCCGCCCGTGGCCTGCTCGAAGTAGCCGCGATGCGCGTGCACTGCGCCCGTGAAAGAACCCTTGGTGTGGCCGAAGAACAGCGACTCGAAAAGCCCGTCGGGAATCGCGCCGCAGTTCACCGCCACGAACGCGCCCTTGCTGTAGTGCTGGTGCCCCAGGTGCAGCTGCTGCGCAATGCGCTCCTTGCCCACGCCCGTTTCGCCGCGCACCAGCACGCTGTGGTCGCAGTCGGCAAAGGCGCCCACCTCGGCCAGCAGCGCCTTCATCGCTTCGGAGTGCGCCACCAGCACATCGGGCGGCTGCGGCGCAACCTCGCGCGCGCGCAACTGCCGCACCAGCTTGGCGACCATCGTGCGCAGCTCCGCGCAGGTGAAGTCGTACGGCAGCACGTGCAGGTACTCGGGCGGATAAGTGCGCGAATCGCGCTCGCGCGAACCCGCCGCAACCCAGATCACCGGCATGCCCTGCAGCAGCTCGGTGGCATGCGCCAGCCCGCCGCTGTCGATGACCGTGACGCTGATGATCGCCACCGAGGGACGCAGCGCGGCACCGCGATCCTGCGGCGGAGGCGGCAGGCCATCGGCCCGGATCACCTCCACGTCGAAGCTCGCCATGCACCGCGCGATGCGGTCGAGGATGTCGGCTTTGCCTTCCCAGACAAAGAGGTCGAGTTCGTCGAAGTTGGAGGCGCTCATAAAAATCGATTCAATAAACCAGTTGCGCTCCACCTTGGCACGTGAGTCTTGCTCCCACTTCGGTCTTCGCGAGATCGATGCCCAGCGCCGTGATCAATGTATTCACCAGAGGATCCAGAAGGGGTGAAAGTGCGCTGGAGATCACTCCACGCAACAATCCAACCACCGTGTCGATAATGTTTCCAACGCCCACCAGCAGGTCGCCGAGGGCACTGTCGACCGACGGCTTGTACATGTGGATGTCGATCTGCGCCAAGGTCTGGCTCAGGCTGCCGACAAGGTTGCTCGCGACCACGGGCTGGTAGGGCGTGGGTATCTGGGTGGCAGAGATGTCGGGCAGGTTGGCATCCGCCGGTGCTGCGAAGTCCAAGGTATCGCTCGATCCGAGTACGGGGGTATTGGTCATCAGGCCGATGCCGCCTCCGGCGAAGGCCTGGCGATCGGCTGTGCTCTTCTGGCTGTCGGGGACCCAGGTGTTTCCCTTTTTCCAGGAGTAGGAGCAAAGCAGTGCGAGGCAAGTCTTTCTGACAGTCATCGAACCGATATCAACCAGGGGAATGGGTTCGACATTCGGGGAATCTTTGCTGGCGAAGGCTTGTGCGGCAGCATCCGCGGCACTGTTGCCGATCTTCCCCACGCGCAGGGTGGCAGCCGAGGTGTCTGCAATCACGGAAAGCGTCTTACTGCCGCCAGCAGGACAGCTGTATTTGTCGACGCGCGCCTTCCCTGCGGCAACGTCGAGGTTGATGTCGATGCGAAACGGCGATGACACCAGGCGCAGGTCCGTCACCTTATTTTCGCAACCGATGCAGAGCACGTTGCTCAATACGCCAACCAAGTCTAGATGAAGGAGGCTGTTGAGCAGATCGGTCACGGGCTGCGTCAGCTTGAGAACCTCGTTGAGCAGGCCGGTGACACCGTTCAGCGCGGTCGTGAAATCTACCGATATCAGCGCACGCACCTGGGCCGTGCGCACGCGGATGCCGTTGGCCCCTAACGGATCCAGCATGGCCAGTTCCGGATTTCCGATGGCTGAAACCTGTGGCGGTTCGATGACCTTGACGGTGGTAACGACGTTGGCCAGGCCCAGCAGATTGGCAGGCGCGCTGACGGTGGCCGCATGCTGGCTGTTCGCAAGTTGCACGAAGGCCTGCGTCAGCTGGAAGGCCTGCAGGTTGACGTCCAGGGCGCTGCTGGGCGTACCTGTGGCTACGCCCAGGATCTCGGCAACGCTGAGTTGGACGTTGGAGACTTGCGTGGTCAGGGCCACCATGTCGTTGAAACCGTTGAGTGCCACGTCCGCCAAGGCCCCGTTCTTTTGGAGAACCGTTGCGAGTGCCTGCAGCAGCTTGCCTGCTGTGATTTGCGAGTTGAGCACCTGCTCGTACTGGCCGGCCTGCAGGCCGACCTGCAGTGCGATGGCATCCAGGAAAGACAGCAGGTTGACCTGGGTGGTCACCAAGCCTTGCCAGCCAACCGCGGTGAGCGCCACGTTGCCGCCCAGGAGCTTGCCGAAGACGGTGTCCAGCAGTGCGGATTTGGTCGTGTCAACAGTCAGCAGCGTGCTCCGGATGCTGAGCATCGCCTGGGGAACCGACTGGTAGGCGATCGCCGAGACGACGATCGAATGCTGCGCGTTACCGGTGAACGAAAGCGGCAGCATCGAAGGGCTTCGCGTGATGGAGATGCGCACCGCATTCAACTGCTCTCCCGGATTCGGCGCGCCGAAGTAGAGCGGAGGCGTGCGAGAGAGCGGGTCCCAGTTCCCGCATTCCACCTCGGCATTTACCAGAGGATCGATACCGACAGGGAAGTTCTTGGCGGCGTTGTCCTTCGCTGCCTGTTGTGCGGGCGCGCATGCCGAGGGCTTCAATGCCTGCGCACCAGCCAGCGCGGCGAGGTCAACGGTTTTCTGCAGTTCCCGCTTCATGAAGAACAGGTAGCCGAGTTCCGTTCCGATCAGAACGATCAGGATCAGGCTCATGGCAATGGCCGTGTTGACCAGGATCGAGCCGCGATGCCGTTGGCGAAGAGATGGCGATTCATGTCTCATGGCGTGCCTTTCAGGACGGAAGCGCGGCGGCCGCCCGGCCCGTGACGGTATCCGGCATCCAACGACTGGTGTCCAGGAGAGGCAGCGACGGCAGCAACCGGTTCGCGCTGTAGGGATAGGCCACGGTCACTACTGCACCCGTGGCGGGAGCCGAGCCGCCCGCGCCCGTCATCACCACCG
This sequence comes from Variovorax sp. GW821-FHT09D05, assembly GCF_059416325.1. Lineage (NCBI taxonomy): Bacteria > Pseudomonadati > Pseudomonadota > Betaproteobacteria > Burkholderiales > Comamonadaceae > Variovorax > Variovorax sp. GW821-FHT09D05. Next base: position 191,009 of record NZ_JBWKOZ010000008.1, on the reverse strand, counting down.
TCACGGTCACATGACTCTTGATCCAACCGAGGCGGCTCGTCGAGTCGGCATTGCTGGCTTCCGGCACGACCAGCGAACCAGCCAACGATTCATGGACGGCGTCCTGGACCCGCTGCTTGCGCAGGGCGTCGTCCGAAAGACCCATCATCGACGGCTGCGACAGCGCGCGCGCGCCGTCCTCGCCGGCCCGCGATACGGCCTGCTGAACGTACAAGACCGACCCGAACGTGGCGATGCCATAGATGACCAGGAACAGGAACGTGAACGTGAACGCGAACTCGATCGCCGCAATGCCGCGTTGACGGCATTGGCGGCCAGTGGCGAATCGGGCCCCTTCCCGTGGCGTTGCGACGCGCTTCATCATGGTGTCCTCCCGTCGAGCAGCATGCTCGCCTTGGCAACCAGGGTGTCGGGTACGGCAAAAGCGGGGAGCGGCGGCAGCATGTCCTTGAGGCCCGATGCCGTGATCGTGACCACGATCTGGCAGCGCTGTTCCCAGAGGATGCTGCACACGCGGGTGGCCGAGCAGTCGTTGCTGGCTACCTGGCAGATCTTGGCGTCCACGGTCGGGGCGATGGGCAGCAGGCCGCTGGCCTGATCGCGCGCGACGTCGTACGCCTTCGCGGCTCTGGTTGTCGCGCCGACCGGATAGCGAAGCGCGGCGCGCGCGCCGTCCTCGGCGGCGTTCTGCAGGCCAAAGCGAATGGCGAAAAGGACGCCGTAGCAAATGATGGCGTAGAGCAGGGTGAAGAAGATCAGAAAGGCGATCGCGAACTCAAGCGCGTAGACGCCGCGCTGGGTGCGCGGATTCGTCCGAGGGGGCGAGAGTCTCATGGTGTGCGGTGGTGGTTCGAGCAGGAACGCCGCCTTGGCGGCCTACTTGCTGCCGCTCGTGTTGCTGCCGGTCTTGACCGTCGAGTTCAGCCGCTCGGGGATCGGGTATTCGAAGCTCTTCAGATAGCGCTCGTAGCTTCGCCGTGCGACATCGCCCGCAATCGGACGCGGAGTGGGCGAGGCGATGCCGCCATCGCGTTGCCATGCGAGAAGGCTCGATGCAGCGTCCCCAACCTGCAAGGGCGGCGCGTCCTCGAAGTCGGCCATTTCATACGCTGCCGCCTGCCCGACGCCGTCTTGCATCGAAGCGCCCGAGGCCGGTGCAGCCACAGGGGTTGCTTGTGGTGTCGGTTTCGCCTCGGGTGCGAGCGCGGTGGGTGCGGTCTGCGCGGAAGCGGCGGCGACCATCAGCGCAAGGGCGAGTCCGGTCACGGGCCAGGCGGTGTTGGAGCGGGGAAGGCGATTGTTCATTCTGTACCTCGTGTGATCGGGCTGATGGAGGTGGCCGGACCTGCATTGGCCTGCGCTCCGCCCATGCCTGGCCAGCGTGCGGCCTTGAGACGCAGGGGTATGGCGTTGTCGTCCGGAGCACTCGCGCGTGCAATCGCAGGTTGGGGAGTAGGCTGCGCGGAAGCCAAAGGCGCACTGCCAAGTTGACGTGCACTCTCGCGAATCGCGGCGCGTGTTGCGGGCGACATGCGGTGGGCCTCCATCAGTGCGTCGGCTTGGGCCTGCTGTTGCGTAACCTCGAGGTACAGCGCGAGGTTGGCTTGTGCCTGGGTATTGTCGGAGCGAAGTTGCAGCGCTTGCATCAACGGCAGGCGTGCCTGCGCGATGAGTCCCGCGCGCAAGCTGGCGTAACCCAGGTCGCTCAGAAGTACTGCGTCGGTAGGGTTGCGCCGTTGTGCTTCCTTCAGCAGTGCGACGGCTGTGGAATAGTCGCCGCGCCCGCCTGCCAGCAGTCCGAGGCCGTGGTAGCCGGCACCTTCGAGCGGGGTACCAATCAGGCGCTTGTAAGAAGCCTCACTGCTTGCCGTCTCGCCCGTCTGGCGCAGTGCGTCGGCACGCAGGCGACTCGATTCGGGAGATACGCCCCAGCGTTGCTCGAGGGCATCGATATGCGCAAGCGATGCGAACCACAGGCCGTCCGTCTGCATCTGCTCGACGAGCTTCATGTACGTTGCGGCGGTGTCGATGTTCGTCGCGTTCTTCTGCGTCGCAGCAGTCTCTGCCGCCATCCGCTGTTGCGCATCGGCGGCTGCCGGATACAGGCCTTTGGGCCCACCGCAGCCGGCCAGCATCACCAGGGCCACGAGCAGCGCGCAAGCGCACTTTGAGTCTTGCAAGACGAGGTTCATTTGGACATGGCTCCCAGTGAACGGATGATGGCGATGAAGCCTGGGCCAGCGGTCACGATCACGAGCGCCGGCAGAAGCGTGCTGACCATCACGCCGGTCATCTTCACGGTGATCTTGCCGATGCGTGCTTTCATTTCCGACTTGCGGTGTTCGCGCAATCGGTCGCTGAAGATGCGCAGGGGTTCCTGGACGGCACCGCCATGACGATCGACCTGCACAAGCAAGGAGACCATGCCCGCGAGGTTTTCGTTCGCATGCAAGGTTCCGAGGCGCGCAAGCGAATGTTCGCGCGTGCGGCCGCGGCTGTATTGGCTGTTGGCGAGCGTCAGCTCATGGCCGAGTACCGGCATGACGTGTGCGAAATCGTTGGCCATGATCTGCAGGCTCTGGTCGAGGCTCAAGCCTACGCCCTGAAGAAGCCGCAGGAGGTCGATGAAGAGCGGCAGCTCATGTGCCACGCGCTCGCGCCGCTTGGCGGCGAGCCGGCCGAGCAACCATTTCGGGACCATGAAACCGATGCCGATGGCCGATGCTGCAATGATGGTCAGCTTTCTCGTCGAGACGAGACCGGGCCAGAACAACAGAGCCAGCGTGGGCAGCAGAATTGCCAGCGCGATCCGTGTCACCAGAAAAACGAGTTGCGCCCGCATCGAAGAAAAGCCGCATTGATCGATCAACCGCCGGTCTTCATCGGCGACCAGGGCCTTGCCGATCCGGGTATTGAGCCAATGCAACGGCAGGTCGGCGTCGGCGCGCCTCGCGGCCTCAACTTCCGATGGAGCATCGACGACTGCATCGATGACTGCATCGTCGCGGTGAAGTGCCCGGCCCAAGGCTTTGCCGCGCTGGGCGCGCCGCACTTCGTTGACCAGCAGGCCAGCTGCTGCGGTGCAAAGACCCAGCGCCAGCAACACGAGACTCCAAACGGCGAGCTGCGCGGGAGTGAACATCATGTCAACCTCGCCAGTCGATAGAGCAGCACGGTGCCGAGCAACTGCAGGCCTACCGCACCGAAGATCATCATCTGGCCGGTGGAGTCGTACCACATCCGCAGGAAGTAGCCCGGGTTGGAGATGATGATGAAGCCGCCTACGCCCAAGGGCAGGAGGCCAAGGATCCACGCCGAAAGCCGCGTCTCGGCCGACATTGCGACGAGTTCGTGCTGGGCCTGCTCACGGTCGCGCATGAAGTTCGCAACGCGTTCCAGCAGCAGGTCCGCACGTCCGCCATAGCGCACGCCCAGCCCGAGGATAGATGCCAGGAGATACATTTCCTCGACGCGCACGCTGGCCGCCGTCTGGTGCAGTGCACGGTCGAGGTCCACGCCGGCGCGCACCAGATTCGCCGAACGTTCGAGATAGCTTTGCAGCGGTGGCTGCGTCGATGAAATCGCCAGTTGAAACGCGGCTTGCGTGGAGTTGCCGATGGTGATGAGGCGCACCATCGAATCGATAAATGCGGGAAGCTGGCTGACCAGTTGGCGGCGAAACTTCTGAAGACGCAGCCACAGCCCGAACAGCGCCAGGGCCAGCAGCACGACGAATGTCGCGATAGCGCCGATCCAGCCGGCGAACAGGCCGGCCACTGCGCTCAGGGCCACGATCGCGAGAGCAGCCAATGCAATCGCCTGCACCGAAATGGCACCTTCCAGCCAGGACGGCAATAACGCCTGGAGGCGGGCCCTGCGGGTTGGAGTCGCTGGTGGCTCGCCGCCGGCATTCATCCACGGGTCTGCCGCGATGCCGCTGCCGGGCGTGTCGATGAACGACGTGCGCGGCGAAGCCGACAGCGAAGCTTCCACGGCGACTGCAACGGCCTTGGCCTCGAGTTGCTGCGCCAGATGGCGATAGACAGCTTGCCGCTCTTGACGCCCTCGCGCCCATTGCCAAAGCAGAATGCCTGCCGCCGCGAGCAGCAACGCTAGGCAAACTACGATCAGCAGAATCTCATCCACGGCGATCCCCTTGCGAACGCGTCATCATCTGCCGGAACCGTGTGATCTTGGGCGAGTGGGGTGCAATGCCGAGGGATATCCACCGGTCGCGCTCTTCGCCGTCGGGCGACACGATCGGGTCATATCGGTATAGCTCCTGCATCGCCACGACGTTGTCGTTGACGCCCGTGATTTCGCTCAGCGACACGATGCGCCGTTGACCACCAGACATGCGCCCGATCTGCACAATGAAGTCGATGGCGTTGGCAATCTGGCGGCGCAAGCTCACTTCGCTACCCTGGTAGCCCGCAAAGCCCGCAAGCATCTCTAGGCGATAGAGGCATTCACGAGGCGAACTGGCGTGGATGGTGCCCATCGAGCCTTCGTGACCCGTGTTCATCGCCTGCATCATCTCGATTACCTCGGCGCCCCGGACTTCGCCAACGATGATGCGGTCCGGCCGCATGCGCAGGCTGTTGCGCAGCAAGTCGCGGATCGAGACCACGCCGGTGCCGTCGAAGCCGCCAGGACGGCTTTCGAGGCGCACCACGTGGGTGTGGCCGAGCGAGAGTTCCGCGGTGTCTTCGATCGTGATCACCCGTTCGGCGGGCGGGATGAAGCTCGCGAGGGCGTTGAGCAGAGAGGTCTTGCCGGAACTCGTGCCGCCGCTGACCAGGATGTTGCAGCGTGCGCGTACGGCGATCTCGAGCAGTTGAGCCATGCCTGCATCGAAGGTGCCCAGCTTGACCAAGTCTGCCGGTGTAAGCGGCTCCTTGCGGAATTTCCGGATCGACACCGAAAGTCCGTCGATGGCCAGGGGTTCGATGATGACGTTGATGCGGCCTCCGTCGGGAAGCCGCGCATCGACCATCGGGTTGGCTTCATCGAGCCGTCGGCCCAGTGGGGCAAGGATGCGGCGCACGATGCGCATCACGTGTTCGGTATCGGCGAAGCGCAGCGTTTCGCGTTCGAGCACGCCATTGCGCGATACGTACACGTTCGTGTGCCCGTTGATGAGGATGTCTTCGACCGCGGGATCGTTGAGCAGGTCTTCCAGCGGGCCGAAGCCCGCCAGCTCCTTTGTGAGCGCGTCGGAGATGAGCTGCATTTCGCGATCGTTGATCGGCACGCGGCGCAGCCGTACAAAGCTGTCGACCTCCAACTCGACGAACTGCTGGATCGATGCTCGCGACCAGCGACCGAACTCTGCCCCGAGCTCCTCGATGCGGCTGAGCAAATGGTCGTGCGTCCAGCTCTTGATGTCCTGGAACTGCTGCGAATTGATGAATGCCTGATCGTCGTCGGCAAATTCGATATCGGTGGACATTGGCTCAACTTTCGTTTGAACTCTTCCAGAGCCCGGTGATTTGCGACATCAGTGCAACCCAGCGCTGATCTTTCGCTGGCGGTTGGCCCGACGCGGACATGTACTGCTGATGGAGGCTTCGAGCGAGGCCCGTGACGGCCTGTGAATAGGGGTCGCTACGCGCGGTACGCACCAGCATTTCCCCGCGGCTTGCGGCCGCCAGCAACGGTGCGCTGCGCGCGGGCAACACATGAAGCAGCGGCAATTCGAGGCGCTCGGCGATGTCCTTCGCCGACAGGCCGACATGACTGTCGAATTTGTTCACGACCAGGGATAGCTGCTCGGTCTCGACGCCGCGTGCGCGAAGCTCTTTCAACAGATTGGCTGTGGAGACGATGGCACCGATGCTCTGGTCGCACACGACCCAGGTCTGCTGTGCCTCGCGCAGGGTTTGAGCGATGAAGTCGACGGTAGAGAAGCCGCCGAGGTCCGCGATCTGGAAGTCGAAGAAGTCGGAGAGTCTCTTGATCAGCGCCACGGAATCGGCATGCGAGATCTCTCGCACCTGCGACAGGCTGGCGGGCAGTGGCAGCACGGCGACACCGCTGGTGTGGTGCGCAAGGGCCGTGTGCAGCAGCGTCTGGTCAAGGCGCCGCAGGTTGCGCACGCCGTCGACGAAGCTGAAGCCGCTCTGGGTGTCGAGGTAAAGCAAGCCGTCGCGCGCAGGGAGGCCGAGATCTAGCAAAGCCACCCCGTGCCGCGTCGCGCGCGACGGTGGTCTTGCGGGCGCGTGGGCCAACTGAGCATTCAGCATGAGGGCCAGGCTGGTCGCCAGCGTGGTCACTCCCAGCCCAGCGCGCGCGCCAAGCAACGCGAGGGTGTTGCCGCGGGTACCGCCTTGCAAGCTGCTGCGCCGCTCGAGCAATGTTTTCAATGTGGTCACTGCTTCACTCGGCGCTGCTGCAACATCGACGAAATCATCGACGCCCGCGCGCAGAGCTGCAAGCATCGCCGTGGGCTCCGCCGACGTTCCCATGGCAAGCACTGGCAAAGCGGGCCAGTCCCTTTTAAGCCGCTGGTGAAGCTGGTTGGCACCAGCCATCTGGTCGGGTGAAAAGTCGATGAATATCGCGACAGGACCGAGCAGGGCGATGCGCTCGTCGATCGACTTCGTGTCTGGAGCAAGCACGACCACGGAACCCAGCCGCCCGAGCGCGTCGGTCAGCCAGGTGATGTGGCTGCCGTTGCTCGATGCGAACAAGTAGGTCTCCGCGCCCGTTTCCGGAATGCTGTCGCGTGGTGCGTTCATGAGGTCAGCATTTCTGGCGTTCACGCCGGTGTCTCTTCAACGCGAGAAGCCTGGAAGCGCGGTGTTGGCTGCGCCGCCCAGGAAGATCGAGCGCCACACCGCGCCGTCGCGTTGTTCGGCGGTACCCGGCAGGAATGGAGCGAGATCGGTGTTGCGTGCGATGGGCTTGACCAGATGCGGCGTCACCATGATCACCAGTTCCTTCTCGCTCATCGTGTACTTGTTCTGCCTGAAGAACGAACCGAGGATCGGGATGTCGCCGAGCAGCGGCACCTTGTCGACATTGGATGACGTGGTGCGACTCACCAAGCCGCCGATGACGAAGCTCTCGCCGTCGCCGAGTTCGACGGTTGTGTCCGCGCGGCGCGTCGTGATTGCGGGAACCGCGACGCCGTCGATGCTCAGGGCGTTGGTGTAGTCGAGGTCGCTTGCTTCCGGCGCGACCTTCAGGACGATTCGGTCGTTCGACAGGACCGTGGGGGTCACCGACAGCCCGATGCCGAAAGGCTTGTACTCGATAGTCGTCGTGCCGAGGCTTTGCGGTACCGGAATCGGCAACTCGCCGCCGGCGAGGAAGCTTGCGCTCTGGCCCGACATCGCCACCAGTGTCGGTTCCGCAAGCACGCGGGCGAGGCCGTTACCTTCGAGCAGATTCAACGTCAACGTCATGCCGCGGCCCTTGTTGGCGTTGCCGAAGCCCAAGGCAAGGCTGAATGCGTCGGCGAGGGCCCCGGACGGGCTGATGTTGCTGAAACTGAAGCCATGGCTGTTGGCGCCATAGGACGAGAGATTGAACCCCGCTTCTTTCAACACGCTTCGACTGAACTCCACGACCTTGACCTCGACTTGCACCGTGTGGCTGCGCACGTTCACGATGGAGCGGTCTACCAGCGGGGTCTTCTCGTCTGCGCTCGAAAGGGCGATGTCCGTGGCTTGCCGGTGAGCCGGGAGGCTGTCGGTGGAGCCCGTCACGATTGCCGCACGGCGGCGCACTTCCACTGCGTAAGTCGTGGCGGCCGGGTTGCCTTTTTCCCAGACCATCAAGGTCGTGCGGCCGGCGGCCTTGGCCGTGACGATGAGGCGTGCGGCGGGTGAACCCGCAGCCTTTCGGGTCAGCGTTACGCCGACCACGGCTTCGTCCGCGATGGCCATGCGGTCGATGCCCTTGTCGACCAGCAATTCTTTTTGCGTGCCGGCCTGCATGACGAGCGTGTCGGATTGTTGGCGCGCCGGGCTCGCTGGCTTTGCCTGCGGACCGGCGGCCCGCGAGATGGAGGGGAAAGCGCTGATCGAAGCGAGAGACAGCGCAATGAACACGAGACGAAACTGCTGCGGCCCATTTCGGGTGGACTGGCGATGAAAATCGTCCGACTTCACGCGGTGCGGCATGTGTTTTCTTTCTTGTTGGGCGGTCATTGGCTCGGCCAGTCAATAGCGCACGGTTTCACTGCGTTCGCCGCGAATCACTTCAACTTCAGTGCCTCCGCGTGCGGGCAGGCCGGAATTTCCGGGAGAGGGCGACCGGGCTGCCGCATGGGGGCGTCGACTGCCTTCAGCCACGTTGCCGGAAACAAAATCCATTGCCGTCAGGCCGGCTTGCGCCTTGTCCAGTCCCCCAAGCGGCGCCCGGCGTGGTTCGCCAGGCTTGGCGGGTGCGATCGTCAAGGCGGTAGGCAATTCCGCGAAGAGCTTGGGGTCGGGCTCGGCAGTGTCGGTCGGGTTGCGCAGTGCAAGCAGCAGCCGGCCGCTGGATTCGCCGAGCGTCAGCCTGTTGATCTCGTCGACTGCAACTGCCAGAACGGCTGTCCTGGCTGCTTCGGTGCGTTGTGTGGGTGGCTGTGCCGTGCCCGCCTTGCCGTCGGCTCCCTTGGGCTGCATGCCGTCGACGGAAGCGCTGCCGAATGCCAGCACGCGCTTGCGTGCGAGCAGCAGTCGGGCCTGGCTGCGGTCGATGTCCTTGCCATCTGACTTGAACATCACGAAGACATCGACGAAGTCGCCTGGCTGAACCTTGTTGCCGACGCCCATGACTTCGTCGGCCTTGACGGCCACGGCACGCTCCCCCTCTGCCACGCGCAGCGCGAGACCCGAGACCAACTGTCCTTCCTGCAACGGCGTGCCCTCGCCGAGATTCAGTACCGGTACACGGCCGACGGCATCAGCGGTCGTCTGGAATGCACCTGCGGGATTGATCGGCAGGCGTTCGATGCGCAGTGCCTCGGCGGCAATGACTTGTCCCGCCAGCAGGGGCTTCGACGCGACGACCACGGGATAGGTTGTCGTTTCCCGCGCCTTCGTCGGCGCAGCAGTTGGTGCAGCAACGGTTTTTGTGGGCGGAGGCGCTTGGCGGCTGAGCATCCACGCGTAGCCACCCAGTGCAATGGCGAGCAGCACGAGGATGGCAGCGACTATCTTGGTGAGGTGGATCATGGGCGGCGTGTTGAAAGTGAGGGGGTGGGCGACACGGAAATCGACGATCCGCGGGCTTGCCGCTGTGTGTGCGATTACCTCTGTCGCCCCCAAATCAGCCATACCGCGGTGGCCAGAGACAGATAGGCCGCATAAGGGACAAAACGCGCACGGCGTTCGATGGGCACTGCGCCTTCGGCTGTCGCGCGTTGCCTCGAAAGCAGGAGTGCGAGCCGTGGAAACAGCGGCCAGCGCTGCAGAGCCAGCCAGAGGATGCCGTGAGCCGCGGCGAGAAGACTGCCTCCGATCCAGACAGGAAAGAGTGCGGCTGGGCCGATCCACAGACCGAGAGCGCCTGCGAACTTCACGTCGCCTGCTCCCATGACGCCGAGGGCGTAGAAAAGCAGGAGAACACCGAATCCCGCGGCAAAGCCGAGCAAGGCTTCCGACCAGCCGATCCCCACGGGTTGGAAGCCGAGGGCGAGCTGTGCGAGCGCCGCAACGGCACCCGACAGCACCAGCCAGTTGGGAACGATGCGCCTGCGAAAGTCATGGACGGCGATCAGGGCCAGCCAGAGAAGCAGGACGAATTCCGGTCGCAAATCGCTGCTCTCAGCTGTCCGCTTTAGGCAGCTTTCCCCCGATGTAGCTGAACATATCAATCAGTGCCTTGCCGATGCCACTTGTTTCGGAAAAGATCCCAATCAAGATAATTGCCATGAGCCCCGCAATAATTCCATATTCAATTGCGGTTGCACCTTCTTCGTCGCGCAGAAAACGAGTAATAGAGCTAAGCATGATTTCCCCTTTCAGGAAGTGTTAACAAAGGCTTGCGAAGTGGATGTTATACAGCGTAACTCCGTGTATCAACAAGGCAAACCCGCAAGACTTTCGCCCAGGTGTGCTAGCCGAAAGGAGTAAAGCAGGGTGGCTGCAAGCCTCCTGCCAGCCCGAGTCAGGAAGAGACCTGGTCAGCTGGTGGACAGTTTGGAAGTGAATTTTTCCCTCTGTAGGGCGCGCGGCGCCTCCCATGAAGAGGGGATGCGACGTTACGTCGCCGGGAACGCGCGAAACGGGGGTGTTACGGGAACAAGTGCGTTACGTGTTACGTAGCACGAAGCCCCAAAGGGCCAGATGTAACAGTGAAAAAAGGCTAAACCCGTGAGCAAAAAGTCACGGGTTTGAGGGGGTGACCCCGTCGCCGAGAGGGATTCGACCGGGCCTCAGCCCAGGATTTCTTCGTGAAAGAGCTTCCAGTCGGTACCCTGGCGTAACCAGTACTGGCGCCGGGAACGTCCGCTCTTCTCGCCTTCGAACACTTCGCCGAAGGTAACAATCATGGTGTCGTCACCGTCCCGCCAGTGGAGGTACGACATGTCCTTGAATTGCACGCGCTTGCCCTGTGCGTATTTCACTTCTTCGTCGACAGCCGAAATTCCTTCAGTGGATTTCTTGCTGCTGCGCTGGAAATCGGGCAAATAGAATTTCTTCAATTGCGCTTCATTTCCATTGGCTCGCGCATCTTTCCAGCCATTGATAGCGCTTGTAATTGACTGGGTTTCTTTTTCGGCCTGCGGTTGTGAAATCCATTGCAGGCTGCGCGCGGTGACCACCGGGGTGGCGCCAATTTGCACTTTTCGCAAAAGCTGCTTCAGGTCAGGGTTTGCCATGACCACGCAGCCGTCGCTTGCCAGCGGCGCCCGGGCGAACTGCTGGGGCGGGGTGCCGTGCAGCCAGATGCCGCCGCCGGTCTTGCCGCGCCGCACGTCGTACGGGTTGGGGTAGTTGATGGGCAGGGCGCCCGCGCCGTAGAAGTCTTTCAGCGACTTCGGATCGAGGCTGCTGGTGATGTAGTACACGCCCAGCGGGGTGCGCGCGTCGCCCTCGGTGACCTTGTCGGTGCCCGACTTGCCGACCGAGATGTAGTAGTCGGCCGTGAGCTTCAGGCCCTTGTCCGAGTTTTCGAACAGGTACAGCCGCGAGCGCGAGGCGTCGACGGCAATGGCGTAGCGGCTGCGGGTCGAGAGCGTCAGGAACTGCGACGGCACGGTGTTGGCCGGCGGGCGCTCGCGCAGGGCCTGCAGGCGGCGCTTCGATTCCTCGTGCAGCTCGGCCATGGCGGGGTTGCCGCGCATCTTCGCGATGCTGGCGGTGTCGGGCAGGGCATTCGACGGGGGCACTTGCGCCGCGAGCAGGTCGCCGTAGACGAGCTGCGCAAGCTGGAAGTTCGGGTAGTCGCGCACCAGGTCGCGGGCCTTGGCCAGCGCGGGGCGGGCCTGTCCGCGGCCGAACATTTCATAGACCGCGATCAGGCGGGCTTCGGCGTTGCTGGCTTCCTGGATGGAGGAGGCGGATGCCGACCTGCGTGTGGGCCTTGTTGCCGTCGCGGCAGCTGTTCGGGCCTCTGCAGCGGTCACGCCCTTCTTGCCCTTGGCGGAGGCAGACCGGCCGTTCGCACCGCGCGTGGCGGAACGGCTGCTGCTCGCAGCCTTGGCCTTGGTGCTGCCGCTGGCGGCTTTGGCGCTGCCCGCCTTGTGGGTGCTGTTCGACGCCAGCGCCGCACCGGGCGCCGCCAGCATCAGCGCCGATGCGGTCATCAGCGCTGCGAGCAGTTGTCCGCTGCGCAGACGAAACGGGGGATTCTGAAGCCGGCCGAGCCGGACGATGTCTGCCACTAGCCGCCGACGCTTTCCTTGCGAATGTGCCATTGATTGCCGGAGCGCTGCAGGTCCAGCGTCTTGCGGCTCGAAACGTTGAGGTTGTCCGCGCGATAGATCTGGCGGAACTTGGCCGTCGCATTCTGCCCGTCGACCTTGATCGCGAGGTTCTCGATGTTCACGCTGATGCTCGACTTGCCGACGATGCGGGCGCGGCGGTCTTCTTCCCAGCCCTTGCGGCTCTGGCCGCCGGTGGGCGTGAAGTCGGGGCCGTAGGCCGCGAGGTAGCGGTCCATGTCCTGGCTGGCCCAGGCCGAAGCCCAGGCGCGCACGGCGGATTCGACTTCGGCATTGGAAGCGCTGCTGGCGGCGGGGGTCGGTGCAGGTGCTGGAGCCGGCGCCGCTTCGGGCGCCTTTGCCTCGGGCGCCTTGGGCGCGGCGGCCACCGGTGCGGGAGCGGCTGCAACCTTGACTGGCGGCGGCGGCGCAGCGGGGGCTGGCGCGGGAGCCGGCGCCTTTGCCGCCTGGACAGGTGCTGCCGAGGCCACCAGGGCTGTCGGCTTGGCGCCCGGCGGTGTCGGCGTGAAGAGCGTGCGGATCACCGCCAGCTTGGGCTGCACGGCCGTGTTGTTCTGGTCGAGCTGCAGGGCCTTGCTGTAGGCCTGGCTGGCCAGCCGTGCATACACGTCGCCGAGGTTTTCCTGGGCGGTGGCGTAGCTGGGGTTGGTGCGAATGGCGCTTTCGAGCGCGCTGCGTGCCTTGTCGAACTGGTTCTGGCTCGCGTAGATCACCGCGAGGTTGTTGTACGGCTCGGGCAGCTCGGGCGCGTCCAGCGTGAGCTGGGTGAAGGCGGCGATGGCCTCGTTGCGCTTGCCGGTGTCGAGCTGGATCACGCCCTTGAGAAAGCGCATCTGCGGGTCGCGCGGCTTGTCTTTGAGGAAGGCGTCGGCCTTCGTCAGGGCCTCGTCGAGCTTGCCGGCCTGCATGAGCTTGTCGACCTCCTCATGCTCGATGGCGGCCAGCGCCGGGAGCACGGCGCCACAGGTTGCCGCGGCCAGGAACAGGGCGCGCACGGTGGGGGAGAAGCTGAAACGGGCGCGTGGCCGGGGGCTCTTGGGCATTGCGGACAAGACCTCGTAGGGGTGGGTGATGCGGCAGGGATTGTAAGTGGGGCACGTAACTCCCCGACACAGGGATAACGGTCTTTCGCGGCCTTTAGGCTTGCCCGCAACGTCCCGTGGCGCCCCGCGCCGACCGGCCCCGCAGTACAGTGCCGCCGTGGACCGCCTCCAAAGCATTGAAACTTTCGTTCGCGTCGCGCAGACCCAGAGCTTTGCGGAAGCGGCGCGGCAGCTGCGCGTGGCCAATTCAGTCGTCACTACGCGGGTCAAGCAGCTCGAAGAGTTCCTGGGCGCGCCGCTGTTCCACCGCAGCACGCGCGTGGTGAGGCTCAGCGACATGGGCCAGGCCTTTCTGCGCGACTGCACCGAGCTGGTGGGGCGCGCCAACGACATCGTCGACCAGATGCGCGATGCGCGCGGCACGCCCTCGGGCATCCTGCGCGTGCATGCACTCACCGGCATGGTGCTGGGCCGTTTCGCCACGCTGCTGCGCGAGTTCCAGACGACCTACCCTGACATCCACCTCGAGCTGATCGTGAGCGACGCGGTGGCCGACCCCGTGAAGGCCGGCGTCGACTGCGCGCTGCAGATCTTTCCAGCGGCCTCGCAGGAGCTGGTGTCGCGGCCGCTCTTTCCGGTGCGGCGAGTGCTGTGCGCCACGCCGGCGTACCTCGAAGCGCACGGCACGCCCGCTGCGCCGCGCGACCTGCACCGGCACAAGCTGGGCCTGTACTCGGGCTACCCCACGCGCGACCGATGGACTTTTCACCACGAGGGCGAGCAGACCACCATCTACCTGAACGCCGCGCTGCTGACCAACAGCGTGCACCTGCTGCGCGAATATGCACTGGAACATGCGGGCATCGTCTGCCTGCCCACGCTCGTGGCGGGCGACGCCATTGCGCGCGGCGAGTTGCGCGTGGTGCTGGCCGAGCACCAGCTGTCGTCGTTCTCGCTGAGCGCGGTTTATGCGGGCACCTCGCGCAATGCGCTGAAGCTGCGCCTCTTCATCGAGCACATCGCCACCCGCTTCACGCGCGTGCCGCCGTGGGACGCCACGCTGATCGAGCGAGGCCTTATTCCTGCCGAGCTCATCGAGTTCAGCCGCTCCAGCGGATAGCGCCCGAACGGGGGTAAACCCCTGCGATTGTTCGGAAGCTCCGAATAATCCTCTTCCAAACTGGTCCCTACCGGTGCCGCCGCTTGACTCCTAGAGTTCACCCATCACTGGAGACAACAGGAGACAAGCCATGACAGCTACCACTGCGACCGCCTACAAGACCCGCTTCGGTTCACTCAAGCACTTCGAGAAGGGCCACGTCGAGCCCATCGACGACGACGTTCGCCACTACGCCTTTTCCAACTGCTTCGAGATCGCGAGCATCAGCAAACCCTACGAGAAGGTCGTGTTCGGCCAGAACCAGATCTACGTACTGGAGACGCTGCGCGCCGAAGGCACATCACCCTGGTACACCTGCGCGCACGACGAATTCGCGCTCGTGATGGACGGCGACGTCGAAGTGCACCTCGTGCAGCTCGACGACGGCCAGACAGTGGCCGACAAGGAAAAGAACGGCGCCGTGCTCGTCAAGGGCGAGCCCAAAGGCAAGAAGATGGGCTGGATGAAGCTCTCGCGCGGCCACCAGGGCCTGCTGCCGAAGAACACCGCCTACCAGTTCCGCAGCGCCGGCGAGCCGGGCGTGATCGTCCTGCAAAGCTGCAAGGGCGACCTCTCGGTCGAGAAGTGGGCCGACATCTGCCAATCGCACTGAGTGCATTGACCGCACCCGAATCCAGGAGCCACACACCATGAACGCACCCGCAGAACTCGCCAAGGTGATCGCGTCGCAGCCCGACGCCACGCTCGGCTACAAGGACTTTTCGCTCGGCAGCTTCAGCTTCCGCCGCGACGAATACTTCGTGCACATCGGCTGGAAGACCCGCGACGGCCGCCCCATGAGCCACACCATGGACGCCGGCAGCTACCTGCGCGCATTGATGCGCGACGTGGCCTGGGGCTTCTTCTACGGCTGGGTCAACTTCGATGACGTGTTCGGCACCGTCAACCACTACGAGTCGGTCGACCTGTACGCCGGCAGCTTCAACGGCACCATGAAGGACGCGGGTATCGACCTGCTCGAGAACTTCCCGACCGCGCAGATCCGCGCCACCTTCGAGGCCATGCTCGACGACTGGACCAACGAGAGCTTCGACCCCTTCGCCGCGCCGCAGGAAACCGGCTCGCCCTACGGCCGCAAGAACGGCAACAACACCGCCAAGATCACGAGGGCGCGCGAACTTGCCAAGCGCTGCGTGGGCCTGAAGGGAGACCTCGACCTGCGCAGCGACGAACGCGGCGCTCCGGTGAACCGCGCCTTTGCCGACGTGCCGCAGGGCCAGCCCGAGCTGCACCCCGAGCCCGGCTTCGAGAACGATGTGCACGCCTTCAATCTCTTCGGCTTCCTGAGCCGCTCGCAGGTCACGTGGAACCCGAGCTTCACCTCGGTGGTGAAGCACAGCTACATGTGCCCGACGACCGAGGAGCACATCCTGCCGATCATCCACGGCAACGATCGTGTCGAGTGGTTCTTCCAGATGACCGACGAAATCCACTGGGACTGCGGCGACAAGAACACCGGCAGGCCCATGGCCCGCGTGATCATGAAGGCCGGCGACATGGCCGCCATGCCCGCCTACTGCCGCCACCAGGGCTTCAGCCCCAAGCGCTCGATGCTGCTGGTGTGGGAGAACGGGTCGCCGAGCCTGGTGTACGAAATCCAGAAGGGCGAGAGCCCGGAGATTCCGGTCGAGTTCTGACCGGCTTTTCTCTCCCTCCCGACGCCCTTCCATCCAACTCTCCCCAAGCGGGGAGGGAGAGGAAACTCATGCCTGCTCTTTCCATCCGCCACCAGCTCTTCATCGACGGCCGCTTCGTCGACGCCGAATCCGGCGAGACCCTCGCCACGCTGAACCCGCACGACAACACGCCCATCGTTAATGTCGCGCTCGCCGGCAGGGCCGACGTCGACAAGGCCGTCGCCGCGGCGAAGCGTGCCTTCCCCAGATGGAGCCGCATGGCTGCCGCCGACCGTGGCCGCATCCTGCTGAAGCTCGCCGACCTCATCGAAGCCAACGGCGAAGAACTCGCGCGCCTCGAATCGCTCGACACCGGCCACCCGATCCGCGATTCGCGCCGGCTCGACGTGCCGCGCACGGCAGCGTGCTTCCGCTACTTCGGTGGCATGGCCGACAAGTTCCAGGGCGAGACCATTCCGGTCGAAGAGGGCTTTCTCAACTACACGCTGCGCGAGCCCGTCGGCATCGTCGGCCAAGTGGTGCCGTGGAACTTTCCGCTGATGTTCACCAGCTGGAAGATGGCGCCCGCGCTCGCGGCCGGCAACTGCATCGTGATGAAGCCGGCTGAAATCACGCCGCTGTCGTCGCTGCGCATCGCCGAGCTGATGGCCGAGGCCGGCCTGCCGCCAGGTGTGGTCAACATGCTGCCGGGGCTTGGCAGCGTGGCGGGCCAGTACATCGCCGAGCACCCGGAGATCGCCAAGATCGCGTTTACCGGCAGCACCGCCACGGGCCGGCGCATCGTGCAGGCCAGCGCGGGCAACCTGAAGAAGGTGCAGCTCGAACTCGGCGGCAAGGGGCCGAACATCGTCTTCGAAGACGCGAACCTGCAGGCCGCAGTCAACGGGAGCGCGTGGGCCATCTTCCACAACCAGGGGCAGGCCTGCATTGCGGGCTCGCGGCTGATGCTGCACGAGAAGATCGCCGATGCCTTCCTCGAGCAGTTCATTCCGCTTGCGAAGTCGATCCGCCTCGGCGACCCGCTCGACGAGGCGACGGAGATGGGTCCGCTCACCAGCGCGCAGCATCGCGAGCGCGTGCTGAGCTATGTGGAAGTGGCGCAAGGCGAGGGCGGCGAACTGCTGGCGGGCGGCAAGTCGCCGGGCGGCGATCTGGCCAAGGGCTGCTACGTCGAACCCACCGTGATGCGCGCCAGGTCATACAAAGACCGCGTCGCGCAGGAAGAGGTGTTCGGCCCCTTCGTCACCGTGCTCACCTTCAAGAACGACGAAGAGGCGATGCAGATCGCCAACGGCACCGACTACGGCCTCGGCAGCGGCCTGTGGACCAACAACCTGCAGCGCGCCCACAAGGTCGCGCGCGACCTGCACGCCGGCATGGTCTGGATCAACAGCTACAAGCGCGTGAACCCCGGCTCGCCCTTCGGCGGCGTCGGCCAGAGCGGCTACGGCCGCGAGATGGGGTTCGATGCGATGCGCGAATACACGCAGGTCAAGAGCGTGTGGGTGAACGTCGACGCGCAGATACCGCCGCACTTCGCGCGCTGACCCCTGATCGGGCGGCACAAAAAACACAAGAGACGGAGACAACCATGACATTCAATCGCAGACAGTTCACGCAGGCCACGGCCGCGCTGGTGGCTTCGGGCGCGACGCCACTGGTGTTCGCGGCCGACACGCTGAAGATCGGCTACGTGTCGCCGCAGACCGGTCCGCTCGCGCCCTTCGGCGAGGCAGACAAATGGGTCATCGACCAGATGAAGACCGCCTTCAAGGACGGCATCAGCGTCGGCGGCAAGAAATACGCGGTGCAGATCGTGCTGAAGGACAGCCAGTCGAACCCCAACCGCGCGGGCGAGGTGGCGAACGACCTGATCCTGAAAGACAAGGTCGCGCTGGTGCTCACCGCCGGCACACCCGAAACCGCCAACCCCGTGAGCGATGCGTGCGAACTCAACGAGGTGCCCTGCATCTCCAGCGTGGTGCCGTGGCAGCCCTGGTTCTTCGGCCGCAAGGGCGACCCGGCGAAGGGCTTCAACTGGACGTATCACATGTTCTGGGGCCTCGAAGACGTCATCGCCAACTTCACCAACGGCTGGAAGACGCTCGCCACCAACAAGAAGGTGGGTGGCCTGTTCCCGAACGACGGCGACGGCAACGCCTGGGGCGACAAGGAGCTGGGCTTCCCCAAGCCACTCGCGCAGATGGGCTTCACGCTCACCGACCCTGGGCGCTTTCAGAATGGCACGCAAGATTTCAGCGCGCAGATCGCGGCCTTCAAGAAAGAGGGCGTCGAGATCGTCACCGGCGTGGTGATTCCGCCCGACGCCAAGACCTTCCTCACGCAGGCTCGGCAACAGGGCTTCAAGCCGAAGATCATCACGCTCGGCAAGGCACTGCTGTTCCCCGGCGCGATCGAGGCGCTGGGCGACCTGGGCGATGGCCTGTCGACCGAGGTGTGGTGGAGCCCATCGCATCCGTTCACGTCGAGCCTCACGCAGCAAAGCGCCAAGGCGCTGGCCGATGCCTACGAGGCCGGTGCGAAGAAGCAGTGGACGCAGCCCATCGGCTTTGCGCATGCGTTGTTCGAAGTGGCAGCGAATGCACTCGGGCGTGCCAAGTCGCTGAAGGCTTCGGACGTGCGCGACGCCGTGGCATCGACCTCGATCAACTCGGTGGTCGGCCCGGTGAAGTGGGGCGGCCAGGGCCCCTTCAAGAACGTCAGCAAGACACCGCTGGTGCTCGGCCAATGGGGCAAGGGCCAGAAGTACAAGGTGGAGCTGACCATCGTGAACAACGAGGCGGCGACGAACATTCCTGCCGGCGGCAAGCTGCGGCTGCTCTGACCGTCATGACGCTGCTGGCACTGCATGCCGTGAGCAAGTCCTACGGAGCGCTCAAGGTCACGGACGACATCACGCTGTCGGTGACCGAGGGCGAGACGCTGGGCATCCTCGGGCCGAACGGCGCGGGGAAGACCACGCTGTTCAATCTGATCTCGGGAGATGTGCGCGTCGATGCGGGGCGCGTCGAATACGCGGGCCGCGACGTGACGCGGCTGCGGCCGCACCAGCGCTGCCACGCGGGCATCGGGCGCAGCTACCAGGTGCCGCAGCCCTTCGGCAACATGAGCGTGTTCGAGAACCTCGTCACGGCCGCCTGCTTCGGCGGGCAGCAGACCGAGCGCGAGGCGTGGCAGACGGCGCACGAGGTGCTGGAGCATACGGGGCTGATGCCGCACGCGAACAAGCCTGCGGGTGGGCTGACCCTGCTCGATCGCAAGCGGCTGGAGCTGGCGCGCGCGCTGGCAACGCGGCCGCAGTTGCTGCTGCTCGACGAGATCGCGGGCGGGCTGACGGAGCCAGAGGCCGCGGTGCTGGTCGGGGAGCTCAAGCGCATCAAGGCACGGGGCGTGACGATGATCTGGATCGAGCACGTGGTGCATGCGCTGCTGTCGCTGGCGGACCGTTTGTTCGTCATCAACTTCGGGCAGAAGCTGGCGGAAGGCGAGCCGCGCGCGGTGATGAACGATTCGGAGGTGCGGCGGGTGTACATGGGGATGGAGGCATGAGCGCGCTGCTTTCCACCCACGCCCTCAAGGCTTTCTACGGCGACGCCCAGGCCTTGTTCGGCATCGACCTCTCGCTGGCCCGTGGTGAGCTCGTGGCCATCATCGGTGCCAACGGCGCGGGCAAGTCGACCTTTCTCAAGAGCCTTACGGGCCTGGTGCGCGCGCCTCGCGAAGCGATCAGCTTCAAGGGTGAGCCCATCGGCGGGATGCCTCCCGGCGACATCGTGCGCCGCGGCCTTGCCATGGTTCCCGAAGGCCGACGCTTGTTTCCCAGCCTCAGCGTCGAAGAGAACCTGCTCATGGGCGCCACCGCCGCGCGCAAGGGGCCGTGGAACCTTCAGCGCCTGTACGCGCTGTTTCCCATACTCGCCGAAAAGCGGCACCAGCCGGGCACTTCGCTGTCGGGCGGCCAGCAGCAGATGGTCGCGCTCGGCCGCGCGCTCATGAGCAACCCCGAGCTGCTGCTGTGCGACGAGCTGTCGCTCGGTCTCGCGCCCATAGTCATCCGCGAGATCTATGCCGCCATGCCGACCATCACCGGCGAGGGCATGACCGTGGTCATCGTCGAGCAGGACGTGACCATGGCGCGCCAGGTCTCTCAGCGCATCTACTGCTTCCAGGAAGGTCGCGTGTCGCTCGAAGGAAATTCCGCCGACCTGACGCGCGAGCAGATCTCGCAGGCCTACTTCGGCATCGAGGCCGCCCATGCTTGAAACCCTCGTTCAAGGCGTGCTGCTCGGCGGCCTCTACACGCTGTTCGCGCTGGGCCAGTCGCTGATGTTCGGCGTGATGCGGCTCACCAATACGGCGCAGGGTGACTTCATCATCCTCGGCGCGTTCGCGGTCATCGCGGGCGTGTCGCTGACGGGCGATGCCATGCCCTGGCTCGTGGCGCTCGCGGTGCTGCCGGTGGCCTTCGGTTTCGGCTACGCGCTGCAGCGCTACGTGCTCAACGGCACGCTCGGCAAGGATCCGCTGCCTTCGCTGGTCGTCACTTTCGGCCTGTCGATCGTCATTCAGAACCTGCTGCTCGAACTGTTCTCGGCCGATCCGCGTGCCATCGAGACCGGCGGGCTCAACACGCAGGGCATTGCGCTGGGCGATGCGATGTCGCTCGGCGTACTGCCGCTCATCGTGCTGGCCATTGCGGTCGTTGCGACGGGCGCTCTGCAGTGGCTCTTTGAGCGCACGGCGCTGGGCCGGTCGTTTCGCGCGGTGTCTGACGACCGCGAGATCGCCGAACTCATGGGGCTGAACGCGAAGAAGGTCTACGCGCTTGCCACTGCCATCGCCTTCGTACTGATCGCCATCGCGGGCGCGCTGCAGGGCATGCGAACAACCGTCTCGCCTTCCGACGGGCCGCTGCTGCTGCTCTTTGCCTTCGAGGCCGTGATCATCGGCGGCATGGGCTCCTTCTGGGGCACGCTGGCCGGCGCGATGATTCTCGGCATCACGCAGCAGATCGGCTTCAGGCTCGATCCGGGCTGGGGCATATGGTTCGGGCACATCGTGTTCCTCGTCGTGCTGGTGCTGCGCCCGCAGGGGCTCTTTCCGAAAACGCGTGGATGAACCGAATGACGAGCATGCCCCCACCCCTCATCGCCGTCGAGCGTGCCACCGCCGCGAGCCGCGTCGCACTCTTCGTCGGCATCGCCCTCGTGCTCGTTGCCGCCAGCCTCCCGTGGTGGGGCGAGTCGAGCTGGATGCGCGAGTTCGTCGAGATCGCCTGCTACTTCATCTTCGCAATGATGTGGAACCTGCTTGCCGGCTACGGCGGCATGGTGAGCATCGGGCAGCAGGCCTTCTTCGGCTTCGGCGGCTACGTGATGCTGATGCTCGGCAACTTCGCGGGCATCAATCCGTTCATTGCGATTCCGCTGGGCGCGCTGGCGGCGGGGCTCATCGCCATTCCCGTTTCCTTTGTTGCGTTTCGTCTGTCGGGCGGCTACTTCGCGATCGGCACATGGGTCATCGCGGAGGTGTTCCGCCTGAGCTTTGCCAACGTGTCGGCGGTGGGCGGCGGCTCGGGCACTACGCTCACCGCGCTGCGCGGCATCGAGAAGGCCACGCGCGAAAGCACCACCTACTGGATGGCGCTGGCCTGCGTGGTCGCGGCCATCGCGCTGGTGTACCTGTTCCTGCGCAGCAAGCGCGGCCTGGCGTTGCTGGCGATACGCGACAACGAAGTGGCGGCCGAGTCGCAAGGCATTCCGGTGGCGCGCATGAAGCTCGCGGTGTATGTGGTCGCGGCCTTCGGCGCGGGGCTCGCGGGGGCGCTGTACTTCGTGGGCAATTTGCGCATAAGCCCCGATGCGGCCTTCAGCGTCAACTGGACGGCTTTCGCCATCTTCATGGTGGTCATCGGCGGCATCGGCCGCATTGAGGGACCGCTGGTGGGCGCGCTCATCTTCTGGGCGCTCAACAAGTTCCTGAGCGACTACGGCACCTGGTACCTGCTGGGCCTGGGCATGCTCGCGATCCTCGTCACGCTGTTCTTCAAGCAGGGGCTGTGGGGCTATGCGCAGCAGCGCTGGGGCTGGTCGCTTTTTCCGACGCAGAGGCGGTTGCTCGGGGCTTCGTCGCGCAGGTGAAGTGCTGTCGCGTCCGACGCGATAAAGGCCCCGTGCAAACCTCCTTCTGACTTGCGCAGCAGAGCATGATCCTGTAACGTTTGAAACAAAGTGGTGACATTTCACCGCTTCTTTTCATCGCTCTGGAGCCTCCCTTGACGATCACCAAACGCCGCTTGCTCGAAGGCGGCGCTGCAGCCGTTGCCACTTCGTTGTTCGCACCGGGCTCCTGGGCCCAACAACGCCCGGCAGCCGGTGCCGACGCCTGGCCGACCAAGCCCGTCCACATCCTCGTGGGCTTTCCTGCCGGCGCATCGCCCGACCTCGCGACTCGCGCCATTGCCGAACCGCTGTCGAAGATCCTGCGCCAGCCGGTGGTCGTCGAGAACAAGCCCGGCGCCAGCGGCAACACCGTGGCCGACCTGGTGGCCAAGGCCACCGACGATCACACCATCGGCGCGCTGATCAACGGCAACCTCACCATCGCCAAGCTGCTCAACCCGGCGCTGCCTTTCGACCCCGAGAAAGACTTTGCGCCCGTCGGCCTCATCGGCACCGCGCCGCTGGTGCTGGCGGTCTCGGGCAGCGCCACGGGCAAGACCGCGGCCGACCAGCTGCTGTGGGTGCGCAACCTCGGCAGCAGCGGCAAGTACGGTACGCCGGGCGTGGGCACCGTGGGCCACCTGGGCATGGAGCTCATCAAGAGCCGCGCAGCCATCACCGCGCAGCACAAGCCCTACACCGGCAACCCGCAGGTCATTGCGGGCCTGCTGGCCAACGAGATCCAGCTGGCGCTGCTGCCGCCCGGCCTCGCGTTGCCGCATATCAAGTCGGGAAAGATCAAGGCCATTGGCGTGACCTCTCCCGAGCGCAGCCCGCTGGCCAGCGAACTGCCCACGATTCGCGATGCGGACGTGCGCGGCGCCGACCTCGAAATCTGGACCGCGCTGGCCGCGCCCGCCGGCATGAAGCCCGCGGCCGTCGCCAAGCTCAATGCAGCGCTGGTCGAAGTGATCAGCTCTCCCGACGTGAGCGAGGCGCTGCTGAAGACCGGCTGGCAGGCACAGCCCGGCTCACCTGACACGCTGGCCAAGCGCATGCGCGCCGACACCACGCGCCTGGGCGGCGTGATCATCATGAAGGGCATCCACTCGGAGAGCTGACCGAGGGGAGCCCCGGTTCTCCTTACGTCTTCGACGCGACGCGCTTGAACAGCGCTTGGTCGAAGCGGATCGTGATGACTTCCGTGTCGTCCGGCTTGCCGGGAACGCGACCGTCTTCCGTCGGGAAGTTGGTGTCGATCGCAACGGCCAGGGTGTTGTCGTCCACCACCTCGACGCTCTCGACCGAATCGAAGGGCATGCTGAACTTGCCAGCCACCACGCTGGCCAGCGGACCGCCGATGTCCGTCGGGTCGGAGATGTTCAGCAAGTCGACGAGCAGCGTCTTCTTCAGCACACCGTCGGCATCCTTCACGTCGAGGTCGACCATGTACAGGCGCTTGACCACTGCCTTGGAGCCGAACAGGCTGTCGCGCTCGATCAGCACGAACTTGTTGCCGCCCACGTTGGTCATGTCGCCGATCACGATCTGATTGTCCTTGGCGGGACCGTCCTTCTTGTAGACCGGGTTCTTGCCGGTGTAGAGCATCGAGGCGGGGTCGAACTCGAAGAAGTTCAGGTAGCGCTCGTCGTCTGCCACCGGCCGCAACGAGGCCAGCGAGGGCGCTGCTTCGGGCACCGCGTAGAGGCGGCTGCTGTCGCCGTTGAAGGCCAGGCTCTCGAAGCCCCGGCTCGAGAGCGAGGTTGCGGTGGCGCCGTCGTTCATCACCAGCGGGTTGGACGGGCTGCGCAGGAACGGATGCGGCACCGGGTCGCCCATCAGCGTGCCGTTCTTGTCGAAGTGCAGGATGTAGGGGCCGAACTCCTCGCCGACGAACCAGGTGCCGTCCTTGGCGCGGGCGATCGACTCGACGTCGAGGTCGAAGCCTGTCAGCAGCCGGCCGCTGACGATGCGCGCATCCACCGGCTTGCCGCTGTCGACCAGGTTGTTGCCGGACACCGTCTGGTAGTTGGCGTAGTCGGCGGTGATCTTCAGGTCGACGCCCTTGCCGTCCTTCAGGAAGCCGTTGGCGTCGTTGAAATTGACGTGGCTGTTCACCTTGATGGTGCCGGGCACCGTCGTGCCGTTGGCCGCGGTGCGGAAGTCGATGTTGACGTTGTAGAAGCCGACCACGAAGTCGCCGGAGTTGCCCTTGCTGCCGTAGCCGTTGTCGGGCATGGCGGTCCAGGTGCCGTCATCGTTCTTCAGCAGTGCCGAGAAGCCCGGCAGCGGCTGGCCGTCGACGAAGGGTGGCGTCACGCCGAGCGCGGCGGTGATGAACTGGCCAGTGGTCGGGCCGGGCCAGCGGAACGTATCGGCCAGGGAGGCCCAGCCGGTCAGCTTGTGAGGCAATCCTGCCGAGTCGTCTTGTGACGGCTGGGGAGCAGGTGCGGGCGCCGGTGCCGGAGCGGGTGTTGCAGCCACCGGAGGAAGGGCAATGCCGCCTCCGTTACCGCCACCGCACGCGGCGAGGGCAGCGGAAGAAACGACTGCCAGCATCAGGTGACGCGGCAAGTTGGACGAGGCGAAGCGAATGGACATGAATGGACCCTCCCATGGTTTTTAGTGCGAAGCGCAATCTAAAAAGCCGGTGTGACGTGTCCATGAATACCCATTCGGGTCAGAGCATGCGCGAGATCCGCTCCGCCGCTTCGCGCAGCGCGGGCAGCATCGTCTCCTGCATTGCCTTCGCGCTGGTGCGGTTCGCCTGTCCGCTGATGTTGAGTGCGGCCACCATGCGCCCTTGCCGATCGACGATAGGTGCGGCTACCGAGATCAGGCCTTCCTCGAGTTCCTGGTTCACCAGGCACCACTGCTGCTTGCGTGCCTGCGCCACCTTGGCCATGAGCGCGTCGATGTCGGTCACCGTGTGCTTCGTCAGCGCCTCGATGCTCGATGCTTCAAGGCGCGCGCGCACTTCGTCGTCATCGAGGTCCGCCAGCAGCAGCCGGCCCAGCGATGTGCAATAGGCCGGCAGGCGAGAGCCCACACCCAGGTTGATGTGCATGATCTTCTTCGTCGGCACGCGCAGCACGTAGACGATGTCCGTCGCGTCGAGCACGGCGGCCGAGCACGACTCCTGCACCTGCTGCACCAGCGCTTCCATCACCGGCTCGGCGCGGTTCCAGATCGGCATGGACGAGAGGTACGCAAACCCAAGGTCGAGGATGCGCGGCGTGAGCGTGAAGAGCTTGCCGTCGGTCACCACATAGCCCAGCGTCTGCAGCGTGAGCAGGATGCGGCGTGCCCCCGCGCGCGTGAGCCCGCTGCCGGCCGCAACCTCGCTGAGCGTCTGGTGCGGCGCATTGGCGCTGAACGAGCGGATCACCTGCAGCCCCCGCGCAAAAGACTGCACGTAGCTGTCGCCGGGTGCGGGTGTATCGGGTTGTGTGGGGTGGGTTGCCATGGTGCGCGATCCTCTCTAAAATTCATTATACGAACAAATGTTCTTTAGACGAACAAATCGGCGGTTCGCAGAATCGGTCGGCGTGTTCAGGCGGTTCGCTTCCTCGCTTTCTTTTCTTCACTCCCGGAGACAGGCTTCATGATCAACAAGATCGCGCGCTCGGTCGCCGATGCCCTGGCAGGCATCCCAGACGGCGCCACGGTTCTCATCGGCGGCTTCGGCACCGCCGGCATTCCCAACGAACTCATCGAGGGCCTCGTCGAACAGGGCGCCAAGGACCTCACCGTCGTCAACAACAACGCAGGCAACGGCGAGACCGGCCTCGCGGCGCTGCTGAAGGCCGGCCGCGTGCGCAAGATCATCTGCAGCTTCCCGCGCCAGGCCGACAGCCAGGTGTTCGACGGGCTCTACCGCAGCGGCAAGCTCGAGCTCGAGCTCGTGCCCCAGGGCAATCTCGCCGAACGCATCCGTGCGGCGGGCGCAGGCATCGGCGCCTTCTTCTGCCCGACCGGCTACGGCACGCAACTGGCCGGCAACCGCGAGACTCGCGAGATCGACGGCAAGCAGTACGTGCTCGAGTACCCCATCCACGGCGACGTGGCGCTCATCAAGGCCGAGCGCGGCGACCGCTGGGGCAACCTGGTCTACCGCAAGGCCGCACGCAACTTCGGCCCGGTGATGGCCATGGCATCGAAGAAGACCATCGCCACCGTGCACGACATCGCAGAACTCGGCACCCTCGACCCCGAAACCATCGTCACCCCGGGCATCTTCGTGCACCAGGTGGTGCGCATCGAACGCGTCGCCACGCAGGCCGGCGGCTTCAAGAAGGCAGCTTGAGCTGCCGGGCCGCCCCAAAGCGAAAACCGTAGCGCGAAAGCGCGGAGGAATCTAATTCTCATGACTTACCAACGTCGCACCAAGGACCAATTGGCCGCCCGCGTGGCGCAGGACATCTTCGACGGCGCCGTCGTCAACCTCGGCATCGGCCAGCCCACGCTGGTGGCCAACCACCTACCCAAGGGCCGCGAGGTCATCCTGCAGAGCGAAAACGGCATCCTCGGCATGGGCCCCGCGCCTGAAGCCGGCGAAGAAGACTACGACCTCATCAACGCCGGCAAGCAGCCCGTCACGCTGCTGCCGGGCGGCTCGTTCTTCCACCACTCCGACAGCTTCGCGATGATGCGCGGCGGCCATCTCGACATCTGCGTGCTCGGCGCGTTCCAGGTGTCTGCCACTGGCGACCTCGCCAACTGGCACACCGGCGAGAAAGACGCCATTCCCGCAGTCGGCGGCGCGATGGACCTCGCCATCGGCGCCAAGCAGACGTGGGTCATGATGGATCTGCTGACCAAGCAGGGCGTGAGCAAGCTGGTGAAGGAATGCACCTATCCGCTGACCGGCATCGCCTGCGTCAAGCGCGTGTACTCCGACCTCGCCACGCTTGAATGCACGCCGCAGGGCCTGAAGCTGGTCGACCTCGTCGATGGCCTCAGCCGCGAAGAACTCGAAAAGCTCGTCGGACTCCCGATCGCAGCCTGATCTTTTTTCAAGCAATCAAAGAGAGACAGCTCATGACCAACCAAGCCTTCATCTGCGACGCCGTTCGCACTCCCTTCGGCCGCTACGGCGGTTCGCTCAGCAGCGTGCGCACCGACGACCTGGGCGCCGTGCCGCTCAAGGCGCTGATGGAACGCAACAAGAACGTCGATTGGCAGGCCGTGAGCGACGTGCTCTATGGCTGCGCCAACCAGGCTGGCGAAGACAACCGCAACGTCGCGCGCATGTCGGCGCTGCTGGCGGGCCTGCCGCTCGAAATCGGCGGCGGCACCATCAACCGGCTGTGCGGCTCGGGCCTCGACGCCGTGGGCACCGCGGCGCGCGCCATCCGCGCAGGCGAAGCCGGTTTGATGATCGCCGGCGGCGTCGAGAGCATGAGCCGCGCCCCCTTCGTCATGCCCAAGGCCGAGAGCGCCTTCAGCCGCAACAACGCCGTGTACGACACCACCATCGGCTGGCGCTTCGTCAACAAGCTCATGAAGGCGCAGTACGGCGTCGACTCCATGCCCGAGACGGCCGAGAACGTGGCCACCGACTACAAGATCGAGCGCGAAGCACAAGACCTGATGGCGCTGAACTCGCAGCTGCGCGCCGTGGCCTCGCAGAAGTCCGGCTTCTTCGACGCCGAGATCGTGCCCGTGAGCGTGCCGCAGAAGAAGGGCGACGCGATCATCGTCAACAAGGACGAGCATCCGCGTGAGACCAGCCTGGAATCGCTCGCCAAGCTCAAGGGCGTTGTGCGCCCCGACGGCACCGTGACCGCAGGCAACGCCAGTGGCGTGAACGACGGTGCCTGCGCGCTGCTGCTGGCCGACGAAGCCAGCGCCGCCAAGCACGGTCTCACCCCCCGCGCCCGCGTGGTCGGCATGGCCACCGCCGGCGTCGCGCCGCGCGTGATGGGCATCGGCCCCGCGCCCGCCACGCAGAAGGTGCTGGCGCTCACCGGCCTCACCATCGACCAGATCGACGTCATCGAACTGAACGAAGCCTTTGCCGCGCAAGGCCTTGCCGTGCTGCGCCTGCTGGGCCTGAAGGACGACGACGCCCGCGTCAACATCAACGGCGGCGCCATTGCGCTGGGCCATCCGCTGGGCGCCAGCGGTGCTCGCCTGGCCACCACCGCAGTCAACCAGCTGCACAAGGGCGGCGGCCGCTACGCGCTGTGCACGATGTGCATCGGCGTGGGGCAGGGCATTGCGGTGATTCTCGAACGCGTCTGACCGCTGAACGAACACGCGACGACAAAAAGATAACCAGAGAAGCAAGAAGACAAGGCCATCGGAAGCCGCAGGCATAGCGGCCCGATGGCATTTTTTTAACCCAAGAGGACAGAGAGAAATGGATCAGAGGATGAAGAACCACACGTCGAAGACAACGCGCCGCAGCGCCGGCCTGGCCGCGCTTGCGCTGGCAACTGCAGCCCTGCTGCCTGCAACGGCACCGGCGCAGCAGGCCTTTCCCAGCAAGCCCGTGCGCATCATCACGCCGTTTCCCGTGGGCGGCGGCCCCGACGGCGTGGCGCGCCTCGTGGCCGACAAGCTATCGCGTGCCTGGGGCCAGCCCGTGGTGGTCGAGAACCGCCCGGGTGGCAACGGCTTCATCGCCATCGACGCCTTCAAGCGCGGCGCCAAGGACGGCCACGACATCATCGTGCTCGACAACGTGCACCTGGCCGCGTACCCCGCGCTGTTCAAGAAGCTGCCCTACGACTCGGCCAAGGACTTCGACGCGCTGCTGCCGCTGTTCAAGACCTACTTCTTCTTCACCGTTGCCACCAACAGCAAGTACAAGACCGTGGGCGACCTGATCGCCGACGCCAAGGCCAACCCCGGCAAGCTCGACTACGGTTCGTGGTCGGTCGGCAACCCGGTGCACCTGGGCTCCGAGCTCTTCGAGTCGGCCACCGGCACGCAGATGGAACACGTGATCTACAAGGAGACCACGCAGCTGTACACGTCCGTGGCAACTGGTGAGCTGGCATTTGCTTTGGGCAGCAGCGCCACCGCCGGCCCGCTGCAGCGCGCGAACAAGCTGCGCTTCCTGGCGGCTGCCGCGCCGCAACGCGTGGCCGCCTTCCCCGACGTGCCGACGGTGTCCGAGTCAGGTGGTCCGAAGGGCTTCGAGGTCATCGGCTGGAACGCGATCGCGGTGCCCAAGGGCCTGCCCGCATCGGTCACAGAGAAGATCAAGCGCGACATCGAGAAGGGCCTGGCCGAGCCCGACGTGCTGGAGAAGTTCAAGAGCTTCGGCTACGAGCCGTTCCCGACCACGCGGCCGCAGTTCGACGAGTTCGTGGCGAGCGAGACGAAGCGGTTCACCGACGTGATCCGCAAGGCGAACGTTTCGCTGGATTGATCGGGTTGCGCAGGCAGCCTGCGCCGATCTGACCGCCATGCGGCCCCCGCGAAAGCGCCGGGGCCGCTTTTGTTTGCGGCATCACTCGGCAACGCCTTGCCGACCGAGTGCCTGAATGTGACCCAGAAACGCCCGGAGCTGGGAGGGCCGCACCGGCTTCACGATGACTGGCAGCCCCGCCGCGCGCGCCGCATCCAGATAGTCACCTCCCACATCGCCGGTGACGATCAACGCGGGCAGTTCGGCCTCGTTCAGTGCTGACCGCAGATCCTCGATGGCCTGGATGCCGCTCACTTGCGGCCCCAGTCGCAAGTCCACCACCAGCGCGTGGGGCCTGAAGCCGGCGTGGAGCACGTCCAGTGCGCCCCCGACATCGCTTGCGGACCGGACGTCCATTCCCCATGAAGCGAGCAGCCCGTCAAGCGCCTGCAACGAGCTCGGGTCATCGTCGACCACCAGTATTCGCACCGCCAATGGGGTGGCCGATGACGATGCGGCGGGTCGCTCGACATCCTCCCTCTGTTCGCTCATGGTGGCATCGGCCAAGGGGAGATGAAGTTCGAACACGCTGCCTTGCCCCTGTACCGAGCGGGCAGTCACCCGAAGGTCCAGCAGTTCGCTCAGCCGCTTGACGGTGGGCAGCCCCAGGCCGTAGCCCAGCCGCCGGTCGCGCGCCGGATTGTCGACCTGGTAGAACTCCTCGAAAACGTGCGGCAGATGCTCGGAAGAAATGCCGATGCCCGTGTCCTCGATGGTCAGCTTCAACCGGTCGCCGTCGATTTTTTGGCTGCTGATGCGCACCTGTCCCTCGCGCGTGTAGCGGATGGCATTCGCCAGCAGGTTGGTGACCACCCTGGCCAGCAAGGCCCGGTCGCTGCGCACGGCCACATGGCCGGCGGAGATTTCGAAGCACAGCCCCTTCGCGATGGCCACCGCCTGGTGCGGCCGGCAGCAGTCGCCCAGCAGTTCGTCGATGGCAAAGGTCGACCACTGCGGGCTGAGCGATCCGGCGTCGGCGCGCGTGATGTCGAGCAGGTCGTCCACCACGTCGGTCATGCCGTCGGCGCAGGCCACCAACTGCTCCGACATCTCCTTCACGCGGTGCTCGGTGCTGACGGTGTGCACGGTCTGCGCCAGCAATGCCATCGCATTGAGCGGTTGCCGAAGATCGTGGTTGGCCGAGGCGAAGAAGCGCATGCGCGCGGCCACGGCCTCTTCGGCTGTTCGCCGGGCCGAGCTGCTGCGCTCGTTTTCGGCACTCAGAGCAATCACCAGTTCGGCATTGCGCCGGCGCTGCGCCTGGATCTCGTGAAGCGCTGAGGACAGCTCCCTGGCGCTGAGCAACGTGTAGACGCCGATGAGCGACACGATCGAGGCCATGGCCACGTGATAGCTGCCGCCGAACCAGATGTCGCGCAATACCAGCGGCCCAAGAATGAGCACCACATAGACGGTGGCCGCTCGGCCCATCGTGGAGAGCCGGATCGCTCCGCCCAGCGAGACCGTGACCATGGTGATGTGAAGAATGGCCTCGGCCTGCGCCGGCCCGTCGCTTTGCAGCAGCACGCACAGCACACCGAACGAGAAGGCCATGAGCTGGTTGGTGGCCATGATGGGCAGCACCATCGTCGGCAGGTTCGCGCGAAGCCCCGGCCGCAACGCCCAAGCCAGCCAGATGCCCATGCGCGCGGCGACGATGACGCAGTAGACGGCGAACCATGCCTTCACGCGCTGGCCGTCCACGCCGTCCTTGTATTCGAGGTAGCACAGAAACCCCGCGGCGGCGGCCAGGATCCACGCCCAGGGCGTGGAGCGGATCATCTGCTCCAGTTGCTGGAACTGAAGATCCGAGAAGGACAGGCGCGAGGCGATGAAGCCGCGTGCGCGCGGCGTTTGCGCGGGAGAAAAAGAGTCGGAAGTGGAGGGCTGCGGCCTCATCGCAAATTCAGCATCAGCCCCGCGCGCCGCGCCTGCACCAGCAGGTGGGTGCGGTTGCGCGCGTCCATGGTGTCGAGCAGGGCCGTGATGTGGAGCTTGACCGTGCGTTCCGCGATGTTCAGCTCGGCGGCGATCTGCTTGTTCTGCCGGCCTTGGGCGACCAGCAGCAGCACTTCGAGCTGCCGCGGCGTCAGGTTGGAAGCAGGCAGGCCGGCGCGCGGCTGCAGCACATCAAAAGCCTCGCCGCCCGCCGCCACTTCGTCCAGCGCGGCGGCGATGCGCGCCACCGACTGCGACTTTCCGATGAAGCCGGCCGCGCCTGCGGCACGTGCGCGCGCGGCGAGTGCCGGTTCTTCGTCGCCCGAGATCATCAGGCGGGACACGAGGGGGTGCCGGGCGCCGAACAGGCGCAGCCCTTCGAGGCCGTCCTCGCCGCCCAGGCGGTA
Organism: Variovorax sp. GW821-FHT09D05; assembly: GCF_059416325.1. Lineage (NCBI taxonomy): Bacteria > Pseudomonadati > Pseudomonadota > Betaproteobacteria > Burkholderiales > Comamonadaceae > Variovorax > Variovorax sp. GW821-FHT09D05. Next base: position 159,318 of record NZ_JBWKOZ010000008.1, on the reverse strand, counting down.
GTCGATCAGCACGATGTCCGGCGGGCACTGCGAGGCGCGTTCCACGCCCTGCCCCAGCGACAGGGCGGTCTCCACCTCGAAGTCGGGCCGCGCGTGAGTCAGCGCATGCGCAAAGCCGACACCGAACAGCGGGTGATCGTCGACAAGCAGGAGTTTCATGGTGCCGTGATCCTCGGCGCGAGCCCGGCAGGCCACGCCATCTCCTCGTAGGGTGCCATTGTCCACACCGGTGGGTGTGGCGCGAGCCCGCGCCTCAGTTCTCAGTTGCAACGACCGGCGGCGCGCAGCAGCGCGTTGCAGGCAGGAGCGGGTGCTGGTGCGGTGCCGGTCGCCGGCCTGGCATTGGAACGACGCGCGGACGCGGGCGCATCGCTCTGGCGCATCTCCTGGCAGATGGCGTCGCTGACCACCCGGCCCACCACCGACACTGACCCTTCCACGTAGCAGTTGTACGTGCGGCCGCCGTCGGTCTTGGCCAGGAAGGTCGTTTGCACGCCGCTGTCGGCCCGGTTCGAGATGGTGAACGCAGAGGGCGGCAGGCCCAACGCACGCGAGGTGTTGGTGACGATGGCGTCGTCGGTCACGGCATGCGATGCGCACCCACCCACGAGGACGGTGGCAGCGAGAAGCACGAAGAAGAGGGAGGTGGGTGAAGGTGTCATGCAACGCCGGGAAGTTCAGGGATGCGAGCGAACCCGCACTGGAACCCCCAGCCTAGCCAAACACTGCCCTCCGGGAAACAGCACCATCGGGCAGGTGCCCGATGGTGCTATGGCCCGCGCCGAACCTCCTTCCTACGATCCGACCCTCTTGAACGAGCACAGAAGGCGCCGGGCCCCGGTGTCAGCTAACGAGGAATGGCAGTTATGACGAAGAAGAGCGCCTGCAGGCGATGGATGGCTTGTGTGTGGAGCCTGGCCCTGTTGACGGCCTGCGGGGGCGGCGGCGCAGGAGGGGCCGGTGGCGGCTTGCTTCCACCCATCGGCTTTCCGCCGCCCGTCGCGGTGACGCATCGGATGGACGTGAGCATCACCGGCGCCGGTCGTGTCGCGTCGCAGCCTGCGGGCATCGACTGCGCCGACAGCTGCGGCGCGGACTTCGCATCGGGCACGCAGGTCACGCTCACGGCCACGCCGGCGGCGGGGCAGGTGCTCGGCAGTTGGGGCGGCGCGTGCAGCAGCAATGCCGGCACCTGCACCGTGCGCGTGGACGCCGCGCTCACCGTCACGGCCGCGTTCGTCGCCGCACCGCCGGTGGTCGGCTGGGGCGATGCGGTCACGCTGTCCGCCGCCGGAGCCAGCTTGCCGAAGGTGGGGGTCGATGCGCAAGGGCGCGCGCTGGTCGTGTGGCGTCAACTCGAGGTCAATTCGCTGACGGACAGGCTGTGGGGCAGCCTCTACCAACCCGGCGGCGGCTGGAGCACGCCGCAGCGCCTCGAGGCCAACAACGGTGCGGTGCGCGACGTCCGTGTCGCCATCGACAAGCCGAGCGGCCGTGCCGTCGTGGTGTGGACGCAGTTGAGCTCGGTAACGGGCTATGACCTGTGGGCGCTGCAAGTCGATCCATCGACCGGCTGGGGCACGCCGGCGCTGCTGGAGACCGGCACCGGCACGGTCGGCTTCGCGAGCGCGGGCATCGACGCCAACGGCAATGCCGTCGCCGTGTGGTCGCAGATCGGTCCCGCCACCCGCTTCAGTATCTATGCCAACCGCTACACGCCGGCGGGTGGCTGGGGCACGGCCGCGCTGATCGAGACCGACGAGGTTGTGGGCACCGTGGACGGCGACCCGGCGGTCGTGGTGGCGGGCTCGGGCGAATCGTTGGCCGTGTGGAAGCGCTCCACCGGCAGCAGCGCCTCGCTCTGGACCAATCGCGCCGATGCGGGCGGCGCCTGGGCCGCGGCGGCTGAACTCGTGCCGGACGCCGGCACCGCGCAGTCGATCGGCGCGCACGATCTGGCAATCGATGCCGGCGGCAATGCGCTGCTGGCCTGGGGCCAGGTCGACCTGCCCGGCGGCGGCAACCAATGGGAGAGTGCCGTGTGGTTCAAGCGGTTCTCGGGAGGCGCCTGGCAGGGCGACACCGCACGCGTGGGCGCGCCGTTCATGTCGACGCAGGCCTTGCTGAGCACACCCGTGCTGCGCATGAACGCGGCCGGTGCGGCCGTGGTGAGCTGGGGGCGGCTGGACAACGCGCTCATGGCCGCAACGGCGGCGCCGGGCGCGGCATTCGGTGCGGACACCGTGGTCCGGCCGGCAGCTTCACAGGCGCTGACGAGCCTGCCCGCGCTGGGCGTGGATGACGCGACGAATGCGCTGGCAGCGTGGACCCAGGCCAACGGCGCGGGGACCGGTGACCTCTATGCAGCCCGCCACACGCTGGCCGGAGCTTGGGGCGCGCAGGCGCTGCAGGAAAGCAGCGATGAAGCGGCCCAGACGCCCGACATCGGCATGAACGAACTGGGGAACGCGGTCCTGGCCTGGCAACAGTTTGACCCGGCTGCGGGAACGCGCATCTACATCCGCCAGTACGGTTCTGGCAGATAGGCCTCGCGCTGCTGTGTGCAGTCGCGGGCCGGGGCGGCGACTAAGCCCGCCGCCGCGCGGCCACGTGGAGCGTGCGCACGCGCGTCTCGTCTTGCGGCTGCGCAGGCGTCGATCTTCCCCACCCCTGCGGCAGCTCATGCAGCACGGTTTCCGCATCGAGCGAGCGAATGGCCACCGAGGTATCGGCCGGAATCCGCCCCTGCGCCAGCAGCGCTTCGTAGCGCAAGGCGCTCACCCGCAGGAACGACGCGAAGTTACCGACTTCGCCGCGCGCAGCCACCAGCTCGTCGTAGAGCCGCTCGATGAGCTGCACCACGACCATGCCGTCGCGTTGCGCAATTTCTTCGAGCACCTGCCAGAACAGGTTCTCGAGCCGGATGCTGGTGACGACGCCGTGCAGCCGCACCGAGCGCGTGCGCGCGTCGTAGCTCTGTGGGTCTGCACTGATGAAGACTTCGCACATGGGCCGTCTCCTTGAGGGGCGTGGGGTGGTTGGGCGACGCACGCACTGTAGCGCCGCCCATCTGCCGAAGCGAGCCGGCGGCTCAGTGCTCGATGCGCGTGCCCAGCACCATCAGGAACTGCGAGAGCCATGCCGGGTGCGCCGGCCATGCAGGCGCGGTGACCAGGTTGCGATCGGTCACGGCCTGATCGACCGGAATGCCCATGTACTCGGCGCCCGCCAGTTCCACCTCGACCTGGCAGGCCGGGTAGGCCGACACCTTGCGGCCCTTCAGCAGGCCCGTGGCCGCGAGCAACTGCGCGCCGTGGCACACCGCCGCCAGCGGCTTGTCGGTGGCCAGGAAGTGCCGCGCGATCTCGACCACGCGGCTGTGCATGCGCAGGTATTCGGGCGCGCGGCCACCGGGAATGACGAGGGCGTCGTAAGCCTCGGGGCGAACGTCGGCGAAGTTGGCGTTCAGCGTGAAGCGGTGGCCCGGTTTCTCGCTGTAGGTCTGTGCGCCCTCGAAGTCGTGGATGGCGGTGTGAATCCAGTCGCCGGCCTTCTTGTCCGGCGCCACGGCATGCACCGTGTGGCCCACGGCGAGCAGCGTCTGGAAGGGCACCATGGTTTCGTAGTCTTCGGCGTAGTCGCCGCAGAGCATCAGGATCTTGCGAGCCATCTCTTGTCTCCTTCGAATGAGGTTGGAATGCGGCTTGGCGCCGGGGCGCCTGCCGTCGCCGCATTATTCGAAGGGGGAGTGCCCAGCGGGTAGCAGCCGGCTGTGACTCCGCTGCACCGGCCTCAGATGAGCGTCGCGCGCACGCCTGGTTGAGGGAAGGCGCTGGTGCAGTTAACAGAAGTTCGCAAAGATTGCAGGGCGCCCCAAAGAGCCGTTCCGCGCCACAGGGTCGTCATTGACCTGCCTTTTCGCCTGAATAGTCTCGCTCAGGGTTTTCCCGCATCTCCGGGTCGACCTCATCCGGACAGACAGACAACTTACAGAAAAGGCCGAATCATGAAGACCACCCAACTCGCCCTCGCTGCTGCGCTCACCGTGCTTGCAGTCGCTTCCGCCAATGCCCAGCAACGCACTCGCGAAGCCGTCGAAGCCGAAGCCATCGCCGCCGCTCATGCGCCGGACCAGAACGTCACGCGCGGCTCGCGCGGTGCCGATCCGTTCAAGTCCGTGGCCGATCCCGAAGCCGTGTACAAGCAAGCCGTCGAAACCGCCAGCGCGCCCAACCAGAACGTGACGCGCGGCTCGCGTGGCGCCGATCCGTTCACGTCCAGCCGCGACCCGGCTCAGGTCTACCAGGAAGCCATGGCCACCGCCGCGGCGCCCGACCAGAACGTGACCGGCGGCTCGCGCGTCAACAGCCGGGTCATCTCGACCATGCAGAACCCCGTGCTGCAGTCGGCACAGAGCAAGTAAGCAAGCTCCGAAAGCGCCGCCGCTACGCACTGCTCCGCGCGCGGCGCGTGGGCTCGGCCTGATGCAGATAGCCGGTGAAGGTGTCGGGCGGCGACGAGCCCGTGAGCCGGGTCAGGATGCGGCCGACTTCGCCCCGGTGATAGCCCGCATGGGTCGCCACGTGGGCCAGCATCTCCTCGCGCGACATCCGCCCCGGGGCTCCGTCGGTGAACGTGAACTCGATGCTTTCCTCGAGCTCCTGAGGGTTCAGGCGCGCGACGTAGTCGATATACCAGCGATCGGTTTCCTTCACTGACTCGGCCAACGCTTGCAGCAGCGGCGGCTCTTGCGCACCCGTCGCGGTGTAGGCATGCGTCATGCGCTGGACATTCGCGACGAAGATGCGGTCGACGATGCAGGCGTGGTTGAAGACGCGAAGCGCCATGCGGTATTCGTCGAGCGGGCCTTGCCTGGCCAGGTCGGCCAAACCCGCGAGCAGCCCCTCGTCGGCCCAGGCCTTGTACTGGAACAGCGAAGTCAGAAGCGTCTGCGTACTCATCACAATCTCCCTTTGAAGCATGAAATGCACGCCTCGCGTTTCATCGGATGGCCGCCAGCGTGCGGTCCTATTCTTGAGTGGAGCCTCGAACTTGGGTACTCGCATTCCCCCGCCGCGCAGGACCATGCGCAAAGCGCCGCGCCAGCAGCGTTCGCGCGTCACGGTGGACGTGATCGTCGAAGCCGCAACTCGCGTTCTGGCGCGCCGCGGATGGGCGCGGTTCACGACCAACGAGATTGCGGCCGTCGCGGGCGTGAGCGTCGGCTCGCTCTACCAGTACTTCCCGAACAAGCTGGCGATTGCCGAAGCGATCCGCCAGCGTCATCTCGACGAGGTGCTCGTGGCGTTGTCCGGCGCCGGGGACGACAACGAGACCATCCCGCTCGACCAGCGGGCGGCGCGGTTTGCCGACGGTGTCATTGCCGCCCATTCGGTCGACGAGGCGCTGCACCGGGTTCTGCTCGACGAGGTGCCGCTCGTGGCGCGGTCGAGCTATGCGGAGTTCGAGGCGGAATACCAGCGACGCTATCGGGCGCTGATCGCCGCGAGCGCGGGCGCGAACGGTGCCGCTGGTGACGACGAGACGGCCGCCCGCGTGCTCTCATCCGCCGTCGAAGGGGTCGTCCACGCGGCGGCGCATCGTGGCGACCTGGGCTTGCCCGCGCTCAGAAGCGAACTTGTCAGGTTGATCCTTGCCTACCTGCGCGACCGCCAGCAGGCAGCGTGAACGCTCAGGCGTAGGCCTTGGTCGAGCGCAATTGCAGCAAGGCCAGCATGCGCGCTTCCTCCGCATCCCGCAGGCTCTTGGCGGCCCGGCTGGCGGAGTACGACACGTAGAGCGTGTCGATCGCTTTCTCCCAGCACTGGGCCGTCTGGTAGATGCTGTCGGCACTTCCCGGCTTGGCCGGCACGGCGTATCCGGCCTTGTGGAGGATGTTGGCTTTGTGGTCGGTGCTGAGCATGACGTGGTCCCCCCAGTCGATGGTGTGAGGAGCACGATATCCGCGATGCAGCATGTGCGCTATTGGCCACACGACGTATCCAGATGTAGGAAAAACCCGCCCTCAAGAGGCTTTGGCGGCCAGAAACTAGGCCATAAGGCTTAGGTCGTGTCTCTCGATTGCCACACGAGGGTGGCGGCAGTCAGGTCTTCCAGGGCACTGCCGACGGCCTTGAACACGGTGCGTTCTCCGGCGGCCGAGCGACCCGGATGCTCCGCGCGGCACAGCGTGGCCAGCGTACCCCGGACCTCTTCCGCACGCAGCGTGCCGGCGGCCATCGCGTCGAGCAGATCGCCGGATTTCTGCAGCGCCTCTTCCGTGTCCACGAAGGTTTGTGCGCCTGCAAAGCACTGCACGTCGGCCTCGCGCATCGCGGGTGTGAAGCTGCCGATCAGGTCCAGGTGTGAGCCCGGCGCCAGCCATTCGCCGCGCACCAGCGGCGCGGTGGCCAGCGTGGCGCAGCTCACGATGTCGGCCCGGCGCACGCCTGCTTCCAGGTCGGTGGTTGCCCGCGCGTTCCAGCCCTCGGCGCGCCACTGCGCGGCCAAAGCTTCGGCGCCTTCGGCCCGGTGGTTCCACACCCACAGTTCGTCGATGGGCCGCACGCTCGCGTGCGCGGCCGGCAGCATGCGAGCGATGCGGCCGGTGCCCAGCACCAGCAGCCGATGCGCGTCCTGCCGTGCCAGAAACGAGGCCCCAAGTGCCGACGCCGCGGCCGTGCGGCGTGCGGTGATCTCGTTGCCGTCCATCATCGCCAGCGGCACGCCGGTGTGCGCGTCGTACAGCACATAGGTCGCATGCAGCCCGGGCAGGCCGCGCGCGCTGTTGCCGGGAAAGATGTTGATGGTCTTGATGCCCAGGAAACCCGCGTCGCTCCACGCCGGCATGATGAGCACGGTGCCTTTGCTGCTGCCGTCGCTTCCCGCGGTCTCGATGCCGTGCACATGGCGCGGCGGAACCTGGGCCCCGGCCGCGAAGGCCGCGTGCAGCGCAGGCACCAGCCGCTCGAAGCTCAGCGGTGCGCGGGTGGCGGCTTCGTCGAAATGCTTCATGGCTGTCGTCATTGCTGCAGCGGATGCTGCGCGGATTCGAAGAACGCGGTCAGCGCCTTGCGATAGGCGGCGCCGTACCGCAGGGCCGTCATCGGTTCGAGGTGACTGGCGCCCGGCACTTCGATCAGCCGCTTGGGCTCGCGCGCATCGGCCAGCAGGCGCCTCGAATGCGTGGGCGAAATCACCTGGTCGGCCGTGCCATGGATCAGCAGCAGCGGAATGGGCGACACGGCCGCCACGTACTTCGACGCCGCGTACTCGTCGCTCACCAGCATGCCTGCGCCCCACAGCTTGTCGTTGGCAATCGATGAGTAGGAATAGAAAGTCGACTCGATGGCCGCCGCCCTCACGCCCGCCCGGTTACCCGCACCGACCACCGCAATGGCATTGGTGCCGCCCAGGCTCTGCCCGAAGACGAACAGCCGCTGCGCATCGACATCGCTGCGCGAGCGCACGTAGTTCAGCGCGGCGTTGGAATCCTCGAACACGCCCTTGGGCTCCGGCTTGCCTTCAGACTGGCCGTAGCCGCGGTAGTCGAACACGAACACGTTGTAGTCCTGCTTCGGCAGCCAGGCCGCGAAGCGCCAGTGCGTGCTCATGTTCTGCGCGTTGCCATGGAAGTGCACCACCGTGCCCTTGGCTTCCTTCGGGTTCCGGCGATTCTCCGCGGGCAGGAACCAGCCGCTCAGGCGCGTGCCGTCTGCGCTGGTGAATTGCACGCTCTCGTAGCGCAGGCCCAGAACGTCAGGCGTTTCATAGGCCACGCTGTCGGGGTAATAGAACATCGACTGCACGCAGCCCGTCAGCATGAGCGGCAGCGCGCACAGCGCCAGCTTCTTGCACCACCGGCGGACCGCGCTGTTCGTCATGTCTGCTTGCTGCCTGCGGTGGCCGCGCGGTTCTCCGCGAGCATGTTGCAGAAGAGGGCACCTTGCTCGATGGCGTCGTCCAGCGCGACGTGCGTGTGCGGCAGCTTGTCGAACCAGCGGCGCGGCATGGCGCGCTTGGTGCTGTCGCGGTAGTCGAGCTTGAGCATCGCCATGGCGAACGACTTGACGTCGAGCGCCGAGTGGCTGAACGGACTCTCGCCCGCAAAGCGCATCAGGTACCAGTAAACAAAAAGAAAGTCGAAGCCCGCCGGGTAGGCGACGAACACCGGCCGCGCGGGCAGGCCCTTGAGCCAGCTCACGTAGTTCTTCATCGCGTGGGCTGGGTCCTGCAGATCGGTGCGGCATGCGGCCCAGGCCTCGGGCTGGGTCTTCCACCAGGCAGCGGTCTTGGGGTCGGCCTCGGCGCCGGGCAGGGTGTGCAGGTTGGCGCTGAAGGTGGAGACGAGTTGCTTGTCGGCCGTGTAGGCGGCCGAGCCGAAGCTGAGCATCGAGTTCGGGCCCGGGATGGGGCCGTCGGATTCGACGTCTGTGCTTATGTAGATTTCTGACATGGGTTCAATCGATTTCGAGGATGGATCCGACCGAGCGTTGAAGTTCTTCTATCAGCTCGGGGTCCATGTATTTGTATTCATCGGGAATGTCGAGCACATGGATCGGCTTGCCTTCCAGCATCCGCGTGAACTCGGCCACCAGGCGTGACTTGTGTTTTTCTTCCATCACGAGGATCACGTCGGCCCATTCGACGTCGTCGACGGACACCTTGTGCCGCGCGTTCGGGCTCGTGCCGGCGGAGCGTGCGGAAATCAGCGGGTGCCGGCGCCAGAGTTGTTCCGCGGTCGGGCTGCGCCACTGGTTGCGGCTGCAGATGAAGAGGACGTTGCGCATGAATCGGGTGGAGGCTTGGGGCAGCTGGAAGACATGCATGTCTTGCCAGCGCCCGGACGAGTTTTCGATCAGCGTGACTTCGGTGCAGGTCGCATGCACGGCGCCAGATGCGAGGAGGCGAATCTGCAGTTCGGCGGCTGCCGCATCCGCGTCGAGCGCGTTGCCGTGCGCCACCGTCAGATGCGGAATGACGCCTTGGTGTTCGCCGCCGTACGGCGGGAAATTAGGGAAGGCTTCCACGAGCGCCATCGTCATTTCGATGAAGGGCGCGGCCGGCTCCGGTGCGAGGTAGGCGGTTTCGGGGAAGCGTCCGACCTTGGCCAGGGAAAAGTCAAACGACGGCGTCTTGTTCAGAACCCGCTGCGCACGCTCCAGCACTTCGGGTGTGATCAGTGCAGGGTCCATGAAAGGCACGAGCACTGTGATGTGCGCCGGCACGCCGAGTGCGACAGTCGCGTCGTAGCGGCGGCGCAGGTCCCCGACAAGAGCCTCGGCAGCGGGGACTTTCACGGCGAATGCGGAGATGGCCATCGCGGCGGAGGATAGCTCAGGCGTTGGCGATCTGGCCCCAGTCGAGCCCGTGCTTGACGAGGTACTTGCGCAGCCTGTCCGCATCGTTCACCACGCTGCGTTGCGCGCGCGAGGCCTGGAAGAGCTGGCGGCCCGCATCGGACAGGCTGCGCGATTGCCGGCAGACGCGCACCACCGCTTCGAGCTGCAGGCGGTCGAACAGGTCGAGCGCTGCTGCGCGCTCTTCGCCGAGCAGCGCATCGAGATCGACGTCGCCGCCCGCGACTGCCGACGGCCCCTGGTGCTTCCACAGCCACCGCAGCCGCGCAATCTCCGCCTCTACCAGTGCCACTGGAATGCGCCCGCCATCGGCCAGTGTCGCCAGCCGCGTCACGCTCGCCGACAGGTCGCGGAAGTTGCCGCTCCAGATCGCCTCGCCGCTCTGTGCAAAGCGCAGGTAGGCAGCGCGTGCCTCGGCGTTGAAGCGCACCACGCGATGGTTCTCCGTTGCGTGAATGGCCAGCAGGTGATCGACGTTGGGCTCGATGTCCTCGGGGCGCTGCGCGAGGCCCGGCAGGTCGTAGGTCCAGAGGTTGATCCGTGCGAACAGGTCCTCGCGGAATCGGCCTTCGGCTACGTCGCTGCGCAGGTCGCGGTTGGTGCCGGCGATGAGCTGGAAATCGCTCTCCACTTCCTTGTCTGCGCCCACTGGAAAGAAGCGCTTCTCTTCGATCGCCTTCAGCAGCATTGCCTGCTCGTCGAGCCCGAGTTCGCCGATCTCGTCGAGGAAGAGTGCGCCCTGGTGCGCAGTGCGCAGCAGGCCCGCACGATCACTTGCCGCTCCGGTGAAGGAGCCCTTCTTGTGCCCGAACAGCGTGGACGCCGCCCCGTCCCCTCGCAGCGTCGCGCAGTTCACTTCCACGAATGGCCCCGTCATCTGGTGCCGCGCCTGCTTCAGCTCGAACATGCGCCGCGCCAGGAAGGACTTGCCAGCGCCCGTCGGCCCGATCAGCAGGATCGGCGCGCGCGATCGCACGGCCACGCGTTCGATTTCGTCGATCAGCGCATTGAAGCGTGCGTTGCGCGTGGCGATGCCGCTCTTCAGGAACGCGACCGCATCGCGCTGCTCTGCATCGAAGCGCCGCGCGATCACGTCGTAGCGCGACAGGTCGAGGTCGATCAGCGTGCACTTGCCGGCCTCGCCTTCGCGCTGCTTCCTGGGCGGCGAAGTCTGTGCCAGCACGCCGGGCACCACGCGCGATTCCGACAGCAGGAACATGCAGATCTGTGCAACGTGCGTGCCGGTGGTGATGTGCGTCCAGTACTGCTCGCGCTCGGTGTCGAAGCTGTAGCTGCGCGCCCAGTCGTACAGGCGCGTGTAGACCTCGCCGAAATCCCACGGGTCCGCAAGGTCGAGCGGCACGAGGTTGACGGTGGTCTCGGGAGACACGGCGGCGATGTCGGCCTTGACCACTTCCGCGAGCGCCTTGTGCCGCAGCGTGTAGAGCAGCTCCATGCGCGAGACGACCATGTCCTCGTGCTGCGCGAGCGAGACGGTGGGGCGCCACTTGTTCCAGCGGCCCGCGCCCTGGCCGGCATCGAGCTGGGTGCCGAGGAAGCCGATGACGACGATTGGCTTCATAGATATAAAACTAGCTGAATTTATAAATGAATGTGAATTCTATCTAGCTTGATATCGCGAGCAATGGCGCTGAGAAAAGAATTTCTCCTTTCATATCAACAACTTGTTCAACGCCGGCCCGCAACAGCGCCAAGCTGGCACGCTGGCTGCAATAGATCACCCGTCAGGATGCAGTTCAACCGCTCGCAGGTGCCGCATGAAAGCGGCCCGGTGCAGCAAGCCAGGTCTGTCCTTGGGTTTGCCGTATGCCGCAGCTGAACTGGCTGGCAACTGGGCTTGTTCCAGTTTTGCTCATGGTTGAGCACCGTGTTGACCACATGGCGTTGCGGGTTCGATTCCCGCGAAAAACCCGGCGGTGCTTGCACCGCCATCTGATGGGGGCGAAAGCCCCTCCGCCCCGGCACACCGGAGCGATGGCGCAGGGCATGCAAATGCCTTGCGGCGCGCGACACCGTGCCAAGCGCAGGCGGCTTGCGCACCGCGTGTGTGGCAAGGAACTGCGTGCAGCCATCGACGGCGAGGGAAGTGACGGCGTTGCACATGCGACGACGGGAGGCACCTACCGAACCGCGCGACCGCTGCACGTCAGGCCTTGGCTACCGCAGTGCCCGCCGCCTGCCCTTTCGAGGGCCTGGATTGAGTGACTGAACGAAACGAATAACCGAACTGAACAACGAGTGGGAGTAGAAAAAATGCTGGGTTTCAACCGAATCACGATCAAGAAGAACGAACGCGCGCTGCTGCTGCGCAATGGCGATTTCGAGCAACTGCTCGGCGCGGGCAAGCACTGGGTGTTCTCGCGTTTCGACCGCATCGAACTGGAGCGCTTCGCGCTCGCCCAGCCGGCGTTCGAGCACGAGCTGGCCGATTACTTCCTGGCGCGCGAGCCCGAACTGGTCGAGCGTGAGTTTGTGCACGTGTCGCTTGGTGAGGCCGAAGTCGGCCTGCGCCTGGAAGACGGCGTGCTGGTGCAGATCCTGCCGCCTGCCACGCGCAAGCTGTACTGGCGCGGTCTGCGTGAGCAGCGCGTCGACGTGATCGACGTGGCCGACGATGCGCGTCTGCCGGCTGAGCTGGTTTCGAAGCTGCAGAGCGTGGCCCTGCGTCCGCGTGCGGTGGCTGGCCTCGACGGTGTGTTGCTGGTCCAGGTGCCCGAGTTCCATGTCGGCGTGTTGACGCTGCAGGGCCAGATGCAGGAGCTGCTGCCGCCGGGTAACCACGGTTTCTGGCGCTTCAACCGTCAAGTGGCCGTGTCCTGTGTGGACCTGCGTGCGCAGATTGCCGAAGTGAGCGGCCAGGAGATCCTGACCCGCGACAAGGTGGGCCTGCGCTTGAACATGTCGGCAGTGTGGCGCTTCACCGATGTGCGGCAGGCGATGGCGCAGATGCCGAAGCCTGCCGAGCATGTGTACCGCGAGCTGCAGTTCGGGCTGCGTGCAGCCGTCGGCGAGCAGACGCTCGACGCATTGCTGGAGAACAAGGCAGCCATCGACCAGACGGTGCTGGCGCAGGTGCGTGAGCGGCTGGAAGGTACTGGCATTGCGCTGGAGAGCGTGGGCGTGAAGGACATCATCCTGCCCGGCGAGATGAAGACCATCCTCGCCCAGGTGGTGGAGGCCGAGAAGTCGGCCCAGGCCAACGTGATCCGTCGCCGTGAGGAAACCGCGGCCACGCGCTCGCTGCTGAACACCGCCAAGGTGATGGAGGGCAACCCCGTCGCGTTGCGAATGAAGGAACTCGAAACGCTGGAGCGGGTGGCCGAGCGGATCGACAAGATCTCCGTGATCGGCGGCTTGGACCAGGTGCTCAACGGGCTGGTGACGCTTCGGCCAAGCGGTTCCTGAGCGATAGGCAGAGAGAGATACGGGCACGCAGGCACAGAAGGGAGCGCCACTGCCAAAAATGTTGATATTGCCGGCAGCCTGGGTAAGACCAGGTACGGCGGGAAAGTCGGTTGACGAGCAAGGTTGAGGATGCAGGTGCTGGCTCCGATGACGGGTCTGTCACTGGCGCGCGTTTCCAATCGTCGACTGGGCCATCGGACTCAAGAACCATGGTCGCCGTATTGATGCGGGTTCGAATCCCGCCGTGTCCACCAGTTGGTCGTAAAGAATAGATAGACAGACAGAAAGAAAAGAAATGGAACAGAACTACAACCTCCACGAAGTCGAAAACGGCGTGCCCGTGAAGATGTGGACCCGCGGCGTGCCCGTGGAAGCCGAAGCGCAGAAGCAGCTCGAGAACGCCGCGCGCCTGCCTATCGTGTTCAAGCACATCGCGGCCATGCCCGACGTGCACTACGGCATCGGTGCGACCGTGGGGTCGGTGATCCCGACCTTCAAGGCCATCATCCCGGCCGCGGTGGGCGTGGACATCGGCTGCGGAATGATGGCGTGCAAGACCACGCTGCATGCCAACGACCTGCCCGACAACCTGGGACCGCTGCGCGGCGCGATCGAGAAGGCCGTGCCACACGGCTCGAACCCCAAGCGCATGGGCCGCGATAAAGGCTCGTGGGAAACGCCACCGAACGAAACCGACGTGGCGTGGGGTGCGCTGAAGGACGAGTTCGACGCAATCTGCGAAGACTACCCGCGCCTGAAGAACACCAACAACCACAAGCACCTGGGAACGCTGGGTACGGGCAACCACTTCATCGAGGTGTGCCTGGATGAAGCGGGTTCCGTGTGGTTCATGCTGCACTCGGGTTCGCGCGGCGTGGGTAACGCCATCGGTACGCACTTCATCGAGCTTGCGAAGAAAGACGCCGAGCTGCACCAGCGCAACCTGCCCGATCAGGATCTGGCGTACTTCGAGGAAGGTGCCCAGTATTTCGGCGACTACGTGCGTGCAGTGGGCTGGGCCCAGAAGTTCGCGCGTGCGAACCGCGAAGTGATGATGCAGCGCGTGGTCGCGGCCGTGCGCAAGGTCATCACCAAGCCCTTCGAGGCGCACGTGGAAGCGGTGAACTGCCACCACAACTACGTGAGCCGCGAAACGCACTTCGGTGAAGACGTGCTCATCACCCGCAAGGGCGCGGTGAGCGCAAAGACTGGCGAGCTGGGGATCATCCCCGGCAGCATGGGCGCCAAGAGCTTCATCGTGCGCGGAAAGGGCAACCCCGAGAGCTTCATGAGCTGCAGCCACGGCGCCGGTCGAAAGATGAGCCGTACCAAGGCGAAGAAGCTCTACACGGTGGCCGACCAGATCGCCGCGACCGAAGGCGTGGAATGCCGAAAAGACGCCGACGTGATCGACGAGATTCCGATGGCCTACAAGGACATCGACGCGGTGATGGATGCGCAGAAAGACTTGGTGGAGGTGGTTTACACGCTCAAGCAGGTTGTTTGTGTGAAAGGTTGAACGTGATGCTGTAGGAGGGGAAAGGGCCCGCGAGAAGCGGGCCCGCCTTCGTAGCGTCGCATTACGAGGGTTCGAAGAAAAATGAAGAGCAACAAACAACGCCGCGCCGAGATCAAGGCGCATCGCCTCAATCGCGCTCTCGCACAGGCTGCACGCCTGCGCGCGCAGGATGTCCGGCCGCTGCGGACCGACGACGAATACTCGCCTGGACGGGAGCTGGCGGATCGGCTCGTTTTGCAGCTGCATAACAACACGTATGGAATGCTGCCTGCCTTCTACGTAGCGCGCCCTTTCACCTGCCGCGATTGCGGTGCCGAAGAGGTGTGGACCGCCAAGCAACAGAAGTGGTGGTACGAGGTAGTGCACGGCGCCATCGATAGCCGGGCGGTGCGTTGCCTTGCATGCCGCCGCGCGCGTCGCCAGTGCTTGCGGAACACCGGGCCGGGCGCGAACCTTCTGCGCGAGCAGACGGATCGCCTGCGTGCGTTGGGCGCAACGAAGCCGAATGCGCAAGCCGAAGCCGAAATCGAAGCCGCACTGCAAAGCAAGTGGTGGAGCCTGCGTGTCGTAGCGATTCAGACGCTCGGTCGTTGGGGAGGCGCGGAGAATCTCGCAAGGCTCCATGCGTTCATGGCGGCTCGTCCGGAAGGCGGACGCCGATACTTTGGTTGGGAGCGGGTCGCTGCAGACGCCGCGAGAAGCGCACTGATGTACAGGGAGCGATCGACGTGATGATGAAACTGACTTTCCTGGGGACCTCCTCAGGCACCCCCACGCGCCACCGCAACGTCTCCGGCCTCGCCGTGCAGACGGTGCTCAACGCCGACTGGTTCCTGATCGACTGCGGCGAGGGCACGCAGCATCGCCTGCTGCAAACGCCGCTGTCTCTGAACGACTTGGTCGCCATCTGCATCACGCATGTGCACGGCGACCATTGCTACGGCCTGCCGGGCCTGCTCGCGAGCGCGGGCATGGGCAAGCGCACGAAGCCGCTGAAGCTGATCGCGCCGCTGCCGGTGTGGGAGTGGTTCGAAGCCACGCGCGCACTGACCGACCTGCATCTGCCCTACGAGGTCGAGCACGTTGATCTTGAAGACCAGCCGCTGGTATACGAAGCGCCCGGCGTGCGCATCGACCGCGATGTGCTGCGGCACCGGGTGCCCAGCCACGCCTACCGCGTGCAGGTCGAGACTCGCCGCTCGCGGCTGAAGGCCGATGCGCTGCGTGCCATCGGCCTGCCGCCAGGGCCCGCATGGCGCGCGCTGCAGACCGGCGAAGACGTGCCCTTCAACGGCGAGGTGCTCCGCAGTGCCGACTATGCAGACACGCAGGTGGACACGGCCACCGCGGTGCTGGGCGGCGACAACGCCGAGCCCGCGCTGCTGCGCGATGCCTGCAAGGGCGCGCAACTGCTGGTGCACGAAGCCACCTTCACGCAGGACGCGCTCGACAAGGTCGGCCCCGGGCCGATGCACAGTTCCGCGCGCCTGTTGGCCGAGTTTGCGCAAACCGTCGAAGTGCCGAACCTGATCCTCACGCATTTCAGCGCGCGCCACCAGAACGAAGAGGGTATGACGGCGCTGATGGCCGAGGCGCAGGCGCACTACAGCGGCAATGCGTTCCTGGCCAATGACCTGGACGTGTACGAGCTCGACAGTGCCGGCAAGGTGACAGTCACGCGGGCCTGACGAGAGAAAAGAAGAAAGAAGAATCGAAGATGAGTACCGAAGAAGAATTCCTGCGCTCCGCCCACCCGATCGAGCCCGCCATGCGCGCGCAGATCATGGAGGCCCTGCGCGACATCGAAGCGAAGCATGACGTGACCGTGCTCTTCGCCTGCGAATCCGGCAGCCGCGGCTGGGGCTTTGCCTCACCCGACAGCGACTACGACGTGCGCTTCATCTACGTCAACCGCCTGCCGTGGTACCTCACGGTGACGCCGCGCCGCGACGTGATCGAGGTGCCGATCAGCGGCGACCTCGACATCAACGGCTGGGACCTGCGCAAGGCGCTAGGCCTGATGCGCGAGTCGAACCCGACGCTGCTCGAATGGCTGCGCTCGCCCATCGTGTACCGCGACGACGTGGTGGCGATGCCGCGTTTCCGCGCCCTGTCGGAGGCGGTGTTTTCCAACGCGCGCGGCTGGCATCACTACAGCTCGATGGCGAAGAAGAATTTCCGCGAGCACCTGCAGGCCGACGAGGTGCGCTACAAGAAATACCTCTACGTGCTGCGCCCGCTGCTGGCCGCGCGCTGGATCCGCTCGCAGCCCGGCGTGCCGCCGATGCGCTTCGCCGACCTGGCGCAGCGCACGCTCGACCCGGCGCGCGATGCGGCGCTGATCGACGAGATCAACGCGCTGCTCGAAGTGAAGATGCGCGCGGGCGAAGCCGCGACCAGCCCGCGCTGGCCCGGCATCCACGCGTTCATCGAATCCGAGCTGGCGGCCAATGCGGCGGAGCCGGTGACGCCGCTGCCGCAGGCCGAAGAGGCCGGCCTCGATGCATTCCTGCACGAGACGGTGCTGCGCTTCGAGAAGGCAAAGACGGAGGCCGCACATGATTGAACTCGACGGTTCGCAAGGCGAGGGCGGCGGCCAGATCCTGCGCACCAGCCTCGCGCTGTCGGTGGTCACGGGCCAGCCGCTGACCATCGAGAAGATCCGCGCGGGCCGCGCCAAGCCGGGGCTGATGCGCCAGCACCTTGCGTGCGTGAACGCGGTTGCCGAAATCAGTGGCGCGCAGGTTGAAGGCGCGGAGCTGGGTTCGCAGTCGCTGCGCTTCCAGCCCGGCCCGGTGCGCGCGGGCGAGTACCGCTTCGCCATTGCCAGCGCGGGCAGCTGCATGCTGGTGCTGCAGACCGTGCTGCCACCGCTGCTGCTTGCTGGCGCGACCAGCCGTGTGCACCTGAGCGGCGGTACGCACAACCCGATGGCGCCGCCGTTCCACTTCCTGGAGCGTGCCTTCGCGCCGCTGGTGCGCCGCCTGGGCGCGGACCTGCAACTGACGCTGCGCCGCTGCGGCTTCTATCCGGCCGGCGGCGGCGAGGTCGAAGCGACCATCGTGCCGGCGGCCGGCGCGCTGCAGCCCTTCGATCTGATGGCGCGCGGCGCGCACCAGTCGAACTACGCCGAATGCCTGGCGCCCGGCCTGCCGCGCCATGTGCCGACGCGTGAGCTCGATACGCTGGGCGGCGCGATGGGCTGGTCGGGCGAGCAGCTGCGCTTCGGCGCGGTGCGCCAGAACGAAGGCCCCGGCAATGCGCTGATGGCCACGCTGGCGTACGAGCATGTCACCGAGGTCTTCACGGCCTTCGGCGAGAAGTCGCTGAGCGCCGAGCAGGTGGCGCACGGGCTGGTGAAGGAGCTGCGCGCGTTCCAGAAGAGCGAGGCCGCGGTCGGCCCGCACCTTGCGGATCAGCTGGCGTTGCTGCTGGCGCTCGCGGCGTGGCAGAGCAAGAAGGCCTGTGCCTTTACCTGCAGCGAGGTGACGGAGCACACGCGCACCAACTGCGCGGTGATCGAGCGCTTCCTGCCGGTGCGCTTCGCGATCACCGAGAGCCGCCAGGCTTCGACGGTGCAGGTCTCGCCGGCCTAGCTCAGGCCAGCGGCGTCGCGTTGGCGTACAGGCGCAGCAGCATCGCGCGCAGCGTCTTCACTTCCGCCGCGCTGAAGTCCGAGGTGGCCACCGCCTCGTAGTGCTGCGCGAGCGGAATCAGCTCGCAGGTCAGCGCGAGGCCGCGCTCCGTGAGCGCGATGCGCACCGCGCGCTTGTCGGTGTCGCACTTCTCGCGCGCCACCAGTTCATTCGCCGCCAGTCGGTCGACGATGCGCGACAGCGCCGACAGGTCGGTCGACGCGTGCGTGGCCAGTTCAGACAGCGTTTGCCGCGGCGTGTGCTGCAGCGACGCACACACGCGCCATTCGCTGAGGCTGAGTCCGTAGGGCTTCAATGCCTTCGCAAAGGCATTGCCCATGCGCGCGCCGGCGCGTGCCAGCAGGAAGGGAATGGCCTTCTCGAGGTCGTGATCTTGGGGCAGGGTTTTCATCTAGACATGCTTGAACAATCAAGTATATAGTCCGCCGCAATTACTTGAATAATCAAGCAAATACGGAGACGATCATGAGCCTGAAGCCTTTACGACGAGCTATCGGCGCATGCGCCATTGCACTGTCTTTCCTGGGAACGATGCCTCTGGCAACCGCTCAGGGAACGGCTGCCAAGTGGCCCCAGCAGGCGGTGCGCTTCGTGGTGCCGTTCCCCGCGGGGTCGGCGCCCGACGTGCTGATCCGCCATGTGGGCGCCAAGCTCGGCGAGAAGTGGGGACAGGGCGTGATCGTCGACAACAAGCCCGGCGGCAGCGGCGTGATCGGCATGAACGCGATCCTGGCTGCGCCTGCCGATGGCTACACCTTCGGCTTTGTGCAGGGCTCGGCCATCTCGGTGGCGCCGAGCACCATCAAGGGCGTGACCTACGACTTCAACCGCGACTACGTGCCGGTCACGCTCGCGGCCGTCGCGCCCTTCATGCTCGCGGTGCCGGCCAATTCGCCCTACAAGACGCTCGCTGACTTCATCGCCGCCGCACGCGCCAAGCCGCAGGGCATCGAGGTGGCAGACAACGGCCGCGGCACCGCGCCGCACCTGGCTTCGGCATTGCTTGGGCTGCAGTCGGGCGCGCAGTTTCTCGAAGTGCACTACCCGGGCGGTGCACAGGCCATGCAGGCCACGCTGGGCGGGCAGACCCAGATGATGGTCGAGACCTACAACGTGGTCGCCGGCAACGTGCAGGGCGGGCGCATGCGCGTGCTGGCCAGCATGGGCGACCGCGTCGAGGCCGGGCTGGAGCAGTTCCCGCTTGCGAGCAAGACAGTGCCCGGTGCGGTGGCGCACGGCTGGTTCGCCGTCATCGCGAAGAAGGGCATCGATCCGCAGGTGCTCGCGAAGCTCAACAAGGACATGAACGAGGCGCTGCTGCTGCCCGACGTGGTGGCCAAGTCGCGCGAGCTGGGCACCTACCCGCGCCCGGGCACTCCCGAACAGCTGGCGCGCTACATCGCCGACGACCGCAAGACCTGGCAGGACGTGCTGGACAAGCTCAACATCAAACCGGAGTGATTCATCGATGAAGAACAAGATAGCGCTCGAAGAGCATTTCGCGATCGACCTGACGATCGCCGACTCGCAGGTATACGCCCGCCCCGAGGTATGGCAGGGCCTGAAGAACAACCTGCTCGACTTCGAGCAGCAGCGCCTCGAGCAGATGGACGAGTGGGGCACCGAGCTGTCGATCCTCTCGCTCAACTCGCCGGCGGTGCAGGCCATTCCCGATGCGAAACGCGCCGTCGAAGTCGCGCAGCGCGCCAACGACGTGCTGGCCGAGCAGACGAAGCGCCATCCCACGCGCTTCGGTGGGTTCGCGGCGTTGCCCATGCAAGACCCCGAGGCGGCCGCGCGCGAGCTGGAGCGCTGCGTGACGCAGCTGGGCTTCCACGGCTTCCTGGTCAACGGCTTCTCGCAGGTGGGCGACGAGAACACCGTCGTCTATTGCGACGACCCGCGCTTCGCCGACTTCTGGATTGTCGCCGCTGCATTGAAGAAACCCTTCTACATGCACCCGCGCGACCCGTTGCTGAGCCGCGAGCCCATCTACGAAGGTGCGCACTGGCTCACCGGCCCCACCTGGGCCTTCGCGGTGGAGACCGGCCTGCATGCGCTGCGCATCATGTCGAGCGGCCTGTTCGACCGGCATCCCGATCTGCAGATGATCCTCGGCCACTTCGGCGAGGGCATTCCCTTCAACATCTGGCGCGTCGACCACATCCTGCGCAAGGGCCGCCGCGGCATGCCCTGCGACAAGGAAATCGGCGACTACCTGCGCAGCAACGTGCACATCACGACCAGCGGCAACTTCCGCACGCCCACGCTGCTGTCGACGATGCTCGAGGTGGGGGCGGACCGCATCATGTATTCGGTCGACTACCCGTTCGAGAAGCATGAGGACGCGGCCCGCTGGTTCGACAAGTGCGAGATCAGCGAGAACGACCGCCAGAAGATCGGCCGCGACAACGCGCGCAAGCTGTTCGGATTGAAGTGACATGCGCACCGTGAAAGACACCCGTCCCGTGCTCGTGGCCGGTGGCGGCATCGGCGGGCTCGCAGCTGCGCTGGCACTGGTGCGCGAGGGCTATCGCGTGAAGGTGATCGAGCAGGCGGGCCAGATCGGGGAGATCGGCGCCGGCATCCAGCTCAGCCCCAACGCCTTCGCGGCTTGCGACGCGTTGGGCGTGGGCGAGCATCTGTGCGCCAAGGCGGTCTACACCGAAGAGATGGTGATGTTCGACGCCATCGACGCGAAGCGCGTGGCGAGCATCTCGTTGTCCGATCGCTTTCGCGAGCGCTTCGGCAACCCCTATGCGGTGATCCACCGCGCCGACATCCATGGCGCGTTGCTCGAAGGCGTGAAGGCCACGACAGAAGGCATCGAGTTCCTCACCTCGACCAAGGTCGTGCACATCGAGCAGGACGACGCAGGCGTGACGCTGATCGATGCACAGGGCGGCCGTCACGAAGGCCAGGCCGTGATCGGCTGCGACGGCGTGCGCTCGGCGGTGCGCCAACAGTACGTGGGCGACAGCATCCGCGTATCGGGCCATGTGGTGTTTCGTGCCGTGATAGACACGGCCGACTTCCCCGAGGCGCTGCGCTTCACCGCGCCATGCATCTGGGTCGGGCCCAACTGCCACCTGGTGCACTACCCGTTGAAGGGCGGCGACAAGTTCAACATGGCGGTCACCTTCCACAGCGACCAGCCCGAGGAGTGGGGTTCGATGGACGGCGACCCGGCGGAGGTGCAGCGCTACTTCCGCCTGACCTGCGAGCAGGTGCAGCAGCTGCTGCGCATTCCGAAAGCGTGGAAGCGCTATTCCACAGCCGACCGCAACCCCATCGAGCAATGGACCTTCGGCCGCGCCACGCTGCTGGGCGATGCGGCGCACCCGATGGTGCAGTACCTGGCGCAGGGCGCGTGCATGGCCTGCGAGGACGCCGTGACGCTGGGCCTCGCGCTGCGCCGCGAAGAGGGCGACTGGCCGCGCGCGCTGGCGTTGTACGAACGCTCCCGCGTTGCCCGCACCGCGCGTGTCGTGCTCTCGGCCCGCGAGATGGGCCGCATCTACCACGCCAAGGGCGTCGAGCGACTGGTGCGCAACAGCATGTGGACGGGCAGGCCGCAGGAGCGCTTCTACGACGCGCTCGAATGGCTCTACGGCTGGACGGCCGCCAACTGCCTGGGCGACGAGAAGGTCGCGTGAAATTCAAGGAAACGACATGACGACAAACGAACCCTTTCGCGGCTGGACCCTGGCCGCCCGCGTGCTGATGGCGGTGATCTTCCTGGTCGCGGGCGTGCGCAAGCTCATGACCTATGGCGCAACGCTCGGCTACTTCGCCAAGCTCGGCATCCCGCTGGCCGACGTGGTGCTGCCGTTGACCATCGCACTCGAGATCGGCGGCGGGCTGCTGCTGATCGCCGGCTGGCGCGTGCAATGGGTTGCCGGCGCGCTGGCCTTGTTCACGCTGGCCACGGCCTTCGCGGCGCACGCGTTCTGGGCCGCCGACGCGGCGCAGTTCAATGCGCAGCTCAACAATTTCCTGAAGAACGTGGCCATGGCCGGCGGCTTTCTGCTGCTCATCGTTCAGGCGGGCGCCGGCGAGAGGACGGCCGGCAATCGAAGCTGAGCGGAAAACTCCTTTCCGTTCCTGTCGTTGAATGAGTAGGCGGCCCGGCGGGACACTCGCCCGGCGGGCCGCCGGCGTATCGTGATGCCCGGCATCGGCCGTTCATGAACATTCGAGAGACAGACAGGAAAAGCCATGACCACACCATCGTTCGTCTACACCAGCGTGCCCCAGCGGGTGGTGTTCGGCGCGGGCTCGCTGCAGCACCTGGCGCGCGAGATCGACCTGCTCGGCGCGCGCCGGGCCCTGGTGCTGTCCACGCCCGAGCAGCGCCCGCAGGCCGAGCGCGTGGCCGACATGCTCGGCGCGCACGCGGCCGGTGTGTTCGACCGTGCCGTGATGCACGTGCCGATCGAAACGGCGCGTGAGGCGCGGGAAGTGGCCGCCCGGCTGGGCGCGGATTGCGCCGTGGCCATCGGTGGCGGTTCCACCACCGGGCTGGGCAAGGCCATCGCGCTCGACTCGGGCCTGCCGATCCTCGCCATCCCTACAACCTACGCGGGCTCCGAGATGACGCCGATCTACGGCATCACCGAAGCCGGCATGAAGAAGACGGGCAAGGATTTCAAGGTGCTGCCGCGCACCGTCATCTACGACCCCGAGCTTTCGCTGGGCCTGCCCGTGGGCATGAGCGTGACCAGCGGCATCAACGCCATCGCGCATGCGGCCGAAGGGCTCTACGCGGTCGATTCGAATCCGATCATGGACCTGATGGCGCAGGAAGGCATTGCAGCACTGGGCCGCGCGTTGCCGGCGATCCGTGCCACGCCCAAGGATGCGAGTGCCCGCAGCGACGCGCTCTATGGCGCCTGGCTCTGCGGCACGGTGCTCGGCAATGTCGGCATGGCGTTGCACCACAAGCTGTGCCACACGCTGGGCGGCAGCTTCAATCTGCCGCATGCCGAGACCCACACCATCGTGCTGCCGCATGCGCTGGCCTACAACGCCGAAGCGGCGCCGCAGGCCATGGCGCGTATCGCGCAGGCGCTTGGGGGAAGCACTGCCGCGCAAGCCGTGTACGACCTTGCACGCGACAACGGTGCGCCGGTTGCGTTGCGCGACATCGGCATGAAGGAATCCGATCTCGACCTGGCCTGCGAGCATGCGCTGAAGAACCAGTACCCCAATCCGCGCCCTCTGGAGCGCGATGCGATTCGTGCCTTGCTGCAGAACGCGTGGGAAGGTGTGCGGCCCTGATTTGCGGCAGGGCCGCGTCGCCGCTTACAGGCCGGCCTGGCGCGTGAACGACACCGTCGGCTTGCTGTAGGCCGAGGGCACCTGGTCGCGGTAGAACGCGCGGCGGTCCAGGCTTTGCAGCGGGTCGTGAGCGGTGGCCACGGCCTGGTCGCGCACCGCACTGCGGTCGAGCGTGGAGTTGACGGCCACAGTGCCTTCAGCGGCGCTGTCGGAGTAGGAGTTGCCGGCGCGCGTGGCAGCCACGGCTTCGGCCTGCACGTCCATGCGGCTGGCGGACGAGGTGATGGCGTGCGCGCCTTCGTAGGTTTCAGCGTGCGCGCCTGCTGCGCCGAGCATGGCGAATGCGGCGGCGGAGATGGCGATGAGTTGCTTGGTGTTCATGATGCGAGTCCCTTTGACTGTCAGTGTGGGCGGCGGACATTCGTCGTTGCCACGGGATGCAGTGTGAAATCGCATCGTGGTTTGCGCTGTGCGTTTGCGCACCGCTTTCGGCAACTACAGAGGAGCAGCGCTGTGCGGTGCGTAGAGCACCGCAAGAGGTTCGGAGCGTCCCCGCACGGTGAGCGTTTCGATCGCGCCCATGGCCTCCGCAACACCGGCCTGCTCGGCCGCGAACAGCGAGACGACGAGGCGCGATGCGGCCGTCTTCGAGTGGTCCTGCAGCCGGCTCGCGGTGTTGACCACTTCACCGATGGCCGTGAAGGTCGTGGTTTCCAGATAGCCCACTTCACCCACCGCCGCACGGCCCGCATGCAGGCCCATGCCGAACTCCAGCCGCTGGCCGAACTGCGCCTCGAAGCCTTCGCTCCATGCATCCATGCGCTGGCCGATCAGCTCGGTCGCGTGCAGTGCCTGCCTGCAAGCGGTGGGCAGGTCGCATTCGAGCCCGAAGATCGCCATCACGCTGTCGCCGATGAACTGGTTCGGCACGCCGCCGCTTTCGCGCACTGCCGCACCGACGGTGGCGAAGTAGCGGTCGAGCACATAGGCCAGGTCGAAGGGCCACTGCCGCTCCGACAGGCCCGACCAGCGCCGAAGGTCGACGAACAGGATCGCCACGTCGCGCTCGCGCCCGAAGCTGCCGACCGGCGCGGGCCGGCCTTCATTGGGCAGCGGCGCGAACAGAGGCGTGACCTCGACGTCGCCGCGCGGGCGCAGCTGGCAGGCCAGGCGCACGTCGGCCGGCGCGCGCACGCGTTCGAGCGTGCGCTGCTCGTCGCGGCCGGGTTCGCCGATGTGCTCGACCGGGCCGGCCACGCGCACGCGGCAGGTCGAGCAGCGCGCCCGTCCGCCGCAGATCGACACATGAGCGATGCCGTGCGAGCGGCTCGCTTCCAGCACGCTCCAGCCGCGCGGCACCTGCACCGTGCGGCCGGGGTAGCGCAGCGTGACCGATGGTTGCCGCGACCAGCGCGCGAAGCTGTTGCGCCCCCAGCGCGCCCCCAGCAGCGCGACCAGCGCCAGCCCGTAGAACCACTTGATGTTGCCTTCGGCCGTATTCAGCGCCTTGCCTTGCTCGGGCGTGGGAAGCACGGTGGGCGGCACGCCGCTCCACTGGAACTCGCGCCCCATGGAGACGAAGCCCATCGCCGCCGTCAGCGGCAGCACAACCGCAATGGCCAGCAGCAGGTAGGAAAAGCGTCGCCAGGCCGGCTGCGCCCGCAGTGCGAAATGCAGGCCCAGGCAGCCGTGGACCCAGGCCGCCAGCATCATCAGCAGCTGTGCGGCCGCGCCCTGCCAGTCCCACAGCCCCCAGACCACGCGCACATACGAGCCCTCGATGCCATAGGCCAGGTAGGCGCCGCGCATGGCAGTGAGGTGCGCGGCCAGCAGCAGCGGCAGCGCAAAGCCCAGCAGTACGCGCAGGCCTTCGAGCGGCGGCATGCGCAGGGTGCGGCGCTCCCACAGGGCGACCACGGCCAGCGCCAGGTGGGTGGCGGCCGCGCCGTACAGCAGCACGGTGCCTGGCAGGCTGTGCCAGAACTTCTGCACGCCGCGCAGCACGGTCTCGGCCGCGGCAAAGGAATAGATGCCCAGCGAATGGTTCAGCAGATGCGCCGTGATGTAGGCCATCAGCACCAGCCCGCTCGCCCAGCGGAGATTGCGCCGTGTCGGCGGTCTCAGGGAAAAAGGGGGGGCGTGAGGGGAACGTCTGTCCATGAACGGGTTCGAAGCGGCACCCGAGCATAATCCGCGCGCCCCTACCTAGCCTGGCATGGCCAAACCTGAACTCACCCCCCGCTCCAGCCTCGCGCTGCGCCAGATCGCGCTGCTCGAAGGCCTTTCAGACCAGCGCCTGGACCTGCTGGCCCAGCAATGCCTGTGGCACAGCGTGGAAGCCGGCAAGCCCTTGCTGCTGCGCGCCGAGCAGCAGGGCGACCTGTTCCTGCTGGTCTCGGGCCGGGTGCGGGTGACGACCTACTCGGCCAATGGCCGGCAGGTGACTTTCCGCGATTCCGAAGCCGGCGAGCACTTCGGCGACATCGCCGCCATCGACGGCGGCCCGCGCTCCGCCGACGTGGTCACGCTCGAACCCAGCGTGGTCGCCAGCCTCGACCGCGCTGCCTTCATGGCCCTGCTGCACGACGAGCCGCTTGTGGCCCAGCGCGTGATGCTGCGGCTGGTGTCGCTGGTGCGGCAGCTGTCGGAGCGCGTCATCGACCTGAGCACCCTCGGCGTGCAGAACCGGCTGCATGCCGAACTGCTGCGCCTGGCCCGTATTGCCGGTATCGACGGCAATCAGGCCCGGCTGGAGCCGGCTCCCAAGCATGCGGCGCTGGCCAGCCAGATCAGCACCAACCGCGAGCAGGTCACCCGCGAACTGAACGTGCTGGTGCGCGGCGGCGTGCTGCGCAAGGACGACAAGGCCCTGCTGGTGGCCGACGTCGCCCGCCTGGAACTGATGGTTTCGCAGGTCAGGGGCGACGCCGACTGAGCCGGAAGACGCTCAGTTCCAGCGACCCTTGACGCCGCCCACGCTGAAGCGGCCGGCACCCAGCAGCACCACCGTCAGCGCGCCGAACAGGTACAGGCCCTGCAGTTCCAGCGCCCAGCCGCCCTGCTTGGTCAGCGAGAACAGGTCGGCCATGTGCACCAGGCCGAAGGCCACCAGCATGTTGATGACCACCACGGCGGCGGCCGCGCGGGTGAAGACGCCCGCGATCATCAGCAGCGGCGCGACGATTTCGCCCACGTACACCAGGTAGGCCAGCCCACCCGGCAGCCCGGCCTTGGCCAGCATGCCGCCGATGAAGCCCACGCCGGCCGACAGCTTGAAGATGCCGTGCAGCAGCACCAGGAAGCCGATCGTCACGCGAATCAGCAGCTTGCCGGAATCGTCCAGCGCGGCGGGGGAGAGGGCGGAAAGCGGCGATGCGATCGGCGCACGCGGGGTGTTGGCGGCTGCGGCCTGGGTGTTCATGGCAGATCCTTGCTTGGTGGAAAACGATGGGTCCGCCGCGGAATGCGACGGTTGCGGTTCCAGTTTGCGAGGCCGCCGAAATGCG
Source organism: Variovorax sp. GW821-FHT09D05 (assembly GCF_059416325.1). Taxonomy (NCBI): domain Bacteria; kingdom Pseudomonadati; phylum Pseudomonadota; class Betaproteobacteria; order Burkholderiales; family Comamonadaceae; genus Variovorax; species Variovorax sp. GW821-FHT09D05. The sequence goes on along the minus strand of NZ_JBWKOZ010000008.1, from coordinate 132,572 downwards.
GGATGTGCGTTTACGCACATGTTTTGGCGAAAGGCCGTTTTGCCCGGTCAGTGGCTGCCGAAGTGGCCTGTCCACTTTCTTTCGTAGTCCATTTTTGCGAAATGCGCCGCCATGAAGTCGATGAAGCTGCGCACCTTCGCCGACAGGTGCTTGCGGCTCGGGTACGCCAGGTTGATCGTCAGGTGCGGCAGGTCCCAGTCGTCCAGCGTGGGCACCAGCCGGCCGGCCACGATGTCTTCGTAGACGATGTAGGTCGGCTGCACCAGGATGCCCATGCCGTCCAGCGCGGCGGCGCGCAGCACCTGGCCGTCGTTCGATTCGAGCAGGCCCGTCACCGACACCGTGTGCGTCTCCCCGCCACGGCTGAAGCGCAGCTCGTTCGGGTTGTTGGCGTAGGTGTAGATCAGCAGCTTGTGCTGCTTCAGATCGTCCAGCGTCTTCGGAAAGCCGTGCTGCGCGAAGTAGCGCGGCGATGCCGCCAGGATGCGCCGCGTCTCGCCGAGCCGGCGGATCGTGACGTTCGAATCAGGCTCGTACTCGCGCGTGCGGATCGCCACGTCGATGTTGTTGTCGATCAGGTCGAAGTAGCGGTTTGCGGCCTCCACGTGCACCGTCACGCCCGGATAGCGCTGCGTGTATTCGCGCAGCAGCGGCGCGATGTGATGGATCGAGAAAGAAAGCGAGGCCGTCACGCGCAGCACGCCGGTCGGGTTGAGCGCGGTGGCGTTCACCGTCGACTCGGCGTCCGCCAGGTCGGCCAGGATGGTGCGGGCGCGGCCGCAGAACTCGCGGCCGGTGTCGGTGAGGTACAGGCGGCGCGTATTGCGCTCGACCAGCCGCGCGCCCAGCCTTTCTTCGAGCGCACTCAGATGGCGGCTTGCGGCGGCGTTGGAGAGGCCCAGCGCCTCGGCCGCGCGGCTCAGGCTGCCGGCATCGGCGATCTGCACGAGCAGGGCGATTTCGGTCCAGCGGTCCATGGGGTGGTGTCTCCGGGCTTGTTTTTCAGGGCCGGACGATTTTGGCGCAGGGCAGGCTCGACCGTTCCGCTGGGCGGAAAAATCATTTGCGCCCTGGTGCTTTCGTGCGAACGGCGTGCGGCCTACAGTGCGCCGAGACAACATGGAGACAGCCACGATGCGCAACCTCAACCAGGACAACATCACCCAGGCCGTGCTCGCGCGCTTCGCCGATACCCCCAGCCCGCGCCTGCACGAGATCATGACCAGCCTGGTGCAGCACCTGCACGCCTTCGCCCGCGAGGTGAAGCTCACCGAGGACGAGTGGTTCCAGGGCATCCAGTACCTCACCGCCACCGGCCAGAAGTGCGACGACAAGCGGCAGGAGTTCATCCTGCTGTCTGACGTGCTGGGCCTGTCGATGCTCACCATCGCGATGAACAACGACAAGCCGGTCGGCTGCACCGAGGCCACCGTGTTCGGCCCCTTCTACTTCGAAGGCGCGCCCGAATACGAGCATGGCGACGACGTGGCCAACGGCGCTGTAGGCGCGCCCTGCGACGTGTTCGCCACGGTGTGCGGACTCGACGGCGAGCCGGTGGCCAATGCGGTGGTCGACGTGTGGCAGGCCGACGAAGGCGGCCACTACGACGTGCAGCACCAAGGGCTGGACCACGCAGAGAACCGCGGCCGCCTGCGCACTGCGGCCGATGGCTCGCTGCATTTCCGCAGCGTGCTGGCCGAGGCCTATCCGATCCCGGTCGATGGGCCCGTGGGCGACCTGCTGCGCGCGACCAAACGCCACCCGTGGCGGCCCGCGCATCTGCATTTCAAGATCGAGGCGCCGGGCTACGAACGGCTCATCACCCACGTGTTCCGCGACGGCGACCAGTGGCTCGACTCCGATGCGGTGTTCGCGGTGCGCCAGTCGCTGGTCGCGCCATGGAAGAAGCAGGACAACGGCCGCTGGCGGCTGGACTTCGACTTCGTGCTCAACCCGTTGAAGCAGCCTGCCTGATCCAAACAAAAAACAATGAAGGAGACAACGCAAATGACAGACACCCTGCAGCAGGAGCTGCTGATCCGCCGGATGATCGAACGCTGGGCCGTGTGGCGCGACGCTGGCGACTGGGAGCGCTTCGCCACCGTTTGGCACCCCGATGGCGTGATGATGGCCACGTGGTTCCAGGGCCCGTACACCGAGTTCATCCGCGTCACGCAGGAGGGCTGGGCCAAGGGCGTGAGCATCCTGCACTTTCTGGGCGGCTCGGCCATCGAGGTGGCTGACGAGCGCGCCATCGCGCAGACCAAGATGACCATCTCGCAGCGCGGCATGGTCGAGGGCGTGCTGTGCGATGTGGTGTGTACCGGCCGCTTCTACGACTTCGTGGAAAAGCACGGCGGCGAATGGAAGCTGCTGCACCGCCAGCCGATCTACGAGAAGGACCGCATCGACCCGGTGGACCCTGCCGCCACGGTGAAGCTCGACGCTGCGGTGCTGGCCGACCTGCCCGAAGGCTATCGCCACCTTGCCTACATCCAGCAGCGCATCGGCTACACGGTGAAGCTGGACATGCCGATGCTCAAGGGGCCGGCGGTGGAGGCGCTGTACCAGCGCGGCGCGCGCTGGCTCGCTGGCGGCGCACTCGAGCGCTGAACGGCCATGGACACCACACTCGACCGCCGCAGCGTCATGGCTGCGGCGCTGGCGATGCTCGCCATGCCGAAACTCGCGCTTGCACAAGACTGGCCTTCGAAGCCGCTCAAGCTCGTAGTGCCGCAGCCACCCGGCGGCGGCTTCGACTTTGTCGGCCGGCTGCTTGGCGAGCGTCTGTCGCGCGCACTGGGCCAGCCCGTGATCGTCGACAACCGCTCGGGTTCCGGCACGGTGGTCGGCACCGACTTCGTCGCCAAGGCGCCGGCCGATGGCTACACGCTGCTGGTCGGCTCGGTGTCGAACCTCGCGCTCAACATGGGGCTGTACAAGAACCTGCCCTACGACTCGCTGCGCGACTTCGAGCCGCTGGGGCTGGCCGTGGCCTACAGCTACACGCTGATGGCGCGGAAAGACCTGCCGCAGGCCACGCTGAAAGACGTGGTGGCGTTTGCCAAAGCCAACCCGAAGAAGCTCAACTACGCATCGGCGGGCAACGGTTCTGGACAGCATGTGATCGCGGCGGCGCTGTGGCAGCAGGCCGGTGTGGAGCTGACGCACGTGCCGTACCGCGGTGCGCAGGCGGCTTACCAAGACCTGCTCGGCGGTCGGGTCGATCTGTTCTTCGACCTTTCGCCGACGGCGCGGCCGCAGGTGGTGGCTGGCAATGCGAAGGCGCTTGCGGTGTCGGGTACATCGCGGCTGCCGACGCAGCCTGACGTTCCCACCATTGGCGAGACTGGCGTGGCGAAGCTGGAGCTTGAATCGTGGTTCGGTCTCTTTGCTCCGGCGAAGACACCACCGGCGGTGCTGGAGCGACTGCGTGCCGAGCTTGCAAAGGTCATCGCAATGCCTGAGGTGATGGATTCGTTCGTGAAGGCCGGTGGCAAGCCGCTCGCGCTGTCGCAGTCTGACACGCACGCGCTGGTGCGCAAGGACGTGGAGCGTTGGAGTCGCACGGTGCGTGAGCTGGGTATTCAGCCGGAGTAGCGCCAGAGTGCCTGCATGGCGCGCCCTGTCCTGCTACGCTCGCGAAGCCCGCCGCCCCGGTGGGCTTTTTTCTGCGCTTCCTCTGCCCATGGCCTTTCCCCTCATCACCGACCCGCATTTCTATGCGGTCGCTATTCCCGCCGTGCTGCTGCTCGGCATCAGCAAGAGCGGTTTCGGCGCGGGCTTCGGTTCGCTCGCGGTGCCGATGATGGCGCTGGCCGTCACGGTGCCGCAGGCAGCCGCCATCCTGATGCCGCTGTTGCTGCTTATGGACGTGCTGGGCCTGGCGGCGTTCCGGCGCGACTTCGATCGCTCGCTGCTGAAGTTTCTGATTCCGTTCGGGCTGCTGGGCACGGTGATCGGCACGCTGCTGTTTCGCATGCTGTCGGCGCACACGGTGGCGGGCATCGTCGGTGTGTTCACGTTGCTGTTTCTGGCGCAGCGCCTGCTGCTTCCACCCAAGCCCAATGACCCGCTGCCTTCGCGCGGCGTGGGCGCGGTGCTGACCACGGTGTCGGGCTTCACCAGCTTCATCGCGCATGCGGGTGGGCCGCCCATCAATGCCTATGTGATTCCGCTGCGGCTCACGCCGGTGGTCTTCACCGCAACGATGGCCTACTTCTTCTTCGTGGTGAATCTCAGCAAGTGGATTCCCTACGCGTGGCTCGGCCTGCTCGACTTTCGCACGCTGGCCACGTCGCTGGTGCTGATGCCGCTCGCGCCCCTCGGCGTGTGGGTCGGCGTCCGCATCGCTCGGCGCATCGATGCGACCTGGTTCTATCGCTTCGTGTACCTGGGCATGTTGCTCACGGGCCTGAAGCTCGTCTATGACGGCTTCCTGGCCTGAGCGTGTCGGGCGAGGTCAGAGTTCGACGATGCTCTTGAAGCCGCCGAAGATCATCCGCTTCGCATCGAACGGCATGGTCTTCGGGTCCATTGCCGCGATGCGCGGGTCGGCCATGACCTTCGCGTTCACCGTGTCGCGGTGCTTGCGCGACTTGTAGACGATCCACGAGAAGGCCACGGTCTCGTCGGTCTTCAGCTTCACGCTTTGCGGAAACGAGGTCAGCTTGCCGGGCTTCACGTCGTCGGCAATGCACTCCACGTATTCGATCGCGCCGTATTCCATCCAGACCTTGCCGGCCTTGCGCGCCAGCTTGCGGTAGGCCTCGACGTTGGCGGTGGGAATGGCGACGATGAAGCCGTCTACATAACGAGCCATGGGTGTTCTCCTGAATAAAGAGTGGAACCGTTGAAGAAAGAAAACCGGCGGTTGCATGGCGTGTTGCCGCTCACGATGCCGCCGTCTCCCGGGGTGCTCCTTTTCCGTCAGCCTTTTCGTTGTTCTCCATTTGCCCAGGCATGACGGTGCGAAGCAGCAAGGCCCCGATCAAACCCGCCGCCGCCGCGAACACGGCACCGACGAGAAACGCAAGGTTGTAGCCACCGGTGAGGGCCAGCGGCATCTGCGCGCCGGCCGCTTCCATCGATGCGCTGCGCGCTGCCGCGGCGCTGGCCAGCACGGCCAGGCCCAGCGCGCCGCCCATCATGAAAGAGGTGTTGACCACGCCCGAGGCCAGGCCCGAATCGGACGGGCTCACCTCGCTCATGGCCGCCAGCAGCACCGGGTTGAAGGCCATGCCCGCGCCAAGGCCGAGCAGCATCATCCCGGGCAGCACGTCGGTCACGAAGCTGCCGTTGACCGGCGCTCGCGCGAACAGCGCCAGCCCGATGGCCGCGAGCCAGAGCCCGGCGGCCAGCGGCTTGCGAATGCCGAAGCGCATCACGATCTTGGCCGACAGGCCGAGCGAGAACACCGCCATGATCACGTTAGCCGGCAGGAAGGCCAGCCCGATCTGCATGGGCGTGTAGTTCAGCACCAGCTGCATGTACAGCGCCGAGATGAAGAACCACGCGAACATTGCCGCGGCCCACAGCACGCCGACCACGTTGGAGACCGACACGCTGCGCAGCTTGAACAGGCCCAGCGGCATCAGCGGATGCTGCACGCGCGACTCGATGCCGATGAAGATGGCCAGCAGCACCACGGCCGCGCCGAGCAGGCTCACCGTTTGCGTGGAGCCCCAGCCGGCCTCGTTGCCGTTGACCACGCCGTACACCGCGAGCATCAGCGACAGCGTGACGGTGATGGCGCCTGCAACGTCGAGCTTCTCGCCATGCGCATGGCCGCGCGCGCTGGGCAGCAGCGCCACGCACAGCGCGTACACGGCCACGCCGATTGGCAGGTTCACCAGGAAGATCCAGTGCCAGCTCAGCGTGCTCGTCAGCAGGCCGCCCAGCAGCACGCCGATGCTGCCGCCGCCCGCGCACACGAAGCCGTACACGCCCATGGCTTTTGCGCGGTCGGCCGGTTCGGTGAAGAGATTCATGATGAGCGAGAGCGACACGGCAGAGACCACTGCGCCGCCCAGGCCCTGCACCGCGCGCGCCGCCACCAGCAGGCCCTGCGAGGTCGAGACCCCGCAGGCCAGCGATGCCAGCGTGAACAGCACCAGGCCCGCGAGGAACACGCGGCGGTGGCCGTACAGGTCGCCGAGCCTGCCGCCCAGCAGCAGGAAACCGCCGAAGGTCAGCATGTAGGCGTTCACCACCCAGACCAGCGAGGTCTCGGTGAAGCCCAGGTCGGTACGGATCGAGGGCAGCGCCACATTCACGATGGTGGTGTCGAGCACGATCATCAGAACGCCGAGGCACAGCACCATCAATGCGAGCCAGCGCTTTCGGCTGTCGAGTTGGTTGGTCATGGGAAGTGCAATTCCTGTAGAGCGATGGGAGGAAGGGTCAGACCAGAGGCTTCCCGCCGTTGATCAGCCACGGCGTGCCGAAGCGGTCGGTCACCATGCCGAAGCCTTCGACCCAGAAGGTCTTCTCGAAGGGCATGGAGACCGTGCCGCCGTCGGCAAAGGCGTCGAACACGCGGCGTGCTTCGGCGACGGTATCGAGCGTCAGCGCGACGCCGAAGCCCTTCATGCCTTCGTACGGCTGGCCGGGCATGGAGTCGGAGGCCATGAGCATGCCGTCGCCGTAGGCCAGGGAGGCATGCATGATGCGCTTCTTCGCCTCGGGCGGGAACTGCTCGGTGTCGGGTGCTTCGCCGATGGTCATCATCATCTGCATGGTGCCGCCGAGCGTCTTCTCGTAGAAGCGCATGGCCTCTGCTGCATTGCCGTCGAACGTGAGGTAGGCGTGAATGGGGGACATGAGGTTTCCTTGTGGGGTTACTTTTCGGTGGCCGTCTTGAGATTGGCAAGGCCTGCTTCGAAGTCCTTGCCGATCATCTGGTCCATGTTGAAGAAGATGCCCATGAGCTTTGCAACGTAAGGGCTGGGGCCATGCATGGCCCAGGTGACCTGCGTCGCGTTGCCCTGGGGCTGCAGTGTGAATTCGGCCGTGTTGTGGCCTTCGAAGGGCTTGATGAAGTCGAGCTTGATCGCGACCTTCGACGAAGGCGTCGACTCCACGATCTCCATGCTCCCGGCGCCCGCCTTGTCGTTGCCCTCCCAGGCGTAGGTTGCGCCCTTGCCGCTCGCCGTGCCGCCGAAGGTGCGCTTCATGGCGGGGTCGAGCTTCTCGTAGGGCGACCATGCGCTCCAGCGGTGGAAGTCGTCGATCAGCGGAAAGATCTTGTCGGCCGGCGCGTCGATGCGCGCAGTGCGTTCCACGCGGAAGGTGTCGGGCCGGGTGGCGGCGAAGATCAGCAGTGCGGCGATCGCGAGCACGATGACGAGGGCGATTTTCTTGAGCATGTCGGGAGCTTTTTCGGAAGATGGATTGGAGCGTGCGGGGAATCAGGTGGGGTGCGCGACGACCAGCAGCCAGCCCACGCCGAAGCGGTCGGTCAGCATGCCGAAGTTCGAGGTGAAGAAGGTCGGCATCAGCGGCTGCATGACCTGGCCGCCTTCGGCGAGTGCGTTGAACCACTTGACGACTTCGGTGTCGGTGTTGGCGGTGAGCGCGAGCATGATGCCCTCGAACTTCGCCTGTCCCGAGCAGCGGCCATCGGAGGCCATCAGCTCGGTGTCGCCGATGCGGAACACGGCGTGCATCACCTTGTTTGCATCGGGCGTGCCGCCGGCGCAACCGGCTTCGGCGTTCTCTGAAGGGGCTCCTGCAGGCGCTTCGCTGTAGCGCATGAGCTGCACGACCTCGGCGCCTAGCGCCTTCTTGTAGAAGCCGAGCGCTTCGTCGCAGCGGCCTTCGAACGAGAGGTAAGACTGGACTTTCATGGCGATTCCTTTGGATTGAAGAGGTGACTCGGAGGCCCCCGGTGTCATGGGCCGCAAACAATCGGATTACTTTGTGTACACCGTCCACAAAGAATAACAGGGATAATGGACAGTGTCCACATGGAATTGCAATGAAGCTCAACAACGCCCCCGACAGCCTGCCGCCCGCCCGCAGCACTTATCGCCACGGCGACCTGCGCCGGGCGCTGCTGGACGCGGGCATTGAACTGGCGCGCGACGGCGGCCCCGGCGCGGTGGTGCTGCGCGAGGCCACGCGGCGCGCGGGCGTGGTGCCCAACGCGGCGTACCGGCACTTCGGCAGCCGGCAGGAGCTGTTGCTCGCGGTGCGCGAGGCGGCCCTCGCCGCGGCGGCGACCGCGATGGAAAAGGAGCTGGCGGTGCTGCCCTGCGACCAGCCGCCGGCAGACTTCGCACGGGCGCAGGTGCGCGCCGTCGGCACCGCCTATCTGCGCTTCGCGCAGGCCGAGCCGGGTTTGTTCCGCACGGCCTTCGTGATCTCCGACGAGGGCAGCGGCGAACTCGGCCCGGGCAAGGCGGGCGCCGGTGGACTGGACCCGTTCCAGCTGCTGGGCAAGGCCATCGACCGGCTGGTGGATGCCGGCGTGCTCGACCCGGCGCGGCGCCCGAATGCCGAATACCTCGCGTGGAGCGCGGTGCACGGGCTGGCGCTGCTCATCATCGACGGGCCGCTGCGCGAGATGCCGGCCGAGGCTGCCCACAGCCTTGGCCAGCAATTGATCGATATGGTCGAGCGGGGCCTCTGAGCCCCCTTCAAAACGCTAGAAATAGATCTTCTGCAGCAGCCGGATCAGCGTCTCGCGCTCCCGCGCAGTGAGCTTGGCGCTGGCATCGGCTTCGAGCTGGATCACGGTCTGCTCGGCCTCGCGGACCAGCGCCTCGCCAGCCGCCGTGAGATGCAGCCCGACGGCGCGGCCGTCATGCGGGTGGGGGCGGCGTTCGATCAGGCCCCGGCTGTCCAGCGTGGCCACCAGGCTCACGAGATTCGGCGGAAGAATGTCCAGCGCGTTGCACAGTTGCCGCGACGTGGCGCCCGGGTTGTGCGCCAGCAGCGACAGCACCGAAAAGTCGATCTGCTTCAGCCCGTAGGGCGCCATGCGCTCCGCGAAGAAGGCGCTGACGATCAGCCACGCTCGGCGCGCGTTGTAGCCGACCAGGGTTTCGAGCATGCGTGCGTCGAGCCGGTCCTGCTTGCCTTGCGGCACTACGGCCTGCTCGCCTTTCGCGGGGGCGGATTTCGGGGAGGGTGGCATGGCCCGAGCGTAACCGCGAGTGGATGCATGCGAGCGATTCGAGTGGCTAGTTGGCGACACCCGGGGGCGTCGCGGCATGGTGGCTCAGGGCCACCGTCTCGCAGGCCCGCTTGACGATGCCAAGCCGCATTTCGAACTCGGGCAGCACCCAGCGGCGAAAGGCGGCCGCCGCCCGGGCCTTGTCAGCGTCTTGAGGCGCCACTGCCTCGATGCGCGCCCAGGCCCACGCCATCATCGCGAGCATCGTCACGCGCAGGTAGTCGTCGGCCACCTCGTAGGGCAGCACCGGGTTGGCATGCGCCGCCATCGCGACGGTGGTGCCCAGGTAGCGCAGCTGCGCCAGCCGGCGCTGCACGTCGGCATCGGCCTCGCGCGAGGCGTCGAGCGTGTCGCGCAGTTCGAGCAGCACGGCCGACATGCCCACGCCGCCGTCGGGCAACACTTTGCGCACCAGCAGGTCGATGGCCTGGATCTCGTTGGTGCCCTCGTAGATCATGGTCACGCGCGCGTCGCGCACGATCTGTTCGATGCCCCACTCGCGCACGTAGCCGTGGCCGCCGAACACCTGCAGGCATTCGCTCGCGCCGTGAAAGGCCTGGTGCGTGCACGCGGCCTTCAGCACCGGCGTGACGAACGAACACCAGCGCTGCGCTTGCTCGCGTGCCTTCGGGTCGGCGTCGTGCGCGGCGACGTCGAGCATCAGCGCACTGCGGTAGGCGAGGGTGCGCGCACCGTCGATCCATGCGCGCTGCGTATCGAGAATGCGGCGCACGGCCGGGTGTTCGGCGATCAGGTCGGCCGGCTCGCTGCCGCGGCTGGCGGGCACGGGGCCGGGGGCTCGCATCTGGCGGCGCTCGGCGGCATAGGCGTCGGCCTTCTGCCAGGCGGCATCGAGCAGGCCGATGCCTTGCAGCGCCACGTGCAGGCGCGCCGAATTCATCATCACGAACATCGCAGCCAGGCCGCGGCCGGGCTCGCCGACCAGCCAGCCGGTGGCGTCGTCGAAGCGCATCGTGCAGGTGGGGCTGCCGTGCAGGCCCATCTTTTCTTCCATGCGTTCGCAGTGCACCGCGTTGCGTGTGCCGTCGGGCAGCAGCTTGGGTACCAGCACCAGCGACAGGCCCTTGGGGCCGGCCGGCGCATCGGGCAGGCGACACAGCACGAGGTGCACGATGTTCGGCGTCAGGTCGTGTTCGCCGCCGGAAATGAAGATCTTGCCGCCGTTCACCCGCAGGCTGCCGTCGGCCTGCCCCACCTGCGGTGTGGCGCGCGTGCGCACCTGCCCCAGGTCGCTGCCCGCATGGGCTTCGGTGAGGCACATGGTGGCGAGCCACTCGCCGGTCGCGATCTTCTGCAGATAGCGCTGCTTCAGCTCCTCGCTGCCGTGGTGCTTGAGGCAGGCGTACGCGCCATGCAGCAGGCCGGGCGCCATCGTGAGGCCATGGTTGGCGGCGGCCAGCCATTCGTAGAGCACCGCTTCGAGCACCGCGGGCAGGCCCTGGCCGCCGTCTTCCGTCGCGGCCGACAGCGCAGGCCAGCCGCCGTCGACGAAGGCCTGGTACGCCTCGCGAAAGCCCGGCGGCGAGACGACTTCGCCGTCGACAAAGCGGCAGCCGATCTCGTCGCCGCCACGGTTGATGGGTGCCACCACCTCGCCGACGAAGCGGCCTGCCTCTTCGAGCACTTGCGACTGCAGGGCCTCGTCGACTTCGGCAAAAGGCGCGAGCGTCGCCAGGCGCGCGGGCGCGTCGAGCACGGCATTGAGCAGGAAGCTGACGTCTTCGGGGCGGGGCTGGTAATCCATCGGGGGCTCGGTAACTCGGTATCAAGGCGTCGGGAGCTTGCACGCGAAGCTGCTCGCGCGTTCGGTATCGCCGCCGGTGTAGGTTGCGACTTGCGGGTAGGGGCACAGCGGCCGCGTGCGTTGCGCCGACCAGTTGGCCGGCACCTCGGCGTTGGGCATCGGCGTGCCCGCACCGCGCGCCGAGGCGGTAACCGATGCGGGCGCCTTGCCCTGCTCGACCCAGTCGACCAGCGCGCTCAGCATGTCGAACTGATCGGTGGCCGGGCCGCCCGCGCAGTGGTTCATGCCGGGCACCGGGAAGTAGCGTGCGAACGACGAGGCATCGCCGCCATTCGCGGCCTGCACACGGTCGTACCAGGCCTGCGTGTCGTCGGACGAGAACACCGGGTCGCTGGTGCCGTGGTAGACGATCATCCGGCCTCCGCGGTTGCGCAACGCGCCCAGGTTGGCCGCGTCGGGCGGCGTCATGAACGACAGGGCCGATTCGCGGAACACGCCATCGGTGGCCGCGATGCGCGGTGCGTCGCGGTCCATGTCGAAGCCCAGCGCAAAGGGAAGGCCCTGCGGCCGGTCGGCCAGTGGCGGCGTGCTGAAGATGAAGCCCACGGCACCCGCGTCGCGCGTCGGCGGGCTCGCGAACTTCCACTCACGCCAGTTGGCGCCGCTCACGCCCGCGTCGAACGGGAAGCTGCTGTAGATCGGCTGGCCCGCGCTGTTGCGCGCGCCCTTGAACACGTCGGCGAGCGCCTTCTTCTGCGGCGCGCTGAGGCACATGCCGTCACGCGTACCCGCCGCGCAGGTGGGCACCGCCGTCTGGATGTCGAAGCGCGTCTTGCAGGCATTGACGTTCGACACGATGCCGTCGGCCAGGCCGTCGAGCGCGTCGCAGCGCTGCAGCACCTTGTCGGCCACCAGCTTCAGCTCGGCCGGCGTGAACGCGCTCTGCAGGTCGGGCTGGCCGGCGGGTGTCTTCGCGCTGGCCACCGCCGCGTATTGCTGCGCGCCGTAGAGCTGCGCGACTGCCGCCTTCGGCAGGTTGAAGCCGGGGTCGCCCGCGAGGATGCCGTCGTACTGGTCGGCCGAGCGCACTGCAGCCACCATTGCATGCCGCCCGCCGTTGGAGCAGCCACCGAAGTAGGAGCGGTCGGGTCCGCGGCCATAGGCCTTGGCGATCAGGTTCTTGGCCATCGGCGTGAGCTGCGAAACGGCGTTGTAGCCGTAGTCGAGCCGCGCCTGCGGGTCGAGCCCGAAGCGCGGGCCCATCGAACCCGCGTGGCCGGCGTCGGAACTGATGACGGCAAAGCCCATCTGCAGCGCGCTGCTGCGCGGGCCGCCACCGCCGATGCCGCCGAGCGCCGGCACCACGACGCCGTCGAGCCCGCCGTTGGCCTGGTAGAAGAAGCGGCCGTTCCACGCAACGGGCAGCCGCATCTCGAAGCCGATGGCATAGCGCTGGTTGTCGACGGGGCTCGTGCGCTCGTTCATGTGGCCCTGCACGAGGCAGTGCGCGGGCGCGCTCATGGCCACGCCGCCGACCGTGACGGTGCCGGCCGGTACGTCAGTGACCGAGGTGTAGACCGTGCCCGGCAGCGCGGCGCGGGCGGCAAGGTCGGTGCAGGCCTGGAGCGTGCCGGGCCGCGCGGCTGCCAGCGGCGCATGCGGTGCTGCATTCGATGCCGCGGGCCGGCCCGCGCAGGCCGCGAGCAACGCGGCAACGCCGAGCGCGGTTGCGCACAGGCCGAGGTGGACGTGGCTCTGTCGGGTCATCAAGTTGTCTCCTTGCCGCGCATGCCGCGGCGTTCTTTTCTTCTCGTCAGGCGGCTTTTCTTGCCGCGCCCAGGTAGGTGTCGATCACGCGCGAATCGACCGCAAGTTCTTGCGCCTTGCCTTCCAGGCTCACGCTGCCCATCTCGAGCACGTAGCCGTGGTCCGCCACTTCGAGCGCGGCGCGCGCGTTCTGCTCCACCAGCAGGATCGTCACGCCCGTGGCGCGCAGCGCATCGACCGTGCGGAAGATCTCCTGCACCACCAGCGGCGCCAGGCCCAGGCTGGGCTCATCGAGCATCAGCAGCGTGGGGCGCGACATCAGCGCGCGGCCCACTGCCAGCATCTGCCGCTCGCCGCCCGACAGCGTGCCGGCCAGTTGGGCGCGGCGCTCTTTCAGGCGCGGGAACAGCGTGTAGACCTCGTCGATGCGGTCGCGCCACTGCCTGTTGCGCAGCCGCACCTGGCGGAATGCGCCGAGCACGAGGTTGTCTTCCACCGGCATGGTGCCGAATAGCTCGCGCTTCTCGGGTACCAGCGCAATGCCGAGCATCACGCGTTCCTCGAGCGACAGCGCTGAGATCGGCTGGCCCTTGAACTCGATGACGCCCTTGGCGGGCAGCACGCCCATCAGCGCATTGAGCAGGGTGGACTTGCCGGCCCCGTTCGGGCCGATGACGGTGACGACGCTGCCCTGGTCGGCCTGCAGGTCGATGCCGTGCAGCACTTCGGCGCGGCCGTAGCCGGCGTGCAGGTCGCGGATGCGGAGCAAGGGGGTCGTCATGTCAATGCTCCGTGCCCAGGTACGCGGCGCGCACCTTGTCGCTGTTCTGCACCTCGGCGGGCGTGCCCTCCATCAGGTGCGTGCCGAATTCCATCACCACGATGTGGTCGCAGATGTCCATCACCAGTCCCATGTCGTGCTCGACCAGCAGGATGCTCATGCCTTCGCCGCGCAGTTGCCGCAGCACCTTGCCCAGCGCTTCCTTTTCCTTGTGGCGCAGGCCGGCCGCGGGCTCGTCGAGCAGCAGCAGGGCCGGGTCGGCGCACAGTGCGCGTGCAATCTCAAGCAGGCGCTGCTGGCCCATCGCGAGGTTGCCCGCGAGTTCGTGCAGCAAGGCGCCCATGCCCACGCGCTGCAGTTGGCGCTCGGCCTCGCGGAACAGCGCGCGCTCTTCGGCGCGGTCGATGCGCAGCATGGCTGCAATGGCGCCCTTGCGCCCGCGCAGGTGCGCGCCCAGCGCCACGTTCTCCAGCACCGTCATGTCCGCCACCATCTTCACGTGCTGGAAGGTGCGCGACACGCCGCGCTGCGCGATCTGCCGTGCGCCGAGCCCGCCGATGGCCTCGCCGCGGAAGCGCACGGCACCGCCCGAGAGGCCGAGCACGCCGGTCACCAGGTTGAAGGTGGTCGACTTGCCCGCGCCGTTCGGCCCGATCAGGCCGACGATCTGGCCGGCGCGCGTCTGGAAGCTGATGTCGTTCACGGCCACCAGCCCGCCGAAGGTCTTGCGGATGGCCTGCACGTCGAGCACGACTTCGCCGGCTGCCGGCTTGGCGCGCGCGGGCAGGTCCTTCGCGCCTTGCCAGTCGACGCTGCGGCGAGGACGCGGCAGCCGCCGGTCGATGAATGCCCAGAGCCCTTCGGGCAGGTACTTGAGCACCAGCACGATCATGATGCCGAACACGATCAGCTCGTAGCTGCCGGCCGTGCCGATCAGCTTGGGCAGCAGCACCTGCAGCTGGTCTTCGAGCAGCTTGACCACGCCCGAGCCAGCGATGGCGCCCCACACATGGGCCGCGCCGCCGAGCACCGCCATGAACAGGTACTCGATGCCCATCTTCAGCCCGAAGGGCGAGGGGTTCACCGTGCGCTGGAAGTGAGCGAACAGCCAGCCCGAGATCGACGCGAGCATGGCCGCCAGCACGAAGATGCCGATCTTGAAGCGCAGCGTGTTCACGCCCATGGCCTCGGCCATCTGCGAGCCGCCCGCCAGCGAGCGGATGGCGCGGCCGCTGCGCGAGTCGAGCAGGCGAATCACCGCGAACGCGGCAAGCAGCGCGAAGATCCACACCACCGCATAGAACATGCGCTGCTGCCCGACCTCGAAGCCGAACACGGTGAGGCCCTTCACGCCCAGGATGCCGTCGTACTTGCCGAGGGCGTCGAGGTTGCCCATGAGGTAGTACAGCGACAGCGCCCAAGCGATGGTGGCCAGCGGCAGGTAGTGGCCCGACATGCGCAGCGTGATGGCGCCGATGATCGCAGCGCTGAGGCCAGTGAGCGCAAGCCCGATGAAGAGCGTGACCCACGGCGAGAGGCCGGTGTTCACCGTGAGGTAGGCGGTGGTGTACGCACCGATGCCCACGAAGGCCGCCTGCCCGAAGGAGGTGAGGCCGCCCACGCCGGTGAGCAGCACCAGGCCGAGCACGGGCAGCGTGTAGATGCCGATGTAGTTGAGCTGGATGATCCAGAAGTCGGGCAGCGGCAACAGCGGCAGCGCGATCAGCACCAGGATCAGCGCGAGCGGGCCCCAGGTGCGCAGCGCGCTCTTGTCGGGCACGCGGGCCGAAGATGGGTTCAGGAGCGCTTCCATTTTCAGTTGTCCATTGCGCTGTGCGCGACCCACGGCCCATGAGACCGGCGCGGCCAAGGCGCGGAACACCGCGGAACCGGCTCTGCCGGGCCGCTGGTGTTGCCCCCGGTGAGGGGGAAGGAGAAGCGACACGAAGTGCGCGAAGCCTGGGGGAGTTTCATTTCAATGCTCCTCGTCCGAATGGCCGCTGGTCAGCGAGCGCCACAGCAATACCGGCAGGATGATGGTGAACACGATCACTTCCTTGAACGAGCTGGCCCAGAACGAGCCGAAGGCCTCGATGACGCCCACAGCCAGTGCGCCAAGCAACGCCCCTGGATAGCTGGCGAGACCGCCGATCACACCAGCCACGAAGCCCTTCAGGCCGATGAGAAAACCCGAGTCGTAGAACACCGTGGTGGTCGGCCCGATCAGCAGCCCCGAGAGGGCGCCGATCAGCGCCGCCATCGCGAAGGTGAGCTGCCCGGCCGCCTGCGTCGAGATGCCCATCAGCCGAGCGCCCAGCCGGTTCACCGCCGTGGCCCGCAGCGCCTTGCCGTACAGGCTGCGCTCGAAGAACAGCCACAGCAGCACGATCAGCGCGGCCGACACGCCGAAGATGATCAGCGCCTGCCCGCTCACGTTGAGCGGCCCGAGCGCCATGCGCTCGTCCCAGAACGGCGGATTGCGAAAGCCCTCCGCGCCGAAGAACAGCAGGCCCAGCCCGGTCATCGCAAAGTGCACGCCCACCGAGACGATCAGCAGCACCAGCGAACTCGCGCCAGCCAGCGACTGATACGCCACGCGATACACCAGGGGCCCGAAGGCCGTGACGATGAACACCGTGAGCAGGGCCTGCACGCCGATCGGCAGGTTGCGCGGGCCGGCCCAGGCCGACACCGCGCAAATGATGGCGGGGAGGGCGAATGTGCGCAGCGCCGCCTTCAGCCCGCTCGCCGCGCTGCCGCTGTGGCGCCAGGTGGTGGCCAGGTCCATCAGCGCGGCAACGCCGGCCAATATGAGCAGCAGCCACACCGTGCCCGGCGTCTTGCCGGTCTGGAAGATCGCCAGCGTCAGCGCGCCGTACGCCACGAATTCGCCCTGTGGGATGAAGATGACGCGGGTCACCGTGAAGACGAGCACGATGCCCATGCCCAGCAGGGCATAGATCGCGCCATTGGTGAGTCCGTCCAGCGTCAGGATGCTGGCGATTGAAAGATCCATGGCGTGCGGTCGTGGCGAAGGATTACTGTTCGACCTTGAAGGCGCCGTTCACCACCTTGAGCATCACGCCGGTCTCGGTCGTGTAGCCCCAGTGGTCCTGCGCCGTCCAGTTGAGCACGCCGTGCGCGAGCACCGTACGGCCCATGCTTTCGAGCGCGTCGCGCAGCGCGGCGCGGAACTCCGGCGTGCCGGGCTTGGCCTTCTTGAGCGCGACCGGCACGGCCTTCTCGAGCACAGTGAGCGCGTCGGCCGAATGGCCGGCGAACTGGTTGCGCGAGCCGGGGCCGTAGACCTTTTCGTAGCCCTGCACGAAGGCGACCGCGGCGGCCTTCGACGGGTGGCTGTCGGGCAGTTGCTCCGCCACGGTGGCGGGGCCCGACACCACGAAGGTGCCCTCGGCGTCCTTGCCGGCGGTGCGCATCAGGTCTTGCGTGGCGGCGGCGTGCGTCTGGTAGACCTTGCCTTTGTAGCCGCGCTCCATCACTGCTTTTTGCGGCATGCCGGCGCCGCTGCCCGAGGCCACGATCAGGATCGCATCCGGGTTGGCTGACGTGAGCTTCAGCACCTGGCCGGTCACGCTGGTGTCGGCGCGCGCGAAGCGCTCGGTGGCGACGATCTTGATACCGTTCTTGGCGGCCTCGGCGGTCAGCGCCTTCAGCCACAGCTCGCCGTAGGCGTCGGTGTAGCCGAGGAAGCCGACCGTCTTCACGTTCTGCTTCTTCATGTGCGCGACCACTGCGAAAGCCATCACGTCATTCGACTGCGGCAGGCGGAAGAACCACTTGTCCTTGCCCGGCGGCAGGCCGGCGGGCGCGGTGGAGATCTGCGGCGTGCCCGCTTCGGCCGTCACGTCGGCCATCGGGATGGCGACCGGCGTGGCGCTGGAGCCGACGATGACGTCGGCCTTGTCTTCGGTGACGAGGCGCTGCGCGTCTTTCACGCCGGTGGTCGGGTCGGTGGCATCGTCGAGCACGACGACCTTCAGCGTTTCGCCCGCGATGGTCTTGGGCCAGATCATGATGCCGTTCTTCACCGGAATACCCAGGCCCGAGGCGGGGCCCGTGAGCGGCTGCACCACGCCGATGGTGATGTCGGCATGGGCCATGCCGATCATGCCGGTGGCCATGAGCGCCAGCACGGCGGCGAGGGTGGTCTTCTTGAAGGTCATCGATGTCTCCTGATACGTTGTGAGGCGAGAACTTGGGAACGCGAAAAGGTGCGGCTCAGCGCGGCGCCATGCGCAGTGCGCCGTCGAGGCGGATCACCTCGCCATTGAGGTGGCCGTTGGTGACGATGTGGCAGGCCAGCTCGGCGAATTCCGAGGGCTTGCCCAGGCGCGGGGGGAAGGGAATGGATGCGGCCAGTGAATGTTGCACCGCCTCGGGTAGTTCCAGCAGCAACGGCGTGGCGAACAGGCCCGGTGCCACGGTGCACACGCGAATGGCGTGCTGCGCAAGGTCGCGCGCCATCGGCAGCGTCATGCCGACCAGGCCGCCTTTGGAGGCGCTGTAGGCCTGCTGGCCCACCTGGCCGTCGAAGGCGGCGACCGAGGCGGTGAAGAGCATCACGCCCTTTTCGCCGTTGTCGAGCGCATCGAGCTTGGCGCAGCGCGCGGCGAAAAGGCGCGCCATGTTGTAGCCGCCGATCAGGTTGATGTTGACCACGCGCACGAAGTCTTCGAGCGGCGCGGGGTTGCCGTCCTTGCCGACGATGCGCTTGGCGCTGCCGATGCCGGCCACGTTCATCAGGATGCGCGCGGTGCCGTGCGCGGCCTCGGCCTTGTCGAGTGCGGCATTCACGCTGTCGGTGTCGGTGATGTCGCAGACGCAGGCGACGCCGCCGATCTCCGCTGCGACTTTCTCTGCCAGCGCGGCATTGCGGTCGAGCACGGCGACCTTGGCGCCCAGGCGTGCGAGTTCGCGCGCGGTGGCTTCGCCGAGGCCCGATGCGCCGCCGGTGACGAGGGCGGCTTGTCCTTCGATCTTCATTCTTGTGTCTCCTGGATGGGGTTAGCGGGGCTTGACGGTGAAGGGCAGGGTGCCGTCGTGCATTGCATCGGCCAGCGCGGCGCGGTGCTTGAGCACGGAGCGCTGGTTGATGGAGCCCTTGTCGGTCACTTCGCCTTTGTCGATGGACGGCGGCTCGGCCATCAGGTGCAGCCGTGCGATGCGGTTGGCACTGCCGGTGGCGCTCGCGGCCAGCGTGTCGGCGACCTGCTGGAAGTGCGCCTGCACCGGTGCGCTCTCGAGCACCTGCTGCATGGTGGCGTCGGGGGCCAGGCCGGCGAGCTGTCGCACCTTCTGCGTAGGGAAGATCAGCGCGCCGACTTCCTTCAGGTTGATGCCGGTCAGCACCGCGTCCTGCACGTATGGCGCGCCGGCCGCGATGATCTTTGCGCGCATCGGGCCCACGCTCACGAAGGTTCCGGTGGCGAGCTTGAAGTCTTCGGCGATGCGGCCGTCGAAGCGCAGGCCGCGGTGGATGTTGCCGTCGTCTATCCACTTCACGGCGTCGCCGGTGGAGAAGAAGCCTTCGTCGTCGAAGGCCTCGGCCGTGGCATCGGGCGCGCGCCAGTAGCCGGGCGTGATGTTGGGGCCGCGGTAGCGCACCTCGGTCTTGCCGTCGACGTCGATCAGCTTGAGCTCGATGCCGGGTGCCGGCAGGCCCACGTCGCCCGACTTCACGTCGGGGCCGGTCACGTAGAGCGCGAAGGGGCCCGATTCGGTCATGCCGAGGCCGGTGCCCATGACGATGCGCTCGCCGACTTCCGACTCCTGCGTCTTGTGCAGGCTGTCCCACACGGGCTGCGACAGCGCGGCGCCCGAGTAGAAGAACATCTTCACGCGCGACAGCAGGTTGCGGCGCAGCACCGCGTCGGTTTCCATGGCGTGCGCGATGGCCTCGAAGCCGGTGGGCACGTTGAAGTAGATGGTGGGCGCGATCTCGCGCAGGTTGCGCAGCGTCTCGGCCATGCCGCCGGGCGTGGGCTTGCCGTCGTCGACGTAGAGCGTGCCGCCGTTGTCCAGCACGATGCCCACGTTGTGGTTGCCGCCGAAGGTGTGGTTCCAGGGTAGCCAGTCGACCAGCACCGGCGGCTCTTCACCCAGCGCTGGAATCGACTGGCGCAGTTGCTGCTGGTTGGCGCACCACATGCGGTGCGTGTTGATCACCGCCTTGGGCATCTTGGTGGATCCCGAGGTGAAGAGGAACTTGGTGATGGTGTCGGGGCCGGTCGACTGCATGGCCGCGTCGATGGCCGGCGTGGCGGGGGTCGAGGCCAGTGCGTCGAGCGAGGTGGTGGCGCGGCCTTCGAGCTGGCCTTCTGCAATGACGACTTCGGTTTCGGCGGGAACGACGGCTGCGATGGCGCGGCCGTAGCGCGCGGCATCGGTGGCGAACACGAGGCCCGGCGTCAGCGTGTCGAACACGTGGCGCAGCTTCTCGAAGCCCTGGCTCACGAGCGAGTAGGGCGGCGACACGGGGCAGTAGGGCACGCCGGCGTAGAGGCAACCGAGTGCGAGCAGCGCGTGATCGATGCCGTTCTCGCTGAGGATGGCCACAGGGCGCTCGGCATTCAGGCCGCGGTTCAACAGGGCTTGTCCGATACCGCGGGCCTTCTGCAGCGCCTCCGCGTAGCTCACGCGGATCCAGTCGCCGGTGCTGCCGTCGGCCAGCCGTTCGCGGCGGGCGATGAAGGTGCGATCGGGTGTGGTCTCGGCCCAGTGCGCGAGGCGGTCGGTCATGCGCTCGCGGTAGGTTTCGAGCTGCGTCTCGGCGGTCAGGTACTGCGTGCCCGGTGCGCCGTCGCGCAGCACGGCGCGCGTCACGCCGAAGGCCAGGGGGCGGTATCGGATGGCGGTCATGTCTTGCTCACCTTCGCGCCCCGGCCTTCGAGGAAGTCGCGCACGCGTTCCTTGGCTTCGGGGGCGGCCTGTGCGATGCCGGCCATCAGCGCTTCGGTGAAGAAGCCGTGGTCGGCCGACTGTTCTGCAATGCGCGGCAGTGCGTGCATCAGCGCGTAGTTGGTCAGCGGCGCGTTGGTGGCGATGCGCTTGGCGAGTTCGAAGGCCTTGTCGAAGGCCGTGCCTTCGTCGACCAGGTACTGCGCGAAGTTGGCGCGCTCGCCGTCCTCGGCGTTGTAGACGCGGCCGGTCATCATCATGTCGGTCATGCGAGCCACGCCGATCAGCTTGGGAATGCGCACCGAGCCGCCGCCGCCCACGAAGATGCCGCGCGAGCCTTCGGGCAATGCGTAGAAGGTGCTGCGATCGGCCACGCGGATGTGGCAGGCGCTGGCCAGTTCGAGCCCGCCGCCGACCACCGCGCCGTGCAGCGCCGCTACTACCGGCACCGGGCCATGCTGGATGAGATCGAGCGCCGCGTGCCACATGCGCGAGTGCTGCAGGCCCTGGCCGGCGTCGCGCTCTTTCAGCTCGCTCAGGTCGAGGCCGGCGCAGAAATGCGGGCCTTCGCCGTCGATCACCGCGGCGCGCACCGTGGAAGGCAATTTCTCGAAGGTGTCGCGTAGCGCGAGGATCAGGCCGTCGGACAACGCGTTGCGCTTGGTGCCGCGCGTCAGGCGAACGATGGCGACTTCGTCGCGGAGCTCGATGTGAAGGTCTGGATTGGTCATGATGGTGTTCGGGGTTGCGTTGGATTATGGTTATGAGAAATAATCAATTCAAGGCATTTGGACCTGCCCAATGCTAGGGACTTACCCGTACTGGAGACAAACACATGGACCACCAGAACCTGATCGCGATCGACATCCACACCCACGCCGAGGTGAGCTGCTGGAACCCTTTCGACAACTACGGCGAGGAATACGACCGCGCCGCCGACAAGTACTTCGGCTCCAGCGGCCGGCCCACCATTGCGGAGAGCGTGGCGTACTACCGTGAAAGAAAGATCGGCCTGGTGATGTTCATGGTCGACGCCGAATCGAACATGGGCCGCCGCCGCATCCCGAACGAGGAGATCGCCGAGGCCGCGCAGAAGAACAGCGACATCATGATCGCCTTCGGCAGCGTCGATCCGCACAAGGGAAAGATGGGCGCACGCGAGGCGCGCCGGCTCATCGAAGAGCACGGCGTGAAGGGCTTCAAGTTTCACCCGACGGTGCAGGGCTACCACCCCTACGACAAGATGGCATGGCCCATCTACGAAGTGATTGCCGAGTACGGCCTGCCGGCCATCTTCCACACCGGCCACAGCGGCATCGGCTCGGGCATGCGCTGCGGCGGCGGGCTGCGGCTCGAATACAGCAACCCGATGCACCTGGACGACGTGGCCATCGACTTCCCCGACATGCAGATCGTGATGGCGCACCCCAGCTTTCCCTGGCAGGACGAGGCGCTGAGCGTGGCCACGCACAAGCCCAACGTGTGGATCGACCTGTCGGGCTGGAGCCCCAAGTACTTTCCGAAGCAGCTGGTGCAGTACGCCAACACGCTGCTGAAGGACCGCATCCTGTTCGGCAGCGACTACCCGCTGATCACGCCCGACCGCTGGATGCGTGACTTCGAGGCGGCGGGGTTCAAGCCCGAGGTGATGCCGGGCATCCTGAAGGGCAATGCGGTCAGGCTGCTGAAGCTGGCGGCCTGACCGGCCCGCTACGCGTCCGCTTCTTCCTTCGGCGCGGTTTCCTCGCCGTCCAGCCGGTCCCAGTCGCGCCCCGAGCGGCGCTGCCGCTCCTCGCGCTCGCGCGCCATCTGCTCCTCGAACTGCTGCCGGCCCGCCTTGTTGGCGGCGATCAGCTTGGCGCGGTCCTTGTAGTGAGGATAGATCTCGTCGCTGAGCTTGATGTTCCGGCGGCGAAAGCGCATGGTCGATTCGCGCGCCTCGTGCGCCGGCCAGCCCAGCGCTTCGAGCGTCGCACGGGCGCTGCGCAGCGACGATTCGAACACCTCGCGCTCGACCTCCGTCACGCCGCGGTCGCGCAGCTGGAACAGGTGCGTCACGTTGCGCGCCCGCGCGATGATGCGGGCCTGCGGAAAGTTCTCCTTCACGAGATCGACGATTTCCAGCGACTGCTCGATGTCGTCCACCGCCACCACGATGGCCTTGGCCGTGCCGGCGCCTGCGGTGCGCAGCAGGTCGAGCCGGGTGGCGTCGCCGTAGAACACGCGAAAGCCGAACTGGCGCAGGCCTTCGACGGTGTCGGCGTCGTGGTCGAGCACCGTCACGCGCAGGCCCTGCGACATCAGCATGCGCCCGACGATCTGGCCGTAGCGGCCGAAGCCGCAGATCAGCACCTTGGCGTCCTGCTGCTCCGAAATTTCTTCGAGCTGCGGGCCCTGGTTGCGGCTGTAGCGCGGCAGCACGAACTTGTCGAGCAGCACCAGCAGCAGCGGCGACAGCAGCATCGACAGCGCCACTGCGCCGATCAGCAGCGATGTGATCTCGGGCGGCAGCACATCGGGCCCCGCGGCCTGGAACACCACGAATGCGAACTCGCCGCCCTGCGCGAGCAGCAGCGTGAACACGGGCCGCTCCTGGTAGGCGATGCCCATCGCCTTGGCGAGCGAATAGATCACCACCAGCTTGATGACCATGAAGCCGACCACCAGCATCGCCATGACCCACGGGCTCGCGATCAGCACGCCGAAGTTGATCGACATGCCCACGGCAATGAAGAACAGGCCCAGCAGCAGGCCCTTGAAGGGCTCGATGTCGGTTTCGAGCTCGCGCCGGTATTCGCTTTCTGCCAGCAGCACGCCGGCGAGAAAGGCGCCGAGCGCCATCGACAGGCCCACCAACTGCATCAGCGCCGCGATGGCCACCACCAGCAAGAGGGCGGCGGCGGTGAAGATCTCGGGCGTGTCGCTGCGCGCGATCCAGCGCAGGATAGGGCGCAGCAGCAGCCGGCCGCCGAGGATGATGCCGCCGATCACGCCGAGGATCTTCGCGGCTTCCAGCGCCCGCTCCAGCCCGGTGATCGACTGCTCGGCCGCGGTGGCGCCGGCAAGCAGCGGCAGCAGCGCGAGGATGGGGATGGCCGCCACGTCCTGGAACAGCAGGATCGAGAAGCCGGCCTGCCCGCTGGGCGTCTTCAGCAGGTTGCGTTCGCCGAACACCTGCAGCGCGATGGCGGTGGACGACAGCGCCAGGCCCAGCGCGGCCACCAGTGCCACGCGCCATTCGGCGCCCACGGCCCAGCCCACGGCGAACAGCACCACGGCGCAGCTCAGCACCTGCGCTGCGCCCCAGCCGAAGATGGGACGGCGCAGGCTCCACAGGCGCTTGGGTTCGAGTTCGAGGCCCACGAGAAACAGCATCAGCACCACGCCGAACTCGGCGAAATGCAGCACGTCCTCGACGCTGGACACGAGCCCCAGTCCCCAGGGGCCGATGGCTATGCCGGCCACGAGGTAGCCGATGATCGAGCCGAGGCCCAGGGCCTTCGAAAGCGGCACCACCAGCACGGCGGCGCCAAGATAGATAAGGCTGCTGGTCAGCCAGGCGGGTGCGTGTTCCATGCTCAGGCCGCCTTCTTGCCGTGGTTGTCTGCGGAGGCGTTCGCAAGGCCGTGGGTCACGGCGGCATGGAAGGCGCTGGCCGCCGCCTTGTCGAGCTCATCGACCTCGGCCGGCCGGTCGCTCTCGGGCACGGGGCAGGCCACGCAGGCGTCGATCTCCTCGATCTCGGGCCAGTCGGGGTAGCTGCCCAGGCGCTGGGCGAAGGTTTCGACGTGCGACTTCACATCCGCCTCGCTGGCGCTGCGCGCGCCGTAGAAGATCAGCGGCGGCAGAAAGCGCATGCCGCACAGCGCGGCGGTCTGCTCGTAGGGCGGCAGGAAGGCGTCGAAGAAATAGCGGTGGTAGTTCTGCGGGTGGTAGCTCGCTTCGGGGCTGCCCGTGGTGGCGACCAGCCAGAGGTCCTTGCCCTGCAGGGCCGTGCCGCCGGGACCATAGGCCCAGCCGTAGCTGAGCACGTCGTCGACCCAGAGCTTCTGCAGCGCGGGCATCGAGTACCACTGGATCGGGTGCACCAGCACCACGAGGCTGGCCTGGGCGAGCCGGGCCTGCTCGGCCTCGACGTCGATGGCGAAGTCGGGGTAGCTGCCGTAGAGGTCGTTCACGTCGACGCCGGGCACGGCGCGCGCGGCGGCGAGCATGCGGCGGTTGACTCGGGAGTCGCGCCAGTGCGGGTGCGCCGCCAGCACGTAGATGCCGCTGGAATTGCCGCCGGAGCTGTCGGCGGGATTTCCCATGGATGTTGTTGTCGTCATCCCGCGAACATATCTCAGTCGGGGCCGATGCGTCGGGCAAAAACGCGCCAGCGACTACCATTCCAGCTGTCCCAGTTCTGGAGGAGAGCTTTATGCCGGTGGTTCTGGTCGCCAATCCCAAGGGTGGGGTCGGCAAGTCGACGATCGCGACGAATGTTGCGGGCTATTTCGCAAGCCGTGGTCATGCCGTGATGCTGGGCGACGTGGATCGCCAGCAGTCTTCGCGGCTCTGGCTGGGCCTGCGCCCGCCGCTGGCCCGGCCCATCGCCACTTGGGAGGCTACGGGCGAGAGCACGGTGGTGCGGCCGCCGCGCGGCACCACGCACGCGGTGCTCGACACGCCGGCCGGCCTGCACGGCTGGCGCTTCAAGGAGGTGCTGGCACTGGCCGACCGCGTGATCGTGCCGCTGCAGCCGAGCATCTTCGACATCTACGCGACACGCGATTTCCTCGACCGGCTGCAGGAGAACCGCCGCGCCGAGAAAACGAAGATCGGCCTCGTCGGCATGCGCGTGAACGCCCGCACGCTGGCGGCCGACCGGCTCCACGAGTTCATCGCCGGGCTCGGCGTGCCGGTGATCGGCGAGCTGCGCGACACGCAAAACTACGTGCAGCTCGCGGCGCGCGGGCTCACGCTGTTCGACATCGCTCCCGGCCGTGTGCAGCGCGACCTGGAGCAGTGGCAGCCGATCTGCGAATGGCTCGACGCCTGAGCCGCCAGCCTGCTCCCGGTTTTCCCTGAGCCCGGTTGTCGCCCGCCCGACAGCCGTGCGGGGGCCCCAGACGCCAGAATGCCTCGCATGACAAAAAAGACATTCCAGACCCTTCAGGATCTCGCTGCCTGCGTCGGCCAGGAAGTCGCCGTGAGCGACTGGATCACCATCACGCAGGAGCAGGTCAACCAGTTCGCCGAGGCGACGGGTGACCACCAGTGGATCCATGTCGACATCGAGCGAGCCAAGGCCGGCCCCTTCGGCGGGCCGATTGCCCACGGTTTCCTGACGCTGTCGCTGCTGCCGCGCTTCTACGAAACGGCACTCGACGTGGTCGAGTCGCGCATGGGCGTGAACTACGGCTTGAACAAGGTGCGCTTCATGTCGCCGGTGCCGGTGGGCAAGCGCCTGCGGGCTCGCATGAAGCTGCTGACCTCAGAGGCGATTGCCAACGATGGCTTCCAGATGACCTGGGAAACCACCATCGAACTCGAAGGCGCGGCCAAGCCGGCCTGCGTGGCCGAGTCGGTGGTGCGCCGCTACCGCTGAGAAAGCGGCAGCCTTCCCTCTTTCTTTTTACATCCGGCGGTCGGTCACTTCGCCGTAGGCCGCGGCGCCCTGGCGGGTGATGCTCCGCGCGTTGGCGCGCACCGCGTTGCGGTCGACGTTGCCGCTCCTGGCCTGCTGCACGCCGGTGCCGCCGTTGCTGATCTGCAGCGGCTGGCGCGCTTCGGCCTGCACTTGCGCGCGCGACAGCGTCGACTGGAAAGGCGCGGGCGGCAGCGGGTTCTGTTCACCCTGGAAGGCCTGGGCGCTGCTGGCGAGGGCGAGCGTGGCGAAGGCGGAAAAGGCAATCGACTTGATGGCATTCATGGCAAGACTCCTTGGGGCAAGGCGGTGGATGGACCAGATGCCGGGTCGCTTCGCGGCCGGCATGTCTTCCATACGGCGCGTCTTGCCGATCGGATGTGCCCCTGATGTTCGAAGGGGCGACCGCTTCAGCCGAAGCCGTTCTGCCGCCAGGCCTCGAACACCGTCACGGCCACTGCATTCGAGAGGTTCAGGCTGCGCTGTCCTTCGCGCATCGGCAGCCGCAAGCGCTGCGGCTCGGCGAAGCTGTCGCGCACGGCGGGCGGCAGGCCGCTGGTCTCCGAGCCGAACACCAGCCAGTCGCCGGGCTGGAAGCGCACGTCGTGCACGGCCCGCGTGCCGCGCGTGGTGAGGGCGAACATGCGATCGGCGGCAGGCCGCTCGGCGGCGAGCAGGGCCTGCCAGTCGGCATGGCGCTTGACCTCGGCGTACTCGTGATAGTCGAGCCCGGCGCGGCGCAGCAGGCGGTCGTCCATCGAAAAGCCCAGCGGCTCGACCAGGTGCAGCGTGCAGCCGGTGTTGGCTGCGAGCCGGATCACGTTGCCGGTGTTCGGCGGGATTTCGGGGTGGACCAGGACGATATGGAACATGCGCCCATTGTCGGCGCGCCGCATCGAAGGCTCAGCGCGGCGGATCGGTCCGGGCCAGCACGACGGCGGTGATGTGGGCCGCGCCAGCCAGCCGCAGCACCTCGGCGGCCGTGAACAGCGAGGCGCCGCTGGTCATCACGTCGTCGACCAGCACGAGGCGCCGGCCGCGCAGCTTTTCGGCGCGCAGCGGCTCCACCGCGAAGGCGCCGCGCAGGTTGCGTAATCGGTCGGCGCGCGAAAGGCCGCTCTGGGCGGGCGTCTCGCGGGTGCGCAGGAGCAGGGTGGCGTCAGTCTTGGAAGGTGCCAGCCGCCGTGCCAGTTCGTGCGCCTGGTTGAAGCCGCGTTCGCGCAGCCGGCCGGGTGCCAGCGGCATCGGCAGCACGACGTCGCAGGCCTCCAGAGCCGGCTCTACCCAGGGCGCGCTGCGCAGCAGCGTGGCGAACGGCCCGGCCCAGCCGGCCTCGCCACGGAACTTGAAGGCTGCGATGGCGTCCGGCCACGGCCACGCGTAGGTGCAGGCCGCGAGGCAGGCGTCCAGCGGCGGCGGGTGCTTCACGCAATCGCCGCAGCGGCTCACGCCCTCGGGCACGGGCAGGGCGCAGCTGCCGCATCGCGTGGTGGGCGGTGCGAAGCGGGCCACGCAGGCATCGCACACCGGGCGCGAAGGCCAGGCGCGGCAAACCGCGCACTGGCTGGGCAGCCGTGCAAGCAGCGAAGTGAAGGCCCCGAGAGGCCTGAAAGGCAGGAAAGGCCACAGGGCCCGATGGCTGAGCATTGCCTCAATATACTCACGGCCCCATGGCCACCGACCCCTCACGACGACCGCCGACCATCGATGCCACGGCGGCGGCCCGCTGGCGCCGGCTTGCGCCTGCCGACGGCTCCCCCTGGCTGCACGAGGAAATCGGCCGCCGCATGGAAGACCGGCTGCAATGGATCAAGGCCCAGCCCCGCACCTGGGCTGACTGGGCGCCGCTGCGCAGCGGCCTCGAGACGCACGAGCTCGTCGCCCGCCGCTACAAGGACGCCGCTTCTTTCGTGATCGAACCGGAGCCCGCGCTGGCCGCCGCAACCGGCCAGGCGCTGAGCGCGCCGTGGTGGAGCGCGCGCCGCTGGCAAGCCGGCAAGGCGCGCTTCGACGTACCGCCCGAAGACGGTGTCGACCTGCTTTGGGCCAACATGTCGCTGCACATGGCGGCCGACCCTGAAGCGCTCATTTCGCACTGGCACAAGCTGGTGGCGACAGACGGCTTTCTCATGTTCTCCTGCCTCGGGCCCGATACGGTGCGCGAGCTGCGCGCGCTGCATGCCCGCCTCGGCTGGCCGGCCGCGGGTCATGAGTTCACCGACATGCACGACTGGGGCGACATGCTGGTGCACGCCGGCTTCGCCGAACCCGTGATGGACATGGAGCGCATCGTGCTGACCTGGGCCACGCCCGAAGCGGCGCTGGCCGAGCTGCGCACGCTGGGCCGCAACCTGCACCCGTCGCGCTTTGCGGCGCTGCGCGGCAAGGCCTGGCACCAGTCACTGAAGAAGGCGCTGCCCGAACTCGCGCCGGCCGAAGAAGGCGGCGGGCGCATCGCGCTGACCTTCGAAGTTATCTACGGCCACGCGTTCAAGCCGGCGCCGCGCGTGTCGTTGTCGGCCGAAAGCGCGGTGTCGCTGCGCGAGATGCGCTCGATGCTGCAACGGGGTCGTCCAGGCGCTTGATCGCCCGTTCGATCATCTGTTGATCGTGCGGCAAAAACGCCTGGCGCACGAGCCGTTTTTTGCCTACTAGTAGTGACCCGTAGGCGTCCCACAGGGCACTCGGGCGCAGATATCTACCCGCTACAATCCGCCGTTGCGTGAAACTCGCGGGTATTGTCCCGCGATCGAGGGGTGTCGAATCCTGTTTGTACGAGGGGTTTGGCGACCGTCGACGCACCGATTTGCTGAACTCGCCCGTGTCGAATTCCGTGTTTCGATTTGCCACCGTTTCAGGCCAGAGCATCCACTGGTTCCTGAAGCGGAATTGCTCGGTGACGCCGAGCCAGCTGGGCTGGCTCTACGCCTCGCTGTGCGTGGTATCGCTCGGCATCGGCACCCTGTTCTGGCTGCACGGTGCGCCGCTGGTACTGCCTTTCGCCTGGCTCGAACTGGCCGCTGTCGGATTTGCGTTCATGGTCTATGCACGGCATGCGACCGACGGCGAAAAGATCGCGCTGCAGGAAGGGCGGCTCGTCGTGGAGCTCGAGAACGGCGGGCACTACGAACGCACGGAATTTCTTCCGCACCAGGTGCGGATCGAACCCCAGACCGGCGATCGCTCGCTGATCGAGGTCTCGGGGCAGGGTCGATCGGTCAGGGTGGGGCGCTATGTACGCCCGGAGTTGCGTGCGGCGTTGGCCCGCGAGATTCGCATGGCGTTGCGTGGCGCCTGAGGGGGCTCGCGCAGTGCTGCACGGTTGGGTTTGTCGAAAAAATTGAAGAAACGTGAACACGATGAAGAGCATTTGGCGCAATAAGTACAGGCCGGCGAATCTGTTGCTGGCGGCCGGCGCGGCTTTCAGCAGCGCGGCGCACGCAGTCAACGATCTGCCCGGCGGCCCCTCGGTGCGCCAGTTGAATCTTCCGGTCGGCGTGACCAAGATCGCGCAGGAGCAGCATCTGCTCCACACGATCATGATGATCCTGTGCACGGTCATCTTCGTCGCCGTGTTCGCGGTCATGTTCTATTCGATCTGGAAGCACCGCAAGTCGGTCGGCCACAAGGCGGCCAACTTCCATGAATCGGTGGTGGTCGAGGTCATCTGGACCATCGTGCCCTTCCTCATCGTGATCGTGATGGCGCTGCCCGCCACCAAGGTGCTGGTGGCCCAGAAGGACACCACCAACGCCGACCTCACGATCAAGACCACCGGCTACCAGTGGAAGTGGGGCTACGACTACCTGAACGGCGAAGGCGAGGGCCTGGCCTTCATCTCCACGCTCGACAGCTCGCAGCGCGCCATGTCCGACGCAGGCGCCAAGGGCGCGATGCCCGACGACTACCTGCTCAAGGTCGACAACCCGCTGGTGGTGCCGGTCAACAAGAAGATCCGCATCATCACCACCGCGAACGACGTGATCCACGCCTTCGCCGTGCCGCAGCTGGGCCTCAAGCAGGACGCGATCCCCGGCTTCGTGCGCGACACCTGGTTCCGCGCCGAGACCGTGGGCGACTACTACGGCCAGTGCCAGGAACTGTGCGGCAAGGAACACGCCTACATGCCGATCCACGTGAAGGTGGTCTCGTCCGCCGACTACACGACCTGGGTGGCAGCCAAGCGCAAGGAAGCCGCCGCCAAGCTCGACGACCCGACCAAGGTCTGGGCGCTGCCCGACATGCTGGTGCGCGGCGAGAAGGTCTACGCCGCCAACTGCGCCGCCTGCCACCAGGCCAACGGCAAGGGCGCTGGCCCGATCAAGCCGCTCGACGGCTCCCCGAAGGTGACCGACGCCGATCACAAGATCCAGCTGACGGTGCTGCTCACCGGCCAGAACAACGGCGCGATGCCCTCCTGGAAGCAGCTGAGCGATACCGATCTCGCGGCAGTGGCCACGTACACCAAGAACAGCTGGTCGAACAAGACGGGCCAGCTGGTGCAGCCGGCCGAAGTGCTGGCCCTGCGCGCCAAGTGATGCGGCAGCAGCGCCCCGCGACGAAGAAATTGCAAGGAACAACGAAATGAGTGCAGTCCTCGACCCCCACGGTCACGCAGTCCCCGGCGACCACGCACACGACGAGCATCACGATCACCACGCGCCCACCGGCTGGCGCCGCTGGGTGTTCGCGACCAACCACAAGGACATCGGCACGCTCTACCTGCTGTTCAGCTTCACGATGCTGATGGTGGGCGGTGTGCT
Source organism: Variovorax sp. GW821-FHT09D05 (assembly GCF_059416325.1). NCBI lineage: Bacteria > Pseudomonadati > Pseudomonadota > Betaproteobacteria > Burkholderiales > Comamonadaceae > Variovorax > Variovorax sp. GW821-FHT09D05. The sequence continues at coordinate 101,771 of NZ_JBWKOZ010000008.1, read as the reverse complement.
CGCGCTGCTGATCCGCGCCGAGCTGTTCCAGCCCGGCCTGCAGCTGGTGAACCCCGAGCTGTTCAACCAGTTCACCACCATGCACGGCCTGATCATGGTGTTCGGCGCCATCATGCCGGCCTTCGTGGGCTTCGCGAACTGGATGATTCCGCTGCAGGTGGGCGCCTCCGACATGGCGTTCGCGCGCATGAACAACTTCAGTTTCTGGCTGCTGATCCCGGCGGCGCTGATGCTGGTGGGCTCGTTCTTCATGCCCGGCGGCGCACCCGCTGCCGGCTGGACGCTGTACGCGCCGCTCACGCTGCAGATGGGCCCCTCGATGGACGCCGGCATCTTCGCGATGCACATCATGGGCGCCTCGTCGATCATGGGTTCGATCAACATCATCGTCACCATCCTCAACATGCGCGCCCCCGGCATGACGCTGATGAAGATGCCGATGTTCTGCTGGACCTGGCTCATCACCGCCTACCTGCTGATCGCCGTGATGCCCGTGCTCGCCGGCGCCATCACGATGACGCTGACCGACCGCCACTTCGGCACCAGCTTCTTCAACCCCGCAGGCGGCGGCGACCCGGTGATGTACCAGCACATCTTCTGGTTCTTCGGCCACCCCGAGGTCTACATCATGATCTTGCCGGCCTTCGGCATCATCAGCCAGGTGGTGCCGGCCTTTGCCCGCAAGCGCCTGTTCGGCTATGCCTCGATGGTGTACGCCACCTCGTCGATTGCCATCCTGTCGTTCATCGTGTGGGCGCACCACATGTTCACGACCGGCATGCCGCTCACCGGCCAGCTGTTCTTCATGTACGCGACCATGCTGATCGCGGTGCCCACGGCCGTGAAGATCTTCAACTGGATCGCGACCATGTGGCAGGGCTCGATGACCTTCGAGACGCCCATGCTGTTCGCGGTCGGCTTCATCTTCGTGTTCACGATGGGCGGCTTCACCGGCCTGATCCTGGCCGTTGCGCCCATCGACACGCAGCTGCAGGACACCTACTACGTGGTGGCCCACTTCCATTACGTGCTGGTGGCCGGTTCGCTGTTCGCCATGTTCTCGGGCTTCTACTACTGGGTGCCCAAGTGGACCGGCGTGATGTACAACGAAACGCGCGGCAAGGTGCACTTCTGGTGGTCGCTGATCTCGTTCAACGTGACCTTCTTCCCGATGCACTTCCTGGGCCTGGCCGGCATGCCGCGACGCTATGCCGACTACCCGATGCAGTTCGCCGATTTCAACGCCGTGGCGTCGGTCGGTGCGTTCTTCTTCGGCTTCGCTCAGGTGTACTTCTTCCTCTTCATCGTGCTGCCCACCATGCGCGGAAAGGGCGAGAAGGCCACGCAAAAGCCGTGGGAAGGCGCCGAGGGCCTCGAATGGGAAGTGCCTTCGCCGGCACCGTTCCACACCTTCGAGAACCCGCCCAAGCTCGACGCGACTGCCACCAAGGTGATCGGCTGATCACCCAGTGACTGAATCGAAAGCACGATGACACCCGAACAAAAAAGGAACAACCGTCGCATGGGGCTCACGCTGGCTTCCATCGCGGTGGTGTTCTTCATCGGCTTCATCGTTCGCATGGTCTGGTTCAGCGGCCGCTGAACCGCCACCCACGCAACGAACGGGAGCACACGCATGAGCCTCGGTCCACGCATCCGCCGCGCCAATGTCCGCATGGTCGGCAAGCTGGCTGTCGTGGCCTGCGGCATGTTCGCGTTCGGCTATGCGCTGGTGCCGATGTACCGCGCCATCTGCGAGATGACCGGCATCAACATCCTCGCGCTCTCCGAGCTCGAGGTGCCGGGCGGCGCCAGTGGCGGCAAGAACGTGCGCGTGCCCGACAACACGCAGGTCGACATGACTCGCACCATCACGGTCGAGTTCGACTCCAACGTGCGCGGCGGCCTCTGGGACTTCAAGCCCGCGGAGCGGACCATCCAGGTGCACCCGGGCCAGCTCAACACGGTGATGTACGAGTTCCAGAACGTGCAGAACCGCCGCATGGCTGCGCAGGCCATTCCGAGCTACGCGCCGCAGCAGGCTGCGCCGTACTTCAACAAGCTCGAGTGCTTCTGCTTCAACCAGTACACACTCGATCCGGGCGAGAAGAAGCAGTGGCCGGTCGCGTTCGTGATCGACCCCAAGATTTCGAAAGACGTGAAGACCATCACGCTGTCGTACACCTTCTTCGAAGTGGGCGGCAAGACACCCGCGGCGCCTGTGGCGGCCGTTTCGAACACTGCCAATGAGCCGCGCTCGTGACCGATCCGCAGAACCAGCCAAGGCCCCGGCCGAAGGCTTCGCTGTGGGACACAGTGAAGGCGGTGGGCTGGTCGTTCTTCGGTGTTCGCAAGAACAGCGCCTACCAGGAAGACCTGGGCAAGCTGAACCCGCTGCACATCATCGCGGTGGCGTTCGTGGCCGTGATCGTCTTCGTGGTCGCGCTGGTGCTGCTGGTGCGCCATGTGGTCGCATCGGCCGCAGCCTGACTGACGAAAAAGCATTCCGCGACAGCAAGCAGAATCCATTGAATCGAGAGAAGAAAGAAAGCCAGGAGCTGATATGAGTTCAACCACCCACGGCACCACGCCCTACTACTTCGTGCCCGGACCGTCGGCCTATCCGGTCTCGGCCGCGATCGGCCTGTTCTTCGTGATCCTGGGCGCCGCGCAATGGATCAATGGCCACGAGTGGGGCGCGTGGTCCCTGCTGGCGGGCATGGTGATCTGGCTCGGCACGCTGTTCGTGTGGTTCCGCACCGCCATCGGCGAAAGCGAGAGCGGCCAGTACGGTCACAAGGTCGACCTCTCGTTCCGCTGGAGCATGAGCTGGTTCATCTTCTCGGAAGTGATGTTCTTCGGCGCGTTCTTCACCGCGCTGTGGTGGGCCCGCACCCATTCGCTGCCCGCGCTCGGCAGCCTGGACAATGCGATCCTCTGGCCCGACTTCAAGGCTGTGTGGCCCAGCGTCGCCGCAGGCGCGACCGCTTCGCCGGCCGGCATCGTCGAGCCCTTCCAGACCGTCGGCCCGTTCTGGCTGCCCACGATCAACACCGCGCTGCTCCTGAGCTCGGGCGTGACGCTCACCATTGCCCACCATGCGCTGCGTGCCGGCCACCGTGCCCAAACGATCCGCTTCATGTGGCTCACCGTGCTGCTCGGCATGATCTTCCTGGGCGTGCAGGGCTACGAGTACCACCACCTGTACACCGAACTGAACCTCAAGCTCAGCTCGGGCACCTACGGTTCGACTTTCTTCATGTTGACGGGCTTCCACGGCCTGCACGTGTTCATCGGCATGCTGATGCTGCTGTTCATCACGCTGCGCCTGCGCAAGGGCCACTTCACGCCGGAGCGCCACTTCGGCTTCGAAGGCGCGGCCTGGTACTGGCACTTCGTGGACGTGGTCTGGCTCGGCCTCTACATGCTGGTCTATTGGCTTTGAGCGAAGAACCTCGCGGCATTCCACGAAAAAGGCGCCGTAAGGCGCCTTTTTCGTGGTTCTCGTGGAACGAGCACCATCTACTTGCCGAGCGGGAGTCCGGTGGGCTGGATGTAGCCGAGTTTCCAGGCGAGCAGCATGCAGAGGAACAAAAACACCGACAGGCCGATCCGAAAGGTGAGCGCTCGCGCCATGCCGCCGCTCTTGGCGCGCCCGTTGCGCCCGTCCTTCAGCATGAAGTACAGGGCGAACGCGAGGCTCGCGAAGATGCCCAGGAACACCAGGGCGACGAAATATTTCATGACCCGCATTATCGGCCGCACGCCCCGTTCTCTCCAGTGACCCCTGAACCCTTGTATTCCGAAGACCGGCGCCGCCCGGGCCGTTTCTGGCTGATCACCATCGCCGCCGTGCTGACCGTGGCGGCCACCGTTTCGCTAGGCCGCTGGCAGCTCTCGCGCGCCGCGCAGAAGGAAGCGCTGCAGGCCGACATCGACGCCCAGAAGCTCAAGCCGGCGCTGACCCAGGCCGAATTCCTGGCGCTGGAGAAAGCCTCCGACTCGCTGCACCGTCCGGTGCGCCTGCGCGGGCTCTGGCTGCCAACGCAGACCGTGTACCTCGACAACCGCCAGATGCACGGCACGCCCGGCTTCTACGTGCTGACGCCCTTCGCCCTCGAAGGCACCGAGCAGGCGGTGATGGTGCAGCGCGGCTGGATCCAGCGCAATTTCGTCGATCGCACGCAGCTGGGTGCGGTCGAGACGCCAGCCGGCATCGTCGAGGTCACGGGCCTGATCGAGCCGCCGCCGAGCCATCTGCTGGAGCTGGGCACGTCCGCACCGACGCCCGTGCCCGCCGCCTCTGCGCCCGCCACGGCAGCCTCCGCGCCGGCCGCCCCGGCACAGGCCGCCGAAGGGTATTCGCCCATCCGGCAAAATCTCGACCTGGAGGCCTTCCGTGCCGAGACCAAACTGCCGCTGCGCACCGACGTGTCGCTGCAGCAGAGCGGACCGGCTTCCGAGGGCCTGCAGCGCGACTGGCCGGCCCCGGCGCTGGGCCTGGAGAGGCACTACGGTTACGCATTCCAGTGGTTCGGCCTGTCGGCCCTCGTCGTCATCCTCTATGTCTGGTTCCAATTCATCACACCCTTCCGCCGCTCACGGCGCCGCGCACGCGATGGCCGCTTCTGACGAGCCGCTGGGCCTGACGGTGCATTCGATGCCGTCGCCCAACCAGGCGCTCGACGGTGCAGAGGGCCGGCGCACGGTCGTCGGGCGCTGGAAGATGATCGCCGTGATGCTGATGTGCGCGGCGCCGGTCATTGCCTCGTACTTCACCTACTACGTGATCCGGCCCGAAGGCCGCAGCGTCTATGGCGAGCTGATCGATCCGCAGCACGAGCTGCCGAAGCTGATCGCCACCGACCGCAACGGCGCACCGGTCGACTTCGCCACGCTCAAGGGCCAATGGCTGCTGGTGGCCGTGGCCGATGCGGCCTGCGACGCGCTGTGCGAGCAGCAGCTCTACCTGCAGCGGCAGTTGCGCGAAAGCCTGGGCCGCGAGAAAGACCGCATGGACCGCGTCTGGCTCGTGAGCGACGCCGCTCCCGTGCCTGAGCGCCTGAACAACGGCCTGCACGGCGCCACCGTGCTGCGCGTGCCGGCCGACCAACTGGCCAAGTGGCTCGCGCCTGTGCAGGGCCACTCGCTGGCCGAACACCTGTACGTGGTCGACCCGATGGGCAACTGGATGATGCGTTTCCCCGCCCGCATGGACGCCGCCGGCGCCGGCCGCGCCAAGCGCGACCTCGATCGCCTGCTGCGCGCCTCGGCGTCGTGGGACGAACCGGGCCGCTGAAACCTCGCATGGACACGAGCTCGCTCTACGATCTGAAGCCCATCGCCTGGCTCATGGCCGCCGGCGTGCTGATCGCGCTCGGCCCGCTGGTGTGGGTGTGGCGCCGCAACGCGGGCGCAGGCCCGGCGCGGCGGCTGCATGCGCTGACCGTGCTCACGCTGTTTCTCACTTTCGATCTCACGCTGTTCGGCGCCTTCACGCGGCTCACCGATTCGGGCCTGGGCTGCCCCGACTGGCCCGGCTGCTACGGCAATGCCAGCCCGGCCGGCGCACGCCACGAGATCGCGATGGCGCAAGCCGCACAGCCGACCGGCCCGGTGACGCACAGCAAGGCCTGGGTCGAGATGGTTCACCGCTACCTGGCAACGGGTGTCGGCGTGCTGATCCTCGTGCTGGCCCTGGCGACCTGGCTGGTGCGCTGGTGGCCTTCCATCGGGCCCAAGGCCGGCAACGCGCCGCAGCCTCCGCCTGCCATCGCGCAAGTTGTGCTGAATCCTTGGTGGCCGACGGCGACGCTCGTTGGCGTGAGCTTGCAAGGCGCATTCGGCGCGCTCACCGTCACCTGGAAGCTGTTCCCGGCCATCGTCACCACGCATTTGATGGGCGCCATCGTGCTGCTGGCGCTACTGTGCATCCAAGCGGTGCGCTACCAGCAGAGCGCGGCGCAGCGACTGCCCACGGCCGTGTCGCCCGCGCTGCGCAACGGACTGATCGCAACCACCGTCCTGCTCGTGCTGCAGATCGCGCTCGGCGGCTGGGTCAGCACCAACTACGCGGTGCTGGCCTGCACGCAGTTCCCGACCTGCCAGGACAGCTGGTGGCCAGCCATGAATTTCGCGCAGGGCTTCGAAATCTGGCGTCACCTCGGCGTGACCGGCGAAGGCCAGCCGCTCGATTTTTCCGCGCTCACCGCGATTCACTACGCGCATCGGCTGATGGCCTATGCCGTGTTCGTCGCGCTCGGCGTGCTGGCATGGCGCCTGCGCCGCATCGAGACACTCCGCCCGCAGGCGCGATGGCTCGCGGGCCTGGCGCTGCTTCAGCTGGCCACGGGCCTTGGCAACGTGCTGCTCGGCTGGCCGTTGGCCGCGGCCGTGCTTCATACCGGCGGCGCCGCAGCGCTGGCCGTTGTGCTCACCTGGGCCCTGTGCGAGAGCCGGCGCGACCTGGCGGCGCAGACTGCGCGCGCCAGTGACAATGCACCAGGTCACAACAACAATCAAAGGAAGGCCGCCGCGTGAGCACCCCGATCCCCGTTCAGCAAACCAGTACCGCGAATGTGCTGCGCCAGTTCTACGCGCTGACCAAGCCGCGCGTGGTGCAGCTGATCGTGTTCTGCGCGTTGATCGGCATGGTGCTGGCCGTGCCCGGCCTGCCTTCGTGGGCCGATGTGCAGCGCGCCGTGCTGGCCTGCATCGGCATCTGGCTGGTGGCGGGTGCAGCGGCGGCGTTCAACTGCCTGGTCGAGAAGGGCATCGACGCCAAGATGAAGCGCACCGCCTGGCGCCCCACGGCGCGCGGGCAGCTCAGCGATCTGCAGGCGCTGATTTTCTCGGCGCTGCTGTGCGCTGCCGGCTCGGTGCTGCTGTGGTTCACGGTCAATCCGCTCACCATGTGGCTGACCTTTGCCACCTTCGTCGGCTACGCGGTGATCTACACCGTGATCCTCAAGCCGTTGACGCCGCAGAACATCGTGATCGGCGGTGCGTCGGGCGCGATGCCGCCGGTGCTGGGCTGGGCCGCGATGACAGGCGACGTGGGGCCCGAGGCGCTGATTCTTTTCCTCATCATCTTCCTGTGGACGCCGCCGCACTTCTGGGCGCTGGCGCTCTACCGCGTGGAGGACTACCGCAAGGCCGGCCTGCCGATGCTGCCCGTCACGCACGGCAACGAGTTCACGCGGCTGCAGGTGCTGCTCTATACCTTCATCTTGTTCGCGGCCTGTCTGATGCCCTTCATCTACGGCATGAGCGGCTGGCTGTACCTGGCGGTTGCCGTCGCCGTGAGCATCGGCTTCACCGGCTATGCGTTTGCGCTGTGGCGCAACTACTCCGACACGCTGGCGCGCAAGACCTTCCGCTTTTCGCTGATCCACCTGAGCGTGCTGTTCCTGGCGCTGCTCGTCGATCACTACATTCACTGACCACGTTTCCATGAACAAGCGCAACGCTCTTCGACTGATTGCCGCGGGCGCCGGCTGGGTGGGCGTGACCGCCACCCTCGGCCTGGGCCTCTCGGCCTGCAGCGAGACCAAGCAAAGCTTCACTGCGGTCGACATCACCGGTGCCGACTACGCCAAGGACTTCTCGCTGAAGGACGCGGACGGCAAGGTCCGCACCATGGCCGACTTCAAGGGCAAGGTGGTCGTGCTGTTCTTCGGCTATGCGCAATGCCCCGACGTCTGCCCGACCACGATGACCGAGATGGCGCAGGTCAAGCAGCAACTCGGGAAGGACGGCGACAAGCTGCAGGTGCTGTTCGTCACGGTCGACCCCGCGCGGGACACGGCCGAGGTGCTCAAGGCCTACATGGGCGCGTTCGACCCGAGCTTCGTCGCGCTGATCCCGACGGCCGACGAGCTGGTCGCGCTCGCGAAGGACTACAAGGTCTACTACAAGAAGGTCGACGGCAAGACGCCGACCAGCTATTCGATGGACCACTCGGCCGCCAGCTACGTCTACGACACGCAGGGCCGGCTGCGGCTCTACGCGCGCTACGGCGCGGGCGTGCCGTCGATGGTGTCCGACCTGAAGACGCTGCTGGCTTCCTGAGAAGGGCTCCGGGCACATGGACGCCGGCTCGGTCGAGCACCTGAAAGGGCGCAAGGGGGCCTTCCGTATCGCGCTGATCCCACCCGAGGTGCTGGGTGCTCTCAACGACGGGCTGCTCGAAACCGTCAACCTCAACGAATTCATGGCGCTGGAGCTGCCCCGGCTGGCGCGCAGCGTGGCGGGGCACATCGGTCTCGATGCGCAGAGCGAACGGCTGGCAGACACGATCGCGATGCTGAGCGCCTTCAAGCCGATGCAGCGGCACGGGCACATCGCGCGTGCGCTCTACGACCTGACGGCGCTGCATGGCGAGCGCGATGCCGTCGCCCACCGGCTGGCCACGCACGCGAGCGACGTGGCCCGCTGCTGGGCCGCGCAGTGGGTCACGCTCTCGGGCCTGCCGCTGCCGGCGCAGCTGGAGGCGGTGCGCCGCTTCGCCGCCGACTCGCATTTCGGCGTGCGGGAAATCGCATGGATGGCGGTGCGCGACGCGGTCATCGAGTCGCTCGACGAAGCGTTCGCACTGCTGCAGCCGTGGGTGCTTGACGCCGACCCCAACATCCGCCGCTTTGCCAGCGAGCTCACGCGTCCGCGCGGCGTGTGGTGCGCGCAGATCGATGCGCTGAAGACCGAGCCGTGGCGCGCGCTGCCGCTGATCGAACCACTGCGCGCCGACCCCAGCCGCTATGTGCAGAACTCGGTGGCGAACTGGCTCAACGACGCGAGCAAGAGCCAGGGCGAGTGGGTCGACAAGCTCTGCGCGCGGTGGGTGGCGGAGTCGGACACGGCTGAAACCCGCTACATCGCCAAGCGGGCGATGCGGACGCTTTCCAAATGAAAAAAGCCCGGGATACCGGGCTTTTTCCTTGGAGGGCGACTGGCTTACGCGTAGTCCGCAAGCGCCTTCTTCATCTTCTTCATCGCCGCGACTTCGATCTGGCGGATGCGCTCGGCGCTCACGCCGTACACAGCGGCCAGGTCGTGCAGCGTCATGCCGCCCGAGCCGTCGTCGTTCACCTTGAGCCAGCGCTCTTCCACGATGCGGCGGCTGCGGTCGTCCAGCGCTTCGAGCGCCGTGGCGATGCCGTCGCTCGACAGGCGGTCGCGTTGCTGCGATTCGAGCAGGGCAGTCGGTTCCTGCGTGGCGTCGGCCAGATAGGCGATCGGGCCGAAGGTTTCGTCGCCGTCGTCGGACGGGCCCGGATCGAGCATGACGTCGCCGCCCGACAGGCGGGTTTCCATCTCGAGCACTTCTTCAGGCTTGACGTTGAGCCGGGTCGCCATCTGCGACACCTCGTCGGGGCTCAGCGTTTCGCGGTGCGTGCCGTTGTCGGCCGCAGCCGAGTCGGCCTTGAAGCCCTGCTTCATCGAGCGCAGGTTGAAGAACAGCTTGCGCTGGGCCTTGGTCGTGGCGACCTTGACCATGCGCCAGTTCTTCAGGATGTACTCGTGGATCTCGGCCTTGATCCAGTGCATGGCGTAGCTCACGAGCCGCACGCCCTGGTCGGGGTCGAAACGCTTCACGGCCTTCATCAGGCCGACGTTGCCTTCCTGGATCAGGTCGCCGTGCGGCAGCCCGTAGCCCAGGTATTGGCGGGAAATGGAAACGACGAGGCGCAGGTGCGACAGCACGAGCGCACCAGCGGATTCGAGATCGTTCTGGTCGCGCAGCTTGCGTGCGAAGCCCTGCTCTTCTTCGAGCGTGAGCATCGGCAGGCGGTTGGCGGCCGAAATGTAGGCATCCAGGTTGCCCAGCGGCGGAACCATCGACCATGGATTGGCGACGGCCAGCTGGTTGGCAGAGACTCCAGACAGCGTTGTCATCAGGGGAAACTCCTTTGTGTGGGCCATATTAGCACTCGGTTAGAGGGAGTGCTAAACCAAGGGTTCCCTTGAATTTCTATCGCCGGAATAGCCAATGGCTACCAGCGCACGCCCAGCTTTAGGAAAAGCTTGGACAGCACGAACAGAGGGCCGACCCACAGATATTGGATGTCTTCGAAGAACGAAGGCTTCTTGCCTTCGATCTTGTGGCCCACGAACTGAAAGATCCAGGCCACCACAAAGATAGCGGCTGAAATCGGCAATACAAGTCCGCCCATCGCATGCACCAGCGCCAGGGCCAGGGCGGTCAGCGCGAGCATGGTCAGCAGGAAGGCCGGGGCGCGCAGCAGTGCGTAGTAGACGAGGCTGGCGGCCACGAAACCGTAGGCTACCCAGGGATGGAGCGCGAACAGCAGCCCGACGATGCTCAGCATGATGGCCGGGATGGCCACGAAATGGATCAGCTCGTTGGTCGGGTTGCGGTGGCTCTCTTCATAGTGAGCGAGCAGGCGGTCGACCTTGCGGTCGGTCGATTCAAGGGGGGCGGCTGCGGTGTGCGTCATGACAAGTCTCCGTGGGCGCCGTTCGGTGCGGCGAGACTTTCGATGGTGCCCACAGAGAAGCCCGATGGCAAGCGCACATGCGATGCGAAATTGCTATCAAAAAAGTAGCATAAAGCACTACAGCCACGGCGGCTGCCATGACTTTATGCACTGTCACCAGAAGGTTACATCGCTAAGATCGGCGCGTGGCATCCTTCGACTCCCCACCCGCACCTCTGTCACCGGCCGCGGAGACTGGCGCGCCCGCCCGCCCGCCCAGGGCGATCCTGGTTGTGGACGACCACGACCTGCTGCGCCTGGGTGTCTGCGCGCTGGTCCAGGCGCAGGCCACCCCGTCCGGCGCGAACATCGAAGTCTTCGAGGCCGGCAACGTTGCGGACGCACTCGCGCTGTACGAAACCCACCAGGCTTCCATCGGCCTCGTGCTGCTCGACCTGGCCCTGCCCGACACGCACGGCCTGAGCGGCGTGGCCGAGTTCCGGCTGCGCTTTCCCGCCGCGCGGATCGTGGTGCTCTCGGGCACTGGCAACAGCACGCTGGCGCAGGGCGTGCTCGCGCTGGGCGCCGCAGCCTTCCTGCCGAAGTCGGCCGACCTGAAGGAGGTGGTGAGCTTCATCCGCGCCTGCGGCCTGCTCGATCCCGGCGCGGCGGAGGTGCCGCCACCGGCCGTGCCCAAATCGCTCACCGGCTATGCCGAGTTCGCCCACGCCAGCGCCTGGCAGGAACTCACGCCGCGGCAGATGCAGGTGCTGCAATGGGTGCTCGAAGGCAAGGCGAACAAGGAAATCGCGCAGCTCGCGAACCTGAGCGAAGGCACGGTGAAGAACCATGTCTCGACCATCCTGCTGCTGTTCGGCATGCGCTCGCGCGCCCAGTTGATCAGCACCCTGCATTGAGCGTGCAGCCCGACGCGTCGAACGACCCCTCCGCCGACCACGCACTCGGCCAGCGGGTGCTGCGGGAGCACGTTGCCTCGGTCTACAGCACCTACGGCGTCTCGACACTGACGCACATGGCCTTCGTGGTGGTGTTCGGCAGCATCATCTATTCGCAGCTGAAAGACCCGAGCCTGCTGTTCTGGCTGGCCGGGCTGCTGATGGCCGACATCTACGTGTTCTTCACGCCGCGCTGGAATCCGTCCCGGCCCGTGCGTGAAAGCGCGTACTGGGCGCGCAAGATTTCGCGCATGGTCACGCTGGTGAGCATGGTCACGGCGGTGGTGCCCTGGCTCATCGTGCCGCACGACAACCTGCCCATGACTTCGCTGCTGATGGCCGTGATCGTCGGCAGCTGCGCGCGGGCGGCGCAGTCGCTCTGGCCGCTGAAGCCGGCGCTCTTCGGCTACACGATGCCGATGTCGCTGGGCATGATCACCGCGCTGGCGTGGCAGGGCGACGGGCTGCACCTGTTCCTGGCGGCAGCCGGCGCGGCCTACCTGCTGCTGACGCTGCACGCGGGCGTCGGCCAGCACAAGCTGCTGACCGCGTCGCTCATGCTGCGCTTCGAGAACGAGGCGCTGGCCGCGCGGCTCGGCGAGCAGATCGCCGCCACCGAGCGCGCGAGCGAAGAAAAAACCCGCTTCCTGGGCACCGCCAGCCACGACCTGCGCCAGCCGCTGCATGCCATCGCGCTGTTCGGCGCCGCGCTGGAGAATGAACTGCGCGACCGCCCCGAGGGCCGCAACGCCGAGCGCCTGATGCGCGCGGTGAACGCGCTGGGCGCCTCGCTCGACACCATGCTCGACGTGTCGCGCCTCGACGCCGGCGTGATCACACCCGCGCCGCAGCCGGTGCAGCTCGACGCGCTGTTCCTGCCCCTCAACCACACCTTCGCGGCGCGCGCCGAGCAGAAGCAACTGCAGCTGCGCGTGCGCGCCAGCGGCCTGTGGGTACACAGCGACCCGCAGCTGCTGCACCGCATGCTGTCCAACCTGATCGACAACGCCCTCAAGTACACGGCCCGCGGCGGCGTGACGGTGATGGCGCGCGAGCGCGGCGACGCGGTGTGGATCGAGGTGCGCGACAGCGGCATCGGCATTGCGCCGGAGCAGTCGGGCCGGATCTTCGAGGAGTTCTATCAGATCAACAATCCGGGCCGCGACCGCTCGCGGGGGCTCGGCATCGGGCTGTCGATCGTGCAGCGGCTGTCGCGGCTGCTCGGGCATCCGGTGCAGATGCATTCGCGGCTGGGGCGGGGTACGCACTTTCGCGTGGTGGTGCCGGCAGTCAGTGCGGCGGCGCGCGAGCTGATCGGGGCGCTGGCGCCGGCCGCCACGGCCGACGCTGCCACCGGGCAGCGCCGCGGTCCGGCGCCAGTGTTGCCCGGGCGCGTGCTGCTGCTCGACGACGAACTGGAAATCCGCGAAGCCATGATGGGCCTGCTGCGCTCCCACGCAATCGACGCCCATGCGGTGGCGGACGAGGCCGGCGCTGCCGCTGCCCTGCGGCAGGCGAGCGGCGAGGGCCGCCCCTTCGATCTGTTGCTGTGCGACTACCGGCTGGCCGACGGCGCCGACGGGCTCGATGCGGGCCTGCGGCTCAGCCAGGGCCAGGGCGTGACGACGCCGCTGCTGCTCATCACCGGCGAGACCTCGCCTGACCGGCTGCAGCGGGTTCGCGAGTCGCAGGTGCCGGTGCTGTTCAAGCCGGTCGTGGCCGATTCGCTGTTGCAGGCGATGGCCGAAGTTGCCGTTGCCAGATGAGCCCATGACTTTCGGCACTGGCGAGCATTCGCTGCGCGCACTACCTTCGCTGCATTGCGTTCCCGCAAGAGAAGGAAAAGGGGAGAGGGAGAAAAAGCGAAGCGGTCCCGGCGCAAGCCGGGGCCGTTTTTTTTTATCCGAGCAGCGCCTGCGCGAATTCGCGGGCGTTGAAGGTTTCGAGGTCTTCGAGTTTCTCGCCCACGCCGATGAAATAGACCGGAATCGGCCGTTCGCGCGCAATGGCGCACAGCACGCCGCCCTTGGCCGTGCCATCGAGCTTGGTCACGATCAGGCCGGTGAGGCCCAGCGTTTCGTCGAAGGCCTTGACCTGCGCGAGCGCGTTCTGGCCGGTGTTGCCGTCGATCACCAGCAGCACCTCGTGCGGCGCCGTGGCGTCGGCCTTGGTGACGACGCGCTTGATCTTCTTCAGCTCGTCCATCAGGTGCAGCTGCGTCGGCAGGCGGCCGGCAGTGTCGACCAGCACCACGTCCTTGCCGCGCGCCTTGCCGGCGTTCACCGCGTCGAAACTCACGGCCGACGGATCGCCGCCCTCGTTGCTCACGATCTCGACCGTGTTGCGGTCGGCCCAGACCAGCAACTGCTCGCGTGCCGCGGCGCGGAAGGTGTCGGCCGCGGCCAGCAGCACCGAGGCGCCTTCGGTGGCCAGGTGCTTGGTGAGCTTGCCGATGGAGGTGGTCTTGCCCGCGCCGTTGACGCCGGCCACCATGATGACGGTGGGCGTGAACTGGCCGATCACCAGCGGCTTCTCGAGCGGCTTGAGCAGGTCGGCCACGGCCTCGGCCAGCAAAACCTTGACCTGCGCTGCGTCGGTGGCCATCTGGCGCTTGACGCGGCCGCGAAGGTCGTCAAGCAGGTATTCGGTCGCCTTGACGCCGGTGTCGGCCATCAGCAGGGCGGATTCGAGTTCTTCGTAAAGCGCGTCGTCGATCTGCGCGTTGACGAACACGGCCTGGATGCCGGTGCCGGTCTTGCGCAGGCCGGTCTTGAGCTTGTCGAGCCAGCCCTTGCGCTCGGTGGCGACGGCGATTTCGGCGGCGGGTGTGGGAACCGGCGCGGGAGCTTGGGTCGGAACAGGCGGTGGAACGAATGCGGGGGCTGGCGCGGGTGCCGCTACTGGAGTTGCGACAGGCGCTGGCGCCGGGGAGGGCGCTGGTGCTGGCGGCGCAGCAGGAGCCGGCGTTTCTTCGGCCGCCGGCTTCGAGCCGAACCAGCTCGAAGGCGAGAACACCGAGCGCGCCGGCGCGGCTTCGGGGGCAGGCGCCGGTGCGGCCGGCGGGGTGGGCGCCGGCGTATCGGGGGTTTCGGCAGGCGGTTTTTTCTTGAAGAAACTGAACATCAGGAGCTTTTTACAATCCGACCCATTCTATGAAACACCTCCCGCCACGCCGTGCTGCGTCTGGTGCGGTGCTGGCGATGGCGCTTCTGGCGCCATGGGCCATGCCTGCGCAGGCCCAGACTACCCAACCTTCCGCCGCCGCAGCCGCGGCGCCCGGCCCCCAGCAATTCACGCTTGCCAACGGCATGACGCTGATCGTCCAGCCCGACCGGCGCTCGCCCACGGCGGTGCAGATGGTCTGGGTCCGCGTCGGCTCCATCGACGAAGTCGACGGCACCTCCGGTGTGGCACATGCGCTCGAACACATGATGTTCAAGGGCACCAAGGACATCAAGCCCGGCGAGTTCTCGCGCCGCGTGGCGGCCCTTGGCGGCCAGGAAAACGCCTTCACCACCCGTGACTACACCGGCTACTACCAGCAGATTCCGGTCGGCAGCCTTGAGCAGGTGATGAAGCTCGAATCGGACCGCTTCGCCAACAACCAGTGGCCTGACGACGAGTTCAAGCGCGAGATCGAGGTGGTCAAGGAAGAACGCCGCCTGCGCACCGAAGACCAGCCGCGCGCGCTGCTCGGCGAACAGCAGAACGCCGCAGTCTTCACCGCCTCGCCATACCACCGCCCCGTGGTCGGCTGGATGAGCGACCTCGACGCGATGACGCCCGAGGACGCACGCGCCTTCTTCAAGCGCTGGTACGTGCCCGCCAACGCCGTGCTCGTGGTGGCCGGCGATGTCGACGTGGCCCAGGTGCGCGCCATGGCCGAGAAGTACTATGGCCGCATCCCGTCGAGCGCCGTGCCTGCGCGCAAGCCGCGCACCGAGCCGGCGCAGCGCGGCATCCGCCGCATCGAACTGAAGGCGCCGGCCGAGCAGGCGTATGTGTCGCTGGCCTTCCGCGTGCCGCAGCTCGCCAGCATCGACGACGCGAACAGCGACGCCTGGGCGCTGGTGGTGCTGTCCGCCGTGCTCGACGGCTACGCCGGCGCGCGGCTCGACCGCGCGCTCACCCAGGGCCCCGGCCGTGTCGCCGATTCGGCTGGTGCCTATTCGGGCTTCATGGGCCGCGGCCCGCAGCTCTTCGTGCTCGACGGCGTGCCGGCTGCCGGCAAGAGCGCCGAGGTGGTCGAGGCCGCGCTGCGCGCCCAGCTGGCGCGCGTCGCCAAAGAGGGCGTGGGCGAAGCCGAACTGGCCCGCGTCAAGACCCAGTGGGTGGCGAGCGAAACCTACAAGCGCGACTCGGTGATGGCGCAGGCGCGCGAACTCGGCAGCAACTGGGTCCAGGGCCTGCCGCTCGACGCCAGCGAGCGCATCGTCGCCCGGCTGCAATCCGTCACGGCCGCCCAGGTGCAGGCCGTGGCCGCCAAATACTTCGGTGACGACCAGCTCACGGTCGCCACGCTGCGCCCCCTGCCGCCCGAAGCCAAGCCCCGTGGCCGTGGCTTCGCGGCGCCCGCAGGCGAAATGCGCTGAAAGACAGGTCCCGTTCCATGAAAACTCTCAAGAAGATCGCCCAGTGCGCCCTGCTCGCGGGCGTCACCGCCATCGTGGGCATCACCAGCGCGCAGGCTGCGCTGCCCATCCAGCAGTGGACGCTGGCCAACGGCGCAAAAATCTACCTCGTGTCGACCAACGCGCTGCCGATCGTCGACGTGCAGATCGACTTCGACGCCGGCAGCCGCCGCGACCCCGCACCACAGGCTGGCCTGGCCAGCACCACCGCGACCATGGTCGAGAAGGGCGTGCGCGCCGGCAAGGGTGGCGAACCGGCGCTCGACCAGAACGCCCTGGGCGAAGCCTGGGCCGATCTGGGCGCCAGCTTCGACGTGAGCGCCGGCACCGATCGCACCAGCTATTCGCTGCGCACCCTGTCCGATCCGGCGTTGCTGAACAAGGCGGTGGCGCTGGCATCGCGTGAGATCGGCGAGCCGGCATTTCCCGACGACGTGTGGCTGCGCGAGCGCGAACGCATCAACGCGGCCATCAAGGAAGCCAACACCAAGCCCGCGACCGTTGCGGGCCGCGCCTTCGCGCAAGCCGTGTACGGCGTGCACCCCTACGGCCAGGAAGTGACGGAAGAAACGCTCGCGCGCATCGACACCGCCGCCATGCGCCAGCGCTACCAGCAGCTGATCGTGCCGTGCCGCGCCAAGCTCAGCATCGTGGGCGCCGTGACGCGTGCCGAGGCCGAGACGATCGCGACCACGCTGCTGTCGCGCCTGCCCGGCCCCGAGGCTTGCACGCCGCTGCCTGCCGTTGGACCAGTGGCCGCGCTCACCGCGCCGAAGGACGAGCGCATTTCCTTCGACTCGGCACAGGCCCACGTCTTCATCGGCCAGCCCGGCTATCCGCGCAAGGACCCGGACCACTTCGCGCTCACGCTCGGCAACTACGTGCTCGGCGGCGGCGGCTTCGTCTCGCGCCTAATGAACGAGGTGCGCGAGAAGCGCGGCCTGACCTACAGCATCTACAGCGGCTTCGCGCCGGGGCTCGAGGCGGGCGCCTTCCGCGTCGGCTTCCAGACCCGGCCCGACCAGGCCGAAGAGGCGGTGAGGATGTCGCGCGAAGTGCTCGCAAAGTTCGTGGCCGAAGGCCCGACCGCCAGCGAACTGAAGGCCGCGAAGGACAACCTGATCGGTGGCTTTCCTCTGCTGCTGGACAGCAACCGCAAGCTGATCGGCAACGTTGCCAACATCGCCTGGCACGACCTGCCGCTGGATTACCTCGACACCTGGACCGCGCGTATGAACGCGGTTACGGCGGCCGACGTCAAGGCGGCCTTCCAGCGCAAGCTGCAGCCCGAGCGCATGGTGACGGTGGTGGTGGGCGGCAAGGAAGCCAAGACGACCGCCAAGGCGCAGCCCTGAGCGGCGGTCACACCACCAGGGCGTGCGGGCCACTGCTGGCGGCAGCCCGCACCGCCACCCCAAGTCGTTCGAGCAGCCGCGGCGCCGCCCGCGCCTGCTGCCAGTAGAGCGGCACCGGCAGCGTCGAGCCGGGCACCAGTTCAACCAGCCTGCCGTCTTTGATTGCACCGGCCACCATGCTGGCCGGATGCATACCCCAGCCCATGCCCGCGCACGCCGCCTCGACGAATGCGTTGGGCGAAGGGATCCAGTGCCGCGGCGTCTCGACATTGCGGTGGCAGATGCGCCGCACCCAGCGCGTCTGCAGCCGGTCCTTGCGGTCGAACACCAGGCTCGGGGCGTCCGCCAGCGTGCGGGCGCCCACGCCCTTGGAGAAGTGTTCACGCACGAACGCGGGGCTCGCGGCCGCCACGTAGTGCATCGTGCCCAGCGCCTCGCTGTTGCACCCCGCCACCGGTTGCGCCAGCGCGGTGACCGCCGCGAACACCGCGCCGCTGCGCAGCCGCTCGGCCGTATGGTCCTGGTCGTCCACCGTGAGGTCGAGCAGCGCAGCCTGTTCCTGCGTGGCGAAGGCAGCGGCGGCAGCCACGAACCAGGTCGCAAGGCTGTCTGCGTTGACGGCCACCCGCACCGTGACGCGCTCGTCGCCCGCTTCGTCGCCGCCCATGCCGAGGGCAGGCAGGGCCTCGCGCAGCTCGTGTTCCAGCATGCCCACGCGCTCGACGTGCCGGCACAGTTGCAGCCCAGCCTCCGTTGCGACGCAGGGCTGGCCGCGCACCAGCAGCGCGCCGCCGGTGCGCTCTTCGAGCTGCCTGATGCGCTGCGACACCGCAGAGGGCGTGACGTGCAGCGTGCGGGCGGCGCGTTCGAAGCTGCCCTCGCGTACGACGGCGGCAAGGGCGTTCAGCGCGGCGTAGTCGAGCATGGTGATGAAGTAAAACTGAATCGGATTAAGAAAGTTTAGTTTGAATTAATCCTGAGCGGGCGGCATCCTCGAAGCATGCAAGCCGTACACGTCACCACTGCCTTCGCCAACGGGCTCTTCATGAGCCTGGTCCTCATCGTCGCCATCGGCGCGCAGAACGCCTATGTGCTGCGCCAGGGATTGCGCCGGGAACACGTGGGCGCGGTGGTGCTGTTCTGCGCGGCCAGCGACGCGGTGCTGATCGGCGCCGGTGTCGCCGGCATGGCACAGGCGCTGCAGGGGCGGCCGATGCTGGCCACCGTGCTCGCCGGGCTCGGTGCGGCCTTTCTCTGCGGTTACGGGCTCAAGGCGCTGTGGCGCTCGCGGCAGCCCGCCGCGCTGCAGACCACGGCGCAGGGCGTCTCACTGTCGCGCGTGGCCGTGGTGGCGCAGGCGGCCGGCTTCACGCTGCTGAATCCGCACGTCTACCTCGACACGGTGCTGCTCGTGGGCAGCGCGGGCGCGCAGTACGCGGGGCTGCTCAAAGTCTGGTTCGTGGCGGGCGCCGCCACGGCGAGCGCGCTGTGGTTCACCTCGCTGGGCTTCGGCGCGCGGCTGCTCGCACCGGTGTTCGCGCGGCCGCGTGCCTGGCAGATGCTCGATGCGCTCATTGGCGGCACCATGCTTCTGCTGGCCGCCATGCTGGCACAGCGAGCGCTCGCAGGGCTCTGAAGGTCCTATGAGGGCGCGCATGCGGCGGCGTTAAGCTCGCCGCATGCCCCAGAAAGCCGCCCCCGCCTCCCGTCCCGCAGCACCCAAGCCCAAGCGCCCGTCGAAGCCCAGCGAGGTGCGCATCATCGGCGGCGAATGGAAGCGCACCCGCCTCGCCGTGGCCGACAAGCCCGGCCTGCGCCCCACACCCGACCGCGTACGCGAAACCCTGTTCAACTGGCTCGCAAGCCTCGCAGGCGCTGGTGGCGGCGAACTGCCGGGATGGCACTGCGTCGACGCCTTCGCGGGCACCGGAGCGCTCGGCTTCGAGGCCGCCTCGCGCGGCGCGGCGAATGTGCTGCTGTGCGAGCAGGACGCCGCGCTGGTCGCGCAGCTCCAGGCCGCCAAGACCAAGCTGAGCGCCGAGGCTGTGCGCATCGAGCGCGGCAACGGCGTCACAGCCCTCGAACGCGCGCCCTCCGGCAGCCTCGATGCCGTGTTCCTCGACCCGCCCTTCGACAGCACAGCCCTCTACGAACCGGCCCTGCGCGCCGCCGCGCGTGCGCTGCGTGCCGGCGGCTCGGTGTACCTCGAAGCACCGCGCCGCTGGAGCGATGAAGAACTGGCCGCCTTCGGCCTTGTCGGTTTCCGTTACCTGAAGGCCGGCGCAGTGCA
The DNA here is from genome assembly GCF_059416325.1 of Variovorax sp. GW821-FHT09D05. Lineage (NCBI taxonomy): Bacteria > Pseudomonadati > Pseudomonadota > Betaproteobacteria > Burkholderiales > Comamonadaceae > Variovorax > Variovorax sp. GW821-FHT09D05. The sequence goes on along the minus strand of NZ_JBWKOZ010000008.1, from coordinate 82,103 downwards.
CGCCCATCTGTTGCGGCTGGCTGCCGAGGGGACTGCATAATCCGCCGAACAAGCCGCACCGGCAGCATGAGGAAGAAGCAACCATGGCCAGCAACGTCATCGCGGTTTACCCCGGCACATTCGACCCCATCACCCTCGGCCACGAGGACGTGGTGCGCCGTGCCACCCAGCTCTTCTCCAAGGTGATCGTCGCCGTCGCGGCGGGCCACCACAAGAAGGCGCTGTTCACGCTGTCAGAGCGCATGGACATGGCCCGCGAGGCCGTCAAGCCCTACAGCGACCAGGTCACCGTCGAGAGCTTCTCGGGCCTGCTGCGCGACTTTGTCGTCGCGCGCGGCGGCAAGGCCATGGTGCGCGGCCTGCGCGCCGTGACCGACTTCGACTACGAGTTCCAGCTCGCGGGCATGAACCGCTCGCTGATGCCCGATGTCGAGACCGTGTTCCTGACCCCCAGCGACAAGTACCAGTTCATCTCCAGCACCTTCGTGCGCGAGATCGCCATGCTCGGCGGCGAAGTCCACAAGTTCGTCTCTCCCAACGTGGAGCAGCAGCTGGCGGCCAAAGTCCGCAGCCTCGGCCGTGAATAAGCCGCGATGAGCGGCACCCCGCCGCCCCGACTGCATCTTCTGGGCGATGCAGCGCTGCTCTGCGAGTTGCCCGCGCCGGCCACGCTGGCGCAGCAGCAGCGCATCTGGGCCCTTGCGGAGCGCGCCCGGCAATGGCCCGGCGTTGGCGAAACGCTGCCGGGCATGAACAACCTCACGCTGACCTTCGACCCGACCGCGATCGACCTCGACACGCTCACTGCGTACGTTCTCGAAGCATGGCCGAAGCTGCCGACTGGTGGCGTGACGGGCCGGTTGGTCGAGATTCCGGTGGCCTACGGCGGCGAGCACGGGCCGGACCTGGCCGATGTCGCCGCCCACACCGGCCTCACGCCGGCCGAGGTGGTGCGGCGCCACAGCGGCGGTGAATACATCGTCTACCTGCTGGGCTTCCTGCCGGGCTTCGCCTTCATGGGCGGCCTGCCGCCCGAACTCGCCACGCCCCGCCGCGCCGAGCCGCGCACAGCGGTGCCCGCGCGCTCGGTCGGCATCGGAGGCGAGCAGACCGGCATCTACCCGCTGGTGTCGCCGGGCGGCTGGCAGCTGATCGGCCGCACCTCGCTCGAGCTGTTCGACCCCACGGCCGAATCGCCCACGCTCTTGCGCCCCGGGGACCGCGTGCGCTTCGTCGCAGAGAGCATGCAGACATGATCGTCATCCGCAAACCCGGCGTGCTCGCGTCGGTGCAGGACCTGGGCCGGCACGGCCATCGGCAGCTCGGCATCTGCCCGGGCGGCGCGCTCGACGTGCTGGCGCTCACGTTGGCCAACCGGCTCGTGGGCAACGCCGATGGCGCGGCGGGCCTCGAACTCACGATGGGCGGCTGCGAGCTGCAGTTCGAAGCCGACACGCGCATCGCCCTCACCGGCGACGACTTCAGCGCCAGCCTCGATGGCGTGCCGCTGTGGCCCTGCTGGAGCGTGCCGGTCGTGGCCGGCCAGACGCTCAGGCTCGCGGGCGCCAATGCACCCGGCGTGAAGAAGGTCGGCCTGCGCAGCTGGCTGGCGGTGGCGGGCGGCATCGACGTGCCGCAGATCCTCGGCTCGCGCAGCACCGACCTCAAGGCCGGCTTCGGTGGGCACGAAGGCCGTGCGCTGCGCAAGGGCGACCGGCTGCCGACGGGTACTTCGCCGCTGAACGCAGCGCAGCGCGAACGCCGAGCCTTCGGCCTGCGCGGTCCCGATTGGGGCCCCAACGAAGACGACGGCGCCATCGCCCTGCGCGTGCTGCCCGGCCCCGAGTTCGAACTGTTCACGCTGGGCGCGCGCGAGCAACTGTGGGGCGAGCGCTGGCGCATCACGCCGCAGAGCAACCGCATGGGCAGCCGGCTCGCGGGCGCCGAGCTCAAGCGCAAGCGCGGCGGCGACATGCTCTCGTCGGGCGTGATCCCCGGCACGATCCAGGTGCCGCCCTCGGGCCAGCCGATCATCCTGATGGGCGACGCGCAGACCACCGGCGGCTATCCGCGCATCGGCGTGGTCATTCGCGCCGATCTCTGGAAGCTCGCGCAGGCGCCGCTCAACGGCAGGCTGCGCCTCGTGCAGGTCGATCAGCCGCAGGCGCTGGCCGCATGGGCCGACCAGCAGCGCTACCTGTCGCAGGTGGCACAAGGGCTGGCCGCTGCAGGCTGGCCGAGCCCGGCATAGACTCCGCGGAACTCGCGGAAAAGGAAGCCCCACCATGCAAATCGACCTCAATGCCGACCTCGGCGAAGGCGCCGGCAGCGACGAAGCCCTGCTCGCACTTGTCAGCTCCGCCAACATCGCCTGCGGCTGGCACGCGGGCGACGCCAAGACCATGCAGCAGTGCGTGCGCTGGGCGATACAGAACGGCGTAGCCATCGGCGCGCACCCCAGCTTTCCGGACCGCGAGAACTTCGGCCGCAGCACCATGCACCTGCCGCCCGACGAGATCGTGGCCAACGTGCTCTACCAGGTGGGCGCGCTGGCGGCCATCGTGAAGGCCGAGGGCGGCAAGCTCTCGCACGTGAAGGCGCATGGCCAGCTCTACAACCAGGCCGTGAAGGAGCCCGAGCTGGCGGACGCGCTGTGCGAGGCGGTGCGCCGCTTCGACCCTTCGCTCAAGTTCTTCGGCCTAGCGGGCAGCAACATGATCGACGCGGCCCGTCGCGCCGGCCTCGCGCCGGTCGAAGAGGTGTTCGCCGACCGCGGCTACATGCCCGACGGCAGCCTCGTGCCGCGCAGCCAGCCTGGCGCGCTGATCGAGAGCGAAGAGCAGTCGATCGCGCAAACGCTCTCGCTGGTGCGCGACCACCGAGTGACCGCCATCGACGGCAGCGTCGTGCCCGTCAATGCGCAGACCGTGTGCCTGCATGGCGACGGCGCCCACGCACTGGCCTTTGCGCGCCGCATCCGCGAGCGGCTGCAGCAGGAAGGCATTGCCGTCCAGGCGATGGCCTGACGGACAACCTGAACACGCAACGGGCCGTGCCGTGGCAGCAAAGCCCATCAACGTCCTGCTGACCGGATTCGATCCTTTCGAGCAGGAAGCGATCAATCCGTCATGGGAAGCGGTGCATGCGCTCGACGGCTGGAAGAGCGGTCGCGCGACAGTGCATGCACGCCAGGTGCCCTGCGTCTTCGGCGATGCCATCGATGCGCTCGTCCGCGCGATGGACGAGCTCCAGCCGCAGCTGGTGCTGTGCATCGGCCAGGCCGGCGGGCGTGCGGAGTTCACGCCGGAGCGCATCGCCATCAACATCGACGATGCCCGCACGGCCGACAACAAGGGCCGCGAGCCCATCGACGTGCCCGTGGTGCCGGGGGCTCCCGCTGCGTATTTCTCGACGCTGCCGATCAAGGCCATGGTGCGTGACCTGCGCGCGGCCGGTGTGCCGGCCTCGGTGTCGAACAGCGCGGGCACCTTCGTCTGCAACCATATCTTCTATGGCCTGATGCACCGCATCGCGACGCATCCGGTGCTGGGGCAGCGCGGCGGCTTCATCCATATTCCCTGCCTGCCGGAGCAGGCAGCGCGCTTTCCGGGTGCGCCGAGCATGTCGCTTGAAACGATGGTCAAGGCCTTGCGTATCGCCGTGACGACCGCGCTCGCGGTGAAGCGCGACGTTGCCGAAACCGGCGGCCAGCTGCACTGAGGCGGCCGGCCAGCGCGTTCAGGCGGCAGCCGGGAAGTGCTTCGCCAGCCAGCCGTTGAGCGCGGCGTTGACGAGCTCGGGCTTTTCCATCGTCAGCATGTGGCCGCATTCGGGCACCCACACGACTTGCGCCTGCGGCAGCAGCGCCGCCATCTCGCTCGTGCACTCGGGCGGCGCGAGCCGGTCTTCGTCGCCGCACACCAGCAGCACCGGCGCGCGCAGCGACGCGAGGTGCAGCCGCGCATCGGGCCGCCGCATCACCGCGCGGTTCTGGCGGATGAGCTGCTCCGCGCCCGCGCCCAGCACGATGTCGAGGTAGCGCTGCACCATCACCGGGTCGGCCGCCTGTGTGGGGTGAAAGGCGAAGTAGACATTCGGCTCGATCACGTCGCGCACTTCGCCGCGCTCGAAGTATTCGATGGCGCCCTCGCGCAGCGTGAACATGTCGGGCGTCTCGGGCCGTGCGCTGGTGCCGAGCAGCGCGAGCCCGGCAATGCGCCCGGGCGCCTGGCGGGCCGCCTCCATGGCGACCATGCCGCCCATCGAGGCGCCGCACAGAATCAGCGGCCCCTCGTTGTCGCGCAGCACGGCTGCGGCCATGCCCTCGATGGTGTCGTTGTGCCGCTGGACGTCGCTCACGCGGGCGCCGAAGGCGGAGGGAAGGGCGGGCAATTGGGCTTCCCAGATGCGCTCGTCGCAAGCGAGGCCGGGCAGCAGGATGAGATTGGGCATGGAGACGGATTTTGCGCGAATGCGGCAGCCAGCGTCGCGGCATGGCGCATGGCATAGGCTTCCTGGCCAGCAGTCATCCGGAAGCGACCTCGGCATACTTTTGAGACTCATGCCGAGGACTCTCAATGAACCTGGTTGAACGCGCGCAATCCATCCTGCTCAAGCCCAAGGCCACATGGCCCGAGATCGACGCGGAGCCGGCCGACGCTGCTTCGCTCTACAGGAACTACGTGATGATCCTCGCGCTGATCCCGGCGGTGGCGAGCTTCATCGGCCTGTCGCTGATCGGCATCGGCGCCTTCGGTGTGAGCTTTCGCGTGCCGATCGTCTCGGGGCTCGCGAACATGGTCGTGGGCTACGTGCTGTCGCTGGTGATGGTGTTCGTGCTCGCACTCATCATCGACGCAATGGCGCCGACCTTCGAGGGCACCAGGAGCCAGATCGGCGCGCTCAAGCTGTCGGCCTATGCCAGCACCGCGGCCTTCGTTGGAGGCATCTTCAGCCTGCTGCCTTCGCTGTCGGTTCTCGGTGCGCTGGCGGCGCTGTACGGCGTGTACCTGCTCTACACCGGCCTGCCGGTGCTCATGAAGTGCCCGCTCGACAAGGCCATTGCGTACACCGCGGTTGTGGTGGTCTGCGCCATCGTCGGCGGCTTCATCATCGCGTGGGTGCTGGCGCTGCTCACGCCGTCGCCGGTACGGCTCTAGGCGCGGTGGCGGTCGAGCAACAGCTTGCGGGCCACAAAAGCCCGAGCGTCACGCGCACGGTGGAAAATGGGCGTCAATGCCAACGCCCAAGCCCGACACCACCACCGACCTGATCCTCATCCGCCACGGCGAAACCGCCTGGAACCGCGAACTGCGCTTTCAGGGGCACGCCGATGTTCCGCTCAATGACATCGGCCATGAGCAAGCCCGCCGCCTCGGCCTGCGGCTGGCCGGCGAGACGGTGGTGCAACACATTCTCAGCAGCGACCTCATGCGGGCGCAGCAGACCGCAGCGCCCGCGGCGTCGCAGCTGTCGCTGCCGGTGGTCACTTCTGCGGGGCTGCGCGAGCAGTTCTTCGGCGTGGTCGAGGGCATGCGCTCCGACGAAATCCAGAGCCTGCATCCGCGCGCCTGGGAAGAGTGGCTGGAGTTTCGCGAAGACCACGCCATGCCCGAAGGCGAGACGGCGCGCGAGTTCCACACGCGCATCATCGCGGCGCTGGGCAGCATCGCCGCCGCGCACAAGGGGCAGCACCTGATCGTCGTCACCCATGGCGGCGTGCTCGACATGGTGTGGCGCACTGCAAGGGGCCTGAGCCTGAGCGGGCCGCGCCAGAGCGACATTCCCAATGCGGGCTTCAACCGCATCCGCATCGCCGACGCGGCCCGGCCCGACGACATCGAGATCGTCGAGTGGGCCGACACGCGACACCTGGCCGACCTGCCGCCGCAGCCGACCTACGACCAGACGCGGCACCTGAAGAACAAGGATTGAGGAAGGGCCCTCGGCCTCAGCCGCAGCTGCCCGCCTTCGGCGTGCGCAGCAGCGGCTGGCCGGCGCCAACGCCCGTGGGCTTGCCGCCGTCGACGGCGAGCTGCCCGTTCACCAGCACCGTGCTCACGCCTTCCGACAGCAGCGTCGGCTGCGTGTAGGTGGCTTTCGCCGCATAGCGCGCCGGATCGAACACCACCACGTCGGCGTAGTAGCCCGGGCGCAGGTGCCCGCGCTGCTTCAGCCCCAGCGTGTCGGCCGTGAGCGACGAGCTGCTGCGGATGAACTGCGCCAGCGAGATCGTGTGCTCCTTCACCACGTACTGGTCGTACTTGCGCGCGAAGGTGCCGTAGGCGCGCGGATGGCCCAGCGACGAGTCGGACGAGGTCATGACCCACGGCCGCTTCATGAAGGCGCGCACGTCGTCGTCGCTCTGGTTGAACGAGGCGATCATCAGGTCGCCGTCGCGCAGCACCGCGATGGCGGCTTCCACCGGATCGGCGTTCGACGCCTTGGCCACGTCGGCCAGCGTCTTGCCCACGTACTTCGTGCTGCCCGCCGAGAACAGGATGGCCTCGGGGCCGCCGCGCAGCCGCAGGTTCTCGCGCATGTCCTTGCGCAGGCGCTCCTGCTGCGAGGCGTCGTCGAAGCGCTGCAGCGTCGCCGCACGGCCGCCCTCGTTGGCCCAGGGCGGCAGCAGCGCGGCCGAGAAGCGCGTGCTCGACGCGGTCCACGGATAGTGGTCGGCCGTGATGTCCAGCCCGCCCGCGCGTTCCTTCTCGATGCGCTTGATGATGTCGCCGCTCTGGCCCTGCACGTCGACGCCCAGCGCCTTGATGTGCGCCACATGCACTGGCAGCTTCGCCTCGTGGCCGATGCGGATCGCCTCGTCGATGGAGCCCTTGAGGCCGATGTTGTACATGGACTCGTCGCGGATGTGGCTGTCGTACAGGCCGCCGTGCCGCGCCGCCACCTTCGCGAGCTCGATGACCTCCTCGGTTTTCGAGAAGTTCTGCGGCGTGTAGAAGAGCCCGGTCGAAAGGCCAAGCGCGCCTTCGCACATGCCCTGGCTCACGCGCTTCTTCATCGCCTCGAGCTGCTCGGGCGTCGGTGCCCGGTTGGCTTCGCCCAGCTCGCTCATGCGCACCGGGCCGAAGCCCACGTACATGGCCACGTTGGTGCCCACCGGCGCGGCACGCAGCTTCTGCGCCTGCGCCGCGATGTCGAAGCCGCCGAAGCCGTCGTTGCCGATTACCGCGGTGGTCACGCCCTGCGTGATGAACGGGATGTTCAGCCGCTTCTTCGGATCGTTCGAGTGCAGGTCGGCATCCGCATGCGTGTGGGCGTCGATGAAGCCCGGCGCCACCACCATGCCCGTGGCGTCGATGACGCGCCTTGCCGTGAACTGCGCTGGCGCCGCCTTGCCCGCGAACACGATGCGGTCGCCCGCGATGCCGACATCGCCCACCACCGGCGTGTCGGAGTCGCCCGTGTAGACGGTGCCGCCGCGCAGCAGCAGGTCGAGCGCGACGGGCGTTCCCTCGGCGGCATGCAGGGTGGGTGCGAAGGGTGCGAGGGCCGAGAGAACGGCCAGCGTGACGAGAGACTTGCGCATGGGCGATGGGGCCTTGAAGGCTTCTTGTCGATAGGGAGCGGCCAGTTTAGGAGCCGCCTCCGGGTCATCGCCAATTCCTTTTGCACCATGCCCCATGACCTGAAGGCATGGGCTGCCGGGCGGTGCTCGCAGATGCGCTCAGGCGTGCGTCGCAAGCTGCCCGAGGCCGAGGCGCTCGTACACCGCCGCCGTCTGCCGGCGCAGGCGCAGCGACTCGGGCTGGCCATTGAGCTGTTGCTGGAGGATGCCCTGGGCAGCGGACAGCGAAGCCTCCGTACCGCTGCGCACCAGCGCATCGAGATACACCTGCTCGAACAGGTCGCGCTGCGCGTGGCTGCCGCCGATCTCGATCATGCGCGGCAGGGCAGTGCCGAGCCCTTCGATGGCTGCCGCGAGATCGCTGCGCGCATGCGCCACCAGTCCGTGCGCGGCCGGCACGCACACGCGCTGCCATGCCGCGCGCGTCGATGCCGGCGCGTTCGGCGCGAAGGCCACTATGTTGCACAGCAGAACCTCCGCCTCGGGGCGCCCGGCGCGCGCCAGGCCGTAGAGGTACTGCAGGTCGAGAAAGGGCAGCACGTGGTCGGCCTGGCGCTGCCGCAGGTAGCCGGCCACGTCCTCCCAGCGCCTGCCCACGTCGATGCCCGCGAGCTCCAGCCGTGCGAGCAGCGAGACGGCGCCGATCTGGTCCTGCGAGTAGTCCTTCACCACGCCCCAGGCATGCTCGTCGTACACCGCGAGCGCTTCGGCATCGCGACCCAGGTCGATGAGGAACAGCGCCATGTGCCACCAGTTGTGCGTGACCATGAACGAGTTGAGGCCGGTCCAGGTGTCGCTCACGCTCTGCATGAACGCCAGCCCTTCGGCGAGCCGGCCCTCGGTGAGCATCACGTGCGCCAGCGCATGGTGCGCCCACGGCTCCTTGCGGCACATGGCGATGGCGCGGCGTGCGCTCGCCTCGGCCTCGCGCATCAGGTGGCACTGCTCGTAGCCGAAGGCCGCCATGCCGTGCACGTAGGGCACGTCGGCCGCGTGCGGCAGCACTGCCAGCGCGAGCTTAAGCATGCCCGGGCAGTCGCCGGTGTTGAAGCAGTGGTACTGGCCGAGCTTGACCGACACCAGGTCGCGCGGATGCTCGCGGGCCTGCTCCGCATGCAGCGAGATGGCGCGGGCGATGTCGCCGTCGGCCCAGGCCTCGATGGCCGCGATGTAGCGCTGCTCGCGCGGCGTCGCGCGTGCGGCGCCGGCGCGGGCCTTGTCGAGAAAGGGCCGGGCGTTGGCGACGGCCTCGCGCGATTCGGCGAACAGGTGCAGCGTGGCGCAGTAGGCCTGCACGATGGGGCTCGCATCGGTGTCGGCCACCGCGATCAGGTTGACGGCGCGAGCCTCTGTCGAGATGAACCCCATGACGAAGTCGTCGACCAGCGGCAGGCTGGTGGGGTCGTCGAGGGTGAGCGGGTTGCCGAGGCTGTCGGCGAGCGGTTTTCCGGAGGGCATGGCGGCATGGTGCCATGCCCCCGGAGATGCTTCAACGACTCAGACACCGGCCTGTTGGTGGCGGTACTCCTGCGTCTTGCCGCCGTAGCCGTAGGCCGCGCCGCGCGCGTCGATCACGTGGATGTACGACACCTCGTGCAGGTCCGGCCGGATCTTCGCCATGGCCGCGTGCACCTCGCGCAGGTAGCGCGCCTTCTCGGCCTTGGTGTTGGTCTCGTCAGTGATGCTGATGTCGAGATGGAACGCCGACTTGCCGAGCGAGGCAAGCGTCTGGCCGCCGATGAACCAGGCGTCGGCGGCGATGTACTGCACAGTGATGGCGATCACCGGCAATTGCTTGCCGAGCACGCTCTGGGTGAGCTCGGCGACCGTGTCGACGGTCTTGCGGGTGAGGGCGGCGTCGGGTTGGCCGGAGAGGTGGACGACGATGTGGGGCATGGTGGACTCCTGGGTGAATGAGTGGTCGATGGGGCGATTGTGGGAACTCCCTATCAATCGGAAAAGCGGGAAGATATGATGGATTTCATCGGATTAACGGATGGATGAGTCATGCAAGGCTTTGATCTGGAGCAACTGCGCACGCTGGCGGCGGTCGTCGACGCAGGCAGCCTGACGGCCGCCGCGCCGCGCGTCTTTCTTTCGCAGTCGTCGGTCAGCGAGCAGATCCGCAAGCTGGAAGAGCGGGCCGGGCAGTCGCTGCTCACGCGCAGCAAGGCGGGCGTTTCACCCACCGAGGCGGGCGTGCGGCTGCTGGGCTATGCGCGGCGCATCCTGTCGCTGAGCGACGAGGCGTTTCGCGACCTGCACGGCGAGACACTGCAGGGCGAGCTGCGCCTCGCCGTCACCGACTACTTCCGGCCCGGGGACCTGACGCGCCTGCTGGGGCGGCTCGGCGAGAGTTATCCGCAAGTGCGGCTGCACGTCACCATCCTGAAGAGCGACGATCTGCGCGCTGCATATGCGCGCGGAGATTTCGATGTGGGCGTGGCGATGAACATCGCCGGGGTTTCCGCCGCGCAGCCCCGGGCGTCGGTGATCCGGCGCGAATCGCTGGCGTGGCTGGGCGCGGCGGGCATGCGGCTCGTGCGTGGCGAGCCGGTGCGGCTGCTGGCCTTGCCGGACACCTGTTCGCTGCACCAGTTCACCGTGGCGCTGCTGCGGCGCCGGCGGGTGCCCTACGCGCTGGCGCATGTGGCTTCGGGCGTGGCGGGGCTGCAGTCGGCGCTGGCTGCGGGGCTGGGCGTGGCCTGCCTCAACGAATCGGCCATCAGCGACGGCGTGGCACGGCTGGCCACCCCCCACGGGCTGCCGGCGCTGCCGCGTGTCGCCTTTGAGTTCTTGCCCGGTCGCAGGGGAGAAACGGCGTTCGTGACCCGGGCCCGGGAGCTGCTGGCCACGCATCTGGTGTGAGCCCGGCTCTGGGGTGGCGCGGGATTTGCGTCACGTCTGCCATGGATGCGCCACCTCCCACCACCCCACCGGATTGGCTGCGCCATTCCCGTTTCGATGACGCGCAGGCGATCTTTTCGGGCACCTTGTTCGTCGCCATTGCCATGATGCTGTTCGGCCAGGCGGGTCTGCTCACGGGCGGCACGGCCGGCGTCGCGTTTCTGTTGCACTACGCAACTGGCGTGAGCTTTGGAAAGCTGTTCTTCCTGGTCAATCTGCCGTTCTACTGGTTCGCATGGCGCCACATGGGGCGGGCGTTCACGATCAAGACTTTCTCGGCGATTGCGTTGCTCTCGCTGATGACCGACTGGGCGCCGCGCTACCTGTCGATCGATTCACTGCACCCGGCTTTTGCGGCCGTGCTCGGTGGCTTGCTGCTGGGCACCGGCTGTCTGTTCCTCGCCCGCCACCGCGCGAGCCTGGGTGGTGCGACGGTGTTGACGTTGTATCTGCAGGAAAAGCGCGGGTGGCCGGCTGGCAAGGTGCAGATCGGGATCGACTGCACGGTGGTGTTGCTCGCGTTGTTTGTGATTCCACCGCAGCGTGTGGGGTGGTCGGTGCTGGCTGCGGTGGTGATGGGGCTCTTTCTCTGGATCAACCACAAGCCTGGGAGGTATGCGGCGACTTGAGCTTGCTGTTCTCCGGGGTGCGTGCGAATGGCACCGGGTACTCCCCTGCGCGAATGTCCCCCGTCGGCGTGATCGCTCCCCGAGCAACGCACGCCAAGCGTTAAGGCGCAATAGGCCAGGGCCGCTGAGGCTCCCGAATCTGCTCGAACGCACGCGAAACGCGCAGCACCCCGAGGTCGTCGAAACGCTGCCCGGCAATCTGAAGACCGATCGGCAATCCACCCGCCGAGTACCCGCAATTCACCGAAGCCGCCGGCTGCTCCGACATGTTGAACGGCACCGTGAACCCGATGTGCTCCAGTGGCCTCAAGGGATCGTTCGTGGGCGAAGGCGCCTCCGCCGCTGCGGGCATGTTCGGCGACACCGGCGAGATGACGTAGTCGAAGCGCGCGCAGGCGCTCACCGCCGCCACGCGCGTCGCATGGAACTGGCTGAAGCTGCGGAACACGTGCTCGCCGCTGAACTCCGCCGCGCTCTCGGCCCATTCACGGATGTAGGGCAGCACCTTCGAGCGCTGGTCGGCTCGCAGGCCCTTCATGTCCACCAGCGAGCGCATGCGCCACAGATGGTCCATGCCGTCGAGCATTGCCTGCGACATGAAAGGCTGCATCGGTTCGATGATGGCACCGGCCTTCTCCAGCAGGCGTGCCGCGTGTTCGACCGCTGCCTGGATTTCAGGCTCCACCGCCAGTCCGCAGCCCGCGTCGAGCAACAGGCCGATGCGCAGACCGCGCAAGTGATCGGGTGACACGTCGAAGCTGTCCCAGGCCATGTCCTGCGGCGGCAGGCTCATGCTGTCGCGCGCATCGGGCTTCGACAGCGCCTGCATCAGCAGAGCCGCGTCGCCAACGGTACGCGTCATCGGCCCTGCGGCACGGCCCATGTACGGCGGATCGATGGGGATGCGCCCCAGGCTCGGCTTGAGCGTGAAGATGCCGCACCAGCTCGCGGGCAAGCGCAGCGAGCCGCCGATGTCGGTGCCCAGATGCAGCGGGCCATAGCCGGCGGCAGCCGCAGCACCTGCACCCGCACTGGAGCCGCCCGGCGTCAGGCGCAGGTCCCACGGATTGCGCGCCAGCGTGTGAAAGCTCGACAGGCCCGAAGACAACATGCCGTAGTCCGGCATCGTCGTCTTGCTCACGATCACCGCGCCGGCTTCTTTCAAGCGTGCGGCCGGTGGCGCATCGGCAGCCGCGGGCTTCAGGTCGACGGCGGCGGTGCCGGCTGGCATCGGATCACCGCGCGTCGCGATGTTTTCCTTGATGGTGGCCGGCACGCCGTCGAGTGGGCCGAGCGCATCGCCGCGCTGCCAGCGCGCTTCCGAAGCGCGCGCCTGCTCGAGCGCGGCCTCGGGCCTGAAGAGCCAGGTGGCCTGCAGGTGCGGCTCCCAGCGCTCGATCTGCGCGATCACGGCCTGCGTGACCTCTACCGGCGAGAGCTTGCGGTCGCGGTAGGCCGCGGCCAGCTCCTGTGCGGACAGGTCGTTCAACCCCACGACAGCGCCGACAGGTCGTTCACGAAGATCGGGTTGTCCTTCCAGATGCCCTTGACGTTCTTCTTCGCGACGGTCGGGAACTGCGGCTGGTACAGGAAGCCGTTGGCAGCGTCGGTGGCCAGCAGTTTCTGCGCGTCGCCGAGCAGCTTGTTGCGCTCGGTGGCGCTGGCCGTGGACTTGATCTTGTCGAACAGCGTGTTGAAGGCCTTCGACTGGTAGCCCCAGTAGTAGTCCGACTTGGCGTAGTTGCCGAGGTCGAAGGGCTCCACGTGCGAGACGATCGACAGGTCGTAGTCCTTGTTGCCGTAGGTGCCGCTGAGCCATTGGGCCCATTCCACGTTCTGCACCTTCACGACGATGCCGATCTTGGCGAGCTGGGCCACGATCACTTCGCCGCCCTGGCGGGCATACGGCGGCGGCGGCAGTGTCATGGTGAGTTCGAGCGGCGTCTTCACGCCGGCTTCGGCCAGCAGCTTCTTGGCCTTCTCGATGTCGAAGGGGTTGATGCCGGTGGTGTCGACATAGCCCGCAGCGCCCGGCACGTAGTGGCTGCCGATGGGCACGCCGAAGCCGTCGGCCGCGCCTTCGATCACGGCCTTGCGGTCGATGGCGGCAAGAATGGCACGGCGCACGCGCACGTCGTCCAGTGGCTTTTTCTTGTTGTTGATCGAAAGAATCGTCTTGGCGCGCGAGCCCGCCAGGATCACCTGGAACTGCGGGTTCGCCTTGAACTGCGGCACCACGCGCGTGCCGATGCGCGCGAACACATCGACGTCGCCCGAGAGCATGGCAGCGGCCTGCGCAGCGGTATCGGAGATGAAGCGGAACGTGACCTTGTTGATCTTCGCGGTGGCGGGGCTGCGAAAGCCTTCCCACTTGCTCAGCGTGATCGACGAACCCTTGGCCCAGCTGTCGAGCTTGTAGGGGCCGGTGCCGACCGGCTTGGTGGCGTTGCCCTCGGCACTCTTGGGCTCGACGATCACGGCCGTGGCCTGGCCCAGCACAAAGGGCAGGTCGGGGTCGATCTCCTTGTTGATGATGACGACGGTGTAGTCGTCCACCACCTGCGTTGCGAGGTTGGCGAAGGTGCGCTTGTCCTTGTTGGTGCTCTTCTCGCCGCCTGCGCGGTCGAACGAGAACTTCACGGTGGCCGCGTTGAAGGGCTCGCCGTTCTGGTACTTCACGCCGCGCCGCAGCTTGAAGGTGTAGGTCTTCAGGTCGGGCGAGATTTCCCAGCTCTCGGCCAGCAGCGGCGTGACGCTGCCGTCGGCATTGATCTTGGTGAGCGTCTCGAGGATGTTGTAGTGCACCACCTCGGCGATGGCGGCGGCGGCGCCGGTGGTCGGGTCGAGCCCCGGCGGTTCGAGCGCCATGCCGATCACGATGGCGTCCTTCCGGCCCTGCGCCATGCCGGCGAGCGGGGTGGCCAGCGCAACGGTGGCGCCAGCGGTGGTGAGAAGGGTGCGACGGTTCAACATACGTGTGATCTCCGGATAGACAACAAGCCAGGTTCGAATGACGACTGCTCCGGCGTGCGCCATGCCCCGAAGGGAGGCGCGACGCCGCGAAAGACACGACACGCAGCACGAAAGATGCCACGTGCGCAGCCGGTCATTCTCTCGCAGGGGGCGAGCCGGTGCGCGGCCCGCGGGGCGGTTTTTCCTCGGGACGTTCCCGTAGGCGAGAGAGCCGGGTCAGCCCCAGGACAGGGCCGCGATGTCGTTCACGAAGATCGGCGTGTCCTTCCACAGCCCGCGCAGGTTGCGCGCCGCCACGGTAATGAACTGCGGCTGGTACAGGAAGACGTTGGCCGCGTCTTCCGCCAGCAGCCGCTGCGCGTCGCCCAGGTAGCGCAGGCGGTCGGAGGTGCGCGCGGCGTTGCGCGCCTTGTCGAAGACCTCGTTGAACCTGGCCGACTGGTAGCCCCAGTAGTACTCGGGCTTGGTGTAGTTCACCAAGTCGAAGGGCTCGACGTGCAGGATCAGCGAGAGGTCGTAGTTCTTGTTGCCGTAGGTGCCGCTGATCCATTGCGCCCATTCGACGTTCTGGATCTTCGCGACGATGCCCACCTTGGCGAGCTGCGCGGCGATCAGCTCGCCGCCCTGGCGTGCATAGGGCGGGGGCGGCAGCACGAGCTCGAGTTCGAGCGGCGTCTTCACGCCGGCTTCGGCCAGCAGCTGCCTGGCCTTCTCGACGTTGTAGGGGTTGATGCCGGTGGTGTCGATGTATCCCGGCGCGCCCGGCACGTAGTGGCTGCCGATGGGCACGCCCCGGCCGTCGACGGCGGCTTCGATCACCGCCTTGCGGTCGATGGCCGCGGAAATCGCGCGGCGCACGCGCACGTCGTCCAGCGGCTTGCGCTTGTTGTTGATGGCCAGGATGGTCTTGCCGCGCGAGGCGTTGAACACCACCTGGAAGCGCTTGTCGTTCTGGAACTGCGGCAGGCTGCGCGACACCGAGGCATGCGGAAACAGGTCGATGTCGCCCGAGAGCAGCGCGGTGGTCTGCGCGGCCGGCTCGGAGATGAAGCGGAAGCTGGCCTTGCGGATCTGCACCGTGTCGGCATTGCGCCAGCCGTCCCACTTGGCGAGCACGATGCCCGAGCCCTTGGACCAGCTGTCGAGCCTGTAGGGCCCGGTGCCGACCGGCTTGGTGGCGTTGGTCTCTACGGTCTTGGGCTCGACCTGGATTGCCGAGGCCTGGCCCAGCAGGAACAGCAGGTCGGGCTCGATCTCCTTCGTGATGAGCACCACCGTGTGTTCGTCGACCGCCTGCGTCGCGATGTTGGTGAAGGTGCGCTTGTCCTTGTTGGTGCTGTTGGCCGCGGCCGCGCGGTCGAACGAGAACTTGACGCTCTGCGCGTTGAAGGGTTCGCCGTTCTGGAACTTCACGCCACGCTTGAGCTTGAAGGTGACGGTCTTCAGGTCGGGCGACACCTCCCAGCTGTCGGCCAGCAGCGGCGTGACGCTGCCGTCGGAGTTGATCTTGGTGAGGGTTTCGAAGACGGTGTAGAGCACCACCTCGGCGATCTCGGCACCTGCCTTGGCCGTGGGGTCGAGGCCCGTGGGCTCCAGCGTGAGGCCGAGCACCAGCGAATCTTTTTTTCTCTGCGCCAGCGCGATGGTCGGCAGGGCCAGCGGTGTCAGGGCTGCGGCGCCGGTGGCGAGCAGGGTGCGTCGTTTGAGCATGAAGCGGTGTCCTCGGAACAGGGGGCAAGCATCATCCGCGAGAGCAGGGCGCCAGCGCAACCAGATGCTTATGACCCACTCATCCTAGAGACTGCGGGCGACGCTTCGGTGTCAGGCCGGCAGCAGCGTGCCGCCCGTGGGCGTGCGCGGCACTGCATCGAGCAGCGTGCGCGTGTACTCGTGCTGGGCGTGATGGAAGAGCTCGGCGGGCGGACCCTGCTCGACGATCTTGCCTTTCCACACCACGCAGACCTCGTCACACAGATGGTTGACCACCGCGAGGTCGTGACTGATGAGCAGGTAGCTGATGCCGAATTGCTGCTGCAGGTCTTGCATGAGGTTGAGCACTTGCGCCTGCACCGACACGTCGAGCGCGCTGACGGGTTCGTCGGCGACTATGAGCTTGGGGCGCGTGATGAGGGCGCGCGCGATGGCGATGCGCTGGCGCTGTCCGCCCGAAAACTCGTGCGGGTACTTGTCCATGTCTGTTGTGCGCAGGCCGACCGCTGCCAATGCTTCGGAAGCGCGTTCGCGCTGCACGGCGCGGCTGGTCTCGGCCAGCGCTTCGAGCGGTTCGGCGACGATGCGCGCCACGGTCTGGCGCGGGTCGAGCGAGCCGTAGGGGTCCTGGAACACCATCTGGAAATCGCGCCGCGCGGTGCGCAGTTCGGCCTTGGGCAGCGCATGCAGATCGCGACCTTCGAGGCGCACGCTGCCCGAGGTGGGCGTGTCGAGCGCCATCACGAGGCGAGCGATGGTCGACTTGCCCGAGCCCGATTCGCCGACGATGCCCACGCTCTTGCCGGCCTGCACTTCGAAGCTCACGCCGTTGAGCGCCTTCACGGTGGGTGGCGGGCCGAAGAGCTTTTCGCGCGGCAATGCGTAGTGGCGTACGAGATCGGTGACCTGCAGCAGCGGTGGAGTGGTGGCCGTGCTCATGGTGCGATGGCCCCTTCCGTGGCGATCTCTTCGAGCCGGATGCAACGCACCGTGTGATCCTGCGGCAGCATCGTGGCTGGCGGCCGGGTGGTCTTGCAGGCCTCGAAGGTGTAGCTGCACCGGCCCGCGAAGGGGCAGCCCTTCGGCAGGTCGACCAGCTCGGGCACGCTGCCCTTGATGGTGGCCAGCCGCAGGCCGCGCGGTGCCCCGATGGCGGGACGCGCGGCGAACAGGCCCTGCGTGTAGGGATGGGCGCGGCGCGCGAACACCGCCTCCGTCGGGCCACTCTCGACCACGCTGCCGCCGTACATCACCAGCATCTTCGAGACCGTCTGCGCGATCACGCCGAGGTCGTGCGAGATCAGGATCAGCGCCATGCCGCGCTCGGCCACGAGGCTCTGGATCAGTTCGAGGATCTGCTTCTGGATGGTGACGTCGAGCGCGGTCGTCGGCTCGTCGGCAATCAGCAGGTCGGGCCCGCAGGCGAGCGCCATCGCGATGCCGATGCGCTGGCGCTGGCCGCCGGAGAACTGGTGCGGATAGGCGTCGAGGCGCGAGGCTGCATCGGGAATGCCCACGCGGTCGAGCAGCGCGAGCACTTCCTTGCGAGCGTCGGCCTTCGAGAGACCGCGGTGCAGCCGCAGCGGTTCACCAACCTGGCGCGCGATGGTGTGCACCGGGTTCAGCGCCGTCATCGGCTCCTGGAAGATCATGCCGATGCGATTGCCTCGAATCTGGCACATGGCTTTCTCGTCGCGGCCGATGAGCTCGGTGTCGTCGAAACGGATGCTGCCCGTGACCTTCGCGGTCGAGGGCAGCAGGCCCATCAGCGACATCACGGTGATCGACTTGCCGCAGCCCGATTCGCCAACGATGCCCAGCGTTTCGCCGCGCTCCAGCGTGAAGCCGATGCCGCGCACAGCCTCGGCGGGGCCGCGCTGCGTCTGCAGTTCGATGTGCAGGTCTTTGACTTCGAGCAGGGGCATCTTGCTTACCTTGCGCGTGCCAGCCGCGGATCGAGCAGGTCGCGCAAGCCGTCGCCGAGCAGGTTCAGGCCCAGCACCGCGAGTGCGATGGCCATGCCGGGGAACACCGCGAGCAGGGGCGACTGGAACATCATCGTCTGCGCCTCGCTGAGCATGCGGCCCCACGAGGGTTGCGGTGGCTGAGTGCCCAGGCCCAGGTAGGAGAGAGCGGCTTCGGCCAGGATGGCGATGGCGAAGCGGATCGTGATCTGCACGATCAGCACGGCCGAGATGTTGGGCAGCACGTGCTGCATCGTGATCGCGAACGGGCCCTTGCCGCAGGCGCGTGCGGCGGCCACGTACTCGCGCGACCAGATCGCGTTGGCAGAAGCGCGCGTGATGCGCGCGAAGGTCGGGATGTTGTAGATGCCGATCGCGATGATCGCGTTGACGATGCCCGCGCCGAACACCGCCGTCATCATGATGGCGGAGAGGATCGCAGGGAAGGCGAGCGAGAAGTCGGTGAGCCGCATGATGGCTTCCTCGACCCAGCCGCGCTTCGCCGCCGCCAGCAGGCCCAGCGCGGTGCCGACCACGAGGCCGATGCCGACCGCGATCACGCCCACGAGAATTGATGCACGCGCGCCGACCAGCAGCAGCGAGGCCACATCGCGCCCGTAGGTGTCGGTGCCCAGCCAGTGCGCGCCCGTCGGCGGCTTCAGCTTGTTGGCCATGTCCATGTCGTAGGGCGACCAGGGTGTCCAGACCAGCGAAACGGCAGCGGCGAGCAGCAGGAGCAGCGTCAGCGCGCCGCCCAGCACGAAGCTGCGGTGGTGCAACGCGCGGCGCCAGAAGCCGGGGACCTTGAGCGCAGCAGCGCTCGGAGCTGTGATCGCGTTCATATGTCGCTGGCCTTGATGCGCGGGTCGATCACGGCATACAGCACGTCGACCACGAAGTTCACGATGACCACCATGGCCGCCAGCAGCATCACGCAGTTGCGCACCACGATCAGGTCGCGGTTGCTGATGGCCTGGAAGATCAGCCGGCCCAGGCCCGGCAGGTAGAACACGTTCTCCACCACGATGGTGCCGGCCAGCAGCTCGGAGAACTGCATGCCCATCACTGTAATGACAGGGATCATGGCGTTGCGCAGCACGTGGGTCCACAGCACCGCGCGCTGCGAGACGCCCTTGGCGCGGGCGGTGCGCACGAAGTCTTCGCGCATCACTTCAAGCACGGCCGAGCGCGTGATGCGCGCGAGGATCGCGGCTTGAACGACGGCAAGAGACAGTGCCGGCAGCAGCAGCGACTTGATGCCCGAGAAGATGCCTTCGCCCCATCCCTCGAAGCCGCCAGCGGAGAACCACTGCAGCTGCACCGAGAACACGAGGATCAGCAGGATGGCGAACCAGAAATTCGGGATCGCGATGCCGACCTGGGCCATGCCCATCAGGCCGACGTCGCCGAGCTTGTTGTGGCGGGCAGCGGCCGTAACGCCGACGAGCAGCGCAATCACGACGGTGAGTGCCATCGCCAGCATGGCCAGCGGCACGGTGAGCGCGAGGCGTTCGAGGATCAGGTCGAGCACCGGCGAGCTGTAGGCGTAGCTGTCGCCGAGGTTGCCGGTGAGCAGGCCGCCGATCCAGTGCCAGTAGCGTGTCCATGCGGGCTGGCCTAGGCCGAGCTTGGTGGCAAGGGCGGCCACTGCTTCGGGCGATGCGTCCGGCCCCATCAACATCTGCGCGGCGTTGCCGGGCAGGATCTCGAGGACGAGGAAAACGATGACCGAGGCGCCGATCAACGTGCCGATCAGCGTGGCGAGGCGCTTGAATAGAAACAGACTCATGGGGCGGGGCGCAGCATAACTGACTCCTGCAACAAGTGTGCCGTGAATGTGGCCTTTGTCATTCACAGGCGGCCCGCTTGGCCGAGCCCGCGATAATCGGGGGATGGCCCTCATGATCACCGACGAATGCATCAACTGCGATGTCTGCGAGCCCGAGTGCCCGAACGATGCGATTTACATGGGCGCGGAGTTCTACGAGATCGATCCGCACAAGTGCACCGAGTGCGTCGGCCATTTCGATGAGCCGCAGTGCGTGCAGATCTGCCCGGTGGCCTGCATTCCCCTGAATCCAGAGCACGTGGAAAGCCGCGAGACGCTGATGCAGAAGTACCAGCGCCTCACGGCGATCAAGGTGACGGCTGCTTCGACCGGCGCTTAGTCAGCCGACTTCCGCTTCTTTTTCTTGCGCTCAGGCGCGTCGCCGGCTGCCTTCGCGCTCTGGCCGCCGCTGAAGCTCATGCTGGATTTGCGCGGCTCGTTGGCCGCCTTGCGTGCGCGGTCGTGCTCCTTTTGCTCGGACATGGCGAGCCGTCTTTCCGCAAGGGCTGCGCTCCTGGCCTCCCGCGCAGCCCGCTGGTCGCGGTCATGGGCTGCTTTTTCCTGCGACAGGCGGGTGCGTTCCAGGCGGTCGGCGTGGGTTTGCGCGCTGCGTGTGCCGGTGTCGGCGGCCCGGCGGTCCTCGTCACTGCGGTGGTCGTTCACCTTCACCGTCTTGCCGCCTTCACAGGGCTGGTCGGAATAGGTGCTGCCGCAACGCCAGGTTTGAGCGGCGTTCTGGGCTGAGGCTCCCATGGATGCAGTGCAAATTGCTATTGAAAAGATAGCAATCACCGTCGCTCCTATTCTTTTTCTTCTTTTCTTCTCTTCACTCATTTTTTATTTCTCTCCCTCCTGCACTGCGATGGCCGGCTAGGTGGCGGCAGGCGTGCCCCCGTCGCCGGGCTCCCGCCGCGGCGGTTTGGGCCGGGGCGGTTTGCTCGTGTGAATGACCAGGGTCGCCTTCTCCATCTCGCCCGCCACCAGCGCGGGGATCGCGTGCAGGGTGCGAGTGATGGCGTCCTCGATCGCTTCGCGTTGTTCCTTCAGCGGCTTCTTGAGCACCCAGTTGACGACCTCCGACTTCACGCCGGGGTGTCCGATGCCCAGGCGCAGCCGCCAGTAGTCGCCGGTGCCCAACTGCGCGTGGATGTCGCGCAGTCCGTTGTGGCCGGCATGGCTGCCGCCGAACTTGAGCTTGACCTGGCCCGGGACCACGTCGAGCTCGTCGTGCGCCACGAGGATTTCCTCGGGCGCGATCTTGAAGAAACGGGCGAGGGCGGCCACCGACTTGCCAGACAGGTTCATGAAGGTCTGCGGCTCCAGCAGCCAGATGCTCTGGCCGCCGATGTTGGCGCGTGCCGCAAGGCCGTGGTAGCTGCGCTCGGGCACGAGATTGAGTTTCCACTCGCGCGCGAGGGCGTCGATCCACCAGAAGCCGGCGTTGTGCCGCGTGGCTTCGTACTCGGGGCCCGGATTTCCGAGGCCGACAAACAGCTTGATCATGGTCGTGGATTATCCCGTCGCCGGAAAAGCAGAAGGCCCGCACGGGGCGGGCCTTCTGCAGCAACGAATGCGAAAAAGCGAATTACTTCTTGGCAGGCGTCTTGGCAGCGGGGGTCTTGGCTGCTGGAGCGGCCTTGCCACCCTTGCCGGCCGGCGCTGCTGCGGCGGCTGCATCGGCAGCGCCTTCAGCGGGTGCGTCGACTTCTTCAGCCGCCGGCGACACGGCCGAAGCCAGCACCGGGTTGACCTTGCCGTGGCTGACCCACTTCACGCCCTTGGGCAGCTTGATGTCCTTCAGCGTGACGGTGCCGTTCTTCTTCAGGCCCGACAGGTCGACTTCGATGAACTCCGGCAGGTCGGTCGGCAGGCAGTTCAGTTCGAGTTCGGTCGTCACGTGATTGACCAGGTTCAGGTCGATCTTGACGGCTTCGGATTCTTCTTCACCCTTGAAGTGCAGCGGCACCTTCAGGGTCATGCGGGTCTTGGCATCGACGCGCTGGAAGTCGATGTGTTGCACCAGCTGGCGGAACGGGTGGTATTGCACGTCGCGCAGCAGAACCTTGCTGACGTTGCCGCCCAGTTCCATTTCGAGCACGCTCGAATGGAAGGCTTCCTTCTTCAGGGCGTGCCACAGCGCGTTGTGATCGATTTCGATCAGTTGCGGCTGGGTGTCACCACCGTAGACGATGCCGGGGGTCTTGCCCGAGATGCGGAGACGGCGGCTCGCACCCGTGCCCTGCTTTGCGCGCTCAAAAGCGACGAATTTCATAACTAGCTCCTGTGAGAGTCCACCGCGACCAGTGCGACTCCGGTTCAAAAAGGCTTCAGAAAAGAAGCCCGCTCTTTGGCTCGGGTCAGAACAGGTTGTCCTGGTCCGAGAACAAACTCATCACCGACTCGCCCTTGGCAATGCGCTGGATCGTTTCGGCGATCAGCGGTGCCACGGAGAGCTGGCGGATCTTTCCGCAGGCATTGGCGCCGTCGGAAAGGGGAATGGTGTTGGTCACGACCACTTCGTCCAGGGCCGAGCCCTGCGTGATGCGCTCGATGGCCGGGCCCGAGAAGATCGGGTGCGTGCAGTAGGCGTAGACGCTCTTGGCGCCGCGCTCTTTCAGCACTTCGGCTGCTTTGACCAGCGTGCCGGCCGTGTCGATCATGTCGTCCATGATCACGCAGTTGCGGCCGTCGATCTCGCCGATCACGTTCATGACTTCGCTGACGTTGGCCTTCGGGCGGCGCTTGTCGATGATGGCGAGGTCGCAGTTCAATTGCTTGGCCAGCGCACGGGCGCGAACCACGCCGCCGACGTCGGGCGAGACCACGATCAGGTCTTCGTAGTTCTTGGCGCGCAGGTCGCCGAGCAGCACCGGCGAGGCGTAGATGTTGTCGACGGGAATGTCGAAGAAGCCTTGAATCTGGTCGGCGTGCAGGTCCATCGTGAGCACGCGCTCGACACCGACGGTTTCCAGCAGGTTGGCCACGACCTTGGCCGAGATCGGCACGCGGCTCGAACGCGGGCGGCGGTCCTGGCGGGCATAGCCGAAATAGGGAATCACGGCGCTGATGCGTTCGGCCGAAGCGCGCTTGAGCGCGTCGACCATGATCAGCAGTTCCATCAGGTTTTCGTTGGTCGGTGCGCAGGTCGACTGCACCACGAACACATCGCGCGCCCGGACGTTCTGGTTGATCTCGACGGTGACTTCACCGTCGGAGAAGCGACCGACACGAGCGGCGCCCAGCGAGGTGCCGAGGTTGTGCGCGATTTCTGCAGCAAGGCCCGGATTGGCGTTGCCGGTGAAAACCATGAAATCAGGGTGATTAGCCTGCATGAGCGCGTCCCGGCAGTGCAAATTGGCTTAGGAAGCCGCCAAAAGGTTTGTGATGCGTGGCGGCCGGTGAGCCGCCGATTATTGCAGCGGGTGGGCTGCAAAAGAAGACTGCGGCCGTTGGGCCGCAGTCGTTGAAGATTTGGCAGGGGAGAAAGGATTCGAACCTTTGCATGCTGGAATCAAAATCCAGTGCCTTAACCAGCTTGGCGACTCCCCTACACGGGTCGATGGTTTTCACCATCAACCGATATATGTCGCATCGAACCGAATGAACGGTCCGATTATCTTCAGGTTGCCCATCCCAAGAGCGGATGGACTTCCAGGTTGCTGCATTGACGAACCTGCCAGCCTTCGGGGGCTTCGAGCAGTTCCGCTTCCTGCGGCGCTTGCGGCATCTTCGCGAACACCGAACTTCCGGAGCCGGTCATCCGGGCCTTCAACCCTTGGGCACCGAGCCATTCGATGGCGTCGGTGACGGCGGGGCAAAGTCGCTGGGCAACCGGCTGCAGGTCGTTGTGGCCGAAGTCGAAAACCGGGTTTCCCAGGTTCGTCGCTTCCAGCGATTCGCTATCTGCAGCAAAGCCCGAGATTATAGCAACAGGTGTGGCGCGTTGAAGATCGGAAGCCGAAAAAATTAATCGGGTATCGAGTCCCTCGGATGGTTTGACCACCGCGAAACGCGCCGACGGCAGTGTAACCGGTGTGATTTCCTCGCCGATGCCCTCGACCCACGCATTGCGGCCGCCAAGGAAGAAGGGCACGTCCGCGCCCAGCTTCAGGCCGATGTGGGCCAGCCGCGACAGAGGCAGATTCAGTCCCCACAGGCGGTTCAGTGCGAGCAGGCAGGTGGCGGCATCCGAAGAGCCGCCGCCCATGCCCGCCTGTGCCGGCACGTGCTTGGCCACGCTGATATGCGCGCCCTGGCCGGGCGCGGCGAAAGCCTGCAGGGCGCGTGCCGCGCGCAGGATCAGGTCGTCCGCGGGCAGCTCGGTCGTCAGGTCTTCGCGGCTCAGTTGCCCATCGCGCCGCAGTTCGACATGCAGCGTGTCGCACCAGTCGATCAGCATGAAGACCGACTGCAGCAGGTGGTAGCCGTCGTCGCGCTGGCCGGTGATGTGGAGGAAGAGATTGAGCTTGGCCGGCGCGGGAAGGTCGTAGATCGCCTTCATGACCGCTCGAACACGATGCGCAGGTCGGCCCGGGGGCTCGGCGATTCGCGCACGGCCTGCAGCCGTCCGTTGCCGAGCTGCGCAAGATCGGGCTTCCAGCCGGGAACGGGGTCGTTGCGGCCCGCGAGCCAGCCGAACAAGGCGCCGACCGGAATTGCAGCGCCGGTAGCGGCCTCGATCAGTTCGTCGACGGAGTCGAAGCGACGTGTCTTGCTGCCGTCTTTCAGCAGGGCCTCGCCCGGTGCCCAGTGCAGTTGCGCCAGCGTGCTGCCGATGGGTGTCGTGAGTGTGAGGTCGCCCGAGTCGGCGGAGCCGCGCAGCTCGAACAGCGCAGCGAAGGTCTGCACCGGCTCGCTCTCGATGCGCAGCGACATCCGGCCGCTCCAGCTGTCCGAAGTCTTCGGTGCGGAAGAGCCGCCCGACAGCTGCGCGCAGCCTGCCATCAGGAGAAAGGCAGCCCCGCCTGCCGCCAAAAGGGTACGGCGACCGTGGCCGGCCTGCGTTGGCACGAATGCCCCTGCGTGAGCCATGCTACGGCTTCACTCGCAGGCGTTTCAGCGTTTCCTGCAGCGTCTCGTTTTCGGCATCGCTCAGCAGGGCTTCCTTCCAGATCGTGACCGCGCGGTCTTTCTGGCCGGTGCTCCACAGGACTTCGCCGAAATGCGCGCCGATCTCGGGATCGGGCCGCGTCTTGTAGGCCGCTTCGAGGATGCGGATCGCCTCGGCCGTGTTGCCGAGCCGGAACTCGACCCAGCCCAGGCTGTCGGCAATGAACGGATCTTCCGGCGCCAGCTGCACAGCCTTCTGGATCAGCGTGCGCGCCTCGTCGAGCCGGATCTTGCGATCGGCGAACGAATAGCCCAGCGCGTTGTATGCGTTCTGGCTCTCGGGCTTGAGCTGGATGAGCCGGCGCAGCAGGCGCTCCATGTCGTCGAGGCGGTTGAGCTTCTCGGCGACCATGGCCTGGTCATAGACGAGGTCGCCGTCGTCCGGCGCCGCCGCCGAGGCCTGGGCGAGCATGTCGTAGGCCGCCTGGTATTGCTTCGCATCGCGCAGCAGTTGCACTTCGGCAAGGAATTTCTGCTTCTTGTCGTCGGGCGTGCGCTCGGGCAGGCCGCGAATGATTTCGCGCGCCTGGGGCAGCTTGCCCTGACGGGCCAGCAGCGCTGCGCGGCGGGTTTGCGCGGCCACCAGTTCGTCCGGGCCGTCGACGCGCGCGAGCCAGCGCTCGGCCGCCGTGAAGTCCTTGCGCCGTTCCGCCAGTTGCGACAGCGCGAAGTACGCCTGCGACACACCGCGCTTGCGGTCGGCGGCGTCATTGGCATCGCCATCGGCGTCCTTGTTGGCGCTGCGGCTGCCCGACAGTTCGATGAAGCGTTTGATCGAAGTCTCGGCTGCGGCGTCCTGTTTGGCCTGCATCTGGAGGCTGCCGAGCAGCAGCCATGGCTCAGCCAGCTCAGGCCGCGAGGTGGTCACTGCCTGGAGTTGCGTGGTGGCATCGTTGAAGCGCCGGTCCTCGACGAGCGCGCGGGCGTAGGCAATGCGCAGGTCGGGCGTGGCCTTCGGGTTGTTGTTCAGGTAGCGGGTGACGATTGGCTCGGCGAGCGGCTGGCCGGGGTCGATCATTTCGAGCGCCAATGCAGCGGGTGCATCGGAGCTCGGGTCGATCTCCTGGCCCTTGCGCGCGGCTTCCAGTGCGCCGGAAGCATCGCCTGCATTCAGGCGCAGCCGGCCGACGGTGGCCCAGGCCAGTCCGCCGGTGGTCGGGTTCTTCAGCTCGTCGACCAGGGCCTGCTCGACCACCGAGGCGGCCAGCTTCTTGTCGGCGGCGCGCGAGTAATTGCGCACGATCACAGCCATCAGCAGCGGGCGTTCGATCTGCGACGTGGCCGCCACTTCGGCACGCAGCGGTTCGACGGTTTCGCTGATGCGATTCAGCGCGATCAGGATCTGCAGCTCGATGCGGCGTGCATCGCGCGAAGTCGGCAATGCTTCCTGCCATGCGCGTGCGGCGGCGAGGGCCGCATCGCCGGAGCGCGATTGCAGGGCGATCTCGACCGCGCGCTGGAACAGCTTGCCGTCGCGCAGCCGGCGGGCGGCATCGAGCACCAGCGCGTAGCCGGAGCCGGGATCTCCGGAGCGGGCGGTCATCTCGCCCATCAGGATCTCGTAGAACAGGTCGGCCGTCAGCGCGGAGGGCTGCGGCGCGGGTTCGCTGGCGGCCTTGGCCGTGATGGGCTTGGGCCTTGTCGAGGGCTTCGGCTGTGCCGATTGTTCGATGGTCAGCGCAGGGCCGTTGGGGGTTGCAGGGGCGGAAGATTGTGCGTGAACCGCACAAGCCAGCAAGGCGAGAGACGCGGCCGCCGCAAGGCGGTGTCGGCGGGGCGAAAGATTCATCCGACCATAATAATCCAGGCTTTTGAACGAACCTTGCGTGGGGCTTAGTCAACGCCGCATTTGCCGGAGATTTACTTTTCATGCCTGAGCTTCCCGAAGTCGAAGTCACCCGTCGCGGCTTTGCCGACCGCATCGCGGGCGCACGCATCGACGCGGTGCGCATCGGCAAGCCCCTGCGCTGGGCCCTGATGGTGCTGCCCGAGGCGCTGGTCGGGCGGCAGGTGCGCGAGGTGCGGCGGCGCGGCAAGTACCTGCTGATCGATCTCGATCGCGGCATCCTGCTGTTGCACCTGGGCATGTCGGGCAGCCTGCGTTTCGACGCGGCATTGCCGTCGCCCGGGTCGCACGACCATTTCGACCTGGTCACGGACCGAGGCACGCTGCGGCTCAACGATCCGCGCCGCTTCGGCGCCGTGGTCTACGTGGAAGACGAGGCCGCCCCATGGGCGATCAAGCTGCTCGGCGGCCTTGGCATGGAGCCGCTGGGCGATGCCTTCGACCTCGACGCCTTCCACGCTGGCCTGAAGAAGCGCAAGAGCGCCGTCAAGCAGGTGCTGCTGGCGGGCGACGTGGTGGTGGGCGTGGGCAACATCTACGCGTCGGAGGCGCTGTTTCAGGCGGGCATCCGGCCGACGCTGTCGGCGGCACGTATCAGCCGTCCGCGGGCGGCCAAGCTTCATGCGGCCGTGCGCGAAATCCTGGCCCGGGCGGTGGAGAAGGGCGGCAGCACGCTACGAGATTTCTCCAATGTGGATGGGCAGAATGGCTATTTCCAGCTCGAAGCGACCGTTTATGGCCGTGCCGGCGAGCCCTGTCGGGTTTGTGCAACGCCGATCCGGCAGCTGCGCCAGGGGCAGCGCTCCACCTACTATTGCCCCAATTGCCAGAAGTAGGCGCCTGGTCCGGATGTCGGATTCAGACGTGGATCTCAGGAGAAACAATTTGGAGACGTTGGTTGTTCGCCTCCCGATGCTATATTTGTAAATTGTTTCTTACATATTTCCCTTGAGCCGCTCCTTCAACCAACAACTCGATCAGCACGGTGCGTGGCGGAGCAATTTCGCTCACCGGCTGCAGTGGCTGTCCCGCTGGCTGACCGAGAACGAGCTGCTCGACCAGGCAGTGGCGGAGCGCCTGCGCGGGCTCGAAACGCAGATCCGTACCAGCAAGGTCATGGTCGCCTTCGTGGCCGAGTTCTCGCGCGGCAAGTCGGAGCTGATCAACGCGATCTTCTTTGCCGGCTACGGGCGGCGCATCATGCCTGCGAGCGCCGGCCGCACCACGATGTGCCCGACCGAGCTGGGCTACGACGCCGCGCTCGCGCCCAAGCTGCGCCTGCTGCCCATCGAGACCCGGCTGGAGCCGCATTCGTTGGCCCATTGGCGCGAAAAGCCAACGCGCTGGACCGAGATAGCTATCGACGTCGGCAACGCCGAGCATCTGGCGCAGGCCATGAGCAAAGTGGCCGAGGTGCGCTGGGTCGCCAAGGATGAAGCGCGCACGCTGGGCTTCTGGAACGACGACACCCCCGACGACAACCCGGTGCAGGACGCCGAAGGCCGCGTCGAAATTCCGCGCTGGCGCCACGCGGTGCTGAACATGCCGCACCCGCTGCTGGAACAGGGGCTGGTGATTCTCGACACCCCGGGCCTGAACGCGATCGGCGCCGAGCCCGAACTCACGGTGAGCCTGATTCCGCAGGCGCACGCCGTGGTCTTCATCCTGGGCGCCGAAACCGGCGTGACGCGCTCCGATCTCTCGATCTGGCGCGAGCACCTGATCACCGAGGACGAAGGCAACGACACGCGCTTCGTGGTGCTCAACAAGATCGACACGATGTGGGACACGCTGAGCACGCCCTCGCACATCGAGCAGCAGATCGAACGCCAGCGCGAAGGCGCGGCCCGTTTGCTCGAAGTGCCGCTGGCGCAGGTGCTGCCGGTGTCCGCGCAAAAGGGGCTGCAGGCCAAGATCCAGCACGACGGCCAGTTGCTGCAGGCCAGCCGCCTGCCGGCGCTTGAATCGTTGCTGGCCGAAGGCGTGCTCGGCAAGCGCGAAACCATGCTGCGGCTCGCGGTCGACGCGGGCATGACCGCGCTGCGCGCCGAGGCCGAGCGCATCTTGAAAGTGCGCCAGCGCGACCTGGCCGAGCAGGCTCTCGAACTGCAGGGGCTGCGCGGCAAGAACGTATCGGTGATCCGCCACATGCGTGCGCGCATCGACCAGGAACATGCCGAGTTCGAAGGCAGCAACACGCGCATCCTGGCGCTGCGCTCGGTGCAGGGCAAGCTGCTGCGCGAGGTGTATGCCGTGCTCGGCCGCACTGCACTCAAGGCCGACATGGTGCGGCTGTCGGCCGCGCTCAAGCGCCCGGGCGTCAAGTTCAACGTCCGCAAGGTGTACGGCGAGACTTTCGATTCGCTGCGCAACAACCTGCGCGAGGTGCAGGCGACCACGGCCGAGATCCAGTCGATGCTGCATGCCACCTTCCGCCAGCTGAATGCCGAGCAGGGCTTCACCCTGCAGGCGCCGGCCGAGCCCGACCTGACGGGCTTCGAGCAGGAGCTGGGACAGATCGAACGCAGCCACATCCACTACCTGGGCGTGGGCAACCTGCTGAAGCTCGCGCAGGCCGATTTCTGCGACAAGCTGGTTCGCGCGCTGGCCAGCCGGCTGCGGCTCGTCAACGAAGCAGCCATGACCGAGGTCGAGCGCTGGAGCAAGGGCGCGAGCGCGCAGATCGACGCGCAGCTCAAGGAGCGCCGCCGCAACTTCAGCAAGCGCATCGAGGCGATCGAGCGCATCCAGAGCGCGGCGGGCAATCTCGACGAACGGCTGATCGAACTGGCCGCGCAGGAAAGCAATCTCGCCGAGCTTCATGTGCAGCTGCGCGAGTTCACTTCGCTGATCGCGCAGCACGGAAAGCCGCAGGTCGCGGCGACTGTCGGCGAGCTGCGTGCGGCCTGAAGCTTCCGCCTCCACGGCGGTTGCTGGCTTGCAATTGCCCCCGGATTTCGCAGCGCAGATCGTGAGCTGGCAGCGCAGCCACGGGCGCAGCCAGTTGCCGTGGCAGAACACCCGCGACCCGTACCGCGTGTGGCTGTCGGAGGTGATGCTCCAGCAGACACAGGTGACGACGGTGCTCGGCTACTTCGCGCGCTTTCTCGAACGCTTTCCCGACGTGAAGGCGCTGGCCGCCGGCACCGAGGACGAGGTATTCGGGCTCTGGAGCGGGCTGGGCTACTACAGCCGCGCACGCAACATGCATCGCTGCGCGCAAGAGGTGGTCGCGCGCTTCGGCGGCGAGTTTCCTCGCACCGCCGCCGAGCTCGTCACCTTGCCCGGCATCGGCCGCTCGACCTCCGCGGCCATTGCCGCCTTCTGCTTCGGCGAGCGCGTGGCGATCCTCGACGGCAACGTGAAGCGCGTGCTGACGCGCGTGCTTGGCTTTGCGGGCGACATGTCTTCGGCGGCGCAGGAGCGTGCGCTGTGGGACCTGGCAACGCAATTGCTGCCGCCGGCAGAGCAGAAGGAAGCCATCGCGAGCTACACGCAAGGCGTGATGGACCTGGGCGCCACGGTGTGCCTGCCGCGCAAGCCGAGCTGCATGATTTGCCCGGTCAACAAGACCTGCGCGGCCCTGCGGGAAGGCGCGCCGGAGCGCTACCCCGTCAAGACCCGCAAGCTCAAGCGCAGTGCACAGTCGCTCTGGGTGCTGCTGGCGCGCGATGCGCAAGGCCGCGTGTGGCTGGAGAAGCGGCCGTCGAAGGGCATCTGGGCCGGGCTCTATTGCCTGCCCGTGTTCGACAGCCGCGAAGATCTTCTGGCTGCACTGCCGACGGCCGCGCGACGCGGCGTGCAGGACCTGCCGGCCTTCGTGCATGTGCTGACCCACAAGGACCTGCATCTGCATCCTGTGCAGCTTCAGGGCGGCCAGCCGCAAGGCGATGGCGCGCGATGGGTCGAGGCCGAGGAGTGGGGCCGGTTGGGCCTGCCGGCGCCGATGCGCAAGCTGCTGGAAGGTAGCGAGGCTTAATCAGCCGATCTTTAGTCGGCGGATCAGTCCAGTCAGGCCGCGTCGAGTTCGCGGTGCCGCTTGAGCGCACCCCAGCGCGCACCGAACGAGCGCGCCAGCTGCTCGACCAGGAACACCGAACGGTGCTGCCCGCCCGTGCACCCGATGGCCACCGTCACATAGCTGCGATGGTCGCGCGCCAGTGCATCGAGCCAATGCGTGAGGAACTGTTCGATGTCGTTGTACATGCGCGCTACGTCGTCGTGCTCGCGCAGCCATTCGATCACCGGCTCGTCGCGGCCCGTGAGCGGGCGCAGCGCGGGCACATAGTGCGGGTTGGGCAGCATGCGCACGTCGAACACGTAGTCCGCATCGAGCGGCACGCCGCGCTTGAAGGCGAACGATTCGAACACCAGCGTCAGCGCGCTTTGCGGTGCCGAGATCAGCGACTTGATGTAGCTCTGCAGCTGCGCCGGCCGGATCAGGCTCGTGTCGATCACGTCGGCGCCGTCGCGCAGGTCGGCCAGCAATTCGCGTTCGAGCTCGATGGCCTGCATCAGCACGCGGTGCTGTTCGGGCACGTCGGTGCGGCCCTCCTGGCGCGAGAGCGGGTGGCGGCGGCGGGTTTCCGAATAGCGGCGCAGCAGGGCGTCGGTGGTCGCGTCGAGGAACAGCGAACGCAGCGAGATCTCGCCGTCGCGCCGCAGCGCTTCGAGCTGCTGCGGAACGATCGGCAGCGAGACGCCGCTGCGCACGTCCATGGCAATGGCCACGCGCGGCGTCTGCTGTTCGTGCTGCAAGGCGATGAAGGATGTCAGCAGTTCGGGCGGCAGGTTGTCGACGCAGTAGTAGCCAGCGTCTTCCAGCGCATGCAGGGCCACCGACTTGCCGGAGCCCGACATGCCCGTGATGAGCACGAGGTCGAGGTTCATGGCGCGGTCACCGAGGTCTTGTGGCCGAGCATTTCGCGTGCGTGCGCGAGCGAGGTTTGCGAGACCTTCTCACCGCCCAGCATGCGGGCGATTTCCTTGGCGCGGTTGTCATCGTCGAGGCGCGACACGCCGCTCTCGGTGCGCGGGCTGTCCTTGCCGGCTGCTGCCGTCTGGCGCTTGGCCACAACGAGGTGATGGTCGGCACAGGCGGCCACCTGGGGCAGGTGGGTCACGGCGAGAACCTGGCGGTCGCGGCCAAGCTGCTTCATGAGGCGGCCGACGGTCTCGGCGACCGCACCGCCGACGCCGGCATCGACCTCGTCGAAGATCAGCGTCTGCGCCGCGCCGAGCTGGCTGGTGGTGACGGCGATGGCCAGCGCAATGCGCGACAGTTCGCCGCCCGAGGCCACCTTGCCGATGGCGCGCGGCGTGCTGCCGGTGTGGCCGGCCACGAGAAAGGCCACGTCTTCGAGGCCGGCACGGCTGGGCTGCGCCAGCGGCTGCAGTTCGACGTCGAAGCGTCCGCCCTGCATGCCGAGACCCTGCATCGCATCGGTGACGGCTTGAGCGAGGCGCGGCGCAGCTTGCTTGCGGACCTTGCCGAGCGCCTTGGCTTCCTTCATGTAGGCCTGCTGTGCGTTCTGTTCTGCGCGCTCAAGCCCTTCGAGATCGCTTTGCGCATCCAGCGCCTGCAGTTCGGCCTGCCAGCCGGCGAGCAGCGCCGGCAGTTCGGCGGGCGGGCGCTTGTAGCGGCGCGCGAGCGACATCCACAGGCCCATGCGCTCGTCCAGCTCGGCCAGGGTTTGCGGATCGGTGTCGGCATCGCGCAGGTAGCCGTGCAGCGTGTGGGCAGCGTCGGAGGCCTGGGCTACGCATGAGGCGAGCACTTCGCCCAGCGCGCGGAACTCGGGCTCGATGTGCTCGCAGTTCTGCAGCAGCGTGAGCGCGCGCGTAAGCGCGGGGAGGGCGCCGTTGTCGTCGTCTTCCAGTGCCTGGCTGGCACCCTGGGCCGCGTCGATCAGGGCCTGCGCGTTGGAGATGCGCGAGTGGTTGGTCGACAGCTCTTCCCACTCGTCGACGCCCGGTGCGAGCTTGGCGACTTCGGAGATCTGCCACTGCAGCCGCTCGCGCTCGCGCTGCAGCGAGTCTTGCGCCGAGCGCGCGTGTTCGAGTGCGGAAAGTGCCTGCCGCCAGCTTTGCCACGCGGCGTCGAGCGCATCGGTGCGCACGCCTGCGTAGGCGTCGAGCAGGCCGCGCACTGCCTCAGGCCGCGTCAGGCTTTGCCAGGCGTGCTGGCCGTGGATGTCGAGCAGGCAGTCGCCGAGCTCGCGCAACTGCGTGGCCGTGGCTGGGCTGCCGTTGATCCAGCCGCGGCTGCGACCCTGCAGGTCGACGGTGCGGCGCAGCAGCAGCGCGTCGCCGGCTTCGAAGCCGCCTTCGTCGAGCCAGGTGTCCAGGGCGGGGTCGGCGTCGAATTCGGCGCTCACGTCGAGCCGCTCGGCGCCTTCGCGCACCGCGCCAGCGTCAGCGCGGTTGCCTAGCGCCAGTTGCAGCGCGTCGATCAGGATGGATTTGCCCGCGCCGGTTTCGCCGGTCAATACCGTGAAGCCGCCGGACAGGTCGAGTTCGAGTGATCGCACGATCACGAAGTCGCGCAGTGCGATGCGTCGCAGCGCCATTTCAGGAGCCCCCTTCGTTCCAATGAAGTTTCTTGCGCAAGGTGTCGAAATAGCTCCAGCCGCGCGGGTGCAAGAAGCGCACGCGGAAATCGGAGCGGCGCACCACCACGCGGTCGCCGATGGCGAGCGAGGCCAGCGACTGCATGTCGAAATTGGCGCTGGCGTCGCGCCCGCCCACCAGCTCGATCACGATCTCGTCGGCATCGGGCAGCAGCACGGGGCGGTTCGACAGCGTGTGCGGTGCGATCGGCACCAGCACCCAGCCTGGCACGGCCGGATGCAGCAGCGGCCCACCGGCCGACAGAGCGTAGGCCGTCGAGCCTGTGGGCGTGGCGATGATCAGGCCGTCGGCGCGCTGATTGGCCACGAAATGGCGGCCCACCGATACGCGCAACTCGACCATGCCGGAGGTGGCGCCGCGATTGACGACCACGTCGTTCATGGCGAGCGCGTCGAACACCGAGGCGCCATCGCGCACGACCTGCGCATGCATCAGGCTGCGGTGGTCTTCCTCGTACTCGCCGGCCAGCATCGGGATCAGCGTGGCCTGGTAGTTGTCGAGCGGAATGTCGGTGATGAAGCCGAGCCGGCCGCGGTTGATGCCGATCAGCGGGATGCCATAGCTGGCGAGCTGCCGGCCGATGCCGAGCATGGTGCCGTCGCCGCCGACCACCAGGCCGAGGTCGCAGCGCTGGCCGATTTCCTCGACGCTCAGGGCTTCGTAGCGTGGATGGGCAGGGGCGCCGTCATCGTCTTCCTCGCAGGTCGAGCGCTCGACGAACACCGTGCAGCCTTGCGATTCGAGGAAGGCGCCAATGCCTTCCATGACGCCGTCGCGCGAGTCCGCCTGCGCCCGGGCGCCGGAAGCCTGGTATTTGCCGATCAGGGCGACGTGACGAAAGCGAGAGGTCATATCTCACAAATTACAACACTAAAATCTTGCAATGCTGGACGACCGTGCCAAGTTGCTGCTCAAGACGCTCGTCGAGCGCTACATCGCCGACGGGCAACCCGTCGGCTCGCGCACGCTGTCGCGTTCCTCGGGGCTCGATCTGTCGCCAGCGACCATCCGCAACGTCATGTCCGACCTCGAGGCGCTGGGGCTGATCGCCAGCCCGCACACCTCGGCCGGCCGCATTCCGACGCACCGTGGATACCGCCTCTTCGTCGACACCATGCTGACCGCGCAGCGCGAACAGATGAGCACGCCGAGCCTCGCGCCCGACCAGCCGCAGAAAGTGATCGCCAATGCGGCGCATCTGCTGTCGAACCTGTCGCAGTTCGTTGGCGTGGTGATGGCGCCGCGGCGCGCTTCGGTGTTCAAGCAGATCGAGTTCCTGAAGCTCTCTGACCGGCGCCTGCTGGTGATCATCGTCTCGCCCGATGGCGACGTGCAAAACAGGGTGATCTTTCCGGAGGCCGACTATTCGCAGTCGCAGCTGGTCGAGGCCTCGAACTACATCAACGCGCACTATGCGGGGCTGACCATCGAGCAGGTGCGCGATCGTCTCCAGTCCGAGGTCGAAAAGCTGCGTGGCGAGATCGCTGCGCTGATGCAGGCCGCGGTGCAGGTCAGCTCCGAAGTGCTGAACGAGGCGCAGGAAGACGACGTCGTGATCTCGGGCGAGCGCAACCTGCTGGCGGTGAGCGATTTTTCCAGCGACATGGGGCAGTTGCGCCGTGCCTTCGAACTCTTCGAGCAGAAGGCCCAGTTGATGCGCCTGCTCGACGTGTCGAGCAAGGCCGAAGGGGTGCGCATCTTCATTGGCGGCGAAAGCCAGGTGGTGCCCTTCGAAGAACTCTCCATCGTCAGCGCCAACTACGAGGTCGATGGACAGGTCGTGGGTACGCTGGGCGTGATCGGGCCGACGCGCATGCCCTACGAGCGCATGATCCAGATCGTCGACATCACGTCGCGCCTGGTGAGCAATGCGCTGAGCCATCGCAAGTAGGCGCTGCGGCGCGAATAGAATCGTGCCGCGTGGGCCGTTAGCTCAGTTGGTTAGAGCAGCGGACTCATAATCCGTTGGTCGATGGTTCAAGCCCATCACGGCCTACCACCGCTTCTTGTTTTGCCCGTTTTCGGAACGAGCCTCAGAACAGGCTATAATCGAAGGCTTAGCGGCTGTAGCTCAGTTGGATAGAGTACTTGGCTACGAACCAAGGGGTCGTGGGTTCAATTCCTGCCAGCCGCACCATCTCCAGAAATGCCCGGAAGATTCATCTTCCGGGCATTTTTCTTTTGTGCCTTCGCGTGGATTCGGCCGGGCAAATGCAAAAAGGGCCGAAGAAAGCGGGCTATAATTGCAAGCTGTGCGGCTGTAGCTCAGTTGGATAGAGTACTTGGCTACGAACCAAGGGGTCGTGGGTTCAATTCCTGCCAGCCGCACCA
>NZ_JBWKOZ010000008.1:0-46491 GCF_059416325.1 Variovorax sp. GW821-FHT09D05 | reverse complement strand
TTACAAGAAAAGCTCGCAACGAAAGTTGCGGGCTTTTTTCATTTGGAGGATTCTGCTTTGAGCAAGGCATTCACCAAGGAAACAGACTCTGACGGGGATGACGACGGCGCTGATGGCGCTTTGCCTCCGCTGCCCGCAGGCAGCAAGAACTACATCACCCCCGAAGGCTACGCGCGCCTGCGCGACGAGCTGCTGCAGCTGATGGACGAGGAGCGGC
Source organism: Variovorax sp. GW821-FHT09D05 (assembly GCF_059416325.1). Taxonomy (NCBI): domain Bacteria; kingdom Pseudomonadati; phylum Pseudomonadota; class Betaproteobacteria; order Burkholderiales; family Comamonadaceae; genus Variovorax; species Variovorax sp. GW821-FHT09D05. The sequence goes on along the minus strand of NZ_JBWKOZ010000008.1, from coordinate 46,274 downwards.
CGAAGATCGTCGAAACCGTGCATTGGGCGGCCAAGAACGGTGACCGCTCCGAGAACGGCGACTACCTCTACGGCAAGAAGCGCCTGCGCGAGATCGATCGCCGCATCCGTTTTCTCACCAAGCGCCTTGAAATCGCGGAGGTCACCGATCCTTCGGTGCACCACGGTCGCGATCAGATCTTCTTCGGCGCCACCGTTCGCTATATCGACGAGACCGGCGACGAGCGCAGCGTCACGATCCTAGGCATCGACGAAGCGGAGAGTGCGAAGTCGCAGGTCAGCTGGATTTCGCCGATTGCGCGGGCGTTGCTCAAGTCGCGCGAAGGCGATGTGGTGAAGCTCGTGACGCCGGGTGGAGCGCACGAGGTCGAGATTCTGTCGGTGAGCTATCCGGCGCCGCGCCCAGCCGCGGCGTAACGGCGCCTCAGGGGGCGGGAACCGTCCTCGATGCGGTCAGCACCGACGCGGTACGTCGGGCGGCGCGCAACACGGCATCCAGATGCGTGCGGTCGCGCACGGCGATCACGAAGCGCAGGTCGGTCGAATCCTGCGGGGTCTCGTCGGCCATTTCCACGTGGGTGATGTCTGCTTCCGCATCGGCCAGCGTGGCTGCGACCCGCGCCAGCACGCCCTTGTCGTTGCGCACGGTGATGACCACGCCGGTCTCGAAGGCTCGTGTGGGTTCATCTGCCCATTCGACGGCGAAGAAGCGTTCGCTGTCTTTATGGCGCAGCCGCTGGCCGACACCACAGTCTTCCGTGTGTACCACCAGACCTTCGCCATGGCCGAGGTAGCCGACGATCTGATCGCCCGGAATCGGCCTGCAGCACAGCGCAAAGCGCACCGACGAGTTTTCGCTTCCATCCAGCGTGACCGCCCCCTGCGACACGGTTTCGTGCGAGATGAAGCGCTCGCGGCTCAGCAGCAGCGCATCGGGCCTTTCGCCCAGTTCGGAGAGCATTGCCACCAGCCGCTTCGCGACAATGCTGGCAATGCGCTTGCCCAGGCCAATGTCGGTCAGCAGTTCGGAGCGGGTGCGGTTGCCGGTGAAGCGCAGCAGCTTCTCCCACAGCGCCTGGTGTTCCTCGTCTTCCTCGGGCAGCTTGCTCAGGCCTTCGGCGCGCAGTGCCTGCGCGAGCAGCTTTTCGCCAAGGCCTTCGGACTCGGCGTGCGCAAGGGTCTTCAGATAGTGGCGGATCTTGGAGCGCGCCCGGCCGGTTCGCACGAAGCCCAGCCAGGCCGGGTTGGGTGTCGACACCGGCGCGGTGATCACTTCGACCACGTCGCCATTTTTGAGTTCGGTGCGCAGCGGCACCTGGTCGCCGTTGATGCGCGCGGCCGAAGTGTGGTCGCCGATGTTGCTGTGGATGGCGTAGGCAAAGTCGACCACCGTGGCGCCTCGGGGCAGCGCCATGATCTGGCTCTTGGGCGTGAACACATAGACCGCATCCGGAAACAGGTCGACCTTGACGTGGTCCCAGAACTCGGCGGCGTCGCGTGTTTCGTCCTGAATGTCGAGCAGCGACTGCAGCCACTTGGTGCCCAGCCGGTCGTTGCTGGCCGCGTTCGGTTCGGCCGCCTTGTACAGCCAGTGTGCAGCCACGCCCGATTCGGCCACCACATGCATTGCCTCGGTCCTCAACTGGAACTCGACGCTCACGCCGGCAGGGCCGACGAGCGTGGTGTGCAGCGACTGGTAGCCGTTGAGCTTGGCGATCGCGATGTGGTCCTTGAACTTGCCCGGCAGGGGCTTGTACATCTGGTGCAGGATGCCCAGGCCGGTGTAGCAGGCGATCACGTTCGGCACGATCAGGCGGAAGCCGTAGATGTCGGTCACCTGGGCGAAGCTCAGGTGCTTTTCTTCCATCTTGCGATAGATCGAATAGAGCGTTTTCTCGCGCCCCGCGATGCGCAGCGTCATGTTCGCTGCGGCAAAGGCGGTTTCGACCTCGCGCTGCACCTTCTGGATCAGGTCGCGGCGTCGGCCCCGCGCCTTGGCCACGGCCTTCGACAGCGTGGCATAGCGCCACGGTTTCAGATGCCGGAACGACAGCTCCTGCAGCTCGCGGTAGGTCTGGTTCAGCCCGAGGCGATGCGCGATGGGCGCGTAGATCTCCAGCGTTTCGCGCGAGATGCGACCCCACTTCTCGCGCGGCGCATCGGCCAGCGTGCGCATGTTGTGCGTGCGGTCCGCCAGCTTGACCAGGATCACGCGCACGTCGCGCGCCATGGCCAGCAGCATCTTGCGGAACGACTCGGCCTGGTTTTCTTCGCGGGTGTTGAACTGCAGCTTGTCGAGCTTGGTCAGCCCGTCGACCAGTTCGGCCACCGGGGCGCCAAAGCGCTCGATGAGTTCGGGCTTGGTGACGCCGCAGTCTTCGATGGCGTCGTGGAGCAGGGCCGCCATCAGCGCCTGAGCATCGAGCTTCCACTCGGCGCATTGCGCCGCCACGGCGATGGGGTGGGTGATGTACGGCTCGCCGCTGTTGCGCAGCTGTCCGAGGTGGGCCTCGTCGGCGAAGCGGTAGGCTCGGCGGACCAGCTCGGTGTCTTCGGGGCTCAGGTAGTCGAGGCGCGCGGTCAGTGCGGCAAAGCTTGCGGCGGCCGCGTTCAGCGCAGCCGGACTCGGCTTCGGCGTGCCCTTGGGGGCATGGGACTGAGATTTGGCTACCGCGCTCATGGCTACCACTTTAGCGTGACCGCTGTATGGACGCGTTCAGGCATAAAAAAAGCACCGCTTTGCGGTGCCTTTTCGTTGCAGGGCTGCGTCAGATCAGCCCGGCACCTTCTTGAGCATTTCGAGGCCGATCTTGCCTTCGGCGATTTCGCGCAGCGCCGTCACGGCGGGCTTGTTCTTGCTCTCGATCTTGGGGGCATGGCCCTGGCTCAGCATGCGCGCACGGTACGTGGCGGCCAGGACGAGCTGGAAACGGTTCGGAATATTGACGAGACAGTCTTCGACGGTGATGCGGGCCATGATGAGAATCTTTCTGTCTGTGAGCGGATGAACTCGGATATCAGGGGATGTTCAGTGCGGCGAATGTGTCGGCACGTGCACGGCGCTGTGCGGAATACCGGAGCCGCTGAGCGTGGACGATCGCCTTGAGATCGAAAAGCGCGCGCTCAAATAACTCGTTGATTATAACGAAGTCGAATTCCCCCGCCCGGGCCATCTCTTCGGCGGCGTTCTTCAGGCGCAATTCGATGACCGAGGCGCTGTCTTCGCCGCGCCGTTCGAGGCGGGAGCGCAATTCTTCCCAGCTGGGGGGCAGGATAAAGATCATGACCGCGTTGGCAAAGGTCTTGCGGATCTGCAGTGCACCCTGGAAGTCGATTTCGAGGATGACGTCGGCCCCCTGGGCGATCCGCTCCTCGATGGCCCTCTTGGAAGTGCCATACCGGTGGCCGTGCACATGGGCCCATTCCACGAAGCCGTCCGCCGCGATCAGGGCGTCGAACTCCGTCGGCGAGGCAAAAAAGTACTCGCGGCCGTGCTTTTCCTGCCCGCGCGGCGACCGGGTCGTGTGCGAAACCGAGGGCTGCACAGCCGAATCGAGCTCCATGAGTGCCTTGACCAGGCTCGATTTGCCGGCCCCGCTGGGCGCAGCCACCACGAAGATATTGCCGGGGTAATCCATTCTTTCGCTCGTCGTCATTCGATGTTCTGCACCTGCTCGCGCATCTGCTCGATCAGGACCTTCATGTCCACGCCGATGCGCGTGAGCTCCAGGGCCGCCGATTTCGAGCCCAGGGTGTTGGCCTCGCGGTGCAGCTCCTGGATCAGGAAGTCGAGGCGCTTACCGATTTCTCCGCCCTTCTTGAGCAGCCGCTCGATCTCGTCGAGGTGCGAGTTCAGCCGGGTGAGCTCCTCGGCCACGTCGATGCGGATCGCAAAGGCGGTGGCTTCGGTCAGCGCGCGGTCCTGGGCGGCTTCAGGCAGCGTGCCGCCCGTGCCGGCGGTCAGGCCCATGGCCTCCTGCCAGCGCTCCAGGAAGCGGGTGCGCTGCTGTTCGACCAGCTGCGGCACCAGCGGGCCCGCCTGCAGCACCAGGGTGCGCAACTGGCCCAGATGGGCTTCGAGCATCTTGGCCAGCCGCGCGCCTTCGCGCTGGCGGGCCGACATCAGGCCTTCGAGCGCTTTTCCGGCGACATCGAGCAGGTCGGGGCCCCAGTCGCCGCGGGCGGCGCTGTCGCCGCCGGCCAGGCGCAGCACGTCGGCCACACTCAGGTCGCGGGCACTGGGCAGCCAGGCCTTGATGCTGTCCTGCACCCCGTTGAGCCGCTGGAGCAGCTTGACGGAGGGCTCGACCACACCGGCCTGGGCCGTGTTCTCGATGGCGGCCCGCACTTCGACCTTGCCGCGCTTGAGCTTGCCCGTGAGCAGCTCGCGCAGCGCGGTTTCATGCTGGCGCAGTTCCTCCGGCAATTTGAAGGTGAGATCGAGGAAGCGGCTGTTGACCGAGCGGATTTCTACCCCGAGCCGACCCGCGGCTGCAGGCCGTGCCTCGGCTTCGGAGTGGCTGCCTGCGGACCCGTTCTGGCCGCTGGCGTAGCCGGTCATGCTGTAAACTGGCATTGCGCCTCACTGTGGTTTTGCTTGCATGCACCGAGGCGTCGGCACGGCGTTCGCTTGCCGCACCATCGCCTTCGGGCGAAACTCCCGGATTATGTCAAAGGTCAAGCCTACGCCCCTGTTGCCCGATACGGTCATTGGTGGTTACCGCGTTGTACGCCGGCTTTCCGCAGGTGGGTTCGGTGTCGTCTATCTCGCCATCGACCCCAGCGGACAGCAGGTGGCCATCAAGGAATATCTGCCGTCTTCGCTTGCCACGCGGGGGCCGGGCGAGCTCGCGCCGCAGGTGCCGCCGGAGAAGCTGTCACTCTACCGGCTGGGGCTCAAGAGCTTCTTCGAAGAGGGCCGCTCGCTCGCGCAGATCTCGCACGCCTCGGTGGTCAGCGTGCTCAATTTCTTCCGCGAGAACGAAACCGTCTACATGGTCATGAACTACCTGGAGGGCGCGACCCTGCAGGATTTCGTGGTCACGGCGCGCGACCTGAAGAAGCAGAAGGTGTTTCGCGAGTCGACCATCCGTTCGCTGTTCGACGAGATCCTGCGCGGCCTGCGCATCGTCCACCAATACAAGATGCTGCACCTGGACATCAAGCCGGCCAACATTTTCGTCACCGACGACGACCGCGCCGTGCTGATCGACTTCGGCGCTGCGCGCGAAGTGCTCAGCAAGGAAGGCATCTTCATCCGCCCGATGTACACCCCCGGCTTCGCGGCCCCCGAGATGTACCGGCGCGACTCGTCGATGGGCCCGTGGACCGACATCTACGCCATCGGCGCCTGCATCTACGCCTGCATGCAGGGCTATCCGCCCAACGACGCGCCCAGGCGCATCGAGAAAGACCGGCTCAGCCTGTCGCTGTCGCGCTTGCGGGGCGTGTACTCCGACAACCTGATCGAGGTGGTTGAGTGGTGCATGTCGCTCGACCCGCTGTCGCGCCCGCAATCGGTCTTCGCGCTGCAGAAAGAGCTCAGCCGCGAAGGCGAGCGCCGCTACACCAAGCTCACGGTGGGCGAGAAAGTGCGCCTGTCGATCGACAACATCCGCTCCTTCGACAAGAAGAGTCTGCCCAAGGCGGCTGCGCCCACCACGCGCCCTGCATGACATCATGAAATTCTCCGTCTTCCAGGTCAGCCGCAAGGGCGGACGTCTCAAGAACGAAGACCGCATGGGCTATTGCTACACGCGGGAATCGAGCCTGTTCGTGCTGGCTGACGGCATGGGCGGCCACCCGGAAGGCGAGGTTGCGGCGCAGCTGGCGCTGCAGACCATTGCCGCGCTCTACCAGCGCGAAGCGCGCCCGGTCGTGAAGGACGCGAAGGCCTTCCTGGCCGAGTCGGCCATGGCCGCGCATCAGCAGATCATGCGTTACGCGAGCCACAAGGCCATGCTCGACACGCCGCGCACCACCGTCGTCGCGGCCGTGCTCCAGGGCACGACCGCCACCTGGATGCACTGCGGCGATTCGCGCCTGTACGTCGTGCGCGACGGCCGCCTGCTGGTGCGCACGCGCGACCACTCGCACGCCGAGCGCCCCAAGCCGCACGGCTCCGACATGCCCGTCAACCGCAATCTGCTGCTGACCTGCCTCGGCTCGCCGACCACGCCGCTGTTCGACGTCTCGGCGCCGCTGCAGCTGCAGCGCGGCGACCGCATCATGCTGTGCTCCGACGGCGTCTGGGGCGTGCTCGACGACGAATTGATCGTGCACACCCTCTCGTCCGACAAGCCTGTGTCCGACGCCGCCCCCGATCTCGCCGAGATGGCCTTGCGCAAGGGCGGCGCCCACAGCGACAACGTCACGCTGATCGCGCTCGAATGGGAAATGCCCGACAGCACGGGCGACGATCGCAGCGGCGTGTCCACCGAAACCATCGAAGACGGCGTGTTCGCCTCGACCATCCAGGCCGGCATGCCGTCGGACAACGAAATCGACGACCTCGACGAAGACGCCATCGAGCGCTCCATCGCCGAAATCAACGAAGCCATTCGCCGTTCCGCCGCACGCAAGACCTGAGCGCGCGCGGCTTTTCTTTTTCTTTCCGGTTCTCAAACAAATGACTGCTTTCACACGAAGCGGCGGCCGCGCCGCCGACCAGCTGCGCCCCGTACGCATCACCCGCGGCTTCACCATCCACGCCGAAGGCTCGGTGCTGATCGAGTTCGGCCAGACCCGCGTGCTGTGCACCGCCTCGGTCGAAGAAAAGGTGCCGCCGCACAAGAAGGGCAGCGGCGAAGGCTGGGTCACCGCCGAATACGGCATGCTGCCGCGCGCCACGCACACCCGCAGCAGCCGCGAGGCAGCCAAGGGCAAGCAGACCGGCCGCACGCAGGAAATCCAACGCCTCATCGGCCGCTCGATGCGCGCCGTGTTCGACCTTGCCGTCCTCGGCGAACGCACCATCCACCTTGACTGCGACGTGCTGCAGGCAGACGGCGGCACGCGCACCGCGGCCATCACCGGCGCCTTTGTCGCCGCGCAGGACGCCGTCAACAAGCTGCTGGCCGCCGGTACCCTCAAGGCCTCGCCCATCAAGGGTCACGTGGCCGCCATCTCGGTCGGCATCGTCGAAGGCGCGCCGCTGCTCGACCTCGAGTACACCGAAGACTCGGCCTGCGACACCGACATGAACGTCGTCATGACCGGCGCCGGCCATTTCGTCGAAGTGCAGGGCACGGCCGAAGGCGTGGCCTTCACGCGCGAAGAAATGAACATCCTGCTCGGCCTGGCCGAGAAGGGCATCGGCGAGCTCGTGACCCTGCAACAGCAGGCGCTGCTGCCATCGAACTGACCAACAGCTACTGGCGCTCGCCGAACGGGCGCCACAGCCACTTTTGACTTTTTATGAAACTGGTTCTGGCTTCCAACAACGCAGGCAAGCTCGCCGAACTCCAGCAACTGTTTGCCGAGCTGTCCGTCACCCTGGTGCCGCAGTCGGCACTGGGCGTGGGCGAGGCTGAAGAACCCTTCCGCACCTTCGTCGAGAACGCACTGACCAAGGCGCGCCACGCCAGCGCCGCCACCGGCCTGCCGGCCATGGCCGACGACGCGGGCCTGTGCGTCGATGCCTTCGGCGGCCTGCCGGGCGTCGACACCGCCTTCTACGCCACGCAGTTCGGCTACACCAAGGGCGACGCCAACAACGTGAAGGCGCTGCTCGAACAGCTCGACGGCGTGGCCAACCGCCGCGCCGCGCTCGTGAGCACGCTGGTCGCGCTGCGCAGCCACGACGACCCCGAGCCGCTCATCGCCGTCGGCCGCGTGGTCGGCGAGATCGCGCCCGCACCCGTTGGCGACAACGGCTTTGGCTTCGACCCCGTCATGTTCCTGCCGGCCTTCGGCAAGACCTTTGCCCAACTGCCGCCCGAAGTGAAGAACGCCAACAGTCACCGCGGTCGCGCGGCGCAGGCCATGCTGGCGTTGATGCGCGAGCGCTGGCTGTAATGGCCACCACCTTCCCGATCCTGCCGGCGCAGCCCACGGGCGCGCCGCAGGCCAACGACGTGCTGCACTGGATGCGACCCGGTCCGCTGCAGCTCAGCGCGCTGCCGCCGCTGTCGCTCTACATCCACCTGCCGTGGTGCCTGCGCAAGTGCCCGTACTGCGACTTCAACTCGCACGAATGGCGCGCGGCCAGCGAGGCCGAGATCGACGGCATTCCCGAAGCGGCGTACATCGACGCGCTGGTAGCCGATCTCGACGCCGCACTGCCGCTCATCTGGGGCCGCACGGTCCACACCATCTTCATCGGCGGCGGCACGCCCAGCCTGTTTTCGCCGCAAGCCATCGACCGCCTGCTGGGCGACGTGCGTGCACGCCTCAAGCTCGCGCCCGACTGCGAGATCACGCTGGAAGCCAACCCCGGCACCTTCGAGCGCAACCGCTTCCGCGCGTACCGCTCGGCCGGCGTCACGCGCCTTTCGGTGGGCGTGCAGAGCTTCAACGACGATCACCTGAAGGCGCTGGGCCGCGTGCATGACCGCGCGCAGGCCATCGCTGCCCTGGAAGAGGCCGCGAGCACCTTCGACACCTTCAACCTCGACCTGATGTACGCGCTGCCAGGCCAGACTTTGGAAGGCCTCGACGCCGACCTCTCGCAGGCACTGGCGCTCGCGCCGCCGCACATCTCGGTGTACCACCTGACCATCGAGCCCAACACCTGGTTCGCCAAGTTTCCGCCCACGCTGCCCGAAGACGACATTGCCTACGCCATGCTCGACCGCATCACCGAGCGCACCAGCGCCAACGGCATGTCGCGCTACGAGGTGTCGGCCTATGCGCGCGAGGGGCACCAGTGCGCGCACAACCTCAACTACTGGCAGTTCGGCGACTATCTCGGTATTGGGGCCGGCGCGCACAGCAAGTTGAGCTTTGCGCACCGTATCGTGCGGCAGGTGCGCTTTCGCGAGCCGCGCCTGTACATGGAGAACGCGCGCGCGGGCGCCGCGGTGTCGCAGAGCGACGAAGTGGCGCTGGCCGATCTGCCGTTCGAGTTCATGCTCAACGCGCTGAGGCTGAAGACCGGCTTCACGCTGCCGCAATTCAGCGAACGCACGGGGCTGGCGATGACGTCGATCCAGCGCGGTCTGGAAGAAGCGGAGCGCAAGGGGCTCGTGGCACGCGACCTGTTTCGCGTGTGGCCGACCGAGCGCGGACTGGATTTTCTGAGCGATCTGCAGGCGATGTTCCTGCCCGACGAAGAGTAGGGCGGCGCCGTCGGCATAAAATCGCCAGTTCCGGAGAGTTGGGTGAGTGGTTTAAACCAGCAGTCTTGAAAACTGCCGACGAGAAATCGTCCGTGAGTTCGAATCTCACACTCTCCGCCAAAAATGCTTGCAAGTGATTGATAAATAAAAGCTTTTTAGCTTATCACGCTTCAGCTGGCAAAGCTACTATCAAAGGCTGTTGGCCGTCGATACGACAGTCTCCAACACCCTAGAATGCCCCACCGCAGATCCATCCACCGAAGGTGCGTTATTGGGGGCATCAATTGAGTGATTCCATTTCACAGCAGGACGCCACAGGCCTGAGCTTTTGCGTGATTCCAGCAGACTGGAGCAGCAGCTATTTTGGTGAGTTGACTGTGGGCTGCGTAAGCCCAGGCGTCGCGTCCTTTGATGCCCAGGTCGACAAGCTGATCTTTCGCCACGAGGTGCTTGAATTTCAGCTCAGCGGCCTTGACGAGCCAAGGCGTGGAAAGTTCTACGCGTCTGGTGACGCACCATATGTCGAAGAATACGGTAGTTACGTTTGCGCGGAATCGATTCTTAGATACTCGAACCACCCTAACGAGCAGGTTCCAAGCCGCTTCACCTTCAACGCCCTGCCGGTCTTGGCGGGGACAAATCAACTCTGCTATGTGAGTATCAATTGGCGCGACCCGTTGGGTGTCTGGGTTGCTCACGGGTTGCTTCGGAGAAGAGCGACAGGCTGGGCCTGACCCAGGAAAAAGTCGCTGCCTGGCAAAGTTATTTAGGCGCCCCCCACTGGCCGCAGGCGGCTATGATTTGGTTGTCAAAGTGCTGTTTTCGTTCGCCGAAGCCAGGTTTTGACCGAGCGCACAGCAGTGCAGCAAGATGCGAACTGAGGCCCTGAGCTTCAATCTCGCAGACCTTCGCCCTTCCTCTTTGCATTCCCTTCCGCGGCCATCGGCTGGCAGGTCGGGCCGCTGCATGGGCGCTCGCTTCTTCAATCAACAAGGAGCTTCTTTCCCATGGCAACCAAGACCAAGAATTCAGTCGCAACGAAAGCTGTGAAGTCCGCAGCCTCCCCCAAGAGCGCTACCACGGAGGGGGGCTTGCCTGAGGGGTTCGTCTCGCCATTCACCCGGGTCGAGATGCAGCCGAACATCCGCATCGATGACGGCTTGAGTTGCATCGCGATGATCACTAACCAGCCGTTGGACACGATCATGAACGATGCCGTCAAGCACGGCCTGGCGCCGCATGGACCGGACTGGCCGTACGCGCCGACCCTGGCCGCCATCCTGCGGCAGTACGGCTTCAAGGCAGAAGAGAAGGAATGCGCAACCATCGATGCGCTGCCGGACGTGGCGCTCATCACGGCGCTGTACAACCCAGCGAAACAGTTTGGCCGTTGGGTCCTGTGGCACCACGTTAGGGCCACAGAGAAGGTCAAGTCCTTCCACTACGTCATCGATCCGGCGTACTTTGTCGAGCCCAAGTTTTTTGTGACGACTGAGATTCAGAGGCTAATCACGCCGAAGTCGCCGATCTACTACCTAGAAATTTCCAAGGCGACGGCGAAAGGGAAGGCGTAGTAGAGGCGGCTAGCGCCGTGACGGATGCTTGCCGGGCGCGTTCAGTAGTTCTCCCGGCGGCACGCTCAGTGCTTGAGCAATGCGGTAGATGTTGAACAGCGAGACGTTTTTAAGTCCACGTTCGATCTGGCTGATGTAAGTGACATGCATCTCGCTTGATTCGGCAAGCTGCTCTTGCGTCAACTTTTGCTCATCCCGAAGAGCGCGCACGGCATCACCAAAGCCAACTTGGACCTCTTCTTTGGTTGGCAGTTTGGCTAACGACTTCCGCATGGATGGAAGTCTGTTCAGCCATAGACGATAAATCCATAGACGATGAATCTATATCTGGCAAACTGCGCGTCCAACATAGATTCATAAATCTACAACTGGAGAAGGCATCAATGAAGTTCCAACCACGCCCTCAGGAAGCCGTCCTGTTCGAGGGTGACGGCACCCTGCTCAAGAGTAAGCTCAACGTGAAGGAGACAGAGCTCGTCGTCACAAACGAGCGCCTAATGATTGCCGCGAGCGGGCAGACCATCGAGAAGACCGATATCGCATCCGTGACCGAAGGCAAGCACGGTTTTGCACCCAAGATCGTGTTCACGCTACGCACCGGTGCCATGGTCACCCTGATGGCCGCAAACGCCCATGGTTTCAAGGCGGCGGCATTCATCCTGGCTGGCCGAGAGGAGAATGGCTCGATGCCCGCAGTGCCAGAGCTGTCGCAGGTCAAGAACGGCACCGCATGGGTGGCCGCACTCGGCCCGCTCTTCACTGCAATCATCGTGGCGGTCCTAGCCGTGCTGTTCTGGGGCAACCCTGACAACTGGGGCTGGCTCACGCTGATTCAGATCTTCCTGCTGCGTGTGGCGCTCATGTGGCTGTTCCTGTGCATCGACTACTTGTCACTGCAGAAGCAAGGCTATGCGGTCAAGCAGCTAGGCCTGGCTGACCCCATCACGCTGCCGTACTACCTCTTCAGCCGGGCAAAGGTCTTCGGGCATAGCAAGTTGTACGGTATTACCTGGTGCGTGCTCCTCGCCCTCGACATCCTGCTGGTGTTCGCGTGAGGCCCGCTATGTTGATTCGAGCTACTTTGGTCGCGAGTCTTGCAGCGTTGGCGCCATCTGTGTTCGCGCAGACACCTCAGTTCAACTGCCCCATCCGCCTGGAGCTTCTGACCGAGATAGACGGTGCGGGTGTGGGCGGGCTGGACAGAATCATCTACGGCGTGCGTGCGCGCGACTGGAAGCCCGAGTTCCTTGAACAGGCCCTGCGCCGCTACGAAACATGCCAAGCCGCCGCTCCCGGCCCGCAATCCCTCAAGGATGCTGAGCGGGCTGATGCGCTGCGACAGTTCCAGTTGCTCAAGGGCTCGCTGCAGCAGCGCGACCGCCTGTTGGCTCAGGAAGTCCGGCAGGCCAGTGCCCAGACCGCAGTGGCTCAGAGCGGCGCGGCGCAGGTTGGCCAGCGAGATGGTGTGCTGACATGGGCCTATGTGCAGCGGCGCGCCGGCAACGCGTCAGATGAGCCGCCGTTCACCATCACGTGCGCCGAGCCGAACCAACTGCCCCGCGACCTTCTGACGCTGTCACCGCAAAGTCAATTGGAGTTGCCGAAGTTCTACGCGGCCTGTGTTCAGGCCCAACAACTTGTAGGAGGCCCGAGTGCGACCCTGTTCAAAGAGAGCGTCGAAGAACTTGCCCGTGAGCGTCAGGCGCAGGCTGGGTTCCTAGCCAGCTTGCGCACATTGGTGGCTGGACCACCGCAACAGCAGACCCACCAGAGCGTGTCGGCGTTGGAGAAGGCTAATCGCTTCCAGTCGAGCAGCGAGCCTGCAGTGAACGCTGCAGCGAAGCAACTCGCCACGCTTCGACAGCACGTCGATGCGCGGGAGTGCGCGGCGCACGGCAAGCAAGCCGGCATTCCCGAAGACCTGCTGAAGGCCCAATACCTCATCGAGTGGGCTACGCCGGCACCGCTTGTCGGGATGGCCTGCGTTGCCGCACGCAACGGCGTGCCGTTTCGGTTCAGCGCGACAAGCTTGCTGTCCAAGGACAGCTTCGAGGTCAGGGGCACGCCCAGCGTCAAGGTCGTCCTCGGTCGGCAGGACACGGCCGAAGGCATCACGCTGCTGGTGCCGCAGGAAGGCACGGTCCAGGGTAAGACCTTTGCGGTCACGCGACAGAACATCCAGGTACTGGCACAGCAGATCCGCCTCGCACTCAAGAGTCAGTAGCGGGCAATCCAACACCGCATCTCGTCGACCGTGTCCCTTGCGTCGCGGTCGCGCCCCATGTCTCCCTCCCATCGAAAGAGGACTCCATGAAGAAGATCGCCATCCCGCTTCTTGTGTTTCTGCTGATCGCGGTGTCTGGTGCCTCGCGCGCGCAGGCCCCACAGCAGGATATTGCCTTCAGGCCTACGGGCCTCGAGCAGTCCTACATCCCCGGCTACAACTGCTCGGGGTTCTGGGCCACGCCCAGCTTCAAGTGCGCTTCGATCCAGATTCCGACCTACATGGGGCGCGCCCAGGACGGCAGCCGCAAGGCGTTGGTGATCTTGAGCGGCAACGCTGGCGGGCTGGACAAACGACACGGCGACTACGCGCGCTTCCTGATGGAGCACAACATCAACGCCGTGGTCCTCGACAGCTTTGCTGCTCGCGGCCAGTCCAGCGGCACGCCAGCCGATCTTTCCACGGGCCGTACCAAGGGGCTGGACGGCTTCAACATGTCCATTGACGCGATGGTCGCTGTTGCAACACTCGGCGCGATGCCTGAATGGGCTAACGCCAAGATCGGCTACATGGGCGAGAGCATGTCGGGGGTATCGGCGATCAACGTTTTGCGTCCCTACATCGGGCAGATCGTCAAACAGCAAGCGGGCAAGCTGCGCGACTTCGACGCCGTCGTTTCCATCTATCCGGCCTGCATCGAAAAGAACACGATAGAGAGGTTCAAGAAGACTCCCTTCCTGATCATCCACGGAGAGAAGGACGACATCGCCTTGGCGTCGGAATGTCAGCGGCAGATCACGTGGATGAACGCGCGTGGCGGCAGCGCGGAGATCACGATCATCCCAGACGAGTACCACGACTTCGACGGGCCGTGGCGCCTGAGAAGGGCTGGAGCCGAAAACACCAGCAAGTGCGCGAACACCCGCAATGGAGATAAGTTCGTGCTGGACGCCACCGGGCAGGAGTTTCCGGGGACGCCGGACGGCTACACCGCGATGCGTGACTCCTGCAAATTCCGCGGCCACATGAGCGGCCATCGCGACAAGGAGCGCGTCGGCTACGACCTCTGGCTCGCGCACTTTCAGAAGTACTTGATGAACGACTGATGTAGCAACACCAGTCCCACTACTGCCGTAGCCATCTACGGCATTCCCCACAGAGCACGCCACTCGCGCCATCAGGTGCGGTCGGCGTGCTTTGTCGTTTCTGAGTTACCGCAAATCGACCTCAACCCAAGGAGTTCCCATGCCGAACGACAAAGTACCCGTGCCCGCGCAAGACCTGCAAGTCATCAAGAACTACAAGCCCGTACTTGATCTCGGCCGCGTTGTAGTCGCAACACCGGCCGTGCTTGCCCATCTCGAAAAGCACGCCGTCTTCCCCGCCGCACTGCTGTCGCGCCATCAGCATGGCGACTGGGGCAACGTCGACAGCGAAGACGCAAAGTCCAACGATCAGGCTCTCTTGTTGGGAGCACGCGTGATCAGTTCCTACACCGTGGCCTATGCGGTGATCTGGATCGTGACGGAAGCGGTTGGCGAGGGCGGCCAACGCGCCAGCACCTGCTTGCTGTTCCCCGAGGAGTACTGATGGCCGGCAAAGCACCGCCGACACGCGCGCCAGTGGCACCGACGACGCGCAGCGAGCCTAGGCCAGCACCGCAAACGCCGTTCGAGCCGACTTCTGCGGCGGTCGATGGTTTCACTGCCGCGGCCCAGTCGGCGGCGACACGCCGAGCCTATGCGGGCGATCTGAAGCACTTCCGCCTGCACGGCGGCAAGATACCGGCCACGCCGCAGATGGTGGCCAACTACGCCGCCGCGTTCGCGGGGACACAAGCAGTCGCAACCATCCAGCGAAGATTGATCGCACTCCACCAGGCGCACACCGAGCAGGGGCTGAAGTCGCCAGTCATGGACCGCCTAGTCAAGCGCACCATGCAGGGTATTCGGCGCACCTTCGGCGTGGCGCAACGGCGCGTGAAGGCGCTAGTGAAGACCGACCTGCTGGAGATGCTGGTCATGGTCAACCGGCAGAAGCCCTTGAAGGCGACACGCGACCGGGCGTTGCTGTTGGTCGGCTTTGCCGGGGCACTGCGGCGTTCCGAGCTGGTAGCAATCCAGTGCGCCGACATCACGCGCTTCGAGCAGGGCGTGGAGATTAACCTTCCGCGATCTAAGACGGACCAAGAGGGCGTCGGGCGCACCGTGTGGATTCCGCACGCGAAGGACAGTGAGCGGTGTCCGGTCGCGGCGCTCGAACAATGGCTGACCCTTTCGGGCATCGACCGCGGCTCGGTGTTCCGGTGGGTCAGCCGGCACGACAATCTCGTCGGCACCAAGGGACTCACGTCGCAGTCCGTCGCACTGGTCGTCAAGCGTTCCGTAAAGCGCGTGCATGGTGCCGCCGCCACCAAGGCGGTCTCCGGTCATAGTCTGCGCGCGGGCTACTGCACGGAAGCGGCGCTCGTCGGCATGGCGCCATGGCAGATACGCGAGCAGACGGGGCACAAATCGGACGTGACCTTGGCGAAGTACATCCGGCCAGTGAGCAAGCGCAAAATTCCAAGCTTGCTGTGAGTTGCCGGATCGGAAGCCAAGTTCATTGGACTTACCGCAGCGGCAGCGCATAGCTAGAATTTCGCCGCCCCGGTCGGGCATGCGCCCCAGGCGCAGGGCGACGTATAGGGTGCTCCCTCGCCCGCATCGCACAACCCTCTGCGCGCGATCAATCCGCTATTCCGCAGCTTTCGACAGACCGATATCCAGAAGGGACATCGACCCTCGTGCCGGACTTCGGCATCGGGGTCGCGGTCTTAACCAACCGCAGTCCTAACGAAGGGGTGGCCAGAAAGCTGACCTGGCAGGTCATCGACCGGCTGCGTGGCCGCGAGCCGATCGACTGGCGCGGCCGCGGCCGCAAGCAGCGGGAACAAGCCCTGGCCCAGGTGCAGGCCGGCAAGGCCGCGCAGGAGGAGCTCCATCGCACGAAGACGCAACCGGCACACGACCTTGCGGCCTACGCTGGCAGCTACGAGCACCCGGCCTACGGCCTGATGTCGATCAAGGAGCAGGGTGGCGCATTGCGCTGGTCGTGGCGCGGCCTGCGCGTCGCCATGGTCCACCGGCACCATGAGACTTTCGAGTTGCCGCAGGGGTTGCAACTGCTGCTGCCCGACTGGCTTGCCGTCACTTTCTTGACTGATCGCGAAGGGTGCATCGTCAGTCTTTCGGTGCCGTTCGAGCCGATGGTGAAGGACATCGTGTTCGCGCGGTAAGCCGGCCGTTGGGCGGTCGGGCTCAAGCCGCTGCGGCATAGCGAAGATACTCGGCGCTGATCCGCCTCGAATGGGTGACCAGCGCGCGAACAAAGAGCAATCGCGCGGCCTCGTAGCGGGCCAGGGCAGCGGAAGCGGGTTCGTTCGCACGCCGCTGCGCCAGCATTCGGGCCAGCACCGCCGCATCTTCCACCCCGGTCGCGAAGCCGCGTCCGGTCATGGGTGAAACGACGTGGGCGGCGTCGCCAACGATCGCCAGCGCGCCGCGTGCCAACCGCTGCGGTTCGTATTCGGCAATGGGGGCGCCGCTCAGCACGTCTGTCGAACGCACGCCGACAGCCACCGCCTCCGCCCATGTCTGCGGCCAGACCTGTGGGATGAGCGCCAGCAATTCCGCGCGGACATCTTCGTCGATCGTTCCGCGTCCGAGCGTTCCCACGATGTGGCCGTCCGCCGTCAGGCGATGGGTGCGGCGGAGCAACTCCTCGCGGTGCACATCGAACCATGCGAACGTGACCTGGCGCCGCCCGATGTCCGTCGAGCCGTCACGGCCGGGAAGCACCGCGGCGACCAGACGGTATCCGTCGACAAACTCGATCCACAGTCCGCCGTTCGATGGCCAGGGGACAGGACGCACCAGCGCCTGTTCTTCGATCAGCCCCCGCCACACGACATAGCCGGCATAGCGGGCAAACGGAGTGTCCGGCGCAATCGTGCGGCGAACGATGCTGTGATACCCGTCCGCGCCGATCACAGCATCGGCAACCTTCTGCGTTCCATCCGAAAAGGAGAGTTGGGCCCTGTCGCCAAGGTCTGTGACCGATACGACGGTCTTGTTTTCTTCGAGGGTGATGCCAGGCGTCTCGGCAGCCCGGTCACGCAACCACGCGTACAGCGCCGGCCAGGTCGTCAGATCGCGATAGGCGGGCACGACGGGCAGGACCGGGTGCGCACGCGGGTCGTGGCCCACGGTCGCTGCGAGCGCAGCAAGATCGATGCTCAGGCTGTCGCCACCGTGCACGCGCCGGGCAGAACGCTCGACCACATGAACAGGCACGCCCCTCGTCGCACAGGCGAGCGCCAGCGTGAGGCCTGCGAGGGATGCGCCGACAACGACGATCTGCGGCACGCGCTCCTGCGAGAGCGAGACGCCGGAAGGAAAGGAATCCCTGCTCATCGGAAGACCCGCTGCAACATGGAGACCACCAGCGCGAGCGCCGCGACCCAGATCACGATCCAGAAGTACTCGATGCCCGCCATCAGCGAAGCCTGCTGGCCGATCTGCTGCGCCTGCACGGCCAGTGCCATTTGAGCGGCCTGGCCGGACTCGTGCGACAGCGAGAAGAACTGGCTCAGCTGTTGCAGCTGGTGCGAAAAGATCGGGTCGTGATCGGTCAGCCGAATGTTCAGCGAGCCGTACTGCACGGTGCTTCTCCACTGCATGAAAACGGTCGCAACACTGGTGCCCATCGCCATGGCGATCTGGCCCAGCATGTTCTTGACCTGCTGGGCATTGGCAAAGAGCGTGTCTTCGCCGGCAACGTCGCGGAAGGTCTGCATGGCGGTCGTCGCCAGCACCAGCATCACGAAGCACCCGTTCAAGGCCAGCGCAGGAAGGATGTGCCGCCACATGTCTGCAACCGGCGCGAGCGACGACAGCAGCCAGCCGAAGGCTGCGAGCGACAAGAATCCTGCGATGAAGAACTTCTTCGGTGCCGGATGCCTGGGCAGCAACCGGAGCATCACCAGCCATGTCAGCAATGAAGCGACGAGCCCCATGGACTGGAACTGGCCGATGGTCTCCCAGGAATAGCCCAGGCCCGCCTGGAGGAACAACGGCACGATGTAGCTGTTGGCCCCCAGGATCACATAGCTGAAAGAGAACAGGGCCACGCCCGCCACGTAGCGGGAGGTCATGAGCTGCCGGATCTTCAGCAGGGGCCGCTCATGGCTGTGTTCGACATGGAAGTAGGTGTAGAGCGAAAACGCGGCCAGCGCTGCGAACACCAGCATGATGCCGGTGTCGCTGTAGAAGTCGTAGTAGGAGCGTTGCAGGACGAAGAGAACGAAGAACGATGCGAACGTCAGCAGAAGCAGGCGCGCAGGGCTGGTTCTCGTGCGCTCGTGCTCGGGCGACGGATCTTTGGGAAGAAACTGGAGGGAGAGCGCGGCGGCAACCACCGAGCCGGCAATGAGAACCCAGAAGATCGCCTGCCAGGTGTCGTGCGTGACTGCCATGGATGAAATCAGCGGTGCCGCAGCCGTGCCGCTGGCCAGGCCCACGGCAAAGACCTTGATCCCGACGAATCGGCCCGGACCCGGTGGAATGAGGTTGACCATGATCCGCGACGTGGTCATGAACGATGCACCGCCCAATGCCATGACGACCCGCCCCGTGGCGAATGTGCCGAGGTCGTGGCTCATGCCGCACACCAGGGCGCCCGCAATATAGACGCCGATCGAGCCGATCATGTAGCTGCGCCATCCCAGCCGTTCGGTCAGCCACCGCTGCTTGGAGATCACGACCACCGCAACGCAGGCGTAGAGCGCGGCGACGAGGCTGTACTCCTCGGGGCTGGCATCGATCTCGCCGCGGATCGGGACTGAGGCAAATGCGAGCATGCCGGTCTGCAGGAATTCGAGAGCGCAGAGCAGGCAGACCGTGATCAGCAGCGCGGCATGTTTTCTGTACACGAGCAGGTCCATTATTTTTCCGCTGCCAGCACTTGCCCTTCGTTGGCCCGGATGACCGCCTCCACGATGGCGTCGGCGTCTCTCAATTCATGGTCGTAGACCTGGGTCTTGTAGACGAAATTCGGCGCAACGTCCTTGCGGATCATTTCTCCACCGTGGTCGCTCGTGTTCACCGAAACGCGCATCGACAGTCCGATGCGCAGCGGTTGTCGTGCAATCTCCTTGGGGTCCAGGGCGATCCTGATCGGAACGCGCTGCGTGACCTTGATCCAGTTCCCCGTCGCGTTCTGGGCAGGCAGGAGTGCAAAGGCGCTGCCGGTTCCGGCATCCAGGCCGAGGATCTTCCCGTGGTAGACCACGTTGCGGCCATAGACGTCGGCCGTCAGCTCGGCGGGCTGTCCGATGCGCAGATGCTCGAGCTGCGATTCCTTGAAATTGGCATTGACCCACAGTTCGTCCAGCGGGACGACGGACATCAGTGCCACACCTGGATTGATGCGCTGGCCCAGTTGCACGCTGCGCTTGGCGACGGTGCCGTCCACGGGAGAAAGAATGGACGTGCGCACGCGTGCAATGTATGCATCGCGCAAGTTCGTGGCGGCGGTCAGCACATCGGGGTGCGTTCTGAGGCTGGTGCCATCGACCATGGCACGCCGTTGTGCCAGCGACTGGTTCACGGCGGTCAATGCGGCCTCGGCATTTTTCAGCACGTCTTCCGCGTGACTGATCTCTTCGCGAGAGACCGCGCCGCTGGGGGCGAGCTTGGAACGGCGTGCAAGGTCGGCCCTGGTCTTGAGCACGTCGTTCTGCCGCTGCGCCACTTCGGCGCGCAACTGCTGGACTTGCGAATACTGCGTCCTGGCCACCCGCGCGGCCTTGGCCAGCTCTGTCTTGGCGCGCTCGAGGCGGACTTCCTGGTCGACGGGGTTCAGCGTGACGAGCAACGTGCCCGCCTTCACATGGTCGGTGTTGTCCGCCGCAAAGGCCGTCACGGTGCCGCCGATCTGGGAGGTCACTTGCACGACATTGCCGTCCACGTAGGCATCTTCGGTGCGCTCGGTGTTGCGTTGCAGGCCGTACCACGCGATTCCTGCGACCAGGAGGGCCAGGGCGACGGCGAGCGCCACCTTGCCGCGCGTCTGAAGTCGCAAGGGCACCTTCTTATCGCCGGTATCACCCGCCGCGTTGGGTGGGGGCGGTGCGGGATCGGGATGGGCACTTTGATTCACGGATGTGGACTCCTTATCTGTCGGTGCCATGGCCGGACGAAGCCGGGACATAGCCACCGCCCAGGGCGCGGCTGAGATTGGCCTCCAGCGCAAGGCCGCGGGATTGAAGCTGGACGAGCTGGCGCTGCTGGGCGAGTGCATCCGTCAGCGTGGAGAGCACCTGGATGTAGGTGGCCAGCCCCGCGGCGTAGCGCTTGTTGACCAGCTCCGCGGCTTCGTTCGAAGTCTTCACGGCGTCTTGCTGCTGATCGATTCGTTCGCGCAACCAGCGAATCGAGGACAACTGGTCGGAGATGTCGTGCAGCGCATTGACCAATGTCTGGTTGTAGTCTTCCACCGCGAGGTCGTAGGCGGCGTTCTGCGAAGCCAGGTTGGCGCGCAGCCGCCCGCCTTCGAAGATGGGCAGGCTGATGGCGGGCCCCACGCCCAGGATGCGGTTGCCGCTGTCCGTGAATGCGGCGAAGCCCAGGCTCTGGAGGCCCACGAAGGCAGACAGGTTGACGTTCGGATAGAAGCGCGCCTTGGCACCTTCGATCTCGTGGCTCGCAGCCTCCACGCGCCAGCGCTGGGCAACGACATCGGGGCGGTGGCCGAGAAGCTCTGCCGGCAAGACACTGGGAATGGTCACCGTGTCGGGGCGCTGGAGCCGGGGCGTGGCGATCGCGCGTCCCCGGTCCGGCCCTTTGCCGAGCAAGGCTGCAAGCTTGTTGCGGCTCAGCTCCATGGATTCGCCCAATGCTGCGATCCTGGCGCGCGTGGCGGGAATGGATGCCTGTGCCTGCTTGATGTCGATCTGGGAGTCGAGCTCGGCCTCGAAGCGCCGACGCGTGAGCGAAAGAATCTGCTCCTGCTGCCTGAGCATCTTCTGTTCGATCGCAAGCTGTTCGCAGCCCTGCTGCAGCTCGATGTAGGCCTGGACGATGGCCGAGGACAGCATGAGCTCGGTTGCGTAGCGATCGACTTCCACCGCCTTCAGACGACCCAATGCCGCTTCGACGGCAGCTCGGTTCTTGCCCCAGAAATCCAGCTCGTAGCCGACATTGAGCGTGCCCTGGTTGACCGTCTGCCAGGTGCCGGCGGCCGGGGAGGGCGTGATGCCGTGTTCACTGAACCTCTCGCGCGTACTGACCAGATTGGCGTCGACATGGGGCATTCGTTGGGCCTGGGCCAGGCCTTGCAGCGCTTCAGCCTGGCGAACACGCGCAGCAGCACCGCGCAAACCTGGACCATCGGCCAGGGCTTCTTCGACCAGCAGATTCAACTGATCGTCGCCGAATGCCTTCCACCACTTTTCCTGTGGCCAGCGGGCGTCGGAAACCGAGATGCCGCCCAGCGCGTCTTTCGCCGACAGACTTGCGGGGTCGCCAAGGGTGGACGACGGCTTGAGATTCCCGAACGAGCATCCGGCCAGCATCAAGGCGCTGACCAGGACAAGCACTACCGGATGCGGTCCATGCGATGGGCGGTGCATGTCGCGGTCTTCAGGCGTGGTTCAGACGATGCCGGCGCCCAGGGCCGGGAACACGTCGCTGAACAACAAGCCGATCAACTGCTGCCCGGCGGGCGTGGACCAGTCCTGCGCGATTTCCGCCATGAGCGTGTTGGTGGCGGTGAGCACCACGCCTGCATCGTGCATGCGCTGGCGGGAGAACTCTTCGGAGAGATCGCTGGGCGAACCCGAAGCATCCATCACGGCCTGAACGGCAAAGCCTTCTTGCGCAGCGTCGATGGACGGGAAGATCAGGCACACGTCGGTGGTGACGCCCGCCATGATCAGCTGCTTGCGCCCGGTTGCGAGCACTGCGTTGCGGAAGTCGGGATAGGCCCAGGCATTGACCACGCCAGGGCGCTTGATGCGTGCAGCGTGCGCTTCGGGCAGGATCTCGGCGATCTTCGGAAGGATCGGGCCCTGGGCGTGGTCTTCCTGGCTGGACGTGATCACGGTCGGGATGTTGAGGATCTTTGCCATCTTGGCCAGCGCAATCGACTGCTTGGCCGCGAGTTCGCTGTCGATGTTCTTGATCAGTTGCATCGTGCCGACCTGATGGTCTATCAGCAGCAAGGCGGTGTTGTCGGCGGTGAATCGTTCGATCTTCATGGTGGATCTCCTGGGAAGTAAATGGGGCACATGCCCCGAGGGTGTGGCGGCCTGCTAGAGCGTTCCCAGGTCGCCACGGTGATAGGCGGCGGCTGCCGCGGTCAGGCTCTTCGGGCTCGCAAAAGCCATGGGGCCGTTCGAAAACACGGGTTGGTGCAACGGTTCGCCGATGAACACGGCGACCTTGGCTCCATCCGACTTGGCGACGAGCGTGTGCGTCGTCGCTTCGTTCGCGGCAGGAAGAATCGGGACGCCGAGGTTGTCGAGGCTGAAGCTCTCGCCATCGATTTCCGCGCTGCCGAAGATCGGCATGACGAAAGCTCGCTGTCCCACGGCCAACGGCAGCACCAGCTCGGCGCCTGCTTCCAGCGAGATGTCGAGCAGGGTGACATCGGTGGGCGGCGTCAGCGGGGAGTGCACGCCGCCAAAGCTGCCGAAGGGAATGCGCACGCGTGCACCGGGGCGCTGGACCACCGGCACGTCCTGCGGGGCGAGGCTGAGCGCGAAGGGCGCGGCGCCTTGCCGCTCAACGGGGAGGTTGACGAAGATCTGCAGCAAGTGCACGGTGCTTCCGGGCACGGCCGGGTTCTCTTCGTGGATCACGCCATGCCCGGCGGCGGTCCAATGCAGGCCGCCCGGCTGGATCAGCGTGCTGTTGCCTTGCGAATCGCGGTTGGCAATGCCGGTCTCCGAATCGAGGAACAGGTAAGTCACCGCGGAGAAGCCGGCGTGTGGATGCGGCGGAAACGTGGGTGCGCTCATCCAGGCGTGGTCGATGCCCAGGAAGGGGTCCATCAGCGCCGGTTCGGCGCCATGCAGGCTGTAGGCCCTGAAGTGGCTTCCCCGGTTGGCGCGTTGCATGCGGGCAGTGATCGTCATGACGCTTTGCCTCAGGCGGCTTCGGCCACGGCCAGCGCCGGATAGTCGATGTATCCCTTGGCGGTAGGCGGCGCGAAGAAGGTGGTGCGGTCGACTGCGTTGAGCGCAGCGCCCACGCGGAAGCGCTCGGGCAGGTCGGGGTTCGCGAGGAAGGCGCTGCCGAACACAGTCGCGTCGGCCTTGCCTTCGTACAGTGCACCCTCGGCGCTGTCTTGCGTGAGGCCACCGCCGATCAGGTACGCACCTTCGAAGCGCGGACGCAACAGCGCGTGGTAGTCGAACTTCGCACCGAACAGCGCGACATGCAGATAGGCCAGTCCCCAGCCGCGCAGCCGGTCGATCAGGTAGGCATAGGTCTCCTGAGGCGCAGCATCGGTGATGCTGTTGTAGTTCATCTCCGGCGAAATCTTGATGCCGACGCGGTCGGCACCGGCCTCAGCGGCCATCGCATCCAGCACGTCGAGCACGAAGCGGGCGCGGCCTTCGACAGAGCCGCCGTACAGGTCTTGCCGCTGGTTGCTGCCCGACGAGAGGAACTGTTCGGGCAGGTAGCCGGAGGCCGCGTGCAACTCCACGCCGTCGAAGCCCGCGTCGATGGCACGGCGCGTGGCCTGGCGATAGTCTTCGATGACGTCGGCGATCTCGGCCAGGCTCAACTCCCGGGGCGTGACGAAGTCGACCTGGCCGGCCGGCGTCCATGCCTGGCCTTCAGGCTTGATGGCCGAGGGAGCGACGGGCGTGGCGCCGTCGAGCAGCGAAGGGTGCGACACCCGGCCGCAATGCATCAGCTGCATGAAGATGCGCCCGCCGCGCGCATGCACGGCCTCGGTCACCTTCTTCCAGGCCGCCACCTGGGCCTCGGTTTCGATGCCGGGCGTGTGCACGTAGCCCTTGCCCATGGCGGACGGAAACACGCCCTCGGAAATGATCAGGCCGGCGCTGGCGCGCTGGGCGTAGTAGGCGACCGTCAGGTCGCTGGGAACGCCGTCGCCGTCGGCGCGGGAGCGGGTCATCGGGGCCATGACGAGACGGTTCGGCGCGATGTAGCGGCCGATGCGAACGGGGGTGAACAGTTGGCTCATGGGAAATTCCTTGGGGCGTGTGCTTGCGATGGACGTATCTTTGATTAATCTAAGGGAGAGATAAATACGGTAAAATGGCAATCATTGATCCAAAAATGGCGCAATAAAATGGAGCTGCTGAATGACATGGCTTTGTTTGTCGAGGTCGCCAGCACGCTGAGCTTTCGCCGTGCGGCCGATGCCACGGGCGTGCCGAACTCGACCCTGTCCAGGCGAATCAGTGCCTTGGAGAAGGCCATCGGCCTGCGGCTCCTGCATCGCACGACGCGCAAGGTCGAGCTGACCGAAGCCGGGCAGCTCTACTACGAGCGCTGCAGGCGCATCGTCGACGAAGCCCGCATCGCCCACGAGCAGTTGGGGGAGATGCTGGCGCAGCCCAGCGGCGTGCTGCGCGCGTCGCTGCCGGTGGACTTCGCCATGATCTACATGGCGCCGCTGATCGTGGAATTTGCCCGCCGCTACCCGGGCATCACCTTCGATCTCGACCTCACGCCGCGGCGGGTGGACCTGGTCACCGAGCCGTTCGACGTGGCCATCCGCATGGGCGAGTCAGCGGATTCGAACCTGATCGCCCGGCTGCTGGCTCGCCTTTCGGTGCAGGCCTATGCGTCGCCCCGCTACCTCGAGCTATCGAGCGAGCCCACGCACCCCACCGACCTGGCGCAGCACGAGTGCCTGGGTTTTCCCAAGGCCGGCAAATGGGCACTGCACCGAGGTGCCGAGACCGTCGAGGTCGAAGTCGGGGGGCGCTTCCATGTCAACAGCGTCGGCATGTTCCGGCGCCTGTCCACGCTGGACCTGGGCGTGATCCTGCTGCCCGTGGAGATCGCCGCCGAAGACCTGGCGGCCGGCCGGCTGCGCCGGATACTGCCCGACTGGGAGGGCAAGCCGATACCGGTCTATGCCCTGACCGAAACCCGCTTGCTGCCGGCGAAGACGCAGCGCTTCATCGAGTTCCTGCAGGAGCATCTGGCCAAGTGACCGCGCCGCCGTCCGCCGCGAACTGCTGCACGATGAAATCGCGCAGCCATTTGTTCGCGGGGTCGCGGTGGTAGCGGTCGTGCCAGTACAGGGCGACCTCGAAATGAGGCAGCGGCAGCGGGTGCGGCTTGATCGCGAACCGGAAGTGCGCGCTGAGCGTCTCGGCAAGCATCGCGGGCACGGACCAGAGCAGGTCGGAGCCGATCACGAAGTGGGGCGCGGCCAGGTATTGCGGCAGCCGCACCTTGATGCGGTTGCGCGCACCGGCTTCGATGAGCGCGCGCTCGAGAACCGCGTGCCCGCTGCCTGAGTACTCGACCAGCAGGTGTTCGCTTTCGGCGAATCGCCTGGCCGTGAGCCTGACGCCGGCCAGCGGATGGTCTTCCCGCATGACGCACACGTAGTTCTGCCTGAACAGCATTCGGCTGTGAATGCCTGCCTCGAGCGAGGGCAGGAAGCCGAGCGCGAAGTCGATCTGCCCCGCGGCCATGGCGCTCATGGTTTCCGGAATCGAGCGAAACAGCGTGCGCAGGCGAAGTCCCGGTGCCGATTGCCCGAGCGCGGCAAGGATGCGGGGAAAGCACACCACCTCGCCGATGTCGCGGGTCCTGACCGTGAACATGCGGTGCGCGGTCGAGGGGTCGAAGCGTCCGCGCTCGGCGCGCGTCTTGCGCACCATGGCCAGCGCATCGAGCAGTTGCGGCGCCAGTTCCTCGGCCAGCGGCGTGGGCTCCATGCGCCGGCCCGCGAGCGTGAACATCTTGTCGCCATACGCTTCGCGAATCCGCTTCAGCGAGGCGCTGACGGCGGCCTGCGTCAATCCGAGCCGCTCCGCCGACACCGTCACGGAGCGGTCGCGCCACATGGCCTCGAACACATAGAGCAGGTTCAGGTCCTTCATTGCAAAAGTATAAATTTCATCTATACCTTCGAATCATTCATTCGATATGGATTGATGAAAAGGTGCGTTTCAGAATCACGTGACTACAAGGAGACGAGGCGATTGCACCAGACCCCGCCTTTCACACACCCATGACCTTTCAACTTCAACGCCGGGCGATCCTGCAATGCGCAGGTGCCGTCGCGGCAGGCAGCGTGCTGCCGACCTTCGCGGCCAACCCCTTGCACGTGTATGTCGGTTATTCCCCAGGCGGGGCTACCGATGTGATCGCGCGCCTGGTGGCACGCCAGATGAGCGGCTTCGATCCGATCGTGGAGAACCGGGCCGGCGCGGGCGGCCGGTTGGCGCTCGATGCGGTGGCGCGCGCGAGGAACGACGGCGGCACGATCGTCGTCACGCCCGACTTTCCGCTCACGGTCTATCCCTACCTGTACCGCAAGCTGACGTACGACCCGCTGAAGGACTTCGTGCCCGTGGCGATGTGTGGCGTGTCCGAGTTCGCGTTGTGCGTGGGCCCGGCCGCGCCCAGGGAGGTGACGAGCGTCGGGGCGTTCCTGCAATGGTGCCGGCAGAACCCGAAGCAGGCGCTGTACGCCTCGCCCGCCCCCGGATCGACGCCGCACTTCACCGGCGTCATGCTGGCCGCGGCGGCGAAGGTCGAACTCACGCATGTGGGCTACAAGGGAGGAACGCAAGCGGTGCAGGATCTCCTGGGAGGCCAGGTCCCTGCAAGCATCAACCCGGTGGCCGAAGTGTTGCCGCAGCTGGGGAGCGGCAAGCTGCGCGTGCTGGCGACGACCGGTCCCGAACGCTCGCGATTCCTGCCCGACGCGCCGACGCTGCGCGAAGCGGGCTACCACGATGTCGTGGTGCAGAGCTGGATCGGCGTCTTCGCGCCCGCGGGCACCGCGGAGCCCGTTCTTGCCGGGATGGAGAAATCGATTGGCGAGGCGTTGAAGACCGACGCGATCGCCGAAGGCTTCGCGAAGTTCGGCATTGCCGTGAAGTCCATGGCGCGGCAGCGCGTGTCCGCCCTCATCCGGGAGGACCTGCAACGCTGGGCGGGCGTTGTGAAGGCCTCCGGTTTCGTCATCGAGGAGTAGGCGCTTGAAGTACCAGTTGTTCACCTATGGATCGGGCAGGGCGCCGCACGCCGGGATCGTGGTCGGCAATGCCTGGCTGTCTCTTGCTGGTGTGGCGGACCGTACAGGCCAAGCGACACTGGCCCGGTCATCGGTCGATGACTTGCTGCAGCGCTGGGAGACGTCGCAGTCGGCGTTGCGAAGACTGGCGAACGCGGTGGCCGAAGATGCCGCGGTCTTCAGCGATGCGGCCCTCGACGCGGCACAGCTCACGTTGCTCGCGCCGCTGACACGTCCCGGCGTCATCTACGCGGCGGGGGCGAACTACCGCGACCACGTGGCGGCCATGAGCAGTGCCTTCAACATGAAGTTGGTGCTGGACCCCAAGGGCGTGGGGATCGCGCCCTGGCACTTCCTCAAGGGAGGCGCCGCCAATCTGTCGGGCCATCGTGGCGAGGTGGCGTTCCCTGCCCGCACGCAGCGTCTGGACTGGGAGGCGGAGCTGGCCGTCGTGATCGGCCGCCACGCGTCGGGCGTGACGGTCGGGTCGGCGCTCGACCACGTGGCCGGCTACATGTGCGCCAACGACTTGTCGGCGCGCGATGATTTCGTGCGCGACAAGGCCGACCCCAGCTCCCCGTTCCGATACGACTGGATCGGCCACAAGTCCTTCAACGGCTCGTGCCCGCTCGGGCCGGTGTTCACGCCGGCCGAGTTCGTCGGTTCGCCGGAGAATCTCCACATCAAGCTGTGGGTCAACGGCGAAATCCGTCAGGATTCGAACACGAGCAACCACCTGTACAACGTCGCGGAGCAAATCGCCCACCTGAGCGAGCGCACCGACCTGTATCCCGGCGACGTGATCCTGACCGGAACCCCTGCGGGTGTCGGCATGGAAAGCGGCGTCTTCCTGAAGCGCGGCGATGTGACGAAGGTATGGATCGACGGCCTGGGCGAGCTCGAGACGCGTATCGTCTGACGCGGCACCTGCTCAACGACGGTTGGCATTGCAAGGAGAATGCAACGATGGTGAAGAAGTTTCTGTGGGCCTTCGCCGGCATCACCGTCCTCGTCATCGGCGCGGTGCTGATTCTTGCGCTGTGGCCCACGACCACGCGGGACATCGCCGCCGCGTCCGACAGCAATTCGAAAGCCTTGGTCGACAAGGGCCGCTACCTGGCCCAGGCCGGCGATTGCGTGGCCTGCCACACGTCGCCGGGCGGAGCGCCATTCGCCGGCGGGCTGCCGCTGGCTTCGCCCATCGGTGCGATGTACAGCACCAACATCACGCCGGATCGCGACAGCGGCATCGGCAACTACACGCTCGCCGACTTCGATCGCGCGGTGCGCCACGGCATCCGGATCGACGGCGATTCGCTGTACCCCGCGATGCCTTATCCGTCGTATGCGCGCATGAGCGACGACGACGTTCGCGCGCTGTATGCCTTTTTCATGCACGGCGTGGCGCCGGCCCAATCCCAGGCGCATCCACGCGGCATTCCCTGGCCGCTGTCGATGCGCTGGCCGATGGCGCTGTGGCGCAAGGCATTCGCGCCGCAGCCGGATGCCGTGGCCTTCGACGCCGCCCGCTATGCCGACATGTCGGTGGCGCGCGGTGCATATCTGGTACAGGGCCTGGGGCATTGCGGCAGTTGCCATACGCCGCGCGCGCCGACGATGCAGGAGAAGGCGCTGGACGAGTCCAGCCCCGAGTACCTGGCCGGTGGGCCGCTCATCGACGGATGGGTGGCGGTGAACCTGCGCGGCAATCCGGCGGACGGACTGGGCGCCTGGTCGGCCGCCGACATCGTCTCGACCTTGCGCAGCGCGCGCAATGCATCGCATGCAGTGGTCGGCGGTGCGATGAACGATGCCATCGTGCACAGCACGCAGCACCTGAGTGACGACGACCTGAAGGCGATTGCCGCATTCCTCAAAGCGCTGCCACCCTCGGCGCACTCTCCATCGTCGTTCAATGCCGACCCTGCGACCGCCAAGGCGCTGTGGCAGGGCGTCAACTCGACGCGCGGCGCCGAGCTGTACGTCGACAACTGCGCGGCCTGCCATCGCAGCGACGGCTTGGGCTACGCGCAGGTGTTTCCGCGCATCGCCGGCAATTCCACCGTGCTGGCAGGCGACCCGAGCTCGGTGATTCGCCTGATCCTCGAGGGCAGCAAATTGCCCGCCACGCGCGTCGCGCCATCGGAGCTCGGCATGCCCGGCTTCGGCTGGCGTCTGTCGGACGACGAAGTGGCACAGCTCGCGAGCTTCACGCGCCAGAGCTGGGGCAACAAGGCTTCGGCCGTGCAGGCCGCGCAAGTCGGCACGATCCGCAGCGCCATCGAGAAGGAGCGGTCCGCGCAGGCCGCTCCCGCGCGTTGATCGATCGCCTCATGAACCCAGACAGGAGCACGCCCGTGACCGCACCGGACTCATCGCAACCACCGTCATCGAGGCGCCAGTTGTTCAAGGGCTTGGGCGCCGCCACCCTCGCCGTCGCGGTGCTTCCCGGGTGCGACACCCGGCAGGCGAAGGCCGCGCAAGGCGAAGCGGCCGCGAGCAACCCGGCACCGAGCACCTATTCGCCGCGCTTCTTCACCGCAGGCGAATGGGCCTTCGTCAACGCCGCCAGCGCGCGATTGATTCCGAACGACGCATCGGGCCCAGGGGCGGTGGAAGCAGGCGTGCCCGAGTACATCGACCGGCAGATGGACACGCCCTGGGCCACCGGCAAGCTCTGGTACATGCAAGGGCCGTTCAACGCCGACGCGCCGGCCACGATGGGCTATCAGTCCCAGCTCACGCCGCAGCAGATCTATCGGCTGGGAATCGATGCCGCCAACGGCTTCGTGCAGAAGGCGCAAGGCAAATCCTTCGTGCAACTCGCAGCCGATGCGCAAGACACGGCGCTGCACGAAATCGAATCGGGCAAGGCCGTGTTCGAAGCCGTGCCGGCCCAGCTGTTCTTCTCGATGCTGCTGCAGAACGTGCGCGAAGGCTTCTTCGCCGATCCGGTGCACGGCGGCAACCGCGGTCTTGCGGGCTGGAAGCTGATCGGGTTTCCCGGTGCGCGCGCCGACTTCATGGACTGGGTCGAGCGCGACGTGAAGTACCCGCTGCCACCCGTGGCCTTGAGCGGGCAGAGAGGCTGAGCATGGCCGGCAACACGATGAAGAAAGCCGACGTGGTGATCGTCGGCTTCGGCTGGACCGGCGCGATCATGGCCAAGGAGCTGACCGAGGCCGGCCTGAACGTGGTCGCGCTCGAGCGCGGCCCGATGCAGGACACGGCCACCGACGGCATCTACCCCAAGGTGCTGGACGAGCTCACCTACAACATCCGCCGCAAGCTGTTCCAGGACATCTCGCGCGAGACTGTGACGATCCGCCACGGCGTGAGCGACACGGCGCTGCCCTATCGGCAGCTGGGTGCCTTCCTGCCCGGTACCGGCGTTGGTGGCGCGGGGCTGCACTGGTCGGGCGTGCACTTTCGCGTCGACCCTGCGGAGCTGCGCCTGCGCAGCCACTACGAAGAGCGCTACGGCAAGAAGTTCATTCCCGAGGGCATGACGATCCAGGACTTCGGCGTCAGCTACGAAGAGCTGGAGCCGCATTTCGACTTCGCCGAGAAAGTATTCGGCACCTCGGGCACCGCATGGACCGTGGCCGGCCAGAAAGTGGGCGAAGGCAAGGGCGGCAACCCGTTCGCGGCCGACCGCTCGCACGCCTTTCCGCTGCCCGCGCAAAAGCGCACGGTGTCGGCACAACGCTTCGGCGATGCCGCGGGCAAGCTGGGCTATCACCCCTACGACCTGCCGTCGGCCAACGCCTCCGGGCCGTACACCAATCCGTACGGCTGCCAGATGGGGCCGTGCAATTTCTGCGGCTACTGCAGCGGTTACGTCTGCTACAACTATTCGAAGGCCTCGCCCAACGTCAATGTGCTGCCGGCGCTGCGCCAGGTGCCGAACTTCGAGCTGCGCACGCATGCGCACGTGCTGCGCGTGAACCTCGCGGCCGATCGCCGCACCGCCACCGGCGTTACCTATGTCGATGCGCAAGGACGCGAGGTGGAGCAGCCGGCGGACATCGTCGTCATCTGCGCGTTCCAGTTCCACAACGTGCGGCTGATGCTGCTGTCGGGCATCGGCACGCCCTACGACCCGGCGACCGGCAAGGGCACCGTCGGGCGCAACTTCGCCTACCAGAACATGGCGACGATCAAGGCCTTCTTCGACAAGGACGTGTACGCCAACCCCTTCATCGGCGCGGGCGGCAACGGCGTGGCGATCGACGACTTCAATGCCGACAACTTCGACCACGGCCCGTTCGGCTTCGTCGGCGGCTCGCCGATGTGGGTCAACCAGGCTGGCGTGAAGCCGATCAGCGGCATCTCGCTGCCCGAGGGCGCGCCCGGCTGGGGCAGTGCGTGGAAGCAGGCCGTTGCCGACAACTACACGCACACGATGTCGATGGATGCGCACGGCGCGCACATGAGCTACCACGACAACTACCTGAGCCTGGACCCGACCTACAAGGACGCCTGGGGCCTGCCCTTGCTGCGCATGACTTTCGACTGGAAGGACAACGACGTCCGCATGACCCGCTTCATGGCCGAGAAGATGCACGGCATCGCCGAGGCGATGGGCCCGAAGGCGGTGCGCGTGTTCGTCAAGAACTTCGGCGAGCACTTCGACACGACGAGCTACCAGACCACCCACCTCAACGGCGGCGCGATCATGGGCACCGACCCGGGCACCAGCGCGATCAACCGCTACTTGCAGAGCTGGGACGTGCACAACGTCTTCGTGCCCGGCGCGTCGGCCTTCCCGCAGGGGCTGGGCTACAACCCGACTGGCCTGGTGGCGGCGCTGACCTACTGGTCGGCCAAGGCGATCCGCGAGCGCTATCTTGCAAGGCCTGCGGCGCTGGCCTGATGAGCACGCCTTCGCCGACTGGCTCGCCCCGCTGCGCAAGTGTGAATGGGGCGTCTATGCCAAACGTCCGTTTGCCGGCCCCGAAGCGGTGCTGGCCTATCTGTCGCGCTACACCCACCGCGTGGCGATCTCCAACAGCCGGCTCGTGGCCGTGGATGAACGTGGCGTCACCTTCCGTTGGAAGGACTACCGAGCCAAGGGCCGAACGCGCCACAAGACGATGACGCTCGATGCCGACGAGTTCATGCGCCGCTTCCTGCTGCACGTACTGCCGGGCGGCTTCCATCGCATTCGCCACTACGGGCTCCTGGCCAACGGCCATCGCCAGGAGGGCCTAACATGCGTTCGCGCACTGCTACTGCAGCCAACCGATAAGGCGACGGAGAGTTCGGACGTTGATGCCGAGCCTGAATCTGCGCGACCAAGTTTCTTTTGCCCGCACTGCGGTGGTCCGATGATCATCGTGCAGACCTTCGCTCGCGGACAACCAATCCGCGCACCACCTCAGCAGCCCCAGACACTATGAGCACTGATCATCAGCAGCGTCGGTCGTCATCTCGTCCCAGGGCGATGAGAGGATGTCTTGCCTACACGCCCCGCGAGGGACTTGCCGCAGGCCATGGGACCGAGCGACCCAACGTGCTGGTTCGATCTGCGGCGCCACATCGACGTCGTCGAACGAATGCTTGGGCCCATCGACTGCATCACCTCGATTCACGCATCTCGAATCCCCATAGCTTCGTAGTCTTCTCAGGCTCAACAGGTGCATTCCGCGGTTTCCTCCATGGAGGCTTGTCCAACACCTGTCCTCAGGCCGTGTCGTGCTCGGCACCGTCGTCATGCACGGACAGGTGCCGGACAACCCTAAACCAAATGCGACATCGGGCAGGCTCGGAAGCGGCCATTCCGGTGATGCTCGGTCGAGGTAGGTGACCTCGACGACGGATGGTGTAGCGCGACGCTGCGGCGGCGGCAATGTGTCGATAACGGCGTGTTAATCAAACAATGAACGATTGGCCGCGTTTGGCAGCAAGTGATTCATCTCGGCGGAATGGCGTTGGGCCTGCGACTGCTGCGTGGCAGTTGTCGAGCGCAAAAAAATGGAGACGAAATCGAAATGCTGCTTAGCATGATGGCATCAACATCCCGCTTACCCGATTCATGCACGAAGAAGCACGCCTGAAGTCCCCATTTCCTGCTGCAGCCAGATTTGTCGACGATCTGATCTCGATCAGCCTGGTCGAGAAGCATTTCAAGACATCCCATGATGCCAACAACGCGCTCACGTTTGTCTGTGCGGATTGCGGCGTGCCGGTCAGCGCGGTGATCATCGAACCTTTCAAGGTCGGCCGAAAGATCACCCCCTCGTCTAGTTTCCGGAGGCGCGATCCAAATCACCCTCACACCTGCAACCGAGAGCCTGCACCCGATGACTCGACCAGAGTAAGTGCTGGCGAAGGCAAGATTCCCGCAAACCCGAATCGGGACATGTGGCCGACACGATGGGTCGATCCGCGCGTGACCGCCGCGCCATCTGTGCCGGGTGGGGCGGGGCCCAATCCTCAAGTCAATGGGCAATCCGGTACTGGATCGAGGAACCGCAATGGAAGTGGCTCCGGAACATCCGAGTCTCAATCGCAGACGGTCGAAAAATTCGCACGAGGCTGGCACAGCATGAACCTTGCGAGCCGCAAGACTCAGTCATTGGCGGCGTCGTGGAATTCAGGTGGCACATTCTTCAGCGCATTTCATCCCTTGGACTACGACCCCAACGTCCCGCGCGGCCACATGAAGATATTCGTCGGCACCGCTCGCGAGGTTGTGGCATACCCGGATGGATTTGACGTCATGCTCCACGAAAGGCAAATGGGCGGCCCTGAACTTTGCGTGTGGATTCCGACGACCCCGTGCCTGGCACAGGGTGCAGCGGGAGCCGCGCTGCAAAAGCAGTTGCTTGACTATGCCAACACGCCGGTCTGGACGAGACCGGTACAAGTCCATGTGCTCGGGACGTTCGACCGGCATGTCGGCCTTCCTGACCCAGTCCTCGGATTGGAACTGGGGCATCCGCACATGATCTGGATTTCTTCGGTGCAGTAGGCCGCGTGGCGAAACTCCTTCATCGCTGATGGACCGGTTGTTCGATCTTCGCTAGCTCGCCAGGAGGCCTTCGGGCCAGAGAAAGTCTAGGAAGAATCCGTTGGGGCAGTGTTCCACGCCGAGATCCGCGGCCCGTTCGTGCTTTGCCTTTCCGCAGAGCCACTCTTCGCCGTCAACAGTCACCCGCAGCACCGCATCCTGACCAACTACTTTGTTGGGACAGAGTGCGCGCTCGGACAAGTAGATCATTCCTCCTTCACGCACCCCGGCTATGACCTGAGTACGCTCGGCAGGCGTCTCAGGCTTCCGGTCCCGCATTTCCGGATACCACTCCACGATCACCTGTACTCGTTCGCCTTCGTCAGGCACCACAAGCGTCCTGGGCATCAGTCTGAAGGCGTAGACGTTCTGCATGCCGACATCGCCGTTTTTCTGTAATTCAAAGCCCATGCTTTCCCAGAAGGGAATGGAAGAGCGTGGCGTGCATTGGATGCGAAGGATGTCATGCCCCGCTTCGGCGGCCTCCGCCAGCCGATGCGCAACCAAAGCCTTGCCAATACCTTGACCGCGCATGTCGTTGCGGACCTCAAGGATGCCGGGATGTACCAAGGCTCCCCACTGGTATGCGACGACCTCCTGTGACTGTTCGTCAACGTAGACAAGAAGCTTGCCGGCCTCGTGCGCTTCAACGGTCAGATTCCAATTGCACAAGAAGGTGCCGTGCACTTCGTCGTTTTCTTGCGCTTCAAGCCAGGCCTTGATGAAGCGCATGTCCGCGTCCGTTGACCGGCGTGCTTGAGGGCAGAGGCGTGGCTGGACAGTGCTCATGGTCGTAGGCCTTCTTGGCGAGGCCACTCCTCGGCCCACTTGGTCATCAAGCGCTCGAACACTCTCGCCATCTCCGGGTCGAGGCCAGCGTAGAGCTTCGGCACGAACTCTTTGAGGTAGCGCTCGCGACAGTCTGGGAAGTCCTTCAGATAGAACGGCAGGTGGTTGCAGTCAATGATGTCTTCGACGACATTTTTGCGCATCGATGCGCCCCGCTTCAACCGGGACTGGTTTTCGAGCAGCCAGCGCTTGAACGAGCCAGCCCATTGTTGGCGGATGCTGTCCGCCGTGGTGGTGCGTTTGAACAGAACGAGAGCAGTCCTGCCGCTTTGGTACCACGACCATTCACTATGCACGCTGCACGTCCAGCCGATGCAGCCGGCCATGTGCGCCGCTTCGGCGAATTTCGGCGGAAGGCCGTCATTTCCGACGTAGGGCATTGACACCGTCGCGCTGCAATATTCCGCCCATTCAGGCTTGACCCTCCTGGTGAGCGGAAGCGACTCGTAGAACTTTCTGCGATGGTCCGAGCCAGGGAAATCCACATGGCCGCCTCGCTGGTTCTTGAGACTACGGCCCCACCCCGGTAGGCATGCGCCATGGTCAACGCCGATGCTCCAGCGCTTCACCATGTGCTTGTCCTCTGTTTCGCCGTGGCCGAGGTCGAAGGCCGAAGAGAATTCGGCTGCGCACCAGGCGCGCAATGCATGGATGCGGCCCCACACCCGGTCAGGAGCCTTCTCAAGTTGACGCAGCTCGGCAATCGCTTCGAGATAGCGTGGAGAAGGAGTCGGGGAGTTCAGGACGGGGCTCAACGTGAAGTCGTGCTGAACCGGATAACCGAGCTCAACCAAGCGGCGATTGAGCTCAAGCGGCTCGAACATGTCGAATTCGAGTGCCCGCATCAATGCCGGCGGGTCGGCCTGAAGTGCCGCATGCGTTTTAAAGCCAAGCGAAGTCGCGATGGCTTCGCTCAGGTGCGCGGAACGTACATTGGGGAAGCGCGCCTGCAGCCGGTTCTTTAGGGCTCGCAGTGCGATATCGGGCGCGGGCTCGACAAAAGCGAGAGTACCCGGAATGGGAGATGCGCGAAAACTCTCGCGCGCAGCAGAGGTAGATTGGGCCATGAAGGCACTCCTGTCATAGGTAAGACCAGCGTTCCTCGATTACGCGCCGGCCTCCGACGGAATGCGGATAGGCAAAGCGAATGGGTGACTTTCTTTCCGATTTAACCCGAGGACAGGTTGGGCCGGATGCCGACGTCCAGTATAGGAGAAACGGAGAAAAGAGTCTCCCAAAAGCGCGACTCTTGGGACGCCGTTCATTTCGCCCTCGACCTGGGCTGAAGAACAGCCAAGAGGGGGCAGTTGAAAACAGCCCGCCGCGAGAGCTCGTCTAAACTGTGGCCGCGACCTGCGGGCAAACTCATGAAAGAGGGCATGAGCATCGAACTACAGATTCAAGGGCAAGGCTTGGCCGTCGAGCTAAGGCCAGTTGAGCCAGTTTCGACACTGCAGCGCGAGGTCCAGCGCAAACTCGGGCACTGTCTGATTCGTCTTCAGCAGTACGAACGCTTGATGAAGGCGTTCGCCGTTGACTTCGAGATCGCCGGCCCTTCCGATGAACTGATGGCCATCCGACAGAAGCGCGGTGAAGTCGTCTCGCGCATGACGCTCGGACAGTTGGTCGCCGAGTTGACCGGGACTTACCTGCAGCCAGAGCCGCCGGACACGGTCGAGCCCGAGTGGAACCCAGTCGACTCCCAGCGCATCTGGTTTCGCATGCAGACACGGATGGCACTACAGCCGGAAGACTACGAAC
The DNA here is from genome assembly GCF_059416325.1 of Variovorax sp. GW821-FHT09D05. Classification (NCBI taxonomy): domain Bacteria; kingdom Pseudomonadati; phylum Pseudomonadota; class Betaproteobacteria; order Burkholderiales; family Comamonadaceae; genus Variovorax; species Variovorax sp. GW821-FHT09D05. Next base: position 9,291 of record NZ_JBWKOZ010000008.1, on the reverse strand, counting down.
GCGTCGTGGTGGGACTGAAAGAACTCGTCGCGCTGCGCAACGAGCTCGTGCATCACTTCCTCGAACGATTCGACATCTGGTCTGAAGCTGGGTGTCATGACGCGGATGCGTACCTCGACGTTGGAATGGCGAAGGTCGACGGCCACTACGCCGAGTTGCGTCAATGGGCGATCACCATGGACCAAGCGCGCAGCGCAATGGGGGCATTTATGGCGAGCCCCGCATATACCGACTTGCTGTTTGATGGCATCCGCCCGGACGGGACTGTCGACTGGCCGACCTGCGGCATCGTGCGGTGCCTGCGCACGGCTGAAACGGTGCTGGCTGTCGACGGGTGGGCAGACCTCGGTCAGGTCATAGAGCGAATGAACCTCATGCATCCTGAGCAGGCACTCAAGCGTTACGGCTGTACGACGTGGCGGCAGGTGCTGCACGAATCCAAGCAGTTCAAGATCCGCCGTGACCAAGGCTCGGCAGAGCGCCCAGGCCGCACGGAATTCCAGAGCCTCACGAAGCCGCTACAGTCCAGCGATACCAACTGATCATCTGGCACGGAGCCGTCGGCAACAAGAAAGTTGGCCACCACTGGAGGGAATCTTGGCTAGAAAGAAAACGAGTCTTGCGGAAGATCTGATGGATCTGGTGTCCCTGCTGCCATGGTGGGGCGGCGTCGTTCTTGCAGTGATCAGCTACCTGCTCTTGCACAGGCTGGCCACGCCTCTACCACCGGTCGCGCTTCAGCCAGGTCAGGTGGCTGACTTGATGGTCCGCTCGATGGGCACCGCGCTGGCGACCGTCGGCCAGTACGTGGTGCCGCTAATCTGCCTCAGCGGTGCGGGAGTCTCAGCATGGCGGCGGCACCAGCGCCGAACCTTGATCTCGAATACCGCACAGGCCAAAGGCGCAGATGCGCTCGACGGCATGTCGTGGCGCGAGTTCGAGATGCTGGTCGGTGAAGCTTTTCGTCTGCAAGGCTTCAGCGTCTCTGAAACCGGCGGTGGTGGAGCAGATGGCGGCGTGGACCTGGTGCTCTCGAAGGGCACAGAGAAATTCCTCGTCCAGTGCAAGCAGTGGAAGGCCTACAAGGTTGGGGTCGACGTGGTGCGCGAGCTGTACGGCGTGATGGCAGCGAAGGGAGCTACGGGCGGGTTCGTTGTGACCTCCGGCAGCTTCAGCGAGGATGCCAAGGCCTTTGCCGATGGCCGCAATGTCAAGCTGGTGGATGGGCATCGACTGTTCGGCCTGATCAAACAAGCTCGGCAATCGCTGTCTTCGCGTGTCGACGCCGCCGACAGGTTGCACCCGGTCGCACCATCGAGTCCACCAAGTGTCGCGGCTGGCGCAACCGCATGCCCTGCATGTGGCTCGGGGATGGTCAAGCGCACTGCCAAGAAGGGCGCGAATGCTGGCGGGCAGTTTTGGGGATGTTCCCAGTATCCGGCGTGCCGGGGTGTCCGGCCGATAGCTTGATATGGGCTCCAACTACACCGTGAGCCGGCTGGTCGCCCTCTCATGTCTCCTGGCCTCTTGCATTGCATCAGCGGCGCCACCGGTCTACCGCTGCGAGACGAATGGCCGCGTCGCCTATTCGGATTCTCCCTGCGTGGGCGCGAAGATCATCGATGCAACGCCGAATCAGGGTGTGGACAAGATGTCGGGGCAGTCTCGCAAGGGAGCAGAAGTGCAGCGCGCAGAGACGAACAACGCGTTCGACGATGCGCTGAGGCCGTTAACCGGGAAGTCGCGCGGCGAGATGGAGGTATTGCGGCGTCGAGTGCGGCTGCCGCCACAGGATCAAGCGGAATGCGCGCGGCTTGATCGCCAGTTGCCTGTGCTCGAAGGTGGAAGCGGCAGTCCGGACGCCAAGGCGCGAGCAGAGGAAGAAGTACGGCTATATCAAACTCGCAAGAGATTCTTCGATCTCAAGTGCTGATCTGTCAGGTCTGGCCATGCGCAACGCTGCGATGGCAATGTAGCGATAACTGCACCGTATCGATAAATGATTGGTTCGATACCGCGCTGCTGAGGCTCTAGTTGCGATTTCGAATGGGGTGAGTGTCAGCACCCCACATCTGCAGCTGACCTTGCAAATTCCTCGTTTGCGGTCTTGCATGCAGGACCTGCCAGGGCCTTTTCTGGTCCCATGGAGTTCCATATTGCCTTGATCTGATCGAGGCTGACTTTCAGCGCATCGGTCGTGGCGTTGCGTTGCTTGCTTACACAAGCAGTGACCCTCTCGGCGTAGTCACTGCATTCCTTCGGTAGATCAACGAGAGCTGTCGGCGTCGATTCGACCGCAGGAGCGCGCCTTGCCGCGGGGACAGGAGCTCGTGTGTACTCTGTCGTCGAGCAGCCTGCCAACGCTGCAACGGCGACGATTAACGAGAGGTGGTTCATTCTTTCACGGGAAAGATGTTGCATGTGATTGATTACTCGATGCCGGATGGCTGCCGCAGGCAAAGAGTTCAATGTATGCCATGGTCTCAGGTCGAGATCGAGGGATGATGAGTTGTGGTGGCGAAAAAAGTCGCACTGTGCGATCAGAAGTCTCCAGATAAGGTGTGGGCGTGCCTTGCTGGCGAACAGGATGCAGAGAATGACACGTTCGGCGTGGCCAGCCGTTATGCTCTGGCCGATCCCGATTCGACGAGGTGCTGTCCGCAAAATGAGAACTGAAGAAACCGCTCCATCGCAGGCAGCCGCCGTGGATGCAGCGTCAGCAAGTACGCAATCTGTCTTTTCGCTCGAACTCTGGCCGCAGTATGAAAGCGGCTTGAGTCTAGAGCTGTCCAGGCGGCATCGCACGGGAGAGCTTCGGCTGACGCGGTTGCTGCGCCAGGCTGGTACTCGGCTGCGCCCTACGGGACGCTGAACCAATACGCGTTTGGGCTGAGCGCCCCGTCACCGAAGCCATCTTATCTACCGCTCCCACCACTTCTCGCTTACGCCGTTCGTACACCAATGCCGACCATCTTTACCCATGTCGCAGTTCCAGTTTGCGCGACCATTGCACTTGGAACGCGGCGCGTGCCCGCATCGGCGTTGCTGGTTGGCATGCTCGCGGCCATCGCGCCAGACTTCGACGGTCTGGCTTTCAAACTCGGCATAGCCTACGGCGGCATGGCGGGGCATCGCGGCTTTACGCATACCCTAATGTTCGCTCTGGTGTTCGGCCTTCTTGGTTGGTGGCTTGCGCCACGGTGGCGCATGCGCCGAGCGGTCGGCTGGGCATGGGTGGCGCTGTGCACCTTGTCGCATCCGCTGCTGGACATGCTGACCAACGGCGGCATCGGGATCGCGCTCTTCTGGCCTTTCGACAGCACGCGCTATTTCAGCCCGTGGCGTCCGATCGAGGTGTCGCCGGTGGCCATCAAGCGGTTCCTTTCGCCGCGCGGTGCGCAGGTGCTGTTCAACGAGATTTTCATCGTTTGGGCGCCGCTACTCGGGGCGGCGGTGATCGCAATGGCGATACGCCGCACCGTGGAGCCACCAATCGCGCCTAGTCCTAGCTAGCCCTGTCTGCGGGTTCGATCTCCTCAACCCGATAGTGCAGTCGATTGCCGACTCGACTCGGATACTTCAGCGCGTCCATCGCTCCTGCTCGCCCTGTGAAGGGACGTATTGCACCGCCGCTGCATGTCTCGCGGCGTAGCGGCGGGCTGGGGCCAGTCGTGCGTGTTGGAACAGGCCCAAGCTTTTTGTTCTGTTCTTGAAGAGCTCCGCGACCCTTGGCTGTGATCGTGTATAGCTGGGTCGGTGTTCCGCCATGTCGTCGACCGATATGTTCGCGGATATAGCCCTGTCCGTGCAGTGCCATCAGCTCTGCAGTGACCGGTTGGCCGAAGCTTTGGCCAATGGCGATGCCGAGGGACAGGTCCATGCGGGAAATCACGCGCAATACAGCCAGGATTTCTGGGGTGGGGGCGCAGAGGATGCAGAGTTCACGCGTGCAATCTGCGCGGCTCATGTTCCGGAGAGAAGGAGCGAAGTCCTGCTTCGATTTCCAATTGCGCCCTCGGCTAGTCAGACCGCCACGGCTTCCACCAACGCAGTGGTTCTCGTCGATGCTCAAGCGGTCGCAGGTCTAGGTCGTGGTAGTCGGGATGGAGTGCGCCTGCGCGCCGCCGCAATTCCACCTCCAGTTGATGAGCTACGCCGCGGGCGTGCAGATCACCCTGCAGCGCTCGTCGGCGCCATTCAATGGCCCTTGCGCCCAATTCCTCGTCGGGCAGCATCTCTGTTTCGATCATGGTATGGATTGTGTTCGGCCTTGGGTTGCAAGCGGTCGCCTGCTCGCGAGGTCAACCGGACGCTTTACTAGTCCAACGTGCTCGGCCTGCCATGAGCGTAGGGGTTTGCACCGTCCTGGCATCGCCGGAACATGGGATGTGACCCGAATAACAAAAGATCACACTGATCGAATGAAGATGCTCTTACGACTCCGGTTCGTGCTTGCGCTTTGCGCCTTCGTCATGACGACAGCATGCGGACGTGCGACGCTACCTGTGTTGCCTTACCCGGCGGTTCAGAGCTCAAGCCTGTTGAATCAATACCTGTTAGCTCTACGGGCGGCGGAAAAGCGGCAGGTCGCATACCCCGATGAGCCCCTGTGGTTGCGCGACGAGGGCGGGAGGAGCGTTGACACGGTCCTGAATGCCGACAACGCGGCGATGGTGTTCTATGGGCTCTCTCGCGGGGTTGACAACGAGAAGATCACAAATGAGATCCTGAATGCACTCGCACCGATGCTTCAGAGATATGAGGTTGCCTATGAGAAAAGCCAGGGCAAGTGGTACCAGGATGAGTACGTTGAGACGATAGGCGTGCAACTCGCGATGCTGTCTGCATTCCAGCCCAAGCTCCCAACTATTCTGCCCGGGGCGGAGAAGATGATCCCCACGGGCCTTTCCAAGCCCATTTCTCCTGCGGTTTTGGACAACGCTCGGCAACTGGTGGAGTTCTACAAGACGTCCCAATCCGAGGCCAAGACCAACCTCTTGGCTAGATCCAGCGAGCTTGCAAATTCGGAGCGTCTGAGGGCGCCGGTAAGAGAGAGGTTGCGGGTACTCCTCGACAGGTACCGCTAGGGCTCGCGCTGCATGCGAAACAGGAGAGGTTGTGCGCAGCATTTCAGGCCCGTTATGGATGCGACACATCGCCAGTCTTCCGGATAAGGAGCGTACATGACGGAATGGAACAAGGACGAGTACCTGCAAAAGCGCAAGGCGCTCGAAAGAGCAGGAAATGACTGCAAAGGCACAGCGGAATCGAAGGATCTGATTCCATCAGAGGTGGTTGCATGGATTTACGGGATCCTCACCATGCTTGACACTAAGGCGTCAGCCCTGATGCGCTTGAATGGCGTCTTGATCGCTGCAGCTACATTTCTTCTTGCTCAGTTCGCATCACCTCACTCTTTGATGCTCGGTGGTAGAGTGCAGGCAGTCCTCGTCGTTGTCGCGGCTCTTTTATCGGCGATTTCGATCACGTTGTGCCTGTTTGTTGTCAATGTGGGTTGGCCCTTTCTTGGAAAAGCAGAGATTAGTGGCGCTACAGTGAAATTCTCCGAGGAGATTTGCGCGCTCTCGAAAACAATGAATCGCCGACAGCTTTGTTACCGTAGTGCCTGGTGGGTGTCGCTTGTTGCATCGGGCTGCTTTTTCTTTGAACTATTTATGCAGACTCATCACATCATCTGTGGTGCTTGGGGAGTTTGATTGATGGCAAAGCAGCCTCCTGCTGCGAGGCGCGGTAGATTGGGCTTTCTCGATTTGCTCACGCGTGCGCGCGACGCTTCGATGAACGCCTACGCTCCTTATTCGCGATTTGCTGTAGGTGCTGCTGTCGAAACCGAGGACGGCCAAGTGTTTGTTGGCGCGAATATGGAGAACGCCTCGTATGGCGTTACCCTTTGTGCTGAGGCTGGAGCACTTCAGGCAGCCTCCACTGCTGGGCAGCTTGGAAAGATTCGGCGGATCGCGATTGTGGGTGGCTCACAGCATCCCACCGAACCGCAGCAGGCATCTCCAATTTCGGCCTGTGGTCGATGTCGTCAGCTGATAGCGGAGAGCGCGCAGCTCAGCGGCCACGACATTGAGGTGATTTGCTCAGACTTGAGTGGCACGAAGATCAAGAGAAGCAGAATCTCGCGCCTGCTGCCAGATGCCTTCGATAAGGGGCGGCTCAAAAACTAAAAGATAGCATCGGTGCCAGTACCCAGCGTGCCGGGGCATCGGGCCGATAGCTTGAGACTGACTCCTGCTACGCCATGAGACGAATTGTCGCCCTCTTGTGTCTCCTTGCTTGTATCAGGTTCGCCTTGAATTTATCGCGGTGACGGCGCCCGCGCCGTCTCTTGGCTACGAGTTCCCCTGGCCCATTGGCCCAGGGACCTAGAGACCTCCCGATCAGTCGAGACCAGCGCCCGCCAGATGCGCTGAGGTCACAACCACGCTGCCTCACGACCGATGAATTAACATCGGCCGGTCAGCTGCTGCACCGATCGGTTCGCGCGGCCTCGTCTTGAATACCCTCTCGAGCCCATTGCTCAAGGATCGTGGGTCTGTTGAATTCGACAGCAATCAGGTATGCATGTAGTTGAGCCATACAAGTCGGGCGAGCGCACCCAGTGCAAGGTCCTTGTCTCGAAGATTTCATCTCCCGCGCAGGTGCTTGCGGGCGGCGATGGATCCATTCACGCCGCACTGACGGTAGAAGGGTTGGGCGGCTCAGTCGGACTTTACTTCTATCGCTTCGCAAATCTGGAAAAGAGGAAGGCGTTCTCCAAGATCGGAGAAGTCTCACGAGCGGACGGCATTATCGTGCGCAAGCACCGAGGCTGGCTGTCGCCAAAGACGTACGGCGACTCGTACCTCAGGGAAGGCAAGGCAGGGGCGTTGAAAGGAATTCACTCGGATGTGTTGGACGCGACCGAAAGCGACCCGATGTTCTTTGTCTTCTATGAATTTGACCCTTCGAACTCGTTTCCGAAGCTCGACGAGCTGCAGGCCTTTTCTAGGCATCGCTGTCACTTCGGCCGGTCCACCCGGAATCAAGAGGCGACGAACAGGTTCGAGAGCCTCGGGCGAAACCTGGTGTGGCACCCAAGGGCCTTCGATGAGGTGCTCGCGATGAAGCTTCCGTCTGGAAAGAGCTACCAGGATGCGTTTGACGAAGCCGCTCCACGCGAGAACGCGAGGCAGGCGGGCACACCCTTCACGGTGGAACAGGGCTCCACATAGCACCGCACAACATCAAGCCGGGCGCGTCACCGTCCCGTCGCTCTGAATGGCGAGCCAGGAATTCACCGGGCCCACAAATCCACCGACTTCAAAAGCCCGCTCCGTATTCCGAGGCTTGTGATGGTGGCCGAAGATGAGCTTCTCGGCACCGGCGAACTCTCCGAACCTCCTGGTCTCGTGCTTGCCTGCCTGGCCACTCGACATCGTCTTTCGGGGCAGCGTGATGTTGAGGGCGTCTGCTTCCGTGGAGAGGGTGCGCTTCGTGTCGTTCCAGATGCTGTCCATGTCTTCGCGAAGGCTCTTTCCCTGCATCCGATGCACGGCCAGCAAGGAGTCGCGCAACAGTATTTCTTCGGCCCTGGAGACTCGCGGCCTCCCCCCGAAGTAGAGACTGGAGGCGTTGTCGACGATCTTCGCTAGGTCGGCGGGAGCTTCTGCCGCCATCTCCATCGCTCCGTCATACGCGACCAGGACGGCATTCGTGATGGCCAAGCCGGCATCCTCCAGTCCGCCCACCCTGAAGAGCCACTCTCCTTCTTTGACGAACCGGCGCAGAAGACGGGCGTTCTTGTGAGACATCGATATCGCGAGCGACGTGAGGAACGGAACGGGGCGCGTGGACCACTCCTCCGGCATGCCGGACGTCATGCGCCAGCCCCATGCGTTGTAGTGGCCATGCGTCAGAAGAAGGCGCGTGTCTTCTTCCGGCTTGAGCTCCAGGAACGGGTAGTGAACGGTCGCGACCTCCGTGATTCTCTGATGGGCCGTCTTGTCCCGGACGGCCAGCAACTCCGGAGTGCGATCCAGGATGACCCGCGCCCAGTCGACATGCTCGGCTGCCTCCACGAAGAAGGCGAACGAGTCGTGGTTGCCGGGCACGTAGTGCACATTGACCCCGCGATCGACCAGTCGCGCGAGTTGCTTGTAGAGGTGATCCCAGGCAGCGGCGACTCGATTCACAAAGTCCCTTGGCTTGTCGCTGCGCACGAAGAGCCAGAAATCCAGAACATCTCCCAGCAGAACCACCTCTTCGCCTGCCTTCCGAGCTTTCAGCCAAGCCTGGAACGGAGCGGTCCCGGCCTGCTTTGTCCCGAGGTGGACATCCGAACACACTGCGCCGACAACCGTGACCGGGGGAGGGGGAGGGGGAGGAGGGGGACGAGGCGGAGGCGAAGGGGGGCGTGAGAGGATTATTTCTTGCAGCTGCTTCTGCAATGCCTCCAACCTCTCGCACAGGGGACGTGTTACATGTTGACGATCCAGAGCGTGTGCATCGAGCGTAGACCACGTCTTCTGCGCAGCGGCAACCAACTGTTCATTCGACGCCTCTATGTACCCAATCAATCCCGTCGGCTCTTGGATTTTCTTTCGCATATCCGCGAGAACGGAGACTGCCTCCCATTGCTTCGATTTCTCCCCAGTGTGGAACAGCACTAAGGCGTCCCGAACCAAGACCCGAAGGAGCGACTTCGCTTCCTTCTCCACAAGCGCCTTGAGTTCATCTGGGAGCGAATCCATGGCCATCCCCCGCCGATATGAGGGATTCAGTATCTCGGGTTGCTGGTTCTCGATCAAGTCCGTCGTAAGAGCGAACAGGCGTATGCGTCTACGGCGCCGACCTCCCTTCACCGTATCGATAGTGTTCACGTGTCCGACAAGAAATAAGTGGAGTAGTGAACAAGATGCTCCTAGGCTCGCTGGCGAGGATCAAGATGAGTTGGCCGGACGTTTACAGAGATTCTTCGATCTCAAATGTTGATCTGTCAGCGCTCGACATTGCTACGGCAATGTAGTGGTAAGTGCGGCGTATCGCTACTTGAGCAATTGCTACCGAACGGCACACACGGTGAATTCAGTTCCTCATAACCACCATTGTCGATAGCTGAGAAAGGTCAGCTCGTGCTCGTTGGATGGAAGCAAGGTATTCGCCCAAAGCGGGCGGATGTTTCGCATCTGACATGACCGCTTCAGACGGCGGATTCAACCGGTCGATGCAACACATTCGCTGAACATCTCAGCGGGTGTCTGGAAACCGAGCGTCTTGCGCGGC
>NZ_JBWKOZ010000007.1:0-481859 GCF_059416325.1 Variovorax sp. GW821-FHT09D05 | reverse complement strand
TGCGCCGAGGAGCGCAGACGTAGGAGGGATCAGGGCCGCAGCTGTTTGAGCGAAGCGAGTTCTGCGGACCCCCTCCGGAGTCGAGCACCGCAGGTTGCCCGTAGCGAAGCGAAGGGACGCAGACAGCAGGGTCGCCTTTCTTTTGCCTACTTTTCTTTGGCGAAGCAAAGAAAAGTAGGTCGGCCGCCGGGCCGAGACCCGGCTCCGGGAAGCAAACCAAGTCACAAGCTTTCAAGCCAACACCCACATCACAGTAGCCAACGGAGGCACGCTGATCGAGATCGAATCCGCCTTCCCATGCCAAGCAACAGGAGCGCTTTCGACAATCCCATTGCCAACCCCACTCCCCCCATAAACCGCCCCATCCGTATTGATGATCTCCCGGTAGGAACCCGAAACAGGAACCCCCAACCGATACCCATGCCGAGGCACAGGCGTGAAGTTGCAAACAGCCACAACAAACGCCCCATCCCGCCCCCGCCGTACGAACGCAAACACCGACTGATCCGCATCGTCATGCACGATCCACTCGAACCCCGCCCCGTCATGGTCAAGTTCATGCAACGCAGGAAAGTGCCGATACACGTTGTTCAAGTCGCGCACCAGCCGCCGCACTCCCTGATGAGAGGCATGCTCCAGCAGGTGCCAGTCCAGGCCGCGGTCCGCATTCCACTCCGCGTACTGCGCGAACTCCCCGCCCATGAACAACAACTTCTTGCCGGGATACGCCCAGAGGTACCCGTACAGGTTGCGCAGGCCAGCAAACCTCTGCCACTCGTCCCCGGGCATGCGCCCGATCAGCGAGCCCTTGCCATGCACCACCTCGTCATGCGACAGCGGCAGCACGAAGTTCTCGCTGTGCGCGTACATCAGCCCGAAGGTGATCTGCTGGTGATGGTGCTTGCGATAGACCGGGTCCGTGCCCGCATACGACAGCGTGTCGTTCATCCAGCCCATGTTCCACTTGTAGTGAAACCCCAGCCCGCCGTCTTCCGGCGGACGGGTCACGCCGGGGAAGCTCGTCGACTCCTCGGCCAGCGTCACCGCCCCAGGCCGCTCAATACCCACCACGCGGTTCATGCGCCGCAGGAAGTCGATGGCCTCCAGGTTCTCGCGTCCGCCAAGCACGTTCGGCACCCACTCGCCGGCCTTGCGGCTGTAGTCGCGGTACAGCATCGAAGCCACCGCATCCACGCGCAGGCCGTCCACGCCGTAGCGCTCCAGCCAGTACAGCGCATTGCCGACCAGGTAGTTGCGCACCTCCGTGCGGGCGTAGTTGAAGATCAGCGTCTGCCAGTCGTTGTGGAAGCCCTCGCGCGGGTCGGCGTACTCATACAGCGCCGTGCCGTCGAAGCGGCCGAGGCCGTGCGAATCGGTCGGGAAGTGCGCGGGCACCCAGTCGAGGATCACGCCCAGCCCGGCCGCATGCGCGGCCTCGACGAAATGCCGGAAGTCGCCCGGCGTGCCGAAGCGCGAGGTCGGTGCGTACAGGCCGATCGGCTGGTAGCCCCACGAGCCGTCGAAGGGGTGCTCGGTGATCGGCAGCAGCTCGATGTGCGTGAAGCCCAGGTCGCGCACGTAGGGCACCAGCGTGTCGGCCAGGTCGCGGTAGTCCAGCCATTCATGGCCGTTCTTGCGGCGCCATGAGCCCAGGTGCACTTCGTAGATGCTGATCGGCGCGTGGCGCTCGTTTGCGGCGGCACGGCCTTCGGGCATCTTCACCGGCGCGGGCAGGGGCTGCACCACGCAGGCCGTGTCGGGCCGCAGCTGCGACGAGAACGCGAAGGGGTCGGCCTTGCGCAGCACCTCGCCCTGCGCCGACAGGATCTCGAACTCGTAGCTGTCGCCGACGGTCACGTGCGGCGCGAAGATCTCCCACACGCCGCACTCGCGGCGCAGCCGCATCATGTGGCGCCGGCCGTCCCAGTTGTTGAAGTTGCCGACCACCGACACGCGCCGCGCATTCGGCGCCCAGACCGCGAAGGCCACGCCCTTCACGCCGTCCATCTCGCGGATGTGCGCGCCCAGCCGCTCCCACGGCCGCAGGTGCGTGCCTTCGGCCAGCAGCCAAACATCGGTTTCGCCGAGCACGAACGGAAAGCGATACGGGTCTTCCAGCCGCGAGGTGTGCGCCTCCCAGTCGACCTGGAACGAGTAGCCCATGCGGGCTTCGGCCGCCGGAACCAGCCCGCTGAACAGGTCCGAGCCTTCGTGCCGCGCGAGGATGGCCAGCGGCCAGCCGGTGCGCGAATGCACTACGGCCACGCGCTGCGCGCCGGGTAGCAGCGCGCGCACTTCCAGGCCTTCGGGCCTCTCGTGCGGGCCCAGCACGGCAAACGGATCGCCGTGCTCCGCGCGCATCAGCGCATGGACTTCGGACTCGGGCAGCGGCTTCAAGGGCATGGTGGTCAGCTTCGTCCTTCAACGGCGGGTGTGCCGAAGAAGACGCCGTACGGCGCCAGCGTCAGCATGCGCTTTTCATCCACGGTCTGCATGACGGCGGTGTGCTCAAGCGGCTGTCCGACGAGAGGCATCAGCTCGTCGGGCAACGGCATCGATACCGGCTCGCTCCCTAAGTTGAAGACCGCCCGCAGCGAGAGTTTTCCGTCGCGCCGCTCGAAGTGCAGCAGTGGCTCGGGTGCGTCGATGAAGCGGATGCCACCGGTGCGCAGCAGCGGTTGCGTGCGCCGCCAGTGCAGCAGCGTGCGGCTGAAGGCCAGCATCGACCCAGGGTCCGCGGCCTGTCGTTCGACGGCCAGCGGCAGGTGGGCGCCGTACACCGGCAGCCAGGGCGCGCCGGTGGTGAAGCCGCCGTTCGGCGCTTCGGCGGTCCATGGCATCGGTGTGCGGCAGCCGTCACGGCCCTTGAACTCGGGCCAGAAGGCGCGGCCGTACGGGTCTTGCAGCAGTTCGAACGGCACTTCGGCCTCGGGCAGACCCAGTTCCTCGCCCTGGTAGATGCTCGCGCTGCCGCGCAGCGCCAGCAGCAGCGTCAGCCAGAGCCGGTCGCGGCGCGTGTCGGGTGCGCCGCCGTCGCTCCAGCGCGTGGCGACGCGCGGCACGTCGTGGTTCGACATCGCCCAGCAGCCCCAGCCGTTCGTGGGTTCGAGCGCCTCGTCAAGGGCCTCGACCTGGTGGCGCAGGTGCTTGGGACTGTGGTCGGCCGTCAGCAGGCTGAAGCTGTAGGCCTGGTGCAGGCGCTTGCCGCGGTCGGTGTACTGCGCCATGACGGGAGGCGCGTTCTCGTCGCCGACCTCGCCCAGCGCCACCGCGCCGTAGCCGTCGAGCAGCCGGCGCAGGCTCTCGAGGAACGCCAGGTTCTCGTGCTGGCTCTTGTCGTACAGATGCTGCTGCATCGCATAGGGGTTGTCGGCGCGCACCGTGCTGACTTCGCCTATCGAGGCCAGCGAGGCCGGCGGGTTGTCGCGCAGCTGCGCGTCGTGAAACTGGTGGTTGCAGGCGTCGAAGCGAAAGCCGTCCACGCCGCGCTCGCACCAGAAGCGCACCTCGCCCAGCAGGGCCTCCTGCACTTCGGGGCAATGGAAGTTGAGGTCGGGCTGCTCGGCCAGGAAGCTGTGCAGGTAGTACTGCCGCCGGCGCGAATCCCACTGCCAGGCCGAGCCGCCGAACACCGAGAGCCAGTTGGTGGGCGGCGTGCCGTCGGGCTTGGGGTCGGCCCACACGTACCAGTCGGCCTTGGGGTTGTCGCGGCTCGAGCGGCTCTCGGCGAACCAGGCGTGCTGGTCGGACGTGTGCGACAACACCTGGTCGATGACGAGCTTCAGGCCCAGTTCGTGCATCCGCGCCAGCATGGCGTCGAAGTCGGCCAGCGTGCCGAACATCGGGTCTACGACGCGGTAGTCGGCCACGTCGTAGCCGAAGTCCTTCATCGGCGAACGGAAGAAAGGAGAAACCCAGATGGCGTCGACGCCGAGGCTGGCCACGTGCTCGAGCCGGGACGTGATGCCCGGCAGGTCGCCGATGCCGTCGCCGTCGCTGTCCATGAAGCTGCGCGGGTAGATCTGGTAGATCACCGCACCGCGCCACCATTCGCTGCTGTCGGTATTGCTGCCCATGCCGGTCCCTGTGGTCTGAAATCATTGTGGCATGCGAAATTCGGGCCAGTGATACGCAGGTGCGGGGCGGCGGTGCATGGCGCGAAGACCCGTGAAGCTTTCTACACTGGGCGCCGCTCCCGCTTTTCAAAATGACGACATCAGATTCCGCCTCTTCTTCCCTCGCCGCGCTCGAAGCGCGGCTTGCCCAGGACCTCGAATACCTCGGCTGGCCCGGGCGCAACTGGATGCCTGTGCGGCAGGCTGGCGGTGAACCGATGCTCGACGTGGCCGTCATCGGCGGCGGGCAGGCCGGCCTGGCTGCCTCGGTCGCGCTGGCGCAATTGGGCATTCGCGCGGTGGTGTTCGACCGCTCGCCCGCGGGCAGCGAAGGCCCCTGGGCGACCACGGCGCGCATGGAGACGCTGCGCTCGCCCAAGGAGCTCACCGGCCCCGCGCTGGGCCTGCCGTCGCTCACCTTCCGTGCGTGGTTCGAGGCCCAGTTCGGGCTGGAGGCCTGGACGGCGATGGACAAGATCCCGCGCCTGCAGTGGATGGACTATCTGGTCTGGTACCGCCGCGTGATGGGCGTGGACGTACGCAACAACACGGCCGTAACCGGCATTCATCCGCTGACCGATGCCACCGGCGTGCGCCTCGACCTGCGCACGCCGCAAGGCGAACGCAGCGTGCTGGCGCGCCGGGTCGTCCTCGCCACCGGGCGAGACGGCCTCGGCGGGCCGGCCATTCCCGCTTTCGTCAACGCGCTGCCGCGCTCGAAGTGGGCGCATTCTTCCGACGAAATGGACTACGGCCGGCTCGAGGGCCTGCGCGTGGGCGTGGTCGGCGCGGGCTCTTCAGCCATGGACAGCGCAGGCACCGCGCTGGAGGCCGGCGCGCACAGCGTCGAACTGCTGATCCGCCGGCCCGACCTGCCGCGCGTCAACAAGGGCAAGGGCGCGGGCGTGCCGGGGCTCACGCAGGGCCACTACGACCTGCCCGACGAACTCAAGTGGCGCATCCGCCACTACATCAACGTGGCGAACGTGCCGCCGCCGCATGGCAGCACGCTGCGGGTGTCGGGGCACGCCAATGCCTTCTTCAACTTCGGCTGTCCGATCCTGGCCATCGAGCCGAAGGGCGATTCGATGCGCGTGTCGACGCCGAAGGGCGACTTCGAATTCGACTTCCTCATCGTCTCGACCGGCTTCAAGGTCGACTGGCCCAACCGCCCCGAGTTCGACGGCATCGCCGCCCAGGTGCGCACCTGGAAAGACCGCTTCGTGCCCGCTCCCGGCGACGAAGACCAGGAACTGGCCGACTCGCCCGACCTCGGGCCGGTCTTCGAATTCCAGGAGCGCGTGCCGGGCGAATGCCCGGGGCTCGGACGCATCCACTGCTTCTGCTACCCGGCGGCGCTGTCGCACGGCACGGTGTCGGGCGACATCCCGGCCATCAGCGACGGCGCCAAGCGGCTGGCGAGCGGCATCGCCAGCCTGTTCTACCGCGAAGACTTCGACCACCACTACGCCAACCTCGAGGCCTACGCCGAGCCGGAACTCTTCGGCGACGAATGGACGCCCGCGCTGCCGCCTCAGGAAAGAAACTGAACCATGACAACCAGCACTCCCACTTCCGATGTGATCGATGCCGCCGTCCCGCTGGCGCCAGACCACCCCACCTGGGCGCTTCGGCGCCAGCGCGACAAGGTCGTCGCCGCGACGCAAGGCAGCTACGACGCGATGTTTTCCCCGGCCGTCGAAGGCCTGTCAGTGAGCGAGCGGCTGCTGGTGGCGCTGCATGCCTGCCGCGTGTCGAAGGCGGACAGCCTTGCCGCGCATTACCGCGACCGGCTGGCGGCCGAAGGCGCGGACAGCGCCCTGACGGCGGCGGTGGACGCCGGCAAGCCCGTGGCCGATGCGCGCCTGCAGGCCGTGCTGGCCTTCACCGGCAAGCTGATCGAACGCCCCATCGAGGGCGACAAGGCGGCCGTGCAGTCGCTGGTCGACAGCGGCCTTTCGACGCCCGCCATCGTGGCGATGAGCCAGCTGATCGCCTTCCTGTCGTACCAGATCCGCGTTGCCGCGGGCCTGAAGGCGCTGGCAGCGGTGGAGGTGGCGGCATGACGGCCCCGATCCGCATCAAGGGCTTCACCAACGAGGTGCTGAAGTGGAAGCCGTGGCTCGACACGGTGAACGTCGACACCGCCACGCCGGCGCAACTGGCGGCGCTCGACGAGATGAGCCCGCAGGCGCGCACGTCGCCGTACTTTCTGGTGCTGGCGCATCAGCCCGAGATACTGCTGCAGCGCTCGATTGCCTTCAACGCGATCATGTTCGCGCCGGGCGGCATGCCGCGCGCCGAGCGCGAGCTGGGCGCCACGGTGGAGTCGCGCGTCAATGGTTGCGTTTACTGCGCCTCGGTGCATGCGCAGCGCTTCGAGCAGCTGGCCAAGCGCAACGACGTGATCTCGCAGGTGTTCGAGGAGCCGGCGGGCGCGGGCACCACGGCACGCGAGAAGGCCATCGTCGAGTTTTCGATCCGTCTTGGCGCGGAGCCCGACAAGGTCTCGGCCGACGACGTGCGCGGGTTGAAGGAGGTCGGGCTGACCGAGCTGGAAATACTCGACCTGATTCATTCGGTGGCCATCTTCGCCTGGGCCAACCGGCTGATGCTCAACCTCGGGGAGCCGGTGTTCCCCGAAGCAGACGGTTCATAGGCGCGCGAGCAGCCCGGCGACAGTTTCGTTCGCCAGGCTCAGCGGTTCGAGCAGGTCGTTTTCGCGGCGGAAGTCGACGCCGTTGACCAGCGAGGCTGCATCCACGATGGTGCGGGTCGCGGGCGTCGGCACGCCGGCGATGGCGCCCAGCGCCTCGACGAACGCCAGGCCGTAGGGCATGTCTTCGGTCACGTAGCGGGTGTCGACCTGCGTGGGGCCGGGCGGGCCGCCGCGTTTGGCGTGCAGCTCGGCGGCGATGTCTGCGAGCTTTCCAGACGTGGTGCCGAAGGAGCGCGCGAAATGCGCCTCGATGGGGCCGAGCTCGATGCCGAAGGCTGCCGCCACGGCGCGGCGTTCCTGGTCAAGTGCCTCGATCGCGCGCGACACCCCGGGCGTCATGCAGTGGTACTGCGGCCAGTTCTCGGCGCGCTCGATGCGGGTCCAGTTGAAGACCGCGAGCGGGCCGTGCGACTGCGGATTGACGTTGGCCAGGGCGCTGGCAAGGGCGCCGTCCTGCGCGGAGAAGCCGTCGCCGAAGAGGGCGGTGCACAGCGCGACGGCTTCGCCGACTTTTGAGCCGGGCAGGGCGGAGACGCCGACGGCCTTGCGTCGCGTCATCACCCTGACCTGCGTGCCCGATTCGCGGCGCGCGGTCAGAACGGTCGTGCCGAAGCTGGCGACAGTGATCTGCCGGCCGGCGCGGCGGGCTGCTTCATGGAGATAGAGCGACGACAGCGAGGCCATCGAGCTGACGATCACGGTCTGGCCGTCGCGCAGGCAGGGGAGCAGAGCGTCCATCACGCGCTTGTGGCCGTTGACCGGCAGGGCCAGCAGCAGCACATCCGAGGCCGCGCTCAGCCCGGCCGCGTCGTCGGCAACCTCGACGGTCACTGAAAACGACTGGATGCCGCTGGCCTCCAGTGCCTGCGTGCGCAAGGCTTCTGCTCCCTGGCCACCCGGCGACCACACGGTGACGCCGTGGCCCGCCTGTCGCAGCCAAGCCGCGCTGGCCAGCGCGATTGCCCCGGTGCCCGCGATGCCGACGCGGTACTTCTTGCCCGAAAACTCAGTCAACCTTGATCCCGCCCTGCTTGATCACCTTCGCCCAGCGCTGGCTGTCTTCCGTCACGACCTTGCCCAGGGCAGCCGGGCCGCCACAGGTATTCACCGCGCCCAACTGGGCGAAGCGCTGCTTCGTCTCCGGCAGGTTGCACACCTCGAGCAGCGCCGCCGACAGCTTCTCGACGCTCGCCGCCGGCATGCGCGCGGGCGCCATCACGCCGACCCAGACCGGCACTTCCATTCCCGGCAGGCCGGTGGCCTCGCCGATGGTGGGGGCCAAACCCATGCTGGGAAGGGAAACCCGGGAGAAGGTGCCGAGCACGCGCGCCTTGCCGCTGGCGACCATGGGTTCGATCGAGGCCACGCTGGTAACGATGGTCGCCACCTGCCCGCCCAGCAGGTCCGTCATGGCGGGCGCGGCGCCCCGGTAGGGCACGTGCAGCAGGTTCGTGCCGCTCGCCTGCGCCAGTAGCGCCCCGGTCAGGTGCGAGACGGTGCCGTTGCCGGTCGAGGCATAGGTCACCTGGCCCGGCTTGGCCTTGGCGTCGCGCAGCACGTCGGCCACCGTCTTGTAGGGGCTCTCGGTGCGCACGGACAGCGTCATCGGCGTGTCGGCCACCAGGGCCACCGGCACCAGCTCGTGCACCGGGTCGTAGGGGAGCTTGGGCTGCAGGTGGGGGGCGATCGTGATCGCACCGCCGGTGGCCAGCAGCACCGTAGCCCCGTCGGTTGCCTTGGCCACCGCGTCGGCGGCCACGATGCCGCCAGCGCCGGCCTTGTTGTCGATGATGACGGGCTGGCCGAGCTTGTCGGTGAGCTTGGCGCCCAGGTAGCGCGCAATCACGTCCTGCGCGCCGCCGGTGGCGAAGGGCACGACGATGCGCAGGGGCTTGTCGTTCTGCTGGGCCCACAGGGGCGTGGCGGCGAGGCCGACGGCGGCCGCTAGGCCCAGGGCGAGGTGTTTCAGGCGCAGTTTCATGGTGTTCCAGGCGGTGCGAAAAACCTGCCGGACGGCAGGCGTTACCCGCGCAACACGCAGGTTACGTGCCCCGAGTCTAGAGTCTGCCGGCCGGGGCTTTCGCCCGGGCGCGATAATCCCGCGTTCCCGGCCGCTCCGAGCCGGGCTCTTGCCGAACCGCCATGAATCCCAGCTACAAACCCAGCGACGTCGAGTCCGCTGCCCAGGCGCAATGGAGCGCCGCCGATGCCTACCGCGTCACCGAGGACACGAGCCGCAAGAAGTACTACGCCTGCTCGATGCTGCCGTACCCCAGCGGCAAGCTGCACATGGGCCATGTGCGCAACTACACGATCAACGACATGCTCACGCGCCACCTGCGCATGAGCGGCTACAACGTGCTGATGCCCATGGGCTGGGACGCCTTCGGCCTGCCGGCCGAGAACGCGGCGCTGAAGAACGGTGTGCCGCCGGCCAAGTGGACCTACGAGAACATCGCCTACATGAAGGGCCAGCTCCAGGCCATGGGCCTGGCCATCGACTGGAGCCGCGAGATCGCCACCTGCGATCCCAGCTACTACAAGTGGAACCAGTGGCTGTTCCTGAAGATGCTCGAAAAGGGCATTGCCTATCGCAAGACCCAGGTCGTCAACTGGGACCCGGTCGACCAGACCGTGCTGGCCAACGAGCAGGTGATCGACGGCAAGGGCTGGCGCACCGGCGCCACGGTCGAGCGCCGCGAGATCCCGGGCTACTACCTGAAGATCAGCGACTACGCCGAGGAACTGCTCGAACACACCCAGCACAAGCTGCCGGGCTGGCCCGAGCGCGTCAAGCTGATGCAGGAAAACTGGATCGGCAAGAGCGAGGGCCTGCGCTTCGCCTTCACGCATGACATCAAGGACGCGAGCGGCAAGCTGATCCAGGACGGCCGCATGTACGTGTTCACCACGCGCGCCGACACCATCATGGGCGTGACCTTCTGCGCCGTGGCGCCCGAGCATCCGCTGGCCGCGCATGCCGCCACGCTCGACCCCAAGGTCGCGGCCTTCATCGAGGAGTGCAAGAGCGGCGGCACCACCGAGGCCGAACTCGCCACGCAAGAGAAGAAGGGCGTGCCCACCGGCCTGACCGTCAAGCACCCGATCACCGAGGAGCAGGTGCCCGTGTGGGTCGGCAACTACGTGCTGATCGGCTACGGCGACGGCGCCGTGATGGGCGTGCCCGCGCACGACGAGCGCGACTTCGCCTTCGCCAACAAGTACGGCATCGAGATCATCCAGGTGGTGCTGGTCGACGACGAGCCGCACTTCGACTATCACAAGTGGCAGGACTGGTACGCCGACAAGCAGCGCGGCGTGACCATCAATTCCGACAACTTCAGCGGCATGTCGTACAAGGAGGCCGTGGCTGCCGTGGCGCATGCGCTGGGCCAGAAGGACCTGGGCGAGCTGCAGACCACCTGGCGCCTGCGCGACTGGGGCGTGAGCCGCCAGCGCTACTGGGGCACGCCGATCCCGATCATCCATTGCGACGAACACGGCGCAGTGCCGGTGCCCGAGAAAGACCTGCCCGTGGTGCTGCCCACCGACTGCGTGCCGGACGGCTCGGGCAACCCGCTGCACAAGCACGAAGGCTTCCACGCCGGCGTGGTCTGCCCTGTCTGCGGCAAGCCCGCGCGGCGCGAGACCGACACGATGGACACCTTCGTCGATTCGTCGTGGTACTTCATGCGCTACTGCGACCCGAAGAACGAAGAGGCGATGGTGGCCGGCGGCGCCGACTACTGGATGCCGATGGACCAGTACATCGGCGGCATCGAGCACGCGATTCTTCACCTGCTGTACGCGCGCTTCTGGACCAAGGTGATGCGCGACCTTGGCCTCGTGAAGGCCGACGAGCCCTTCAGCAAGCTGCTCACCCAGGGCATGGTGCTCAACCACATCTTCTACAAGCGCAATGAAAAGGGCGGCAAGGACTACTTCCCGCCCAGCGAAGTCGCGACGGTGCTCGATGCGCAGGGCCGCATCACCGGCGGCACCACCGCCGACGGCACGAAGGTCGAGTACGGCGGCGTAGGCAAGATGGGCAAGAGCGAACGCAACGGCGTCGACCCGCAGGACCTGATCGAGAAATACGGCGCCGACACCGCGCGCCTGTACACCATGTTCACCGCGCCGCCCGAAGCCACGCTCGAGTGGAACGACGCGGCCGTCGAGGGCAGCTACCGCTTCCTGCGCCGGGTGTGGAATTTCGGCGTGGCGCAGGCGGAACAGCCTGTGACCCTGGGAGGGCCGCCAACATACGGCAAGAATGCACAGGCGTTGCGCCGCGAGGTACACACCGTGCTGCGCCAGATCGACTACGACTACCAGCGCATGCAATACAACACGGTGGTGTCGGGCGCGATGAAGCTGCTCAACGCGCTGGAAGGCTTCAAGCCCGACGGCAGCGCGGGCGACGCGGCCGCGATGCGCGAGGGCTTCGGCATCCTGCTGCGCTGCCTTTACCCGGCCACGCCGCACATCGCCCAGCAGCTGTGGAACGAACTCGGCTACGACAAGGACCTGGGCGGCCTGCTCGACGCGCCCTGGCCCGCGGTCGACGTCGGTGCGCTGGTGCAGGACGAGATCGAGCTCATGCTGCAGGTCAACGGCAAGCTGCGCGGCAAGCTCAGCGTGCCGGCCGGCGCATCGAAGGACGAGATCGAGAAGCTCGCGCTCGCCTGCGATGATTTCGTCAACTTCGCCGAAGGCGCGCCGCCCAAGCGCGTGATCGTGGTTCCCGGCCGTCTGGTCAACGTGGTTCTTTGAACGACTCAAGCATGAACACTCGCAATGTCTCGCTGCCGCGCCGCGGCTTTCTTCTTGGACTGACGGCGGCGGGCGCTTCGCTCGGCCTGGCCGGTTGCGGTTTCGAGCTGCGCAAGGCGCCTGTCTTCGCGTTCAAGACGCTGCAGGTGTCGGGCAACTCGGCCATGATCAACCAGATCCGGCGTGAGCTGCGGGCAACTGGCACCGTGACGGTGGTGACGCCCGACACGTCCACCGCCGGTGGTTCGTCTCCGGCGCCGGCCGCCGACGTGGTGCTGGAGATCCTGGGCGAAGACCGCAACCGCATCGTGATCTCGACCAATTCGGCCGGCCTGGTGCGCGAGCTGCAGCTTCAGCTGAAGGTGCGCTTCCGCCTGCGCACGCCGGGCGGCAAAGACCTGCTGCCGGCCACCGACGTCTCGCAGACGCGCGACCTGAGCTTCAACGAAACCAACGCGCTGGCCAAGGAAGGCGAAGCCGACCTGCTGTTCCGCGACATGCAGTCGGACATCGCGCAGCAGCTGATGCGCCGCCTGGCGGCCGTCAAGGAACTCTGAGCCTGCGCGCTCCGGCCATTCCATTTCCATGCAACTTGCCAGCGCCCAGCTCGGAGCCCACCTGCAGAAGGGCCTGAAGCCGCTCTACACGATCCACGGCGACGAGCCGCTGCTCGCGCAGGAAGCGGCCGACGCCATCCGCACCGCCGCGCGCGCGCAGGGTTACACCGAGCGCAGCTCTTACACCGTGGCCGGCGCGCACTTCGACTGGAGCGCGGTGCTCGCGGCCGGGGGCTCGCTCTCGCTGTTCGCAGACAAGCAGATCGTCGAGATCCGCATCCCCTCGGGCAAGCCCGGCAAGGACGGCAGCGCGGCCCTTCAGCAGATGGCCGAGTCCGCGCCCGGTAACGACAGCACGCTCACGCTGGTGATGCTGCCGCGGCTGGACAAGGCCACGCGCACCGGCGCCTGGTTCTCGGCGCTGGAGAACAACGGCGCGAGCATCCAGGTCGACCCGATCGAGCGCAGCGCGCTGCCGCAATGGATCGCGCAGCGCCTGGGCCAGCAGGGCCAGCGCGTGATGCCCGGCGACGAAGGCCAGCGCACGCTGCAGTTCTTTGCCGATCGCGTGGAGGGCAACCTGCTCGCCGCGCACCAGGAAATCCAGAAGCTCGCGCTGCTGCATCCGGCCGGCGAGCTGAGCTGGGAGCAGGTCGAAGGTGCGGTCAACAACGTGGCTCGCTACGACGTGTTCAAGCTGTCCGAAGCCGTGCTGGCCGGCAATCCGCAGCGCGTGGCGCGCATGCTCGATGGCCTGCAGGCCGAGGGCGAGGCCGAGGTGCTGGTGCACTACACGATTGCCGAGGACATCCGCGCGCTCAAGCGTGTGAAGGACGCCATGGCCTCGGGACGCCCGCTGCCGATGGCGCTGCGCGAGAACCGCATCTGGGGCCCGCGCGAGCGCGCCTTCGAGCGCGTGCTGCCGCGGCTGGACGACCGCATGCTGACCCGGCTGCTGCGTGCGGCGCATGTGGTGGACGGCATCGTGAAGGGGCTGAAGCAGCCCGACTGGCCCGCCAGCGGCTGGCAGGCCCTGCAGCGGCTGGCGCTGATGCTGTGCCGCGCCTGCAGCAGCGCGGCGACCGCTCCGCGACGCGCCTGACTCGGCTCGCGCACGATGGCTCCAGCCATCAAAAGGCCCGTGTAAGCCGGGTCACAGGTCGGCGTGGGAAAATGAAAGCATGAACGCGTTCAACGTCAGCGAGCACATGCAGACCCTGGGTCTGCAAGCCAAAGCCGCTGCATTCCTCATGGCCCGTGCGGATGCAGCTACCAAAAACATAGCATTGAAGGCGCTGGCCCGGCGTCTGCGCGAAGCCGGCCCGGTGCTGGCGGTCGCCAATCAGAAGGACCTGGAACGCGCCACCGCCGCCGGCCTCTCGGCGCCGATGGTCGATCGTCTCAAGCTCACGCCCAAGGTCATCGAGACCGTGGCCATCGGCTGCGAACAGCTTGCCGGCATGGCCGACGTCATCGGCGAAATCATCGGCATGAAGCAGCAGCCCAGCGGCATCCGCGTGGGCCAGATGCGCGTGCCGATCGGCGTCTTCGGCATGATCTACGAGAGCCGGCCCAACGTGACCATCGAGGCTGCGAGCCTTGCCATCAAGAGCGGCAACGCGGCCATCCTGCGCGGCGGCTCGGAAGCCATCGAGTCGAACAAGGCGCTGGCGCTGCTGGTGTCCGAGGCACTGGCCGAAGCCGGCCTGCCGGTCGAAGCGGTGCAACTGGTGCAGACTACAGACCGCGAGGCCGTCGGCCAACTCATCGCCATGCCCGAGTTCGTCGACGTGATCATTCCGCGTGGCGGCAAGGGGCTGATCGAGCGCATCAGCCGCGACGCCAAGGTGCCGGTCATCAAGCACCTGGACGGCAACTGCCACGTCTACGTGGACGACACGGCCGAGTTCGACATGGCGCTGCGCATCGTCGACAACGCCAAGACCCAGAAGTACAGCCCCTGCAACGCCGCCGAAGGCCTGCTGGTGTCGGCGTCGGTGGCCGACGACTTCCTGCCCGAGATCGCCGCCATCTTCGCGGCCAAGGGTGTGGAAATGCGCTGCGACCCGGCCGCTGCCGCCATCCTGCGCGCCGACGAGGCGCTCGATCCGAAGGCCCGGGTGGTCGATGCGGTCGAGTCCGACTGGTCCGAGGAATACCTGGCCGCCGTCATCAGCATCAAGGTGGTGGCCGGCGTGGACGAGGCCATCGCGCACATCAACCGCTATTCGAGCCACCACACCGACGCCATCGTCACGCGCGACCACGTGCATGCGCAACGCTTCCTGCGCGAGGTCGATTCGGCCAGCGTGATGGTCAATGCGAGCACACGCTTCGCGGATGGCTTCGAGTTCGGGCTGGGCGCCGAAATCGGCATCAGCACCGACAAGTTCCACGCCCGCGGTCCGGTGGGCATCGAAGGACTGACCTCGCTCAAGTACGTGGTGCTGGGGCAGGGCGAAGTCCGGACCTGATCCGATGCGCCCGCGTGCGGTCTTGTCATTGGGGCGGCCATCCCCAAATCCTACAATTCCGCTCCACCTTTAAGCACAAAACCAACAAGGCCGCCGCATGGTTCCGCATCTCGTCACCGCCCTGACCGGCCCGATCAACGAACTGGAGCAGCGGGTGCTCGACTCGATGCCCGCCATCGAGCGCTGGTTCCGGCTCGAGTGGATGGAGCACACGCCGCCGTTCTATAGCGCCGTCGACATCCGCAACGCCGGCTTCAAGCTGGCCCCGGTCGACACCAACCTCTTTCCGGGCGGCTGGAACAATCTCACCAAGGAGATGCTGCCGCTGGCGGTGCAGGCTGCTCAGGCGGCCATCGAGAAGATCTGTCCGGAAGCGCGCAACCTGCTCGTCATTCCGGAAAATCACTCCAAAAATACCTTTTATCTCGCCAACGTCGCGCAACTGGTGCGCATCTTTCACATGGCGGGGCTCAATGTGCGCATCGGGTCGATCGACCCGGCCATCAAGTCGCCCAAGAAGATCGAACTGCCGAACGGCGAGACCGTGACGCTCGAGCCGGTGGTGCGCAGCAAGCGCCGATTGGGGCTGAAGAACTTCGATCCCTGCACAATTTTGCTCAACAATGAGCTTTCTGCGGGAACGCCCGGCATCCTCGAAGACCTGCATGAGCAGTATCTGCTGCCGCCGCTGCACGCAGGCTGGTCGGTGCGCCGCAAGAGCAACCACCTGCACAGCTACGAGGAGCTGTCCAAGCGCCTCGGCAAGCTGCTGGGCATCGACCCGTGGCTCATCAACCCGATCTATGCGCGCGCCGAAGGCGTGGACGTGGCCGAGGGCCGCGGCATCGACGTGCTGACCAGCCATGTGGATGCGGTGCTGACCAAGGTGCGCCGCAAGTACAAGGAATACGGCATCAACGAGAAGCCCTTCGTGGTCGTCAAGGGCGGCCACAGCGGCAGCGGCAGCCCGGGCGTGGTGACGGTGCGCGATGCCAAGGACGTCGAGGCGCTGATCGGCAAGCCGCGCGGCACCGCCAGCAGCGCCCCGGCCGGCAAGACCGGCGCCGGCCGCGAGCTGCGCGAACCCACCGAGCTGATCGTCCAGGAAGGCGTGCTCACCAACGAGCGCGTGCACAACGGCGTGGCCGAGCCGGTGGTCTACATGATGGATCGCTACGTTGTCGGCGGTTTTTACCGCGTGCATGCCGAGCGCGCCGCCGACGAAAACCTCAAGCTGCCGGGCGCGAGCTTCGTGCCGCTGGCTTTTTCTGAAAGTGCGCACTTGCCACAGCCCGGCGCCAAGCCTGGCGCCAGCGCGCCCAACCGCTTCTACATGTATGGCGTGGTCGGCCGGCTGGCCATGGTGGCCGCCAGCTACGAGATGGAAGCGACCGATCCGGACGCCGAAATCTACGAATGATTGCCGGGGGCGGCTTGTGGCGGCTTGCGCCGACCACAAGCAACGGCAAAATAGCGGCCCCACAGCAACGGAAACAAAAGGGCGGGAGGGTGACGCAGGTGGACTAAAGTTCACACTTGCCTCGCCCCGGCGTGTCTGACGCGTCGATTCCAGCAGCCTGCCCTTTTCCCATCGACTTCGTGTCAGCCCCCAAAAATCTCTCAGCCGGCCTCATCGTCGGCGCCATCGGCGTCGTCTATGGCGACATCGGCACCAGCGTGCTGTATGCCGTCAAGGAAGTGTTCGGCCACGGCCACGTGCCGTTCACCGTCGAGAACGTCTACGGCATCCTCTCGATGTTCTTCTGGACGCTCACCGTCATCGTCTCCATCAAGTACGTCGTGCTCGTGCTGCGGGCCGACAACGAAGGCGAGGGCGGCCTCGTTGCCATGCTGGCGCTGGCCTCCCGCGCGGTGGCCGACAAGCCCAGGCTGCGCCACCTGCTGCTGGTGGTCGGCATCTTCGGCACTTCGCTCTTCTACGGCGACGGGGTCATCACCCCGGCCATCTCGGTGCTCTCGGCGGTCGAGGGCCTGGAAGTGGTGTCGCCGCACTTCACGCACTACGTGATCCCGCTCACGCTGGTCGTGCTGTTCTGCCTCTTCGTGGTGCAGAAGCGCGGCACGGCGGGCATCGGCAAGTTCTTCGGGCCGATCACGCTCGTGTGGTTCCTGGCGATTGCCGTGCTTGGCGTGTCGCAGATCCTGCACCACCCCGAGATCCTGAAGGCGCTGAACCCGTTCTATGCGCTGAAGTTCATGTGGGACAACCCGGGCACCAGCTTCATCCTGCTGGGCGCCACCGTGCTGTGCGTGACCGGTGCCGAGGCGCTGTACGCCGACCTGGGCCACTTCGGCAAGAGCCCGATCCGCATTGCGTGGTTCTCGGTCGTGATGCCGGCGCTGACGCTCAACTACTTCGGCCAGGGAGCGCTGCTGCTGGAGAACCCCGAGGCGGTGAAGAACCCGTTCTTCATGATGGCGCCCGAATGGGCGCTCATTCCGCTGGTGCTGCTGGCCACGGCGGCCACGGTGATCGCGTCGCAAGCCCTCATCACGGGCGCCTTCAGCGTCACGCGTCAGGTCATCCAGCTGGGCTACCTGCCGCGCCTGAACATCGAGCACACCAGCGTGCGCACGGCGGGCCAGATCTACATTCCGCTGGTCAACTGGGGCCTGTTCGTGGCCATCGTTCTGGCGGTGGTCATGTTCCGCTCGTCGAGCAGCCTGGCCGCGGCCTACGGCATTGCCGTGACCACCGACATGCTGATCACCACGGTGCTGACCTTCTTCGTGATCCGCTACGCGTGGAAGCTTCCGCTGGCGCTGTGCATCGCATCGACAGCGGTCTTCTTCGTGGTCGACTTCCTGTTCTTCGCGTCGAACCTGCTCAAGCTGTTCGAGGGCGGCTGGTTCCCGCTGCTGATCGGCGGCTTCGTCTTCACGCTGATGATGACGTGGAAGGAAGGGCGCCGCCTGATGGGCGAGGCGCAGCATGCCGACGCGATCGACCTGAAGTCCTTTCTCGACTCGGTGTTCGTGAGCCCGCCGGCGCGTGTCGACGGCACGGCGGTGTTCCTCACGGCCGAGCCGGGCACCGTGCCGAATGCGTTGCTGCACAACCTGAAGCACAACAAGGTGCTGCACGAGCAGAACATGTTCGTCACCGTGCGCAACCACGAGGTGCCGTGGATTCCGATGGACAAGCGCATCGAGATCGAGGCGCTCGGCCACCACTGCTGGCAGATCATCGTGCACTACGGCTTCAAGAACGACATTGACCTGCCGCGCGCGCTCGAAAACGCGCGCATGCGCGGCTGCCAGCTGGAGCCGATGACGACCAGCTACTTCCTGTCGCGCGACGTCGTGATTCCGACGCTCGGCAGCGGCATGGCGCCGTGGCGCGAGA
The DNA here is from genome assembly GCF_059416325.1 of Variovorax sp. GW821-FHT09D05. Taxonomy (NCBI): domain Bacteria; kingdom Pseudomonadati; phylum Pseudomonadota; class Betaproteobacteria; order Burkholderiales; family Comamonadaceae; genus Variovorax; species Variovorax sp. GW821-FHT09D05. The sequence continues at coordinate 463,854 of NZ_JBWKOZ010000007.1, read as the reverse complement.
AGCTGTTCGCGCAGATGCACCACAACGCGAGCGGGGCGGCGGCGTTCCTGGGGCTGCCGAACAATGCAGTGGTGGAGCTGGGGTCGAAGATCGAGATCTGAGGCTCAGGCAGGGTGCCTCAGTCGAATTCTCCTGGGCGCTCCTTCGCGAGCCCTTCCACGTGCGAGGCGATCGCGCCCGGCGTGGTGAACCAGATGTCGCCCCGGTCGCGCGCCTGCACTAGGTGCGTGAGCGCGGTGCGCAGGTGCCGCAGCCGATAGGGCTGGCCCACGATGTACGGGTGCAGCGCCAGGCCCATCACCAGCGGCTGCGTGCGCGACTGTTCGAGCATCTCCTCGAAGTTGTCGATCACCATCGCGCTGAAATCCTTCGCGTCCATCAGGCGGCCGACGATCATCGGGATGTCGTTGAGCTCCTGCGGATACGGCACCGACCACAGCGAGCCGCCGCTGCGTGTGCGCATGCGCAGCGGCTGGTCGTCGTGGCACCAGTTGAGCGTGTAGCTGTAGCCGGTCTCGGCCAGCAGGTCGGGCGTGACGGCGCTTTCCGAGATCCATGGCGAGAGCCAGCCGGCGGGTGCCTGCCCGCTCTCGCGCACCATGCGTTCGCGGCAGCGCTGCAGCAGTGCGCGCTCGTGCACTTCGTCGAGCGCGCCCTGGCGTTCGGCATTGCTGTGGCCGTGGCCGATCAGCTCGTCGCCGCGCGCCACCAGCGCCTGGACCAGCTCGGGGCAGTGGTCGTACAGCGCGGTGTTGACGAGCGCGCCGGTGGGCAGCGCGAGCGCGTCGAACAGCTCCAGGCAGCGCCACGCGCCGACGCGGTTGCCGTACTCGCGCCAGCCGTGGTTGAGCACGTCGGGTTGCGGCGAGGCCGGGCCGATGCATGCGCCCAGCCCGTCGCCGAAGGCGAAGTGTTCGATGTTGAAGCCGATGTACACCGCCAGCCGCGCGCCGTTCGGCCACACGTAGTCGGGCCGCCGCGTGATGGGCCGGTAGTCGAAGCGGTCGTGCGTGGGAAGCCGGTCGGGCCAGCGCGTCGTCATGCCAGGGGCCTCATCACAGCACGGCGAGGCCGGCGCGCACCAGCAGCCATTCGGCGCTGTCGTTCCACACGTCCATCTGCACGATCAGGCCATGGCGCACCACGTAGCGGTCGACATAGCGATTGCCTTCGAAGGCTGTGCCGTCGGGCCAGGCGCCGTAGAGCGTGCCGAGGCTGTAGACCACCGTTTCCTCGGGCGTGCCGCCGGCCACCGTTTCGGTGCGCTCGATCTTCTTCTTGACCCACGCATAGCGCTTTGCGTTGAAGGCGGAGGTGTCGCCGGGCGCCTGCATCGGGCGGTTGCCGGTGAAGCGGATGCGGATGCCGGGCGCGGTGAAGCGGGAGGCCGACTCCGGGTCGGGAATCATCACCAGGCGAAGAAACTCGTCGACCACGGCGGCGGGGTCGAGCGCGGGATTGCTCGGCTGCGAAACGGATGCGTCCACGGGGTTCTCCAATCTTGCTGGGCCATGGCGGTGCACGGCGGGATGTCGCGACTGGGTTCGTGCAATTCCCGTGCCTGATGGTTGACATTATGGAATTCAGATTGTTGACAATCTGGTGCTGCCGGCCTCCCGGCACAATCGCCCGATGCGATTCCCCAAGCTCGGCCGGACGCATGAAGAAAAGGCCCCGCCCGGCAAGGACATCGCCGCTTCCGGCAACATCGCGCCCGATATCCCGGTGGCAGCCGCCGCTCCCGGCACCGCAAGAAAGAACGCCTGATGAAAAACATCCTCTTCGTCGCCGATCCGCTCGATCACTTCAAGATCTACAAGGACACGACCTTCTCGATGATGCGCGAGGCCCAGCGCCGCGGCCACCGCATCGCGGCCTGCCTGCCGCAGGACATTCAGTGGAAGTCGGGCGGCGTGGTCACGGCCACGGTGCAGCAGATCACGCTGACCGGCGACCCGAAAGATTGGTACAGCGTCGACATCACCGAAGCCAAGGCGCTGAAGGACTTCGACGCCGTGCTGATGCGCAAGGACCCGCCCTTCGACGCCGAGTACATCTACGCCACGCACCTGCTGGAGCAGGCCGAGCGCGAGGGCGCGCAGGTGGTGAACAAGCCGCGCGCGCTGCGCGACCACCCCGAGAAGCTCGCGATCATGGAGTTTCCGCAGTTCACCACGCCCACGCTGGTAACGCGCAGCTCGCAGGCCGTGCGCGACTTCCACGCCGAGCACGGCGACATCATCCTGAAGCCGCTCGACGGCATGGGCGGCATGGGCATCTTCCGCGTGCGGCAAGATGCGCTGAACCTCGGCTCCATCGTCGAGACGCTCAACAAGGACGGCGCAGAGACGATCATGGTGCAACGCTTCGTGCCCGAGATCGTGCAGGGCGACAAGCGCATCCTGATCATCGCGGGCGAGCCGGCGCCCTTCGTGCTGGCGCGCATTCCGCAGGGCACCGAGGTGCGCGGCAACCTGGCTGCGGGCGGCAAGGGCGTGGCGCAACCGCTGACCGCGCGCAACCGCGAGATCGCCGAGACCGTGGGCCGTGCGCTCGCGCCGCGCGGGCTGCTGCTGATCGGGCTCGACGTGATCGGCGACTCGGTGACCGAGATCAACGTGACCAGCCCGACCTGCTTCCAGGAGATCACCGAACAGACCGGCTTCGACGTGCCGGCGATGTTCATCGATGCGCTGGAAGAGACCCTGCGCAAGCAGGGCCGCTGACGCAGCAGGTCAGAAGTCGATGGTGCCGCTCACCGCGAAGGTGCGCGGCGCGCCCAGCACCAGGTAGTTGCTGCCCTGCGTGCCTCCCACCGAGGCCCAGTACGACTTGTTGAACAGGTTGTCGATGCGTGCGCGCAGCGTGAGCGCGCGGCCGTTGCCGAGGTCGACCAGGTAGCGCGCGCCGATGTCGAAGCGCGTCCACGACGGCACCGACTGCGTGTTGGTGGCGTTGGCGTACTGCTTCGAGGTGTACAGCACGCGTGCGTTCAGCGACAGGTTGCGCACGCCGGGCACGTCCCATTCGGCGCCGAGATTGGCCTGCTGCTTGGCCACGCCGATGGCGGTGAGACCGTCGGTCGCGCCGCCTTGCGTGTTCTTCTGCTTGGCGTCGAGCAGCGTCAGGCCACCGAGCAAGCGCAGGCCCTTGGTGGGCTGGCCGAACACCGAGAACTCGAGGCCCTGGTTGCGCTGTTTGCCGTACAGGCCGTAGGTCTGGCCCGAGTAGTAGTACGTCGGCTGGTCCGTGGTGAAGAACGCGGCGCTGGCGCCGAGCGTGCCGCCGTCGTACTTGACGCCGACTTCCTTCTGCTTGGCCTGGTAGGGCGCAAAGATTTCGCCAGCGTTGGTGACGGGACGGTTGTTCACCGTGGTGCCCGCGACGTTGCCCTTGACGAGGCCTTCGATGTAGTTGGCGTAGGCCGAGACAGTCGGCGTGATCTTGAACACGACGCCGGCCACCGGCGTGGTCTTGCTCTTGTCGTAGGTGCTCGTCTGCTTGAGCGTGGTGTAGGCGAAGCTGGTCTGCTCGATGGTCTGGCGACGCGCGCCGAGGGTGACGAGCAGGCGGTCGTCCATGAAGGACATGGTGTCGGCGATGGCCACGCTCGAGGTGTCGATCTTGTCGGTCAGGCGCGGGTCTTCCAGCGTGTTGCCGGTGAAGGCGTTGGCGACCGGGTATGCCGTTGCGTACGGTGCGTAGATGTTGTTGCGGATGGTGCCGCGCGAGATCGTGTACGCGTTGTCGCGGTCGTTGCTGTACTTGGCGACCGAGGCCACCACCGTGTGTTTCACCGGGCCGGTCGCGAAGTTGCCGCGCACGCCGAGCTCGGCGGTGCCGATGCGGTCCTTGCGGGTGTTGCTGAAGCGAGTGTTGCTGGTGTTGCCGAACGAGTCGGTGAGGGTTGGGTTCGACAGCACGTTGTCTTCGTCGCTGCGGCGCACGCCGCCGGCGGCCCAGGCCGTGATGTTGTCGGTGATGTCGACTTCGCCGCGGAAGGTGGCGAACTTGTCCTTTTCCTTCGAGTAGGTCCAGGGCTGGGCGAAGTTGGTGCGGGCGTCGGGCGCGCGGGGGATCGGCAGCGTGGACGAGGGCGTCAGGCTCGGGCGGCCGTCCTTCAGGTCGTAGTCCTGGTAACCGAAGTCGGCCGACAGGCGCACGTTGCGGTTGTGCCAGTCGAGGCCCACGCCGAAGGCGCTGAGCTGCTGGCTTTCGTTCTTCACGCCGGTGCCGCCTTCGCGGCGCACAGCGTTCACGCGAATGCCCAGGCTGTCGTCGGGACCGAAGCGGCGCGCCAGGTCGAGGTTGACGAAGCCCTGGCCGCCGGTCTGCACGCCGAAGCCGACGCGGGTGAGCGGCTCGTTGGGCGCGCGCTTGGGCAGCAGGTTGATCGCGCCGCCGATGCCGCTGCCGCCGGGCGCGGCGCCGTTCAGGAAGGTGTTGGCGCCGCGGAACACCTCCACGCGCTCGAAGAACTCAGAAGCGATGTACTGGCGCGGCAGCATGCCGTAGAGGCCGTTGTACGAGACGTCGTCCGAGTAGACGGGGAAGCCGCGCACCACGTACAGCTCCTGGAAGTTGCCGAAGCCACGCGCCTGGCGCACCGACGGATCATTCAGCAGCACGTCGGCCACGCTCTTGGCCTGCTGGTCCTGGATCAGTTCGTTGGTGTAGTTGGCGCTGGAAAACGGCGTGCTCATCATGTCCTGGTTGCCCAGGATGCCGACCCGCCCGCCGCGCGCCACCTGGCCGCCCGCATAGGGCTTGGTCAGGCCTTCGGCGGATGCATCGGCGCTGGCTTCCACGGTCACCGTGGAGAGCGTGCCGCTGGCCGCTGCCGCAGCCGGCTCGGCAGTGGTGGTTTGGGCCAGGGCGGCCACGGTGTTGAGCGCGAGCAGCGACGCGACCACGGTCGGCCGGAGGAAGAAGCGGGGAGCGGGCATGGACGATCCAGATAAGATGCAAATGAGAACGGTTATTGTTCACTGATTGCATCCACCTGTTGATACTTTCTTGCAATGTTGCAAAAAAGTGTCAGTCGAAAGACTTCACATCTGCGTCAGAACCCGGATCGCTGCCCGTCCACGAACACATGCAGCTCGCCCGGCGCGAAGGGTGTCCAGGTCTCGTTGGTGGTCAGCGGCGCGGTGACGACCACGGCCACGCGGTCATTGGGCGTGGTGTGTTGCGCGAAGTCGATCTCCACGTCTTCGTCCGACAGCTGCGCGGTCACGAAGGGGTGGCGGCGCTCCACGTACCAGAGGTTGGTCGAGGCATGGGCCCACAGCGCCTGTCCGTTGGACAGCATGAAGTTGAAGGTGCCGTGGCTCGCGAGCTGTGGCGCCAGCTCGCGCAGCGTGAGCGTCAGCTCTTCGATGCTCGGCACGCCCGCATGCGACTTGGCCAGCTCCTGCATGATCCAGCAGAAGGCGTGTTCGCTGTCGGTGTTGCCCACCGGATGAAAGTTGCCGTGCAACCGCGGGCGGAATTCCTTCAGATCGCCGTTGTGCGCGAACACCCAATAGCGCCCCCACAGTTCGCGCACGAACGGGTGGCAGTTCTGCAGGTTGACCTCGCCCTGAGTCGCCTTGCGGATGTGCGCCACGACGTTGCGGCTCTGGATGGGATAGCGCCGGATCAGCTCCGCAACCGGCGATTCGCTCGCCGGCTGGTGGTCGACGAAATGGCGCAGCCCGCGGTCCTCGAAGAACGCGATGCCCCAGCCGTCGGCGTGGTGGTCGGTGCGGCCGCCGCGTTGCGCGAACCCCGTGAAGCTGAAGGTCACGTCGGTCGGCGTGTTGCAGTTCATTCCTAGCAATTGGCACATGGCGCTATTAGAGCGCGAGTGCCGGCCGGCCGTGCGGCGGATCCGCTCGCCGCTCAGCGCACGAAGCGGCCCTCGGGCGTGACGCGCACCATTTCGATGAAGCGCGAGCCGGTGGTGTTGCCGGTCGAGAAATCGATGTCCATGCCGGCCAGGCGGAACTTGAGCGCGCGCAGCGTCGCATGCAGGCGGGCGCGCGTCAGGTCGCGGCCGGTGCGCTTGAGTGCCTCGATCATCACCAGCCCGTTCAGGTAGCCCTCGAAGCTGCCGTAACCCACCGGTACCTGTGCCCGCTCCGCCAGCCGGCGATAGTCGCGCGTCACCGTCTCCACCTCGCCCCAGGGATAGGGCATGACTTGCGAGATCGCGAGGCCGCCCGCCTGCAGGGCCACCACCTTGGCCGTGACTTCGCCCGGCACGATCGACATGCCGTAGAACATCGGCTTGCTGCCGGCGGCGTAGGTGGCCTTGATCACCTCGCCGGCCACGGTGCCGGCCAGGTACATCAGGATGGCCTGCGACTGGCTGTCGGCCAGCGCCTTGCCGGCGGCGGCGGCGTCGGAGCCGTCGCCTTTGGCGACCACCTTGGCCGTCGGCACCAGCTTGTGGGGGACCATGGCCGCCTCGATCAGCTTGACCGCCTCGGCGCCGCCGGGGTTGTCGAGGTGGGCGATCGCGATCTTGTTCACACCGATGGTCGCCAGGTGCTCGACCAGGGCCTGCGCTTCACGGGCGTTGCTGGCGCGCACGAAGTAAGCCGATCCCGCGACGCGTTCGCGCGCGCTGTCGCCCACGCCGTAGCCGCCCACGCTGGGCGCGCCGCTCTGCTGCAGCAGCTTGGCCGCGGCGGCCGTGGTGCCCGAGCCCACGCAGCCGAAGAAGGCGAACACGCGATGGTCGTTCAGCAGCTTGGTGTAGTTCTCTACCGCCTTGTCGGCCTTCAGCTCGTCGTCCAGCGCCACCATCTTGATCTTGCGCCCGTTCACGCCGCCCTGTTCGTTGACGGCATCGAACGCCAGCGCGGCACCGTTGTGCACGACCTTGATCTGCGATCCGAGCGGCCCGCTCAGCACGGCCGAACTGCCGAGCACGATTTCACTGTCGCTCACCCCCGTTTCGGCGGCTTGCGCGGAAGAGAGCCGAGCGAGCCCGGCGGCCGCCACGGCCGTCGAGGCGATAAAACTTCTGCGTTGCATGTAAGACCCATCCCAACTGATTTAACAAATTCTCACAATTAGAGACGATGGGTTCTTTCGTACTACTTGGTGCTTACCCTGACTGTGGCGGGCGGCGCAATTGCCACGCTGCGCAGATGGCCAGCGCGCAAAGGCCGGCGAGCATCGCGAAGACCTCGTCGAAGGCCGCGAGCCGCGCCGGGCTGGTCATCGGGTTGGCGAGCGAATCGCCGTGCGCCGCGAGACGCCACTCCAGCACGATCGCGCACAGGCTCACGCCGGCCGCGCCGCCCAGCATGCGCACGAAGTTGATGGCGCTCGCGCCCTGCGGGATCAGCGGCTTGGCCAGCGGCCGCATCGAGCCCAGGTTGAGCGAAGGCAGGATGAAGCCCAGCCCGATGCGCCCGATGATCGCGAAGGCCACCAGCAGCCACAGGGCGCTGTCGAGCCGCAGCACCATCATCAGCGCGAACGAGGCCGCCAGCAGCACGAGCCCGATCGTCACCAGCACCCAGGTCGGATGCTTGTCGGCCAGCCGGCCCACGCCGGCGATGGTCAGCGCCAGCACGATGCCCGCCGGCAGCAGGATGGTGCCCACGTGCGATGCGGAAAGATGCAGCCCCACCTGCATGTACACCGGCAGCAGGTAGGTCGAGCCGAACAGCGCTGTGCCGTAGATGAAGGCGACCACGCTGCCCATCGCGAACTGCCGGTACTGGAAGAGCGCCAGGTTCATCAGCGGCGTGCCGCCCGAGGCCGCGAGCCGCCGCTGCCACCAAACGAAGATGCCGAACGCCAGCAGCGCACCGGCCAGCAGCAGGCCCGCCTGCAGCGGTGAATCGCCGCGCAGCGCGACCAGCCCGTTCAGCAGGCACAGCGTGCCGACCGTGCCCAGCGCCAGCCCGCGCGCGTCGAGCCCGCTGCCGCGTACCGCGGCCACGCCGCCGGGCGCAGTCTTGGGCACGAACTTGTAGGCCAGCCAGAGCGAGGCCAGGCAGAACGGCACCACCATGAAGAAGATCGAGCGCCAGCCGAACAGGTCGACCAGCACCCCGCCGATGCTCGGCCCGATGGCAGGCGCCAGCACCACGCCCATGCCGAAGATGCCGCTCGCACGCCCCTGCTCGTGCGGCTCGAAGGCGCGCAGGATGATGATGGCCGGAATGGGCTGCACGACCCCCGCCGCCAGCCCTTCGGCCACGCGCGCGAACAGCACCAGCGAGAAGTCGTTGGCCACGCCGCCCACGATGCCGCCCACCAGCAGCAACAGCATCGTGCCCACGTACGTGCGCCGGTAGCCGTAGCGCGACAGCAGCCACGGCGTGGTGAGCATCGACACCGTCATCGCCACCATGAAGCCCGAGCTCACCCACTGCGCGCGCTCCTGGCCGAGCGAGAAGTGATGGCTCATGCCCGGAATCGCAACGTTGACGATGGTCGAGGACATGATCGACGCCATCGTCCCCACCATGACCGACAGCAGTAAGTACCAGCGGTAGCGTTCGCCATAGCGCTCGCGCAGCGAGCCGATGGAAGGCGGGGCCGGCGCGATCGCGGCTTCGGAAGTCTGCGGAGAGGTCATGGGGCGGCGGAATGTCTCGGGGTCCGTCGTCCTACAAGCATATCGGTCTTTGCACGGCCGGGACTGCGCGGGGCGGCCGCACAATGCATCCGCTGTCCCCTCCGCGTCAAGAAGATCAAGACAAGAACATGGACTCTTCACCCGACGAACAAGCCAATGCCCAGCAGGCTGCCATCGAGCCCGAGGGCGCGCCTACGCTTGCGGCCGAACTGGCCTCGCCGACCGTCAGCCGCGCCTATCGCTGCCAGTGCGGTCGCCCCGTCTTCCTGCGCAACAGCGAATGCCTGGCCTGCCACACCCCGCTGGGCTACGTGATCGACCGGCTCGGCGTCATGCCGCTCGCACCGGCCGTGGGCGAGGGCGCGCAGCCCGACACCTTCACCGTGTTCGGCGATCCGCACGGCAACACCTACCGCCGCTGTGCGAACCTCATGACGCCGGCCGCCTGCAGCTGGATGGTGCCCGCCGCGCGCGACGGCGAACAACTGCCTCCCGATACCCAAGGCCTTGCGCCGGGCTACTGCCTGGCCTGCAGCGTCACGCGCACCATCCCCGATCTCTCGCTGGAGAGCAACGGAGAACTCTGGCGCAAGCTCGAAACCGCCAAGCGCCGGCTCATCTCGCAGCTGCTCGCGCTCGGCCTGCCGGTGGTGAGCCGCCATGTCGATCCCGTGCACGGCCTGACCTTCGACTTCCTCAGCAACATGCCGGGCGGCCCGCACGTGATGACCGGCCACCAGCACGGCGTGATCACCCTCAACGCCGAGGAGGCCGAAGACGCCGTGCGCGAGCGCATCCGCGCCGAGATGCGCGAGCCCTACCGCACGCTGCTCGGCCACTTCCGCCACGAGATCGGCCACTACTACTGGGACCTGCTGGTGCTGCCCACGCCGTGGATCGACGACTTCCGCGCGCTCTTCGGCGACGATCGCGCCGACTACGCCGCCGCGCTGCAGACGCACTACGAGCAGGGCCCGCCGCCCGACTGGGCCGACCGCTTCGTGAGCAGCTATGCGAGCACCCATCCGTGGGAAGACTGGGCCGAGACCTGGGCCCACTACCTGCACATGGCCGACACAGCAGACACAGCCATGAGCTTTGGCGTCGACGCGACCAACGTCGAGCTCACGAGCGACCTGTTCACCCTCGACGACCTGTGGCAGCCGGAAGATCCCGATGCCGGCAAGTTCCTGGACTTCATCAACGGCTGGGTGTTGCTCACCAACGTGCTCAACGAGCTGTCGCGCAGCATGGGCCAGCCCGATTACTACCCCTTCGTGCTGCCGCGCGTGGCGGTGGGAAAGCTGCAGTTCATTCACCGCGTGATCACGCAGCAGCGGCCGGGTGATGCGCCGACGATGGTGGTGGCTGGCGATGTGGCCGACCCTGCACCCGAGCAGGTGCAATCACAGACGCAATCGCAAAGCTCCGGTCAGCCCTGAGGCGGCGACTCGCCCGTCGCGCAGCGCATGCAGATGCACGCCAGCCCGCGCATGTCTTCCGGCAGATTCGTGAGCGGCGCCCTGCTGAAGTCGACCTGCATGCACCAGCAGGGTGGCTGCGTTTGCCCCGTCTCTCGTTCGATCTCCATCGCGCAGCGGTTCGGCTCCCCGCACAGCGGACAGCGCGTGGCGTCGATCAGACCCGGGACTGCCGCCAGAGTGGTCATGCGATCTCGAAGGCCGGCAGCTTCTTCGGCACGGCCACGTTCTGCAGCGTCACGTACACCGGCAGCCCGCCGCTGTAGGCCGGGTAGTCCTCGCCCTCGATCAGCGGCAGCAGGTAGCGGCGGCACTTCTCGGTAATGCCGTAGCCGTCGTCCGAAATGAAATCGCGCGGCATCGGCTTCTCGACGTTGGCGACGGATTCGAGCGGCGCGCTGCCGATGCGATAGGCATACGGCACGTCGGACGTGCGCTCGATGGTCGGCATCACCGCGTTGCGGCCTTCCAGCGCCAGTTCCACCGCGCGCTGGCCCAGCTCGTAGGCCTGCTTCACGTCGGTGGCAGAGGCGATGTGGCGCGCCGCGCGCTGAAGGTAGTCGGCCACGGCCCAGTGGAACTTGTGGCCCAGCGCTTCCTTGACCATCTGCGCCACCACCGGCGCGGCTCCGCCGAGCTGCGCATGGCCGAAGGCGTCGCGCGTGCCCTGCTCCGCGAGGAATGTGCCGTCGGGGTGATGGCAGCCTTCGGACACCACCACCGAGCAGTAGCCGTGCTGCTTCACCAGTTCATCGACACGTGCGATGAAGCGTGCCTTGTCGAATTCGATCTCCGGGAACAGCACCACCACCGGAATGCCCTGGTCCGCCGCCAGGCCGCCCGCCGCGGCGATCCAGCCCGCGTGCCGGCCCATCACTTCGAGCACGAACACCTTGGTCGACGTGGCTGCCATCGAGCGCACATCGAACGAAGCCTCGATGGTCGACACCGCCACGTACTTCGCGACCGAGCCGAAGCCCGGGCAGCAATCGGTCAGCGGCAGGTCGTTGTCGATGGTCTTGGGCACGTGGATGGCCTGCAGCGCATAGCCCATCGACTGCGACAGCTGGCTCACCTTGAAGCAGGTGTCGGCCGAATCGCCGCCGCCGTTGTAGAAGAAGTAGCCGATGCCGTGCGCCTTGAACACCTCGATCAGCCGCTCGTACTCGCGCCTGTTTTTCTCCAGTGACTTGAGCTTGTAGCGGCACGAGCCGAAGGCGCCCGAAGGTGTGCTGCGCAGCGCTGCGATTGCTTCGGCAGTTTCGGCGCCGGTGTCGATCAGCTCCTCGGTCAGCGCGCCGATGATGCCGTTGCGCCCGGCGTAGAGCTTGCCGATGCGGTCCGGGTGCCGGCGCGCCGTTTCGATCACGCCGCAGGCCGATGCGTTGATGACCGAGGTGACGCCGCCCGACTGGGCGTAGAAGGCGTTGAGGATGGGCATGCGCGGGATTCTCCCGCAGCCCTAAGGCAGGCGCCAGTGCCGGCGTGTCAGGATGTCAGCGGCTCTCGAAGACAGGCGGCCGCTTCTGCAGGAAAGCACTCACGCCTTCGCGGAAGCTGGGGCGGTCGATCAGCTCGCGCTGGCGCTCGCTCTCGTAGTGCAGCTGTTCCTTCAGCGTGTGGTGCTCCGAGGCCTCGAAGGCTTCGCGCGCTTCGAGCACGGCATGCGCCGGCAGGCGGGCGAGGCGCTGCGCGATGCCCTTGGCTTCTTCCAGCAACTGCTCGTCGTCCACGCAGGCCCAGATCAGCCCCCACTGCACGGCACGCCCCGCGCCCACGCGCTCGTCGAGCAGGGCCATGCCCATTGCACGTGCCCGGCCGGCGCGGCGCGGAATGGCCCAGGTGCAGCCGAGGTCGGGCACGATGCCGAGCTTCGGCAAAAAGGGCAGGTAGAAGTAGGCGCTGCGTGCCGCGATGGTCACGTCGGCTGCCAGCGCCAGGCCCACGCCGGCACCGGCCGCAGGGCCATTGACTGCGGCAACTACCGGCACCGGCAAGCTGCGCAGCGTTTCGATCAGCGGGTTGCTGAGCTCCTGCATCCACTCGGCAGTCTGTGTGCCCAGTGACTTGTCTTTGTCGCCCGGCGCCATCGCGCTCAGGTCGGCGCCCACGCAGAAGGCCTTGCCGGCGCCCGTGAGGATCACGGCGCGCACCGAGCGGTCGTCGCGTATGCGTTCCAGCGCATCACGCAGTTCGACCTGCAGGCCGTGCGCGATCGGGTTGAGCTTGGCGGGCAGGTTCAGCGTCAGCGTTGCGATGCCGTCGGCCTGTTCCTGGAGGATGAAGGGTTGTGTCGGTGCGTCGGAGCTCATGGACATCGATGGTTCGGCGCCCATGGTGCCCGGTCAAGCCGGGGACAACCCGTGGGGCAGAAGTCGCCAAGGCGACCATGCGCGCGAACGCGCGGGCAGTGGCATGGCGGCCGGCTGTGCGTCAGACACCGTGATGCACGACGGCTCCAGCGCCGACACCAGCACGCGCCGGTGATCGGTGCTCTCGAAGCGGTCGCCGGGCTCCAACACGATGTCGCGCGTATCGCGGTCGAGCGTGACCCACACCGAGCCGCTGCGGCACTCGATGCCCACGCCCGCGCCGTCGGGCACGGTGAAGACGGAACGTTTCGGCAGGTTGACGTGGAAGCGGGAGGTGTTGGAAGAAGAGGCGCTCATGGCAAGCTCCATTGCATTCGTGATACGAATGAATATAGTGAGCCGACCTCCCCTTTGCACACGGTCATTCGGAACTCGTTGCATGCACCCAGAGAATGCGAAAGCCCCAGGCGCCATGAGCGGCGAGCTGCCGCCGCTCGAACTTCTGCGCAGTTTCGAGGCGGCCGCGCGCCGGCTGAGCTTCACGCTGGCGGCTGGCGAACTGCACCTGACGCAATCGGCCGTCAGCCGGCAGATCCAGCAGCTCGAAGCCAGCCTCGGCGTGCTGCTGTTCGAGCGCCGCCACCGCGCGCTGGCGCTCACCGAGGCCGGCGGCGTGCTGCAGCGAGCCGTTACCGACAGCCTGGAGCGGCTGCGCGACGCCACGGCGCGTGTGCGTGCGAGTTCGGCGCCGCGCCAGGTGGCGATCACCACCACGCCGGGTTTTGCGTCGATCTGGCTCATTCCCAAACTGGCGCGCTTCACCGGCAGCCATCCGCAGGTCGACGTGCGCGTGTCGGCCACGCTCGACGTGCTCGACCTGGAAAGCAGCCGCATCGACCTGGCCGTGCGCTTCGCGCCCATTGGCCGCGGCATCGGACCGGCGCTGTTCGAGGAGTCCGTCATCCCGCTGTGTTCGCCGCAGCTTGCCGCATCGCTGCGCCAACTCTCGGACTTTTCGAAGCTCACGCTGCTGACCGTGGAATACCCCGACCACAGCGAAGCCCCGACTGCCGACTGGGAGCCTTGGCTCAAGGTGATGGGGCTGGAAGACCTGCGCATGAAGAGCACGCTGCGCTTCACGCAGTACGCCGATGCCGTGGCCGCCGCGGTGGCGGGGCAGGGCGTGGTGATCGGCCGGCTGCCGTTGCTGAGCGAACTGGTGCGCGATGGCCGGCTCGTGGCGCCGCTCGGCGAAGGCGCCGCATCGCACCGCGGCTATTTCATCGAGATGTCGAGGCGCGCCGCGGGCAACCGCGACGCGCAGGACTTCGCGCAGTGGCTGCGCGACGAAGCCGAGGCCGCGCAGCGAAGCTGACCGACGATCAACCCGGCAGCAGCACCTTGTTGACGACGTGGATCACGCCGTTCGACTGGTAGACGTTGGCGATCGTCACCATCGCCGTGCCGCCCTTGGCGTCGGTCACCATCACGTTGCTGCCGCTCATCGTCGCGGTCAGCGTGCCGCCGCTCGCGGTCTTCAGCGTGGCCTTGCCGCCGCCTGCGTTGATGGCGCTCATGAGCGCCGGGCCGTCCATCCTGCCGGGCACCACGTGGTAGGTCAGCACCTTGGTCAGCGTGGGCTTGTTCTCGGGCTTGAGCAGCGTGTCGACAGTGCCGGCCGGCAGCGCGGAGAAGGCCGCGTTGGTCGGTGCGAACACGGTGAACGGGCCGGGGCTCTTCAGCGTGCCGACCAGGTCCGCGGCCTTCACTGCGGCCACCAGCGTCGTGTGGTCCTTCGAATTCACGGCGTTGTCGACGATGTCCTTCGTCGGGTACATCGCGGCGCCGCCGACCATCGGGTTCGTCGACGACATGCCGCCGCTGCTGCCGCCCATGCCGCCCGCGCAAGCGCCGAGCAGGACCGAAACGCCGACTGCAATCATGAGTTTTTTCATTGAAGGCTCCTGAAAAGAATGGTTCTTGAAGTTCTCTGCGGAAACCGCCGGCAGCTCGGAGGCGCGATGCGCTTGAGTCGAATACGGCGCGGCCGCGCAACTGGATTCACGCGTCGGCTTTGCGCCACAACCGCGCGTGCGGCGCTTGCGCATCACGAGCGCGCTCGACAGAATCCGCCCTTCGTTTTTCAGCAACAGTTTCTTTTCACCGCGCTTGGCGACGACCAACCTCCCGGGCGACAAACCAATTCAATGAACCGTTTCCTGAACACCTGACCCGCACACCGACCGCCCCGGCCGGACGTGCATCCACGCATCCGCCGAGGCCCATCGACAAAGGCCCCGCGCAGCCATTCGCCGGGGCTTTTTTGTTTTTTGGAGTGTGTGCACATGAGTGCTCAACGAAAAGCCCGTGACGACAACAAGCGTCTGGGCCGGTTCTATTTTTCGGTGCCGACTGCGGCACCTCGCAATCCAGTGGTGGCCGCGATGGCGCGCGGCGAATCGAGCCAGGGCGCGGGACGTCACCTGCGTACGCACCGCGCGGAACGGCGTGCGCAGAAGGTGGCGCTGCAGAAGGCTGCGCGCAGCCTGGGCGGGAGGGGCGACGATGCGTGAAGACATGGACAAGGTCATCGTCGAGCGGCCGCGAGGCGGCTGGCGCGTGCAGGGAGATGGGCGCAAGTGGCGCAACAGCAAGGACCGTGGTTCGCACCTGGGCATGAAGCGCGGCCATGCCCACCCGAAGTGGCTCAGCGAAAACCTCGCGCCGCTCAAGCGCTGGTTGCACAAGCAGGTACACCGGCCGTGGGACAAGGTGTACGCCGAACTTTGTAGCGGCATTGACCGCCGCAGCACGGTGCAGGCGCACATCTTCGAGCACATCGACGGCTTCGTGGAGCGCAGGGCCGAACTGCGCGACGGCCAGGTGTGGGTGCCTGCCGAGCGGTGGCGGAGCCGCCTTCGCACGCTACTGAGTGAAGCGGCACATGTGGAACTCTTCGTGCATCCGGTCACCGGCATCCTGCTGCCCAACCGGCGCTTGCATGAAGCGCGCAAGGCGCAGAAGCTGGCTTATCGCGCCGCGTGGAGCAGGC
The DNA here is from genome assembly GCF_059416325.1 of Variovorax sp. GW821-FHT09D05. Lineage (NCBI taxonomy): Bacteria > Pseudomonadati > Pseudomonadota > Betaproteobacteria > Burkholderiales > Comamonadaceae > Variovorax > Variovorax sp. GW821-FHT09D05. The sequence goes on along the minus strand of NZ_JBWKOZ010000007.1, from coordinate 448,425 downwards.
CGCCGGCCGGCAAGGCGCCTGTCTTTCATGTGATCGACGAGGTCACGCAATGGCACCGCATCGATGGCTGCTGGTTCGAGGTCACGCTCGCGCCGCTGCCCGAGTTGCGGCGGACGATGCTCGATGTGACGTACTACGACGTGTTGCGCCGCTGCCCGGTCACGCGGCGCGGCGGTTGCGAAAAGCCGGCCTTCGGTTCAGCCGATCATCGGGAGATGTATGGGCGAGATCATGTGTACGCCTCCGCCATGCGCAGACTCAGCCAATGGGAGGTGCGAAAGCGTTTTGGCTGATCGCCGGCGGCGTGCTGATGCTGGCGATCAAGCGCTAGCCAGCTCGCGCCGGCGCCCGCGGCAGCACGAGGAACGCAATCGTGCCCGCGGCCAGCATGCCCGCCACCGTGAGGAACACCGCGCGGTACGGCTCGACCTCATGCGCCACAGCCCACGATGCGGCCACGCCGGTCGTCCACTGCATCAGCGAGACGCCGAGGAACATGGCCATGTTCATCAGCGCCATCGCGCGCCCCGTCATGGCCGCCGGGTAAGCGTTCTTGGTGTACGCGTACTGCAGCACGCTGTAGCCGGACAGCAGGCCATAGATGATCGGCAGGCCGATGTCCACGATGCGCGAATGTGTGAGCGCCATCGCGCCGAACATCAGCGCACCGGCGAACGCGCAACTCATCATCCAGCGCGTGCGCCGCGCGCCGCCCGGGTCCATGCGGCCGAACAGCATCGGGCTGATCATGCCGGCGACGGTCATCACCAGTGCGACGTTGCCGCTGGCCACCAGCGAGAGGCCGTGGCGGTCGTGCAGCACCGGGCCGAGCCACAGGCCTCGCAGCGTGATGAATGCCGCGTACGACACGCAGGCGAAGCACACCAGCCCCAACGTATGGGGCATCGCGAACAGCGGCAGCAGTTCGCGCACGGCCTTGCGCAGCGACTGGCGTTCGGCCGGTGCGGGCTGCAGGCTCGCGCGCGCGGCGGGCTCGCGCACGCGCCAGAAAATGACCAGCCATGAGAGCACCGCGAATGCGGCCAGCACCGCGTAGCCGGCGCGCCAGGACGCGGCCTCGATCAGCAAGGCCAGCGGCGTGCCGGTGAACAGGATGCCCATGCCGGCCATGCTCATCACCAGCCCCGACATCGCGGTGAAGCGCGAGGCATCGAAATGCCGCGCGATGAACACCGTGCAGGCCAGGAACGCCGGCGCGCAACCGACGCCGATCAACGCCTGCCCGAGCAGCAGTGCGTGGAAGTTCGGCGCCACGGCGCACAGCGCTGCGCCAGCGACGGCCAGGGGAAAGGCTGTCAGCACCGTGCGGCGCACGCCGAAGATGTCGATCGACACGCCCATAGCGAGCTGCATGATCCCGAAGGCGAAGTGGAAGGTGCCTGCCCACATGCCGAGTTGCTGGGGCGTCAGGCCGAAGTAGCCGCTGAGTGGCGTGGCCATCATGGCGCCGACCGTACGGAAGGCCTGGCTCAGTGCGAAAGCCGAGGCCAGTGCCACGAGCATGGCAGCCGCCGAAGTCGACCAGCGCGGCGGGGGCGGCGATACCGCATTCGTGTTCATCGAAAGGGAAGGATCGGGAAGGAGGGAGAGCGACGAATGCTAATGGCACGCCGCCCCTCATGCAGAACGGCGCCCAAGGGCGCCGTTCTTTTCATGCTTCAAGCCCGGCGGGGTGCAGGGCCTGGGTGGATCAGGCTTCGCCCTTTACCTTCAAGCGCCACGCATGCAGCAGCGGCTCGGTATACCCGCTCGGCTGCTCGATGCCCTTGAACACCAGGTCCTGCGCCGCCTTGTAGGCCGACGAGGTCGTGAAGTTGCCGGCCATCGGCTGGTACAGCGGGTCGCCCGCGTTCTGCTCGTCGACCACCTTGGCCATGCGCTGGAAGGTCTCGTCGACCTGCGCCTTGGTCACCACGCCGTGCAGCAGCCAGTTGGCGATGTGCTGGCTGGAGATGCGCAGCGTCGCGCGGTCTTCCATCAGGCCGACGTTGTGGATGTCGGGCACCTTGGAGCAGCCCACGCCCTGGTCGATCCAGCGCACCACGTAGCCGAGGATGCCCTGCACGTTGTTGTCGATTTCCTGCTGGCGCTCTTCGGCAGTCCACTTGGCGTCGGCCGCGATCGGCACCTGCAGCAGCGCGTTGAGGATGTTGTCGCGCTCGGCGTCGGCGTCGATCTTTTCCAGCTCCTGCTGCACCGCGGTCACGCTGACCTGGTGGTAGTGCAGCGCATGGAGCGTGGCGGCGGTGGGCGAGGGCACCCAGGCGGTGTTGGCGCCGGCCTTGGGGTGGCCGATCTTCTGTTCGAGCATGGCGGCCATCAGGTCGGGCATGGCCCACATGCCCTTGCCGATCTGCGCCTTGCCGCGCAGGCCGCACGACAGGCCGACCAGCACGTTGTTCTTTTCGTAGGCGCCGATCCACGCGCTGGACTTCATGTCGCCCTTGCGGATCATCGGGCCGCCCTGCATGGCGGTGTGCATCTCGTCGCCGGTGCGGTCGAGGAAGCCGGTGTTGATGAAGGCCACGCGCGCGGCGGCCTCGGCGATGCAGGCCTTCAGGTTCACGCTGGTGCGGCGCTCCTCGTCCATGATGCCGAGCTTCACGGTGTTGGCGGGCAGGCCGAGCAGCTGCTCGACGCGGCCGAACAGCTCGCTCGCGAAGGCCACTTCGGCCGGGCCGTGCATCTTCGGCTTGACGATGTAGATGCTGCCGGTGCGCGAGTTGCCCTTGCGCTTCAGGTCGATGGTGGCGATGGTGGTGGTCACCACGGCATCGAGGATGCCTTCGGGGATTTCCTTGCCGCCGGCATACAGCACGGCGGGGTTGGTCATCAGGTGGCCCACATTGCGCAGGAACATCAGCGAGCGGCCGTGCAGCTTGACGGGCTTGCCGTCGGCGCCCGTGTATTCGCGGTCGGGGTTCAGGCCGCGCGTGAAGGTCTTGCCGCCCTTGGCGACTTCTTCCGTCAGCGTGCCTTCGACGATGCCGAGCCAGTTCGAATACGCGACCACCTTGTCGGCCGCATCGACCACGGCCACCGAGTCTTCGAGGTCGAGGATGGTCGAGAGCGCGGCTTCGAGCACCAGGTCGCTCACGCCGGCCGCGTCGCTCTTGCCGATCGGCGTGCTGCGGTCGATGCGAATGTCGAGGTGAATGCCGTTGTGCTTGAGCAGCACCGACGACGGCGCGGCGGCGTCGCCCTGGTAGCCGATGAACTGCGAGGCATCGGCCAGGCCGGTGCTGCTGCTTTGCAGTGTGACGACGAGCTTGCCGTCCTTCACGCTGTAGCCGGTGGCCATCTTGTGCGAGCCGTTTTCCAGCGGCGCGGCCTGGTCGAGCACGTTGCGCGCGAACTCGATGACCTTGGCGCCGCGCACGGGGTTGTAGCCCTTGCCCTTTTCGGCGCCGCCGGCTTCGGAGATGGCATCGGTGCCGTAGAGCGCGTCGTACAGCGAGCCCCAGCGTGCGTTGGCGGCGTTGAGCGCGTAGCGCGCGTTCAGGATGGGCACCACCAGCTGCGGGCCGGCCTGCAGCGCGAGTTCGGAGTCGACGTTGGCCGTGGTGGCCTTCGTGCCCTTGGGCTGCGGCAGCAGGTAGCCGATCTTCTCGAGGAAGGCGCGATACGCCGGCATGTCGGCGATCGGGCCGGGGTTCTTCTTGTGCCAGGCGTCGAGTTCGCTCTGCAGTCGGTCACGCTCGGCGAGCAGGGCGATGTTCTTCGGCGCGAGGTCGCTGACGATGGCGTCGAAGCCCTTCCAGAAGACGTCGCTGGCCACGCCGCTGGCGGGCAGGACCTTGTCTTCGATGAAGCGGTGGAGCTCGGTCGCGACCTGGAGTCCGTGGGCGGTGGTGCGGGCGGTCATGGGGTTTCTCCTTGAGAAAAATGCAATCCTGGAGCGAACTTTATTCGATACTTTGCTGGCGAGTAAGAGCCGGAAGCGGGATTTATCCGTGACAAAAATGAAGGTAATCGCTGGCGACCGGCCTGGGGCGCAAAGGGTAGGCACTGATAAGAACGCCGCAGGCGAGGGATATATTTAACTTCTTAAATAAATTCCGACCCGTTTCCATGATCCTCCTGGCCTCCAACGAAAACCCCCTCGGCATGCCCGACTCGGCCCGCCGCGCGGCCGCCGCCGCGCTCGTAGGCGCTGGCAACTACCCCGACAGCAACGGCACCGCGCTGAAGAACGCGCTGGCCGCGCGGCTCGACGTGCCGGCCGACTGGCTCACGCTGGGCAGCGGATCGAGCGAAATCCTCCATCTTGCGGCGCAGGTCAGCCTGAAGCCCGGCGAGGGCGTCGTCTATTCGCAGTACGGCTTCGTCGTCTACGCGCAGGCCACGGCGCAGGCCCATGCGCACGCAACTGTCGTGCCCTCGCTCAACTTCGGCCACGACCTGGGCGCCATGCGCGCTGCCATTGGCGACGACACGAAGCTGGTGTTCGTGGCCAACCCGAACAACCCGACCGGCACTTTCATCGATGCTGCGCCGCTGCTGGCATTTCTGCAATCGGTGCCCGCGCACGTGACGGTGCTGCTCGACGAGGCCTACACCGAGTACCTGTCGCCTGCGCAGCGCTACGACAGCATCGGGTGGGTGCGGCGCCTGCCCAACCTGATCGTGGCGCGCACTTTCTCCAAGGCCTTCGGCCTGGCCGGGCTGCGCATCGGATACGGCGTGTCGCAGCCGGCGCTTACGGCGCGCATGAACGCGCACCGCCCGCGCTTCAACGTGACGACACCGGCGCAGGCCGCGGCGGTGGCCGCGCTGGGCGATGCGGACTTCCTCGCGCGCACTTATGAGCTCAACACGGCCGGGCGCGACCAGCTCGCTGCGGGCTTCAAGGAACTGGGCCTCGAGTACGTTCCCTCGTCGGGCAATTTCCTGATGGTGCAGGTCGGCGACGCGCAGGCCGTGCATGCGCGCCTGTTGGCGGCCGGCATCGAGGTTTCGCTGCTCGGCAACTACGGCCTGCCGCAGTGGCTGCGCATCAGCATCGGCCTGCCCGAGCAGAACCGCGCGGTGCTGGCCGCGCTGCGCTGAGCAGGGCGGCACTCCTTTTTCAACAACGCCCCGAGGAGACAAGACCATGAAACGCCGTCAGTTCGCAGCGCAGTCCGCTGCCGCCTTTGCCGTCTCGGCCGCTGCGCCGCTGGTGTTCGCGCAGCAAGACCGCACGGTGCGGATCCTGGTCGGCTTTCCGCCGGGCGGCTCGGCGGACGTGGTGGCGCGGGTGCTCGCCGAGAAGATGCGCGTATCGCTCGGGCAGAACGTCATCATCGACAACAAGCCCGGCGCGGCCGGCCGGCTCGCGCTGGGCGAACTCAGGCGCGCGGCGCCGGACGGCACCACGCTGGTGTTCTCGCCGAGCGGCGCGATGGTGATCCATCCGTGGCTCTACTCGAACCTCGGCTACGACCCGGCGAAGGACTTCGCGCCGATCGCGCTCGGCTGCACCTTCGACTTCGCGGTGACGGCCGGGCCCGGCGCGCCCGCCGGCGACCTGAAGACGGTGCTGGCGTGGATGAAGGCCAACCCGGCAAAGGCCAACTACGCCACCTCGGGCGCGGGCACGGTGCCGCACTTTGCCGGACAACTGATCGCCCAGGCGGCCGGCGTGTCGATGACGCACGTGGCCTACCGCGGTGGCGCGCCGGCTGCACAAGACCTGATCGGCGGCCAGGTGCCGCTGATGGTCGACACGGCCTCGGAAACCATCGAGCACCACCGCGCCGGCAAGGTCCGCATCCTCGCGGTGACGGGCGAGCAGCGCAGCCGCGCGCTGCCCGACGTGCCGACGCTGAAGGAGTCGGGCATCAACGTGACGGCCGACGCGTTCTTCGGCCTCTATGGCCCGCCGGGGATGTCGCCTGAAGTGGTCGCACGGATCGACAAGGCCGTGGCCGATGCGCTGCGCATGCCCGACGTGCAGGAGAAGATCTATTCGCTGGGGCTGGTGCCCGCGCATGCCGGGCCGAGCGAACTCGCGGCCATCCAGTCGGCGCATCTGAAGCGCTGGGAAATGCCGATCAAGAACTCGGGCTTCAAGGCCGAGTCCTGATCGCTCAGACCTGTCCGCCGAGCTCCCGCGCTGCAGCCTGCACTGGCTCGATGTAGCGCTCGTCGTAGCGGTGCGTGGGCATGGTCAGCGTGACTGCCGCGGCAAGGCTGCCGTCCGCATGGAACACCGGCGCCGAGATGCCCGCCAGTTCGGCCGTGCGGTCGCCCACCAGCGCGCAGTAGCCCTGCGCGCGAATGCCGTCGTACAGCTTGCGTTCCTTCGTGCCACGCGGCTGTTCGGCCTCCGGGCCGAAGGCGATCAGCACGCGCGCACCCGCGCCCCGGTCGTTGGGCAGCAGGTCGCCAACGCGCACGTGGTCTCGCACCACGTGCGATGAATCGACCCGGAACTGGCACAGGCGCACCCAGCTGTCGCCCTGGTCCTGTCGCACGTGGTACGCCGCGCTTTCGCCCGTTGTTGCAGCGAGCGAACGCAGCACCGGCAGCACGATGCGGTCGAGCGACTGCGACGCCGCGTACAGCCCGTGCAGCCGCGCGATCTCCATGCCCAGCGCATAGCGCCCGTCGTCCTGCCGGCGGATGAGCCGCGCATGTTCGAGCGAGGCCAGCAGCCGCAGCACGGTGCTCTTGTAGAGCTGCGTGCGCTCGGCGAACTGCGCGAGCGACAGCGCCTCGTCGCCCGGCTGAAAGGCCGAGAGCAGGCTCAGCGCGCGGTCGACCGCCGCCGCGCCGCCAGGGGCGGCATTGAGGTCGGACACGGATTCGGTCTGGGCTTTGCGGGGCATGAGGAGGAGGAGGGAGGGAATGGGTCGGCTTGACAGTCGGGTGGATCGACGGTCTAATTCTGTTTAACGGAATATAGTTCTGCAAGATAGAACAGTCAAGCGATTCCACGATTCCATCGAAGGAGACAAGTCCGATGACACCCCCCGACGTCCTCATCAGCGAGGTCGGCCCGCGCGACGGCCTTCAGTCGGTCAAGGCCACGATGTCCACGGCCGACAAGCTGCGCTGGATCGACGCGCTCTACGCCGCCGGCATCCGCGAGATCGAGGTCGCGTCCTTCGTGCCCGCGAAGCTGCTGCCGCAGATGGCCGACGCCGCCGAGGTGGTGCGCCACGCCGTCACGCTGCCCGGCCTCACCGTGATGGCACTGGTGCCCAATCGCAAGGGCGCGCAGGCCGCGCTCGAAGCCGGCGTGCACAAGCTCACGATGCCGGTGTCGGCCAGCGTGGCGCACTCGCTGGCCAACGTGCGCAAGACACCGACCGAAATGGTCGAGGAGGTGCGCGCCATTTCCGATCTGCGCCGCGCCATTGCGCCGCATGTGAAGCTCGAAGCCGGCATCTCCACCGCCTTCGGCTGCACGTTGCAGGGCCTGGTGCCCGAAGACGACGTGATCCGCCTGGCCGCGCAATGCATGGAGGCCGGCGCCGACGAATCGGGCCTGTCCGACACCGTGGGCTACGCCAACCCCGCGCAGGTGCGCCGCCTCTTCAAGCGGCTGCGCGCGGAGATCGGCAGGCACGCCGGTGCGGCCCACATGCACAACACGCGCGGACTTGGCATCGCCAACTGCCTCGCGGCTTGGGACGAGGGCGTGCGTACCTTCGATGCATCGCTCGGCGGTCTCGGCGGCTGCCCTTATGCGCCGGGCGCCTCGGGCAATGCCGTTACCGAAGACCTTGTGTTCATGTTCGAGGCCATGGGCGTGCGCACCGGCATCGACATCCAGAAACTCATTGCGGCGCGCGCGCCGCTCATGGCCGGCCTGCCGGGCGAGCCGGTCTACGGCATGACGCCGGAAGCCGGATTGCCCAAGGGCTTCGTCCAGGAACACACCGCACAACATGTCTGAAGCCAATCCTCTTCCTTATGCCGGCGTCCGCGTCGTCGAGTTCACCCACATGGTCATGGGCCCGACCTGCGGCCTGCTGCTGGCCGACCTCGGCGCCGAGGTCATCAAGGTCGAGCCCATCGAGGGCGACAACACGCGCCGCCTGCTCGGCTCGGGCTCGGGCTTCTTCCCGACCTTCAACCGCAACAAGAAGAGCATCGCGCTCGACCTGAAGAAGCCCGAGGGCGTGGAGGCTGCGCTGCGCCTCATCGCCACCGCCGACATCGTCAGCGAGAACTTCAAGCCCGGCACCATGAAGAAGCTGGGGCTCGACTACGACACGCTCAGCAAGCTCAACCCGCGCCTCGTCTACGTGAGCCACAAGGGCTTTCTGCCCGGCCCGTACGACCACCGCACCGCGCTCGACGAAGTGGTGCAGATGATGGGCGGCCTTGCCTACATGACGGGCCGCTCGGGCGACCCGCTGCGCGCGGGCACCAGCGTGAACGACATCATGGGCGGCATGTTCGGCGCCATCGGCGCGATGGCAGCGCTGCGCCAGCGCGACCTCACCGGCAAGGGCTGCGAAGTGCAGTCCGCGCTGTTCGAGAACAACGTGTTCCTGGTCGCGCAGCACATGATGCAGTTCGCCGCCACCGGCAAGGCGGCCGACCCGATGCCCAGCCGCATCTCGGCCTGGGCTGTGTACGACGTGTTCACCGTGAAGGACGGCGAGCAGATCTTCCTGGCGGCAGTGAGCGACAAGCAGTGGGCCATCTTCTGCAAGGCCTTCGGCCTGGAGGACATGCTGGCCGACCCGCGCCTGAAGACCAACAACGACCGCGTGCTGGCGCGCGAATGGATGATGCCCATCCTGCGCTCGCACCTCGCGAACCACAGCGCGGCCGAGCTCAGCGCGGTGTTCGAGCAGAACGAGCTGCCCTTCGCGCCCATCACCAAGCCGCAGGAGCTGTTCGACGACCCGCACCTGAACGCCACCGGCGGCCTTGCGCCGGTGCGCATGAACGACGGCAGCACGGCCAAGGTGCCGCTGATGCCGTTCACGCTGGGAGGCGAACGGCCCGGCATCCGGCTGCAGCCGCCGCACGTCGGCGAGCACAGCCGCGAGCTGCTGAAAGAAGTGGGCTACAGCGACGAAGAAATCGCCGCGCTCGAAACACAACACATCACCCTCGGAGATTGACCCCATGTTTTTCATCACACGGCGCGCCTTGCTGGCGTGCGCCGCGGCCGCCGCATGCCTGAACGCCGCTCCCGCCCTTGCCGACACGGCCTGGCCCGACAAGCCCGTGCGTCTCGTCGTGCCCTACACGCCCGGCGGCGCCACCGACATCGTGGCGCGCCTCATCGCGCAGAAGCTCGTCGACGACACCAAGTGGACCTTCATCGTCGACAACCGCGCGGGCGGCAACGGCAACATCGGCATGGACGTGGTCGCCAAGTCCAAGCCCGACGGCTACACCATCGGCTTGGGCCAGACCGCCAACCTCGCGATCAACCCGACGCTGTTCCCCAAGATGCCCTACGACGCGCTGAAGGACCTGGTGCCGGTGTCGGTCGTGGCCTCGCAGCCCGTGGTGCTGGTGGTGCGCGCGGACGCGCCGTACAAGTCGCTGGCCGATCTGGTCGCGGCCGCCAAGGCCAAGCCCGGCGAGATCAAGCAGGCGCTTGCCGGCACCGGCACGCTGGGCCACATGGCCGGCGAGGTGCTCGCGAAGCGCGCGGGCTTTCAGGTGCTCAACGTGCCGTACAAGGGCGCCGCGCCGGCCATCACCGACCTGCTCGGCGGCCAGACCGACTACATGTTCGCCACGCCGCAGGGCGCGCTCGCCATGGTCAAGGGCGGCAAGCTGCGCGCGCTGGCCGTCACCTCGGCCAAGCGCCTGCCGGTGATGCCCGAGGTGCCGACCGTGGGCGAGAGCTACAAGGGCTTCGAGGCGGTGGACTGGAAGGCGCTCGTGGTGCCGGCCGGCACGCCCGCCGATATCGTGAAGAAGCTCAGTGCCGCCGTCGACAAGGCGCTGGCCAAGCCCGCGACCATCTCGCAGTTGCTGGCCGAAGGCAGCACGCCCGTAGGCGGCAGTCCGGAGCAGGCGGCGCAGTACGTCAAGGCCGAGCATGCGCGCTGGGGCGCGGCGGTGCGCGAGGCGGGCGTGCGGCCCGAATAGGCGCCTTCCAGCTAACCAATAAACCGGCGGGCGATATAGTTTCCGCCCCATGGACCGCCTCAAGCAGCTCGAATCCTTCGTCTCGGTCGCGACCCGCGGCGGTCTCACGGCCGCGGCCAAGGCCGAGGGCGTGGCGCCCGCGATCATGGGGCGCCGGCTCGATGCGCTGGAAGAGCGCCTGGGCGTCAAGCTGCTGGTGCGCACCACGCGGCGCATCACGCTCACGCACGAGGGCAGCGCATTTCTCGAGGATTGCCAGCGCCTGCTGACCGAATTCGCCAACGCAGAAGCCAGCGTGAGTGCCGGCGGCATCAAGGCCAGCGGCCACCTGCGCGTAACGGCGCCGGCCGGCTTCGGCCGCCGCCACGTCGCGCCGCTGGTGCCGCGCTTTCATGCGCTGCATCCGGAAGTGACGATCTCGCTGAACCTCAGCGACCGCGTGGTCGACGTCACCGGCGAGAGCTTCGATTGCGCGGTGCGCGTGGGCGACCTGCCCGATTCATCGCTCGTGAGCGTGCGGCTCGCCGACAACCGCCGCCGCTGCGTGGCCACGCCCGAGTTCGTGCGCCGCCACGGCATGCCCAAGCACCCGGGCGAGCTCTCGCGCTTTGCCTGCCTCACGCTGTCGAGCGATGCCTCGCAGACGCGCGGCTGGGCGTTTCGCATCGTCAACGAGGAAGGCAACCAGGAACTGATCCACCTGCGCCCCAGCGGCCCGCTCGATTGCTCCGACGGCCAGGTGCTGCACGACTGGTGCCTGGCCGGCCACGGCATTGCCTGGCGCAGCACCTGGGAGGTCGAGGCCGAGATCGATGCCGGCCTGCTCGTGCCCCTGCTCGACGAATTCGCCGCGCCGCCCAACGGCATCTACGCGGTGTTCGCGGGCGCCAAGCACCTGCCGCTGCGGGTGCGACTGTGGCTTGATTTCCTCAAGGAGCAATACGGCAACCCGGAATTCTGGGGTGGAAGGGCCTGAGGCGCATCGACGGCGTCACAATCTGTTTGCATTTGCAACCCCACTCGGAAGAAAGCCATCGATGACGCTCGAAGCCATCCTCGCGTACCTGCACTTGCTTGCCATCCTCACGATGGTTGTCTTCATTTCCAGCGAAGCGGCGCTATGCCGCGTGCAGTGGCTCAACGCCGCAGTGGTCGAGCGGCTGGCCAAGGTCGACATGGTCTACGGCATTGCCGCCATCGCGGTGCTCGCCACGGGCATCGCGCGCACCTGGTGGGGCGTGAAGGGCACGGCCTGGTACTGGACCAACCCGCTGCTGCACGTGAAGCTGGGGCTGTTCATCATCGTGGGCGTGCTCTCGATCTTCCCGACGCTCACCTACTTCCGCTGGCGCAAGACGCTGCGCGCCACCGGCAAGCTGCCGGCCGAGGCCGACATCAAGAAAACGCGCAAGCTGGTGATGGTGCAGGCGCACCTTATAGCGCTGATTCCGCTGGTAGCGGTGTTCCTGGCACGCGGCTTCGGCAAGTAAGCCCGGCATGGGACACCCCGGCATCCAGCTTCTGTTTGCCGGAACCATCTTCAGCAGCGCGTTCCTGCTGTTCCTGGTCCAGCCGCTGATCGCGAAGCAGATTCTTCCGTGGTTCGGCGGCTCGGCCGCGGTGTGGTCGATCTGCATGGTGTTCTTCCAGGTGGTGCTGCTGGCGGGGTACGCGTATTCCGACTGGGTCACGCGCCATCTGCGCATGCGGGCGCAGGCCGTGCTGCATGTGGCGCTGCTGCTCGCGAGCCTGGCGTTTCTTCCGATCGTGGTGAGCGCGAACTGGAAGCCGACGGGCACCGAAGACCCGGCCTGGCGCATCCTGGGGCTGCTGTTCGGCACCATCGGCCTGCCGTATTTCCTGCTCTCGACCACCGGGCCGCTGGTGCAGTCATGGGTAGCGTGCACGCCGTGGGGCGCGCAGGTGTACCGCTATTTCTCGCTGTCGAACCTGGCCTCGCTGCTGTCGCTGCTGAGCTATCCCGTGCTGATCGAGCCGCGCAGCACGCTGCTGCAGCAGGCGCACGGATGGTCGTGGGGCTACGCCGCCTTCGTGGTGCTGTGTGCCGGCACGACGCTGTACATGGCGCGGCGATTGACGGCCGAGGTAGTGCCGCAGCAGTCATCGCCGGGCCAGGCCGCCCAGGTTGTCGTGGAGGACAAGCCGCCGCGCGTCGCCGACTACCTGCTGTGGCTCGCGCTGCCGGCGCTGGCGTCGTGGCTGCTGCTGGCCGTGACGAACCACATCACCCAGAACGTTGCCGCGGTGCCATTCCTTTGGGTGCTGCCGCTGTCGCTGTACCTGCTGACTTTCGTCCTGTGCTTCGAGAGCGACCGCTGGTACAGGCGCGGCGTGTTCCTGCCGTTGGCGGCCGTCATGCTGCTGCTGTGCGCCTTCGGCCTGCAGCACCACATCGGCGCCGAGGTCCGCATTGCGCTGCCGCTGTATGTGTCGGGGCTGTTCGTGCTGTGCATGTTCCTGCACGGCGAAACCGCGAAGCTGCGGCCGGAGCCGCGCTACCTCACGCGCTTCTATCTGATGATGTCGCTCGGCGGGGCGCTGGGTGGGGTGACGGTCGGGCTGGTCGCGCCGCATGTGCTGGTGGCCTACTACGAGCTGGGGCTCGGCCTGATGCTGACCGCGCTGGCGGCGGCGGCCGTGCTGCGCCAGCGGGTGTGGCTGCGGGTCTGCTGCGTGGTGCTGGCCGCCTGCTGCACGCTCTTCCTGCTGCTGCAGGTCGGCAGCGACCGGTCGGGCGCGCGCAGCCTGCAGCGCAATTTCTATGGGGCGCTGCTGGTCTACGACACGACGGGCGATCCTCCGTCCGACAACGTGCGCCAGCTGGCGCATGGGTCGATCAAGCACGGCTCGCAGTTCCTGGACCCGGAGCGTCGGCACGAGCCCACCACCTACTACGGCGAAACCTCCGGCATCGGCCGCGCGATCGACTCTGCGCCGGCCGCGCCGCGCCGCGTGGGCCTGATCGGACTGGGTGCGGGCACGCTCGCGACCTATGGCCGCAGCGGCGACGTCTACCGCTTCTACGATATCAATCCGCAGGTGTTCGCGCTGGCGGACAAGGAGTTCAGTTTCCTGCGCGACAGCGAAGCGCGCATCGAACGCGTGCTCGGCGATGCCCGGCTGGCGCTGGAGCGAGAGCCGGCGCAGGGTTTCGACGTGCTCGCGGTCGACGCCTTTTCAGGGGACTCGGTGCCGGTTCACCTTCTCACGGCCGAGGCGATGGACGTGTACCTGCGGCACATGAAGCCCGACGGCGTGATCGCCTTTCACGTGACCAACCGGTTCCTGGCGCTCGCTCCCGTGATCGCCAAAGTGGCCGAGGCCCGGGGACTGCACGCGGTGCTGGTGCACGACGAGGCTGAGCAGTCCGACTGGCTGCACCGTACCGACTGGGTGCTGGTCGCGCGCGATCCGCAGGTGCTGGCGCGCGAGCTGATACGGGAGGCCGCGACGCCGATCGCCACGAAGCCGGGCCAGCGGCCCTGGACCGACGACTTCAACAACCTGCTGGGCGTGCTGAAGTAGCGTGGTGCGTTGGCGCGGCCATGAAAAAGGCCCGCACGTGGCGGGCCTCTTTTCACAATTGTTAGCGCAGCGTGGCTTCAGGCCTTGGCGTCTTTCTCGCACTTCTTCATGAAGCTGTTCTTGGCGGCGCCGGCCAGTGCCTTGCCGTTCTTGTCGACGGCCTTGGCGGCGCAGGCGGGAGCAGCTGCAGCCTTGGTGTCCTTCTCGCACTTCTTGATGGAGCTGGCCTTGGCCGCGCCAGCGAGGGCCTTGCCGTTCTTGTCCACAGCCTTGGATTCGCAGCTTGCGCCGGCGGCGGCGGGTGCAGCAGCGGCGGCGGGGGCTGGTGCCGGGGTGGCGGCCTTGTCTTGAGCCTGTGCGGCGCCGAAGGAAAGACAGGCGCCGAGTGCGAGCAGGGAAAGGAGCTTCTTCATGGTGATGTGTCCTTGCAAGGTTGGGTTGTGACAGGAGCCCCGCCTTGGGGCCGACCATCCTAACGGGCCAAGCCAACAATCGGATGACCATCGTCAACTGCACCCGGGTTTGCCCCCGGTAAAATTCCCGGATGCTATTGGTCAAACAGGAGCTGCTCGCGGCGCTCGCGAACACGCTCGAATCCTTCTCGCCCGGCGCTGGCTCCAAAGCCGCGTTCGAGTCGCCCAAGGTGGCTGCGCATGGCGATTTCGCCAGCACGGCCGCCATGCAGCTCGCCAAACCGCTGGGGCGCAAGCCCCGCGAACTGGCCGAGCAACTGAGCGCTGCGCTGCTCGCCACCCCCGCTTTCGGCCAATGGGTCGAGGCCATCGAGATCGCCGGGCCCGGCTTTCTCAACATCCGCCTGAAGACGACGGCCAAGCAGCAGATCGTGCGCGAGGTGCTGTCGGCCGGGAATACTTTCGGGCAACAGCCCGCCACCGGCGAAAAGGTGCTGGTCGAGTTCGTCTCGGCCAACCCGACCGGCCCGCTGCACGTCGGCCACGGCCGCCAGGCGGCACTGGGCGACGCCATCTGCAACCTGCGCGCCTCGCAGGGCGAAAGCGTCTGGCGCGAGTACTACTACAACGACGCCGGCGTGCAGATCCAGACGCTGGCCACCAGCACACAGCTGCGCGCCCGCGGCTTCAAGCCCGGCGACGCCGAATGGCCCAGCGGCGAGAAGGCCCCTGCCTATAACGGCGACTACATCGCCGACATCGCCGAAGACTTCAAGGCGAAGAAGACCGTCAAGTCGGAAGACCGCGAAGTCACCGCCAGCGGAAACATCGACGATATCGACGCGATCCGCGAGTTCGCCGTGGCCTATCTGCGCCGCGAGCAAGACCTCGACCTGCAGGCCTTCCGCGTTCATTTCGACCAGTACTACCTGGAGTCCAGCCTCTATACCAGCGGCCGCGTCGAAGCTGCCGTGCAGAAGCTCGTGGCCGCCGGCAAGACCTACGAACAAGACGGCGCGCTGTGGCTGAAGTCGACCGACTACGGCGACGACAAGGACCGCGTGATGAAGAAGCAGGACGGCACGTACACGTACTTCGTGCCCGACGTCGCGTATCACATCGCCAAGTGGGAGCGCGGCTTCCACAAGGTCATCAACATCCAGGGCACCGACCACCACGGCACCATCGCCCGGGTGCGCGCCGGCCTGCAGGCGGCGGGCGAAGGCATTCCCGAGGGCTACCCCGACTATGTGCTGCACACCATGGTGCGCGTCATGAAGGGCGGCGAAGAGGTCAAGATCAGCAAGCGCGCCGGCAGCTACGTCACGCTGCGCGACCTGATCGAGTGGACCAGCACCGATGCCATCCGCTTCTTCCTGCTCAGCCGCAAGCCCGACACCGAATACACCTTCGACGTCGACCTCGCGGTGACGAAAAACAACGACAACCCGGTTTATTACGTGCAGTACGCGCATGCGCGCATCTGCTCGGTGCTGGCCGGCTGGGGCGGCGACGCGGCCACGTTGAAGGACGTCGACCTGTCGCCGCTCGAAAGCCCGGCGGCCCAGGCGCTGATGCTGCTGCTGGCCAAGTACCCGGCCATGCTGACGGCTGCGTCGAAGGACTTCGCCCCGCACGACGTCACGTTCTACCTGCGCGAGCTGGCCGCCAGCTACCACAGCTACTACGACGCCGAGCGCATCCTGGTCGACGACGAAAAGGTCAAGCTGGCCCGCCTGGCGCTGGTCGCCGCGACCGCGCAGGTGCTGCACAATGGCCTCGCGATTCTCGGCGTCAGTGCGCCGAGCAAGATGTGAACCTCCTCACCATGAAGAAGACAACCAGACAACGCGGCAACATCGTCATCGGCCTGATCATCGGGCTGGTGCTCGGCCTGGGCGTCGCGCTGGGCATCGCGGTCTATGTGACCAAGGTGCCGATCCCGTTCGTGACCAAGACGCAGCGCGGCGGCGCCGAGCAGGACGAGGCCGAAGCCCGCAAGAACCGCGACTGGGACCCGAACGCGCCGCTGGCCGGCAAGGCAGGCGCTGCCAAGCCGGCGCCCGCACCTACCGGCCCGGTCAACCCCGTCACCGGCGAGCCGGCCACCACCGCCGTGGCCCCTGCCACCGCCCCGCCCACGACCGCACCGCCGGTGCCCGTGGTGGTGGCGCCCAAGCCGCCGCGCCCTGCGCCGGTGCCGGCCGAAGCCAATGCCCTGCCGCCGTCGAACGATCCGCTGGGCGACCTGGCCCGGGCGCGCTCGGGCGGCGGCGCCAGCTCCGGCAGCACGACCACCGCGTCGGCCGCACCGAGCAGCAACAGCAATGCCGGCAGCAGCAGTTCGGGCCCCGATCCGTTCATGTACTTCGTGCAGGCCGGCGCCTTCCGCACCACCGACGACGCCGAGGCCCAGCGCGCCAAGCTGTCGCTGATGGGCGTCGAGGCCAAGGTCACCGAGCGCGAGCAGGCGGGCCGCACCGTCTACCGCGTGCGCGCGGGCCCCTTCAACAAGAAGGACGACGCCGACCGCCTCAAGGAGCGGCTCGACGGCGGCGGCATGGATTCGGCGCTGGTTCGCGTGCAGCGCTGACCCGGCAGCCGACACAAATAGCCCCTAAGCTTCGCCGCGCGGCGTTTGCCGCCACCATCCACTGCCTCGGGCGCGCCGGATGAGGGGGAACTCCCCGCCGCGCGCCGGCTCAGTCTGCCGTAACAACTGGAGAGCTCTTTCAATGAAACGTCGTGACTTTTCGCTGGCCGCCACTTCGCTCGGGCTGCTGTCCCTGGCTGCCAACCCGGCCCACGCCCAGGCGCGTGCGCCCAAGGCCGGCACCGAGTACCTGGTGCTCGACAAGCGCGTGCCGGTCGACGCGCCCGCCGGCAAGATCGAGGTGGTCGAGTTCTTCTCGTACAACTGCCCGCATTGCAACGACTTCGAGCCGGCGCTGGAAGCCTGGATCAAGACGGTGCCCAAGGAAGTCGCCTTCCGCCGCATCCCCGTGCCTTTCGTGGGCAACGACGTCGAAGCCAAGCAGCGCCTGTACTACGCGCTCGAGGCGATGGGCAAGGTCGACGAATATCAGCCGAAGGTGTTCAACGCGATCCACGCGCAGCGCCAGAACGTGAACGGCGACGCCAACATCATTGCCTGGGCCGCCGCCAACGGCCTGGACGGCGCCAAGTTCAAGGAAGTCTTCACCTCCTTCGGCGTGGCCAGCAAGGCCAAGCGCGCCTCGCAAATGACCGACGCCTACAAGGTGGCTGGCGTGCCGGCAATGGCCGTGGCCGGCCGCTGGTATGTGGATGGCGAAACCGCCGGCAACATGACCAAAGTGCTTCAGGTCGTGAACTATCTGATCGGCGAAGCGAAGAAGGGCTGACCCCCCAGGATCGCGGTCCGGCGGAGCCGGTTCCGCGGTGTTCCAGGAAGAAAGTCAAGCCCGCATCGGCGGGCTTTTTCATCTGTGCGTGCGGGGCTGACGCAATCAGCCGCATACAATGCCGAGCAAGTTTCGTGCCTCTATGACATTGCACTCTCACCCCACCACTCCCTTCCTTCGTCGCATCGGCCGCCTGGCCGCCGGCGCGCTGTTGCTGGCCGGCCTTGCCTCGGGCGCACTGGCCGAAACCGCCGACCGCACCAAGCCGATGAACATCGAGTCGGACTCGATGCGCTACGACGACCTGAAGCAGACCAGCGTGTTCACCGGTAACGTGCTCGTTACGAAGGGCACGATCATCATCCGCGGCGCACGCATGGATGTACGCCAGGACCCCGAGGGCTACCAGTACGGCGTGGTCACGGCGGCACCGGGCAAGCGGGCCTACTACAAGCAGAAACGCAATGCGCCCGACGAGTGGATCGAGGGCGAGTCGGAAGTCATCGAGTACGACAGCCGCGCCGACAACGTCAAGTTCATCCGCAACGCCACCATGCGCCGCCTGCTCGGCGCTACGCCGAACGACGAGAGCCAGGGCGCGCTGATCGTCTACGACCAGAGCAACGACACCTACACGGTCAACGGTTCCACCGTGCCGCCGAACACCGCCGTCAACGCGTCCACCCCGGGCGGGCGCGTCAAGACCATCCTGACCCCCAAGGCCGCCACCGCACCGGCAGCCGGTGCCTCGGCTCCGGCCGGCGCGAAGGCGGCGCCGCCGGCGCCCACGCCCGCACCCGGCAAGGGCCTGCGCCAGAGCACCACGCTCAGTGACCAGGGAGAAACCCGCAAGTGATCGAAACCGCAGGAACGCAGGACGCCAACGGCGCACCGGGCAGCCGCCTGATCGCGCGCGGCCTGAAGAAGAGCTACGGCAGCCGCACGGTCGTGAAAGACGTCTCGCTCGACGTGCAGAAGGGCGAAGTCGTCGGGTTGCTCGGGCCGAACGGCGCGGGCAAGACCACCTCGTTCTACATGATCGTGGGCCTGGTGCGCGCCGACGCGGGCGACATCAGCATCGACGGCGAGCCCATCGCCCACATGCCGATCCACCGCCGCGCCCGCATGGGCCTGAGCTACCTGCCGCAGGAAGCCTCGATCTTCCGCAAGCTCACGGTCGAGGAAAACGTGCGCGCCGTGCTCGAGCTCCAGAGCGAGCCCGACGAGAACGGCAAGATGGCGCCGCTGTCGAAGCAGCACATGGACGAGCGCCTGGCCGAGCTGCTGGCCGACCTGCGCGTCGACCACCTGCGCGATTCGCCCGCGCTCGCGCTGTCGGGCGGCGAGCGCCGCCGCGTCGAAATTGCGCGTGCGCTGGCTACGCAGCCGCGCTTCATCCTGCTGGACGAGCCCTTCGCCGGCATCGACCCGATCGCGGTGATCGAGATCCAGCGGATCATCAGTTTCCTGAAGGAGCGCGGCATCGGCGTGCTCATCACCGACCACAACGTGCGTGAAACGCTGGGCATCTGCGATCACGCTTTCATCATCAGCGACGGGCATGTGCTGGCACAAGGCACACCCTCGGAGATCGTCGACAACGCCGAAGTACGCAGGGTGTACTTGGGCGAACACTTCCGCATGTAAGGGCGGGAGCGGTTCCCATGAAGCAAGGGCTATCCCTTCGCGTCTCGCAGCATCTGGCGTTGACGCCACAGCTGCAGCAGTCGATCAGGCTGCTTCAACTCTCCACGCTCGAACTGAGCCAGGAGGTGGAGCAGATGCTCGACGAGAACCCGTTCCTCGAGCGCACGGCTGAAGAAGCGGCGCGCGAGGAATTCGGGCTCGACACGGCCGATGCCCCGGTGCCGCGCGACGACGGCGGCGATAGCGGCGACGGCGAAAGCGACTTCGCTTCGCCCGCCGCCAGCGCGTCCACTGCTTCCACCGAAACCAGCACCACCACCACGGCCGACACCGACGGCCCCGCTGCCGAGATCACCGAGCGCGAGCCCGACTGGGAAGGCGACGGCACCGTCGACATGGCGCCCGACGACAGCGAATGGGGCAGCGATGCGCCCGCGCGCCAGAACAACCTCGGCGACGACGAACGTGCCGACGCCACCGAACTCGCGCGCAGCCAGGAGTCGCTGCAGTCCTTCCTGCATCGCCAGGCGCTGAGCCTGCGCCTGAACGAGAACGACAGCGCCGCGCTGCGCTTTCTCATCGAATCGCTCAACGACGACGGCTACCTAGAAGACTCGCTGCCCGCACTGGCCTCGGGCCTGGCCGGCGACGACAACGACCAGTTCGACGACCTCGTGCATCACTTTCAGGTGGCGCTCGGCCTGCTGCAAAGCCTGGAACCCGCCGGCGTCGGCGCGCGCGACCTCGGCGAATGCCTGGGCATCCAGCTGCGCGCCCTGGCCCGCGAGGACGAGACCGACGAGGAAGAACTGGTCCGCAAGACCGCCATTGCCATCTGCAAGCAGCCAATGGAGCTGCTCGCGCGCCGCGACTTCAAGCGCCTGGCCACGCTCACCCGCAGCAACGAGGAGCTGGTGCGCTCGGCGTTGCAGATCATCGCGCGGCTCGAGCCGAAGCCGGGCCGGCGCTTCGTCGACGTCGAGCGCAACATCGTCATTCCCGACGTGATCGTCACCAAGACGGGCCGCGGCACCAATGTGAAGTTCCGCGTCATGCTGAACCCCGAGGTGATGCCGCGCCTGCGCGTGCACGACATCTATGCCGGCGCACTCAAGTCGCACAAGGGCGAAGGCAGCCAGGCGCTGTCGCAGCGGCTGCAGGAGGCGCGCTGGTTCATCAAGAACATCCAGCAGCGCTTCGACACCATCCTGCGCGTGAGCAACGCTATCGTCGAGCGGCAGAAGAGCTACTTCGTGCACGGCGAACTCGCGATGCGTCCACTGGTGCTGCGCGAGATTGCCGACGAGCTGGGCCTGCACGAATCGACCATCTCGCGCGTGACCACCGCCAAGTACATGGCCACGCCCTTCGGCACGGTCGAGCTCAAGTACTTCTTCGGCTCGGCGCTGGGCACCGAGACCGGCGGCAATGCGTCGAGCACCGCGGTGCGCGCGCTGATCAAGCAGTTCGTCAGCTCCGAGAGCATCAAGAAGCCGCTGTCGGACAGCCAGATTTCAGAGATGCTGAAAGAGCAGGGCATCGAGTGCGCGCGCCGCACCGTGGCCAAGTACCGCGAGGCGCTGCGCATCGCGCCCGCCAACCTTCGCAAGGCCCTGTAGAAAGCCACCGATGACCCGTCGCCTGCCGTCGCTTTCGCGTTGTGGGCATTGGGTTTTCGTCATGGCGGCGGTCTTGCTGTTCGCAGGCTGCGCCACATTGCCCGACGAGGCGCCGCGCCCGCCCACCAAGGCCATGGCCGTGTCAGCCGACACCGCGCTCGGCAAGATCGCGCTGGCCTCGCAGCCCGACCCCGACCTGAGCGGCTTTCGCCTCATGCCCGGCGGCGACTTCGCCTTCGACACCCGTATCCAGCTGGCCCGTCGCGCGCAGCGCACGCTCGACGTGCAGTACTACCAGATCGAGAACGACGAGACCGGCCGCTACCTGATGCGCACCCTGCGCGACGCCGCCCAGCGCGGCGTGCGCGTGCGGCTGCTGATGGACGACCTCTACACCTCCGGCGAAGACGAGCTGCTGCTCGGCCTGGCCGCCACGCCCAACGTGGAGCTGCGCCTGTTCAACCCGTTCCCGGCCGGGCGCGGCAGCCTGCTGAAGCGCTTCAGCGCGTCGCTCTTCGACTTCAGCCGCGTGAACCGCCGCATGCACAACAAGCTGTTCATTGCCGACGGCGCGATGGCGGTGGCGGGCGGGCGCAACATCGGCAACCAGTATTTCAGGCGCACGGCGGGCGAGAACTTTCTAGACCTCGACACCTTCGTCACCGGCGCGCTGATCCCGCGGCTGGGCAGCCTGTTCGACCAGTACTGGAACAGCATCTACGTGCGGCCGATCCAGTCGGTGGTGGCCAGCGACCTGTCGCGCGAGGAGCTGCAGAAGCGCTTCGATGTCGCCACCGGCCCCGACACCACGCCACCGCCGCCGCCGCCCGCGCCCAACGACCTGCTTGGCTACAGCCCGATGGCGGAAGACCTGAACGCCGGCAAGCTCGGACTGATCTGGGCCACCGCAGAGGCCTACGCCGATTCGCCCGAGCGCGTGATCGGCAAGACCGCCTCATACGGCGGCGTGCCGCTGCTGGACGTCGACAGCGTGCGCTACAACGTGGTCGAGCAGATGCGCCGTGCGCGCTCCGAGGTGACCATCGTCTCGCCCTACCTCATTCCGGGCGCCTCGGGGCTGGAGGTGATGCGCGAGATCCGCGGCCGCAACGTGAAGATCAGCGTCGTCACCAATTCGCTGGCCGCCACCGACGAGCCGCTGGTGCACACCGCCTACCGCCGCTACCGGCCCGACATGCTCAAGCTCGGCGCCGACCTCTACGAACTGAGCTCCACGCGCACCCGGCGCAGCGTGCGGCTCGGCCTGTTCGGCACCTCGGTAGGCAGGCTGCACGCCAAGTCGGCGGTGATCGACCGGCGCATTCTTTTCGTCGGCTCGATGAATTTCGATCCGCGCTCGGAGACGCACAACACCGAGATCGGCCTCTTCATCCGCAGCCCCGAGATGGCGCAGCAGGCGCTCAAGCTCATCGACGTGCTCAAGCAGCAGGGCGCCTACCGGCTGCGCTTTGCCGAGGGCAGCAACGAGTCGCGCATCGAATGGGTCAGCGACGACGCCGGCAAGCTCACTGTGCTGAGCGAGGAGCCCGACTCCGGCTTCTGGGACCGGACCATGCTCGAACTGCTGGCGCCGCTGACGCCGGAGAGCCTGTTGTAGCGTCGGCTCAGTTGCCGCGCACGGCCGACCAGATCAGCCGCAGGCCCAGCAGCCCCATCACGCCGCCGGCGGCCCGGTCGATCCAGACCTTGTAGCGCAGGTAGGCCGAGCGTGGCGCTGCCGAGGAAAGCGCCAGCGCCACGATGGCGTACCAGCCCGTCTCGATGCAGAAGATGACCGCCGGCACCGCCAGTGCGAGCACCAGCGGCACCTCGCGCGGCAGGAAGGCCGCGAAGATGCTGGCGTAGACCACGGCAGTCTTCGGGTTGCTGACCTGCGTGGCCAGGCCCAGCAGGAAGGTGCGGCCGCTACGGCCCTGCTGGCGCGGCGACCCGTCCGTCTCCTGCGCCGCCACGGCCAGCGGCTGCCGCGCGCCGCTCCAGATGCGAAAGCCCAGGTAGACGAGGTAGGCGCCTCCCAGGCCCTTGATGGCCACGTACAGCGCCGGCACGGCCAGGAACGCCGCCTGCAGCCCGGCCAGCGCGGCAATCGCGAAGACCAGCCCGCCGGCACCCATGCCCAGCGCTGCGGCCAGTCCGTCGGTGCGCGAGGTCACTGCGGTGCGCGCCACCATCACGAAACTGGGGCCAGGGCTCATCGCGCCCACAGTCATGGCGCCGGCGATGCCGAGCAGCGAAAGGGTGGTGTCCATCATGGCCTTGCCTTCTCCGGTGTCACTGCACGTTGACCGCTTCGACCTGCACCAGCAGCTTCACCTTGTTCTCGAAGCCGAAGTTCAGCCCCCAGGTGATGCCCCAGTCGCTGCGCTCCACGGTCGTCTCGAAGTCGCCGCCGCACACCTGGCGGTTGATCAGCGGGCTCAGGTAGCAGTTGAAGCGCACGGCCTTCAGCGTCACCGGCTTGGTCTGGCCCATCAGCGTGAGCGTGCCCGGCACGTCGACCACCTTGCCGCCGCTGAAGTCGATGCGGTCGGCCACGAAGCGGCCGGTCGGAAACTCGGCCACGTTGAAGAAGTCCTTGCTCTGCACGTGGCGGTTGAGCAGGTCGACGCCGGTGTTGATGGAGCTGATGTCCATCGTGATGTCGACCTTGCCGCTGGCGCCGGTACCGTCGATCTGCACGGAGCCGTCCTTGGTGCTGAAGCGGCCCCGGTTGGTGGTGGTGCCGTAGTGGCCCATTTCGTACATCACGAAGGTGTGCGTCGGGTCGACCACGTAGTTGGCGTTTTTCACCGGCCCGCCCGCGGGCTTGGCGGCCACGGCCGGCGCGGTGTATTCGGGCCCTTGTGGTTGCTGCTGTGCCGTGGCGCCGGTGAACGCGGCGGCCGACAGGGCCGCGGCGAGAAGGAGCTTTTTCATGGCGTTGGTTGTGTGGGTCATGAAAGAGAAAAGTGAGTGAGGGGAGGGCAGGCCCATTCGGCCGTTCACAGCGGCCCGAGGCCTGTGAGCGTGAACTTGAAGCGCACCTGCACCTCGTTGCCGACCATCGAGGTGTCGGTCCATTCGCCGTCGCCCACCTTGTAGTCGAGCCGCTGGATCGTAAAGCTTCCGGTGGCCACCGCGTAGTTGCCGCCGGCCGCCGCGATGCTGACGGGCACCGTCACGTACTTGGCCGTGCCCTTGATGGTGAGCTTGCCCGCCATCTCGAACTTGCCGTCGCCCAGCGCCTTGATGGCGCTCGACTGGAAGCTCGCCTGCGGGAAATGCGCGGCGTCGAACCATGGCTGCTTGGGCAACTCGGCATCGCTCATCGGAACGCCGAAGCCTGCGCTGGCCGTGTCGATCTGCAGCGCGACGCTGCCGCCCTCGGGCTTCTTCGGATCGAAGGCGACGTGTGCGTCGAACTTCTTGAACGTGCCTTCCACCGGCACGCCCATCTGCTTGGTGACGAACACGATCTGGCTCTTGTCGGCAACGAGCTTCGCGGCCGCGGGCTCGGCACCCGCCGGCAGTGCCATCGCGAAGGCCAGTGCCGCGAGCGACGGCAAAAGGCGGAAAAACAGTCGCTTCATCATCGAGCAGATTCCTTGCGTGGCCCGGGCCACATGCGTTTCAGAAGACCGTCGCGGTCGATCCAGTGGTGCTTGAGCACGGCAGCCACGTGCAGCAGCGTGACGCCCGCCAGCACGAAGGCGCAGTTGCGGTGCAGCGGCTGCAGCACTGCCTCGGCGAAGTCGTGGTCGACAGGCACGAAGTCGGGCAGCGGCAGCACGCCGAACCACGCGACCGGCATGCCCATGGCCGAGCTGTAGGCCCAGCCGGACAGCGGCACCGCGAAGAACAGCAGGTACATCAGCGTATGGCTGATGCGGTAGCTGGCCAGCTGCAGCCGCGTCATGCCCGGCGGGAGTGCCGGCGGACGGTACCCCAGCCGCCACAGCAGCCGCAGCGCCGACAGCGCGAGGATCGTGATGCCCGCCCACTTGTGCCAGCTGTAGACCTTCAGCCGCAGCGGCGAGAACGGCAGGCCCGTCATGTAGAGCCCGACGCCGAACGAACCGACGATCAGGGCCGCGAGCAGCCAGTGCAGCGCGATCGCGAGCGGGTCGTAGCGCGGGTCGGCGGCGAGGGAAGAGGGGGATGTGTCGGTGGACATCGAAGGCAGGGCTGGCGGCCTGTGCGCGGAGCATATATCGGAAGCCATGACAGCACAGCAGGGGCCGTGCCAGCCCGGTGGCCTCGGTCAGCCCCGCAGCTGCTGCGCCTTCAGCAGCACGCCGCGCAGTTCGTCCGGCTGCACCGGCTTGCGCAGCGCATGCCAGCCGCGCTCGGCGGCGAGCCGCTGGGTGGCTTCGTTGATGTCGGCCGAAATCAGCGCGATCGCCAATGAGGGCTTCTGCCGCTGCAGCTTCTCGGCCAGCGCGATGCCGTCGAGCGCGCCCGGCAGGCGGATGTCGCACAGCGCCGCGTCGAGCGCGCGCAGGTCGGCCAGCGCCAGCGCCTCGGCGGCGCTGGCATAGACGCGCGGCTCCACTTCCCATTGCAGCAGCAGGGCCGAGAGGCTGTCGGCCACCACCGTGTTGTCTTCCACCACCAGCACGGCGAGCCCGGGGCGCAACGGCGTGCGCGCCGCCTCGTCGCCATCGTTCTGCGCCACCGCAGCAGGGCGCGTCGCCACCACCGCGCCTTCCGGTGCGGCAGGCAACTCGAAGCTGAACACCGACCCTCGCCCCGGCGCCGAGCGCAGCGACACCGCAATGCCGAGCTGCGCCGCCAGCCGCCGCACGATCGCCAGGCCCAGCCCATGGCCGCGCTGCAGGTTGCGCTCGACGTTGCCGATCTGCTCGAAGTCGTTGAACACGCGCTGCTGCGCGTCGGCCGCGATGCCGATGCCGCTGTCGCGCACCTCCACGCGCCAGGCCCTGCCGGCGCCTCGCCGCCGCGCCCGCACCGCCAGCAGCACGCGCCCGCGCGGTGTGAACTTGACGGCGTTGTCGACCAGGTTGGCGAGCACGCGGCGCAGCGACACCGTGTCGCTCCAGGCGATTGCGTCGCGCGGGCAGCGCACCAGCACCCGGCCGTCGCCCGCCTGCCGGGCCAGTTCCTGCAGCAGCGGTGCCAGCGCCACTGCCGCCGGGCGCAGCGGATCGACCGCGGCCTCGATGCGGCCGATTTCCAGCAGCTGGTTGGTCAGCCCCTCCAGCGCCTGCTGCGCCCGCGCCAGCGAGCCCACCGTGTGCTGCACCGCCTCCATGTCCGCGCCGTTGTTCAGCTGCTGGCGCAGCACCTCGGCCTGCAGGCCGATGGCCATCACCGGCTGGCGCAGGTCGTGGTTGGCGGCCGAGAAGAAGCGCAGACGCTCGGCCTGCGCATGCTCGGAGGCGCGCAGGCCGGCCAGAGCCTGTTCGCGCAGGGTGCGCTCGTTGAGCCGCAGGCCGATGTTCTCTTCGAGCTGGCGCGAACGCTCGGCCACCAGCTTCCACATCATCGCGATCAAGCCGATGCCGATGACCGCCACGGCCATCATCACCGGCGCGCCCATCCATAGGCCGGTAACAATGATCGGCGCCAGCAGCAGCGTGATGGCGAGCTGCGTGGCCGGCGTGTAGAACGACACCGAGAAGGCCGACGACAGCGTCATGCCCATCAGGATCAGGCCCAGCAGCAGTTGCAGGTCGGCGCTCGCGGGGTTGAACAGCAGCACCCCGGCCAGCCCGTGCGCCAGCTCCCAGATGGCCGTGCGCAGCGTGTGCGTGCGCTGCGCCTCGCGCAGCGTTCCGGGTGTGAAGGGTTCTGGCAGGCGCTGCGGGAAGAAGCCGCGCATCACCGTCACCCCCGTGACCAGTGCGATCCAGACCAGCGCGCGCGTCAGCGAGTACTGCCAGGCGAAGAGCGCCGCCACGCCGCAGTTCAGCAGGTACTGCACCAGCAGCACCGGACCGATGGGCCGGACCGACAGCCGCAGCACCTCGCACTGGATCGCGAAGCGGTCGTCGCTGCTGTCGCTGGCGGCGCCCGGCGCGGTCGGTGATGCGGGGGTGGGGGTCATCGGCGAATCGACTATATAGAGAAGGTGCGTGACGCGGCGACAATGGAGTCCCCTAGTCGGGTTCCCCGATGGTCAAATTTCCGTGAACGATCTCTCCTTTTTCCTGCCTTGCGCCGCCGGCGTCGAGGAATTCCTCGCCCAGGAGGTGCACGCCCTGACCGGCCGCGTCGGCCAGGACCTGCTCACGCTGCGCGGCGGCGTGCGCGTGCGCGCCGACTGGCGCGACGCCTTGAAGCTCAACCTGCACTGCCGGCTCGCGCAGCGCGTGCTGGTCGAACTGGCCCACGCGCCCTACCGCAGCGAGAACGACCTGTACGCCATTGCCAACGGCGTGGCCTGGGAGATCTGGTTCACCCCGAAGCAGACCTTCAAGATCGAGACCACCGCCCAGCACAGCCCGCTGCAGAGCCTGAATTTCGCCACCCTGCGCATCAAGGACGCCATTGCCGACCGCTTCCGCGCCAAGGCCAACGGCGTGCGCCCGAGCATCGAGACCCAGTGGCCCGACTGCCGCGTGTTCGCCCACCTGACCACCGACACCTGCACGCTTTACATCGACACCTCGGGCGAGCCGCTGTTCAAGCGCGGCTGGCGCCAGGACAAGGGCGACGCCCCGCTGAAGGAAACCCTGGCCGCCGCCATGCTGGCCGCCAGCGGCTGGTGGAACCCCGAAACGGGCGAAGTGTCGACCCAGCCGCTGTACGACCCCTGCTGCGGCAGCGGCACCATTGCCATCGAGGCGGCGCAGATCGCGCGCGGCATCGCGGCCGGGTCGCTGCGGCGCTTCGGCTTCGAGAAGCTGCTGCCGTTCCAGGCGCACGTGTGGACCGCCATCAGGCAGGAGGCCGAGACGACCGTGCGCGAGGGCGGCGTGGCGATCTTCGGCTCTGACGTGTCGCACCGCATGGTCGACTTTGCCGAACGCAACGCCGAGCGCGCCGGTGTGGCGCAGGCCATCGAGTTCCGCGGCGGCGACGCGCTGCAGCGCATGCCGCCGGCCGAGGGCGGCGTGATCATGCTCAACCCGCCGTACGGCGAGCGCATCGGGGTGGGCGGCGTGGCCGGCACGGGGCGCTCGGGTGCGCGCGAATCGGCGCAGACCGAAGCAGGCGAAGGGGGTGATGGCGGCGAATTCTTCCCGCAGCTCGCCACCCACTGGAAGAAGAATTACGCCGGCTGGACCGCCTGGGTGCTCACGCCCGACCTCAAGCTGCCCAAGCAGATGCGCCTGAAGGAATCGCGCCGCGTGCCGATGTGGAACGGCCCTATCGAATGCCGCCTGTTCCGCTTCGACATGGTCGCGGGCTCAGCGCGGAAGTAGTTCGCCTTCGGGCTTGGGCTGCTGTTCTTTGGCTTCCTTGGGGCGAACGGCACAGGCCGCGTTGATCGTTCGCGTGACGAGGTCGCGCGCGCCGGCCAGGGTCACGGTGCGCACGTCGCTCTCCTCGAAATGCCTTACCGCGACCGGCTCGCCGACGAAATCCGGATGGCCGAAGTAGGTAGCGCTCACGTAGCGCGC
Source organism: Variovorax sp. GW821-FHT09D05 (assembly GCF_059416325.1). NCBI lineage: Bacteria > Pseudomonadati > Pseudomonadota > Betaproteobacteria > Burkholderiales > Comamonadaceae > Variovorax > Variovorax sp. GW821-FHT09D05. Next base: position 420,157 of record NZ_JBWKOZ010000007.1, on the reverse strand, counting down.
GCTGCGGGCCTCGCAATCGACCTTGGCCCGGGCCTGGAAAGAGCGGAACCTGATGCCGTCGCGGCCCGTGCGGTCTTCCGGCAGGCTCATGCGCAGGCTCACGAGGCGGTTCGAGCCGTCCACCTCGACGCTGGTCGGCTCGACCTGCACATAGCTGCTGGTGGCGTCGCCGGGCGTGCCCGACAGCGTGAACCACTCGGCCCGGACACCCACGGAGGCGAGCAGGACGAGGCAGAGCAGCGGGAAACGTTTCATGAAAGAGGGCGGATGCTGTGATGAGGCAGGGCGCGCAAGCGCCCGGGAGCATTGTCGTCGGCCGAACCGACTCGGGCCTGACGCCGGCCCTGCATGGTGCAACATCGGCGATATCCCCCGCACATTCCATGACGTTGACAGAACCCTCCGCCCCCGTCGTCATCGACACCAACATCGCGCTCGACCTGCTGGTCTTCGAAGATCCGGCCTGGGAACCGCTGACTGCGCGGCTGGCCGCGGGAGAACTGCGCTGGCTGGTTACGGCCGCCATGCGCATGGAGCTCGAACGCGTGCTGGGCTATCCGCTGATTGCAAGGCGCATGGCGCAGCGCGAACTGCAGGTGCCGGCGGTGCTGGCAGATTTCGACGCGCGGGTGCAGATGGTCGAGGGCATTCCGCCGCGCGCACCTTGCGTGTGCAGCGATCCTGATGACCAGGTGTTCATCGATCTGGCTGTGGCGCATCGGGCGCTGCTGCTGAGCAAGGATCGGGCGGTGCTGTCGATGAAGAAGAGGCTGGCGCTGCGTGGGGTGGCGGTGCAGGCGACGTTCGCGGCCTAGCTGCCTCAATGGTTCGGGTGTCGGGTATCAATTGACAACCTTTTAGTCATCGATCCTTGTCAGGACGCTGTTAGATTTTTCAGCAAGGCGAGGATGGTTGCGGCGAATAGGCATTGCAGTCCCTTGCTTTTTTTGCGGCACCGACGCCACCCCTTCAGCCTTTGCTATGACTGGAAACCATGCAACCATCTTTTGCGACTCTTTGGTCGAATCACCCCAATATCAAGGGCGACGATGACCTGCTGGACAAAGATACCTACAAGGACCAATGCGCGATCAACGTAGGCGCTGCCTTTATTCGTTCGAGCATGAGCCTCGACAACTTCCGAGGTGTCTATTCCTGGCAGAAAGACAGGCCGAAGTACCCGATTCGTGCACAGGAGTTGGCGAACTGGCTGGATTCGGGAACCTCGGGTCTTATGTCGCGCACCGAAAAGTACACCGGCAAAGAAGGATTCGACAAAATCGCCAAGCGCACTGGAATCGTGTTCATCCAGAACTACTGGGGCGAGGGGAGACAAGGTGACCACATCGACCTCTGGAATGGGTCGCGGATGACAGAACTCATGTCTATTTCCATGTGCAGTGGCATCTCTCTTGGGAGGGGATCATCACTGACATGCGTCTAGCGCAAGCTATTTGGTTTTGGCAGGTTTCATGAAAATCCTACTTCGCCTCATCTGCATTGTGCTGGGGGGGCTGGCGCTCAGTTTTGTTGTGGCAAAGTGCGTGCTCGTGCCCATTGGCCAGTGGTACGAAATGAACAAAGCGCAAAGCGAGAGCGATCTAACTCAAGCCTTTGTAATCGCCCTTGCGGTGCAGGCAATTTGCGCCATCGTGGGTGGTTGGTTAGGCGACTGGGCATTCCGCAAATGGCGGCAGAAGCGACTCGATCGCCAATAACTCGCGCAACGACTGTCGCTAATTCGGGAGAGGCGCCAGATACCACCGCCCCAGCAACCGCGCCACCGCCCGCACCCGCTGCGTATCGCGCCCCCACCGCCGGCTCGCCGGCAGCTTCTGCGCCCACTTCATGCGCCGCGCTGCGTTCGCGATGCGCTCGCGCACCTCTTCGTTCACGCCGGACAGCGCCGCATGCCAGTGCTGCCCGGCAGCCTGCGGCGCGGCGGCTTCCAGCATCATCGCCGTCGAGTGCAGGTAGCTCAGCCAGTCGCGCGCCTGGCATTCGGCCAGTGTCATGACCTCGGCCGGGTCGTCCTCGAAATCGATGTAGCCGATCACGCCGTCAGGGCACTGCACGAGGTTGCGGTCGAAGGCCTGGCTCAGGTGCTGGCCGCGCACGTGCACGGCGGCGATTGCTGTCAGGCCCTCGCGCCAAACAGCCAGCAGCGCCGCGGGGCCCGCTGCGGCGGCCTGGTCGAGCCGCTCCTGCAGCACGACCGTCGCGCGGCCGCTTTCGCCCAGGTCCGAGATCAGCAGGCCATCGGCCTGTTGTGCCAGCACCACCGGCACGCGCAGGCCGGCGGCCGCGAGCTGTTTCAGCCGACGCGCCTCGGTGGCGATGGCCGCTTCGCCGCCCGGGTTGGGCACCGGCTTGATGATGTCCAGCCGCGCCATGCGGGCGACCGCCGCCATCACGCGGTAGCCCCACTTGCCATGCCGGGGGCCGGCCTTCTTGAGCCACACGCGTTCGCTGCCGAAGCGGTGGCTGGCCACGTTCTTCTTCTGCTGGGGCAGGGTGGTGCGCAGGAACTCCGCGTAGTCGCTGGGCGCTGGCGGGTTCGGGGAAAGCGCGTCGAGGGGCGCGGGCGCCGAAGCTGCGCCCTTGCGCGTTTGCAGGCGCGCGTTGGCGCCTCGTCTCAAAGGATTCATCAGGTCGATACCTCCGCACTCCGTGCTGCGGTACGAGCTTGCTTGGGGCGGCCCGGCGCTGCACTCATGCGGCCATTGCAAAGCCCGTCACAAGCCCTTGCGGGCCTTGTGTGACGGGCTGGAAACTCTCAGCACTGGCCAGCGGCCAGTAGGTACGGAAAACATTGTGCTGCTCGTCGAGCGGGCCGAGCAGGGCGCCCGGCTGCACCTGCATCACCAGGTTGCTCAACAGACGCACTTCGGTGTCGGAAATGCGGCGCACGATGTGGTGCGCGGTGATCTGCTGCGGATGGTCGAGGCCCGCGGCCTGCACCAGCTCCTGCAGCGCATGCAGCGTGCTGCGGTGGAAGTTGCGCACGCGGTCGGCCTTGGTGGGCACCACCAGCGCCTGCTGGCGCAGCGGGTCCTGCGTGGTCACGCCCGTGGGGCAGTGGCCGGTGTGGCAACTCTGCGCCTGGATGCAGCCCAGCGCCATCATGAAGCCGCGCGCGGCGTTGCACCAGTCGGCGCCCAGCGCCATCATGCGGGCCACGTCGAAGGCGGTGATCACCTTGGCGGCGCAGCCGATCTTGATGCGGTGGCGCAGGTTCACGCCGATCAGCGTGTTGTGCACCAGCAGCAGGCCTTCCTGCAGCGGCGCGCCCACGTGGTCGCTGAACTCGACCGGCGCCGCGCCGGTGCCGCCCTCGGCACCGTCGACTACGATGAAGTCGGGCGTGATGCCGGTGGCCTGCATCGCCTTGACGATGCCGAACCATTCCCACGGATGGCCCAGGCAGAACTTGAAGCCGGTCGGCTTGCCGCCCGACAGTTCGCGCAGCTTCGCGACGAAATGCATCATCTCGGTCGGCGTGGAAAACGCGCTGTGCGACGAGGGCGAGATGCAGTCCACACCCACCGGCACGCCGCGCGCCGCCGCGATCTCGGGCGTGACCTTGGGGGCCGGCAGCACGCCGCCGTGCCCGGGCTTGGCGCCCTGGCTCAGCTTGATCTCGATCATCTTCACCTGTGGGTCGCGTGCGTTGGCAGTGAAGCGTTCTTCGTTGAAGGTGCCGTCGTCGTTGCGGCAGCCGAAGTAGCCCGAGCCGATTTCCCAGATCAGGTCGCCGCCGTGCACCCGGTGATGCTGCGAGATCGAGCCCTCGCCGGTGTCGTGCGCAAAGCCGCCCATCTTCGCGCCCTTGTTGAGCGCGAGGATGGCGTTGGCCGACAGCGCGCCGAAGCTCATGGCCGAGATATTGAACACGCTGGCGCTGTAAGGCTGCGTGCAGACCTGCGCCGGGTTGGCGCCCACCGGCTGCGGCGTGCCGCCGATCACGATGCGGAAATCGTGGTTCTCGAGCTTCGTCGGCTGCATCGAGTGGTTGATCCACTCGTAGCCCGCGATGGTCACGTTCAGCTGCGTGCCGAAGGGGCGGTTGTCGGGGTCGCCCTTGGCGCGCTGGTACACCAGCGAGCGCTGGGCGCGCGAGAAGGGTGCGGCTTCCGAGTCGCTCTCGATGAAGTACTGCCGCATTTCTGGCCGGATGAACTCCAGCAGAAAGCGCAAATGGCCGATGACCGGGTAGTTGCGCAGGATGGCGTGGCGGGCCTGCCGCAGGTCGTGCACGCCGGTACCTGTAAGTACCGCAAAGACTGCCACGCCGATCCAGGACAGCCACAGGTGCGGCGACACCAGAACGAACGCGAGGCAGGCCACCAGACCGACCACGCACAGGGCGAAGGCGCTGTAGCGCGTCGGAAACGGAATAATCGTGGGCATAGAAATAGTCTCGACCGGAGCCTGCTGCATCATAGAGGGCTCCCGAACTTGCCATGACGACCATTCCCGACCCCATTTCGCCCCCAGAGGCCACCTCCGCAGCCCAGTCCCCCCTCGGCCCCGACGATTTCGACGCACTCGACCAGGCGCTCGACGCCATGCGCGAGCACGACGAGGAAATCCCCCAATGGGAGTTCTGCGAGGGCTTCATGGCCGCGCTGATCTGCACCCGCCGGCCCATCATGCCGTCCGAATACTGGCCCGTGCTGCTGGGCGACAGCTTCTCGTCCGCGCAGCACATGGAGTTCGTCTGGAACTGGAAGCGCCGCTGGGTCGAGATCGAAGAGGGTCTCGATGCCCCCGTCGAAACCCTCGACGACGAACGCAGCTGGCAGCCCGAGGTGCTCGACACCCGCGGCGCCATCGCCTCGCTGCCCGAGGAAGAACGTGCCGAAGTGGCCGGCGAAGCGATTCCCTCCTTCGGGCAAGTGTGGGCGCTGGGCTTCATGTACGCGGTCGAGAACTGGCCCGAAGACTGGGCCACCCCGCGCGACAAAGATGCTGCGCGAATGCTCGACGACGCACTCGACAACATCGTTGCCCTCACCGAGGACGACAACGCCAAGCCCACGCTGTCGATGTACAGCGACGACGCCCCACCCAGCGTGAGCCAGCAGCGGCTGGACGACTTCGGCGCTGCCATCTGGGCCGTGTACGACCTGCGCCAGCTCTGGAAGAGCCTGGGCCCGAAGGCCGAGACCATCCGCAAGGAAGCTGCTCCCGGCCGCAACGACCCGTGCCCCTGCGGCAGCGGAAAAAAATACAAGAAGTGCCACGGTGCCACCTAGCAGTGGCACTGGCAGTGCACCCCTGACGCCGCGCGCGGCCTGGGTGATGGTCCTGGCGCTGTGCGCCGGGGTCGCGCTGAGCCAGGCTTTCCGCACGGTCGGCGCCATCATGGCGAGCCCGCTGCAGGCCGACTTTCATCTCTCCGCCCAGGCCCTCGGGATTTTCTCGGGGGCTTTTCACTTTGCGTTCGGCGCCATGCAGCTGTTCATGGGCATCGGCATCGACCTGCACGGCGTGCGTCGCACGGTGCTGGTGGCCTTTCCCGTCGCCATCGCGGGCGCGCTGCTGTCGGCGGTGTCGTCCAGCTACCTCGTGCTGGTGGCGGGCCAGGCGCTGATCGGCGTGGGTTGCGCGCCAGCCTTCCTGGTGTGCACGGTGTTCATCGCGCGGCACTTTCCGGCGGCGCGCTTCGCCACCGTGTCGGGCATGGTGCTGGCCGTCGGCGGCCTCGGCATGCTGGCCACCGGCACACCGCTGGCGTGGCTGGTGCAGGCCTATTCATGGCGCGCGGGCTTCCTGGTGCTGGCCGTGGCGGCTGCGCTGGCATGGCTCGCAATCTGGTACTGGGTGCACGAGCCCGCCTCGGCCGTGCCGCAGGTCAAGGAGTCGATCCCCGAGGCGATCCGCCAGTTCGGCGCGCTGTTCGCCATGCCGCACACGCTGGGCATCATGGTGCTGGGGGCGGTCACCTACGCCGCCTTCATCTCGCTGCGCGGCCTGTGGCTCGGCCCGCTGATGATGGAGCGCCACGGCTATTCGCTGGTGCAGAGCGGCAACGTCGCGCTGGCGGTGTCGGTGATCTCGCTGTTCGGCGCGCCGCTCTTCGGCCGGCTCGACCGCGACGGCGCCGGGCGACGCCGCTGGATCGTGATCTGCGCGCTCGGTTATGCGGGGCTCTTCGCGCTCATCGCGGTGTTGCACTCGGCCTGGCTCGACATCGCCGGCATGGTGCTGATCGGCGTGCTCTCGGGCTTCATCGTCTGGCAATACGCCGACGTGCGCGGCGCCTACCCGGCCACGCTCACCGGCCGCGCGATGGCCGTGTTCACGATGGCGATGTTCCTCGGCGTGGCGCTCATGCAGTGGGGCACGGGCGTCGCCGCTTCGGTGGCGTCGGCGCATGGCGGCGACCCGCTGACGGCCGTGCTGGCCACCATCGCCGCGCTGCTGGTGATTGGCATCGCGGCCTTCGCGTGGTTGCCCGCGCCGAAGGCCGATTCCGTCAGATCTTGAAGGCGCGCTGGATGTCCGGCCGCACGAGGTCGGCGTACTCGCGATGCTTGCGGATGTAGCCCGCGATGAACTGGCACACCGGAATCACATGCAGCCCCTTGGCGCGCGCCTCGTCGAGCACGTGCCTCGCGATGCCCGAGCCCACGCCCTTGCCCTCGTGTTCCGGCAGCACCTCGGTGTGCGTGAACATGATCGCGTCGGTCAGCAGGTTGTACTCGGCATAGGCCGCGAGCTTGGCATCCAGCGTGGCCTCGTAGCGGTGCTGGGCTTGGTTGTTGGAAAAGGTGAGGGCGGTGTTGTTGCTCATGGCTGGCGTGCAAGAAAAGTGGCGAGGTTGGCTGCGGCGGTGGCGCGCACCTTGTTGCGCAGGATGGGCGTCCAGCCGAGCAGCAGGCCCGGCGTGCCGAGCGCCTGGCGCGACCAGGTCCAGAACGGAAAGCTGTCGCGGTGCGTCGCGATCAGCCCTTCGGGCGTGAAGGTGAAGCGCGCGTCGATGCTGTTGTCGACGAGGCGGCCGGTGGCGCTGAAGCGGTAGTGCGCGTCCCAGTGGGCGCTGCCGGTGTTGTCGTCGGCCTTCACGTCGCGCCAGGTCAGGCGCCACACGTCGGCGCCCTTGGCTTTCGTGCCCGTGGCCAGCATGCGCCACATGCCGCCCACTTCGCGCCGCCCACGCAGCGAAAAAGCCTCGTCGTCGAACACCGCGTCGCTCGCGTAGCAGGCTTCCATGGTGGCGGCGTCTAGCTTGGCGAACGCGCTGTAGAAGCGCTCGATGGTCTGGGCATTGGTGGCTGCGGTCATGAGGCCTTCGGGTTGGTTGGCGGGGAGTCACAGCACCTGGGGAATGGTGCGGGCGAGGAAATCATAGACCGAGCGGATGCGCCGGTCGGTGCGCACCTCGCGGTGCACCGCCAGCCACACGGGCAGCACCGGCAGCTTGATCGTAGGCAGCACGCGCACCACTTCGCCGTCGGTGTGGGCCAATGACTCGCTCACGAAGCCGATGCCCATGCCCTGGCGCAGCGCCTCCCAGTACACGCTGACGTCGTCGGTGCGAAAGCAGAAGTCCTCGCGCTTCAGGGGCGCGCCGAGCTGGGCGGAGCTGCGCAGGATGCTGTCGTCGCGGTCGTAGCCCAGCAGGTCGTGTTTGAGCAGGTCGGTGATCTGGCGCGGCGTGCCGCGGCGGCGCAGGTAGTCACGCTGGGCGAAGGTGCCGAGCGCGAACCGGCCCACGCGCCGGGCGATCACCGAGCCGGTCTCGGGCGGGCTCATCCGCAGCGCGATGTCGGCCTCGCGCCGCAGCAGGTTGCTGACTTCGTTGGTTGCCACCAGCTCGACCTGTATCTCGGGCAGCTCGCGCCGCATCTGGGCCAGCAGCGCCGGCAGCAGGTGCCGCGCCGTGGCCTGGCTCGCCGAGATGCGCACCGTGCCGGCCAGCGCGGTGTTGGCGCCCGACACGCTGCGCGACAGCGCGAGCGCGCCGCTTTCCATGCTGCGCGCGGCCTGCGCGAGCCGCGTGGCCATTTCGGTCGGCCGCAGGCCCCGGCCGGTGCGCTCGAACAGCACCACGCCCAGCTGCGCTTCGAGCTCGGCGATGTGGCGGCCCAGCGTGGGCTGGCTCGCGCCCACGGCGCGCGCCGCTCCCAGCAGGCTGCCATGGTCGAGCGCGGCCAGAAACGCGCGCACCAGCCGCCAGTCGAAGCCCAGTTCCTTGTCGGGTCTCATTGGTATTCAGTTTTGAATAGCAGTTATCGAAGCTTGACGCATTGTGAACTGCGGGCGCGCTTTCGATAATCCGCGCAATGGATGAGCGAAGAAACTTTGTCCGGCTGCTGGGAGGCGGCGTTGTCGTAGCGGCGGGTGCGGCCGCGCTGGCAGCCTGGTGGCTGAACTCCGACATGCCGGCGGCCGCGCTGGAGGTATGGAACGGCCCCGGCAACGAGCCCGACGTGCGCAAGCGCGCCGTCGCCTATGCCGTCACCGCCCCCACAGCGTACAACTGCCAGCCCTGGCTGGTCGACCTGCGCGAGCCCGACGCCATCGTGGTCTATTGCGACCGCGAGCGCGTGCAGCCCGAGTCCGATCCCTTCGGCCGGCAGGTCGTCATCGGCCACGGCGCTTTCATCGAGCTGCTGGTGATGGCGCTCGCGCAGCAGGGCGTGCAGGCCAGCGTGCAGCTATGGCCGCAGGGCGAGCTGATCGGCGAGCCGCGGCACTGGCCGCACATTCCGGTGGCACGGCTGCGGCTGGCGGACGGTGGCGTGCCCGATCCGCTGTTCGCGCAGGTGCTGCGGCGGCGCACGCCCAAGCAGCGCTTCGACCTCACGCGGCCGGTGTCGGCCGACATATTGCAGGGCCTCACCTCGGTGGTGCCGGTGGGCGGCATGGTGAGCTCATCCGGCACGGTCGAGATGGCGCGCGTGCTGCCCTTGCGCAGGCTCTGCGCGGCGGCCGCGCGCGTGGAGCTCGCCACGCCCGGCACCGCCATGGAAAACCTGCAGCTGCTGCGCATCGGCCCGCAGGAAATCCTCGAACACCGCGACGGCTTCTCGGTCAACGATCCGGCGCTGCGCATCGCCGTTGCGCTGGGGCAGTTCAGCCGCAGCACGCCCGCGCCCGAAGACAGCCCCTCGTTCCGCCAGACCCTGCAGATGTTCGAGGACCAGGCCCAAACCGCGATGGGCTTCGTCTGGCTCAGCACGCGCGGCAACAGCCGCACCGAGCAGATTGCGGCGGGCCGTGCCCACGTGCGCCAGCAGCTGCGCGCCACCGACCTGGGCCTGGGCATGCACCCGATGAGCCAGCCGCTCGAAGAGTTCGCGGAGATGGCGCCGTGCCGTGCGGTCGCGCACGACCTGCTGCTGGGCACCGCGCGGCCGGGCGACAGGCACAGCCCGACGGTGCAGATGATGTGCCGCCTCGGTTACCCGATGGCGCCGGTGCCTGCCGCGCCGCGCCGGCCGCTCGGCGACTTCATGACGGCCTGAAGGCCGGAGCCTGCCCGGGCGTTCAGCGCGAGAGCAGCTCGACCAGCGTCTTCAGCGCGTGATGCACCGTGGCCGCGCGCACCGTGGCGCGGTCGCCGTCGAAACGGCGGCGCTCGGTGCGCACATCGCCGTCGACCGACCAGCCGAACCACACCGTGCCCACCGGCTTGTCGGGCGTGCCGCCGGTCGGGCCCGCCACGCCGGTCACGGCCAGCGCCACGCGCGACGGCGGCGAATGCGCGATCGCGCCCGTGGCCATGGCGCGTGCCACCGGCTCGCTGACCGCGCCGTTCGCCGCGATCACCGTTGCGTCCACGCCCAGCAGCTCGGTCTTGGCTTCGTTGGAATACGTGATGAAGCCGCGCTCGAACCACACGCTCGACCCCGCCAGCTCGGTGCAGGCCGCGCCGATCAGCCCGCCCGTGCAGCTTTCGGCGGTGGACAGCATCCAGCCTTTTTTCTGCAGCAGGCCGGCCAGGGCCACGACCAGTTCGGGCGTGTCCTGGTCGGCGAGCGCCGTTGTAGAGGAAGAGTCCATCGGGTTCACCATGCGCGCCAGAGTGCAATGACCAGCAGCGTGCAGAACGCCGCCACCAGGTCGTCGAGGATGATGCCGAAGCCCGCGCGCCACCAGCGCACCTGCGCCGCATCGCGCTGCTTGAACAGCGCGTCGGCCCAGCCCACCGGGCCGGGCTTGGCGGCATCGAAATAACGGAACAGCGCAAAGGCGATGGCCTGCGCGAAGAGGCCGGCCGGCGTTACCAGCCAGAGCACGATCCAGAAGGCGATCACCTCGTCCCACACCACGGCGCCGGGGTCGGCCACGTTCATGTTGCGCGCGGCCACGGTGCAGGCCCACCAGCCGATGGGCAGCGAGGCCGCGATGATCCAGCCGATGGTCGCCGGGGTGAACCAAAGCTGCATCACCGCGAAGGCCACCCAGGCCCACAGCGTGCCCACGGTGCCGGGCGCGAAGGGCGACAGGCCCGAGCCGAAGCCCAGCGCGATGAAATGCGCGGGGTGCGACAGCAGAAAGCGCAGCGTGGCGCGGCGCATCGGGGGTTGGGGCATGGCGCCGGTGGTCGTGGTGGACAAGGAAGAAGGAGAGGAAGAAGCGGCTTGCATCGGGGCAGAAGTGTCGCGCATCTGCGCCGGCACCGGCTCGGTGCGATTTATTTATCAAAGCAATAGCTTGTTTAATTGACGCCGGCCGCCTAGTATCCGGACTCCTTTCCAAGCTTCGTCTTCGCGCCATGTCTTCCTCTTCCGCCGCCCTGCGTCCTCCGCCTGCCACCGCCGCCTGGAGCGAATTGTTCAGCGGCCGCAATGGCTGGCGCGCGCTGGCCCTGACAGGCGGCGTCGCGCTGCACGCCGTCAACGTGCACATCGTGACCACCGTGCTGCCGTCGGTGGTGCGCGAGATCGGCGGGCTCGACTGGTACGCCTGGAGCACCACGCTCTTCGTGGTCGGCTCGATCCTCGGCGCCACGCTGTCGGTGCGGCTGCTCGCGGTGCTCGGCCCGCGCGGCGCGTGCCTGGCGGCGTTGGCGGTGTTCAGCGCCGGCTCGGTCGGCTGCGCGCTCGCGCCGGCCATGCCGTGGATGCTCGCGGGCCGCACGGTGCAGGGGCTGGGCGGCGGCCTGCTCGCGGCGCTGAGCTACGGGCTGATCCAGCTGGTGTTCGAGCAGCGTCTGTGGCCGCGCGCGGTGGCGCTGGTGTCGGGTATGTGGGGCGTCGCCACTTTGTGCGGGCCGGCCGTGGGCGGCCTGTTCGCGCAGGCCGGGCATTGGCGCTGGGCCTTCTGGTTCCTGCTGCCGGTGGCGGCGGCGCAGGCGCTGCTGGTGCTCGTGCAATTGCGACCCTCGATGGGCGTGAAGCACGCGCGGCCCGCCGTTCCACCGCGCGTGCCGGGGATGCAGATCGGCCTGCTCGCGCTGTCGGTACTGGTGATTGCGGCCAGCGGCCTGTGGCCCGAGCTGCTCTGGCAGGCCGTCGGCGTGGCACTGGGGCTGGCCATCGGCTTCGCGGCCACGCGCATCGACAGTCGCGCCACCGTGCGCGTGTTGCCGAGCGGCGCCTATTCGATGAGCGCGCCGCTGGGCGCCATCTACGCGAGCGTGGCGCTGCTGCTGATCGGCAGCACCACCGAAATCTTCGTGCCGTACTTTTTGCAGCTGCTGCACGGCCACTCGCCGCTGGCAGCGGGCTATCTCACCGCCGCGATGGCGGGCGGCTGGAGCGCGGGCTCGCTGCTGTCCTCGGGCCGCAGCGGCACGGGGGCCGACCGCATGCTGCGCGCCGGCCCGGTGATCTGCACGCTGGGGCTGGCGGCGCTGGCGTGGCTGCTGCCGTCACCGGGGTTCTTCGCCGACGGCTTCGAGACATTGCTGATCGCCGTCGCACTGGCGGCCGTGGGGCTCGGCGTTGGCATCGGCTGGCCGCACTTGATTACGCGCGTGATGTCGCTGGCCCCCAAGGGCGAAGAGGGCCTGGCCTCGGCCTCGATCACCACCGTGCAGCTCTACGGCATGGCCGTTGGCGCGGCCGTGGCGGGACTGGTGGCGAATGCGGCGGGCCTCACCGTGCCGGGCGGCGTCGAGGGCGCGCGCTCGGCGGCCGTGTGGCTGTTCGCGAGCTTTGCAATCGCGCCGGCCTTGGCGGTGTGGCTTGCGTACCGCGCCGTCGCACGGCGCGGCTGGTGAGCGGGCCAGCCTTAGAAGAAGAGAAGGCTCAGGCCACCACGCCTTCCCAGGCCAGCGCCCGCCGGCGTGCCCGCACTCGCAGGCCTTCACCGCGCAGCAGGCCCACCAGGTCGTAGACCTCGGCCGGCAGGTGCGCGCCGCGCCAGGCCACGTGCTGGTCGGGGCGGCACAGCACGAGGCGGTGCGTGTAGGCCTTGGGCACGTCCTCGGTCTCGATGTCCAGCACCGTGAGCGGCATGCTGTAGGCGGCCGCGGCCCGTTCGAGCGGCCGCACGTCCGCGCTGCGGTCGAAGCGCAGCATCGTGTAGCCGGGGCCGAAGGCGTCGTAGACCGAGCGGCCGTCCGAAAGCCAGAAGTGCGGCGCGCGGCAGCCCGGCACGGTGGACGGCGTGAACTCGCCCATCGAATAGGGCGGCGCCATGTGCTCGCCGTCCGCAATGATGATCGGCGAGCCGCTGTAGAAGTAGCCGAAGTTGAGGCCGCCGCAGCAGAACTGCTGCACGTTCAGCTCGTAGGCCTCGCGTCCGATGTCGGCGCGCAGCGCATCGCCGGCGGGGCCGGGCTCCTCGATGTTCGGCGGCACGGCGCGGCGCGCGCGGATCATCTTCTGCGCATGGTCCATCGCGAAGTTCGACACCTGCTCGGTGATCGGCTGGCGCTCTGCCTCGTAGGCGTCGAGGATGGCCTCGTCGCCCCAGCCCTGCACCACCGCGCCCAGCAGCCACGAGAGGTTGAGCGCGTCGGCAATGCCCGCGTTCATGCCGTAGCCCGCATAGGGCACCCACAGGTGTGCAGCGTCGCCAGCGATGAAAACGCGGCCCTCGCGGAAGCGATTGGCCACGAGGCGGCGGCCGATCCAGTCTTCCTTGCTGATGATCTCGTATTTGAAGTCGGGGCCCACGCCGAGGATTTCGCGCAGCGACTTGTCGCGGTCGACCGAATCGAACTCGGGCTCTTCGGCATTCAGGTGGTTGTGCACCAGCCAGGTCTCGTGCCCGTCGATGGCGAACATGGTGCCGCAGCGGCGCGGGTTCATTGCGTAGTACGACCACGCCGGCTTGCCCGGAATCAGCGCGCGCAGCTGCGGTGCACGGATGAAGGTCGACTGCACGCGCTGGATCACGGCCGTGCCTTCGAGTCTTGCGCCGATCTGCTTGCGCACGGTGGAGGCGCCGCCGTCGCAGCCCACCATGTAGCGGCATCGGATGCTGCGTGTCACGCCGCTGTCCATGTCGGTGGCGATGGCGGTCACGCCTTCATCGTCTTGCGTGAAGCCCGCGAACTGCGTGCGGTTCAGGAGCGTCACGCCCGGCAGCGCGGCCGTGTGCTTCAGCAGGATGGGCTCCAGGTAGATCTGGTTGATGCGGTGTGGCGGCTCAGGCGTGGGCCACCACGCGTCGGGGCCCTCGGTTTCGGTGTAGCGGTCGCGCCGGCACGGAATCGGAATGCGCGTGAGCTCGGTGCCCGTCACGCTGGTGCGGAACACCACGTCGTTCGGATAGTCGGCTGGCAGCCCCGCGTCGCGCAGCTTCTGCGCCACGCCCAGGCGGCGGAACTGCTCCATGGTGCGCGATGCCACGTGGTTGCACTTCACGTTCGGCGGCTCCGCGAAACGGCGCGTCTCGCAGATGACGACCGAGACGCCGCGCGAGGCGAGGTCCATGGCCAGCGTAAGGCCCACGGGGCCGGCGCCGACGATCATCACGTCGGCCTGCAGTGCTGCTGCGGTGTGGTGGTCGGTCATGTTCGCAAGAGGGCGGAAGGGAGCGTGCCGTCAGTCGAGCCGGATGTGGGCGGTCTGGATCACCTTCGCCCACTTCTTCGTCTCGGATTGGATGTAGGCCTCGAAGGCTTCGGTCGAGCTCGGCGCGGGCTCCGCGCCGAGGTTGCGCATTGCGGCCTTGATCTGCTCGTCGCCGAGCGCGGCGTTGATCTCGGCGTTCAGCCGCGCAACGATGGGCGCGGGTGTGCCTGCGGGCGCCACCACGCCGAACCAGCCCGTGGAGTCGTAGCCGGGCAGGCCGGCCTCAGCCACCGAGGGCACTTCGGGCAGCATCGGCACGCGCTGTGCGCTGGTCACCGCGAAGGCGATCAGCTTGCCCGCGCGGATCTGCTGCAGCGAAGCCTGCAGGTCGACCAGCGCGAGCTGGATCTGCCCCGCCATGGTGTCGAGCGCCGCGGGGCCCGAGCCGCGGTAGGGCACTTCAACCAGCTTCACGTCGGCCATCTGCGCGAACAGCGCCGCCGACAGGTGCATGGCCGTGCCGTTGCCGCCATGACCGATCGACAGCGTGCCCGGCTTCGCCTTCGCCAGCGCGATCAGCTCGCGCTGCGTGCGCGCCGGAAGGGAAGGGTGTCCCACGATCACGAAGGGCGTGGCCGCGACCATGCCCACGGGTTTGAAGTCCTTCACCGGGTCGAAGGGCATCTGTGCGTACAGGCTCGCGTTGGCCGTCAGCGCACCGGCTGCGCCCAGCCCCAGCGTGTAGCCGTCGGCCGGTGTCTTGGCCACCAGCGCGAGCCCCACGTTGCCACCGGCGCCGGGCCGGTTGTCGACCACCAAGGGCTGGCCCAGTTTCTCGTTGAGCCTCGGCACCATCAGGCGCACCACCGCATCGGCGCTGCCGCCCGGCGGAAAGGTCACGATCATGCGGATGGGCCTGTTCGGGAAATCGCCGACGGTCGAAGATGGCGATGGCGCAGGGGCCTGCGCAAAAGCCGAGCCGCCGGTCAACGCCGCGCCGACTGCGCCAAGCATGAGCTGCCTGCGAAGCACGCTCTTCCCGTCGGCAAGAGGTACTGCCATCGAGGCTCCTTGAATGTGATGTGTCTTTTCAACGATTGAACGATGACAGCATTCATTCGTAAATCAAGATATTTCTAATGAAATATCATCTTTTCTGATGAATACGAACTTCAGTCCTACGATCCGCCAGCTGCGTGCATTCCTGGCGGTCTACCAGCTGAAAAAGCTCAGCGCGGCGGCTCAGCGGCTGTTCGTTACGCAGTCGGCGGTGAGCATGCTGATCCGCCAGCTCGAGGACGGACTGGACACGCGCCTGTTCGACCGCACCACGCGTTCGCTCAAGGCCACGGCGGCGGCCGAGCAGATGATGGTCACGGTCGAGCGCATCCTGCGCGACGTCGATTCGCTCTCGGCCGACTTTCGCGAACTGGCCACGCTCGAGCGCGGCCGCGTCACGCTGGCCATCACGCCCACGCTCTCGGCCTTTCTTCTGCCCGATGCCATGCGCGCGTTCAACGAGCAGCACCCCGGCGTGCGCGTGCTGGTGAACGACTGCGCGCCCGACCAGTTCATCTCGCGCATCCTCGGCGAGCACGTCGATTTCGGCATCGGCACGCCCGAGCGGCCCGGCGCCGAGGTCGAGGTGCAGCGGCTCATGCGCGACCACCTTGCGCTGGTGTGCCGGGAAGACCACCCGCTGGCCAAGGCGCGCGTGGTGCGCTGGACCGACCTGGCGCGCCATCCCGTCATCACCGTGCGCCCGGGCTACGGCGTGCGCCCGCTCATCGACGGCACCGCGGCCGATGCGGGCGTGGCGCTTGACGTGGTGAACGAGGTTTCGTTTCTCTCGACCGCCATCTGGATGACTGCCGCCGGCATGGGCGCGTCGATCATGCCCTCGGCCTTCGCGCGCGCGGAGGCCAATCCGTCTCTGGTGATCAAGATACTGAGTTCGCCGCGCGTGGCGCGCGACATCTCCATCGTCACCAAGCGCGGCCACTCGCTCTCGGCCGCGGCGCGTGCCTTCATAGAGGCTCTGAAGCGCTCCCTATAATTTTTAGATCCACAACACACGGGAGGGCCAGTCCCCATGAGAACTTTCATTCAACGTCTCGGGGCCCTGTCGCTCCTGGTGGTCTTCAGCTTCGCGCTGGTGGCCTGCGGCAACAAGGAAGCCGAGCAGCGCAAGGCCTTCACCACCTTCCTGCAGACCCGCGTGCTCGACAAGCCCGGCCTGCGCGTGCCGGTGCCTAGCGAGGAAGAGAAAACCTCGTTCGGCGACTACGCGAAGCACTACGCCGTGATCACCGACTTCAATGAAGGCATGAACAAGTCGGTGAGCCAGCCCATGACGCAGATCATGGCCAAGGGCGCGCTGCGTTCCATCGCCGACCTGCCGGCGCGCCGCGACGACCTCAAGGCCGCGAAGGATGGCCTGACCGCCCTGCGCACCGCGCTCGACCAGCAGACCGCCAAGGCCGATGCCGCGCATGCGCAGCTCAAGCAGCCCGACGACCTGAAGCAGGTCTACGACAAGGCCTTCGACAAGACCGTGACTGCGCCGTCCACCACCTTCAAGGAAGTGTTCCCCGCGCTCGACACCGTGTTCAACAGCGCGCTGGCCATCGGCGACTTCATGGAGAAGAACAAGTCGAAGATCCAGGTCGCGGGCTCTTCGGTCACCGTGACCGACCCGGCGGTGCAGGCCGAGCTCAACAAGATGCTGCAGCAGCTCAACGGTCAGTCGGCAGCCATCAACGCTGCACAGCAGAAGATGCAGGCGATGGTGCGCGGTTCCTGACCGGAGCAGCGCAGCAACGACAAGAGCTCAGATGAAGTGGTCGAACGAGCCGAAGCGCTGTGACACCGGCGCGCCGGTTGCATCGACGATGCGCAGGCCGGCATCGGCCTCGATGCGGCCGATGCGCGTGACGCGCGTGGCGCTGTTCAGGCCGGCTTGCGTGACCGCGTCGCGCGCAGAGGCGGGCGCGGTGAAGACCAGCTCGTAGTCGTCGCCGCCCGAGAGCGCGCAGGTACGCAAGAGCTCGGTGCGCAGGCCGGGCGCCTCGGCAGCGATCAGGGCCGTGGCCGCATCGGCATCGAGCGTGGCGCCCACGCCGCTCGAACCGAGGATGTGGCCCAGGTCGCCGATCAACCCGTCGCTCACGTCCACCGCCGAAGAGGCGATGCCGCGCAAGGCCTGCCCCAGCGCTACGCGCGGCGTGGGCTGCTCCATGCGCATGCGCGTCGATTCGAAAGCCTCGGCCGACAGCGCGATCGTGCCGCGAAACACCTCGAGCGCCAGCCGCGCATCGCCCAGCGTGCCGCTCACCCAGATATCGTCGCCCGCGCGCGCGCCCGAACGCAGCAACGCCGCGCCGGCCGGCACTTCGCCGAACACTGTGATGCAGATGTTGAGCGGGCCGCGCGTGGTGTCGCCGCCCACCAGCTCGCAGCCGTGCGCATCGGCCAGCGCGAACAGGCCGCGCGAGAAGCCCTCGAGCCAGGGCTCGTCGACGCCCGGCAGCGCGAGCGCGAGCGTGAAGGCCAGCGGCTTCGCACCGCAGGCCGCCAGGTCGCTGAGGTTCACCGCCAGCGCCTTGTGGCCCAGCCGCACCGGATCGACGGTGGAAAGAAAGTGCCGGCCCTCGACCAGCATGTCGGAGGACACGGCGAGCTGCATGCCCGCAGCGGGCGCAAGCAGCGCGCAGTCGTCGCCCACGCCCAGCGGGGAGCGCGTGGCGGGGCGCTTGAAGTAACGCGTGATCAGGTCGAATTCACCCATATGGGGGGTGAGCATAAGGGCAGGGCGGGTGGTCGAGCCATGGGAGCGCCGATGGATTTGCTGGGTCCGCATGGTCAAGGCTAGAGTCGAGCAACAGGGTTATGGAAGGATGAATGACATGGCAGAACGACAGATGGTTCGAGGTCTTGCGGCATTGGCGGCCCTTTGCGGGATTCTTGCGATCCACACCGCCTGGGCTGCGGACGCCGCCTTGCAGGGTTGCTGGCGAAGCCAGCATGTGCAGCTGACATTCCCGAACGACAGGCAGCGTGCCCAGAATGGGGACTGCGTGTTGCGGGTCGATGCCACTCACTTTCGCGCCTACTGCCTGCAAGGAGGTACGAAGAACGAGAACGCGTCGACCTACGAAATCCTTGCGCCCGGTGTGGCCCGGCTGACTTCAACGAGCACGCCTGGCATCAAGCCGGTGGAACTGCACTATCAAGTGAAAGGCGAATGGCTGGCCACATCGCGGGAGTTCGATCCGCCGCCGGTCGGCGCTGCCGAGCGTCCAGTGCGAATGAATTCGTTGTCGGTCCGGGAGTCGCCCTCCGCCTGTGCGCCAAGGGGCGAGAGCAAGACGCGCGTTGGCCGTACGCCGGTAAGTTCACTGGCGTTGCAAGTACCCGCGGGTTGGGAGCCCTGGCTGGTCGATCCCGCGATCGACAGTTCTCTCGGAACGGCGGTCAACACGAGCTTTCTGATCGGTGCCTTTGTCCCGGCAGGTACTGCGCGGTCGTCGGCTCCTCCCGTGCAATTGGTGCTCGTGCTCGATGACACGCGCTATGGCGTATCGCCGGTGGGCGCCGCGGAGTTCGATGCCGTGGAGCGACGTTTCGCCAGCGAGGTGGGATCGGCGCGCCGGGTATGCGGTCTTCCGGAGCGGGCATGCGCCGTTTTGCGGAATCCGGATGGCAAATCGGTGTACACGGAGCTGTCGCATGCGCGCGGACGCGTGGTCATGGTGAGCGGCACCATGGTCGGCACCGGTGCCGAGACGGACGAGGCATTGCGCCGCTCAGTCCGCACTTTCATCGATCAACTGCACAAGGACAACGTTCCAGCAACGCCGTAGCGAACTTTCTTTCAGGCAGCCCCGCGAAACCTCAGCGACGCCTGCCGCACCACTTCGGCCAGCAGCCGCTCTTTGCCCTGCTTCTCGCGCAGCCAGCGCGCGTCGTTGCGGTTGGCTTCCACGCTGGTGCGCAGCTCGCCCAGCGCCTGCGTGGCGTTGAGCGCCTCGCTGTGCCATTCGAGCTGGGTCATCGTCATCAGGATGTGGTCGCGCAGCGGCATGTGCTGGCCGGTGGCCGGGTCCACGTACACCGCGTCCAGCCCGAAGCGGCAGGCCTGGAAGCGGTTGTAGGTGTAGACGAGGTAGTCGTCTTCCGTCGGCTCGAAGGGCTGCTCCTGCAGGAACCACGCTGCCAGCGACTGTACGTAGCCCGCGAGCGCGGCGGCGCGCTCGACGGTGAGCGGTGTGTCGAACACGCGGATCTCGATGGTGCCGAACTCGGGCTTGGGGCGGATGTCCCAGTAGAAGTCTTTCATGCTGCGCACGACGCCGGTGCGGGTCATGCGCTCGAAGTACGCCTCGAACTCCTTCCAGCTCAGCGTGAAGGGCGCGCGGCCCGACAGCGGAAACGCGAACACCGAGTTCAGCCGCGCCGAGTCGAACTGCGTGTCCTGCCCCTGCACGAAGGGCGAAGACGCCGACAGCGCAATGAAGTGCGGGATGTAGCGCGACATGCGGTGCAGCATCAGCAGCGCCGAATCGGCATCGGGGCAGCCGATGTGCACGTGCTGCCCGAAGATGGTGAACTGCTTGCTCAGGTAGCCGTACAGCTCCGACAGTTCGCGAAAGCGCGGTTTGTCATAGATGCGCCGCTCGTGCCATTGCTGGAAGGCGTGCGTGCCGCCGCCCACCACCGCGATGTTGAGCTTGTCGGCATTGCGGATCAGCGCCTCGCGAATGGGCGACAGCTGCGTGATCACGTCCTGCGCCGAGTGGCAGATGTCGGTCGAGATCTCGATCATGCTCGACGTCATCTCGGGCACCACGCTGCCGGGCAGCGGGGTCTGCGCCATCAGGCGCAGCATGTCCTCGGCGTACGGGGCCAGGTCGTAGTCGTGCGTGTTCACGAGCTGCAGCTCCAGCTCCACGCCGAGCGACAGCGCTTCCGACTTGTTGAAGGGTTCGAGCTTGACCGCGCGGCTCTCCGGGTCCGAAGGCAGCGGCGCCGAGCGCACGTCGTCGCTGTCCGGGTCGATAGGCGTGTTGTTGTGGTTGTTGGTTGCGGTGCTCATCGCTGCGTGTCCTCCGTGATGCTGAAGGCCTGGGGCATCCAGGGCACCGAGCTTTCGCCCACCGCGTGGATGGCCACCGTGGCGAGCATCGCGCCCACCACCTCCATCAACAGGATCGAGGGCAGGGCCACCTGCGTGATCATCGTGCCCAGCAGCGGCGATGCGGTGGCGAAATTGGAGGCAATGAGCAGCGCAATCGACGACAGCGGCGACATCGCGCAGCCGACCCAGAAGGCCTGCTTCCAGCTCGCGCCGCTGCCCGGGTTGGCAATGGCCACGCCCGAAATCTTGGCCAGCAGGCGCACGCCGATCACGGCCAGCACCACGCTGGCCACGGGTAATGTCCAGTCGGCCTGCGCCGCCACGATCGACACCAGCACGAACATCAGCATGGTCAGCAGCGAAGCCGCTGTGCCCAGCTGTCGCTGCCAGGCCCAGGGCTTGGGGTTGAGCGTCTTCAGCAGCACGCCGCCGATCAAAGCCGCCAGCGGCGCCGAGCCGCCGATGTGCGCGGTGAGCGCGGCGCCCGCCGCGATGATCGCCAGCAGCAGGATCGACGTGTTCTCGCTCGACGGGCTCATCACCCGCAGGGCCGAGCGCAGCGCCAGCGCCATGATCCCGCCGACCACGAACGACAGGCCCAGCACCACCGCCACCGGATACAGCTTCTGCAGCATCGTCTGCGGCGCGCGCTCGATCAGCCCGGCCTGCGCGTAGCCCAGTGCCAGTGCGTAGAAGGTGTTGAGCGTGGCCAGCGTCATCGCGCGTTCGGTCACGGGGCCGGCGGCGCGGGTGTCGATGATCACGCGGCTCAGCACCGCCGGCGAGGCGACGATGGCCATCAGCGCGATCGGGTTGGCCACCGGCTCGGGCAGGCCCAGCAGCGTGAGCACCCAGTACACGCCGAAGTAGGTCAGCGTGGCTTCGAGCAGGCTCTGCACCAGCACCATCGGGTTATGGCGGAACCAGCGCAGCGGCAGCCGCCCGCCGGCCTCGAACAGCACCACGGCCACGCCGAGTTCGAGCAGAAAGAGGCTGATGCCGCGCAGCGGCCAGATCGCGCCTTCGAAGCCGGCGAAGCCCACCACCGCGCCCACCAGCGAATAGCCGATGACCTTGGGAAACCCAAGATAGCGTTGCACCAGGTGGCCGGAAGCCGCCGCCGCCGCCAGCAGCAGCGACCACAGCACGGTGGGCAGGCCCGCCGAGGGGCGCACCCATTCGGACCAGAAGCCCAGCAGATCGTTGAGGAAGCTCGTCAAATTCATCCAGGCAGGAAAAAGCTCACCGGCCGGCTGCGCCAGCGGGCCCAGATCGCGCTGCGGATGCGGGCGCGGTCACCGAGGCTCACGCTGTGCGCGCGCAGCGCCAGGCGGAAAGCGAAGTAGAAACTCACGCTCACATTGAGCGCGCCAATGACCGGGATCGCCGCTACCGCACACCACAGCGCGGGCTGCTGCAGCACCCCGAGGCCGGTGGATGCCGCGGCTGCGGCGATCTGTCCGGCCGAGAGTGTCACGTGCCGCACATCAAGGCCAAGCCCGAAGAAACCCGCGAACGCGGGCAGCAGCCCGAGCATGAGTCCCAGCGAGATGTTGGAGGCGAAGCCTGAGATGTGTGTGCGCATGAAATCGGCCCAGCGGCGGGCCCGTGCGGCGCCGAGAAAAGCGCCGATGCGGGGGTTGTAACGCATGGCGGAGTCCATGCGATGCAGGACAAAGGCGTTTTCTGTCCATCCGGCGACGATGCTGGCCGAAAACAGCAGGATGCCGGTGATTGCCGCATAAAGCGCGGTCGGCCCCGCCAGCGAAAGCGATTTCAGCGTGGCCGCGGCATGCGCGGCGTCGAGCAACGGTCGTTCCAGCGCCAGCTGGGCCAGCAGCGCGATGCCCACCACCGCCGGCACCACCACCAGCACATTGCCCAGCACCGCCGCCACCTGCGAGCGCACGAGGTTCGCGACCTCGTCGACGAAATCGTTCACCGCGCCGTCCGAATCGATGTCGCGCAGCCGCGCCGCCATGGCCGGCGCCGTCATCGCGGGCTGCTTGGTGGCCAGCGTCAGGTGCAGCAGCTGGATCGCGACGAAGCTGGCCGCATACATCAGCCCCGCGCCCAGCCCGCTCCAGAAGGCCGACAGGCCCAGCGCGTAGATGCCGAACTTCAGCAGCACTGTGATGGCCGTGAGGGCGCCTCCGCCCGCGGCCTTCTTCACCATCTGCAGGTAGCTGGCGCGGTCGCGGGTGATGTAGTGCTCGCCGGTCTCGGCGCTGCGCTCGGTCACCTTGGCGGCCAGCATCGATGAGTTCGAAGCAATCAGCGCGCGGATGCTGTTGCGCTCGCCGCCCGCCAGCACCAGCCGCCCGACCAGCCGCGCCACGCTGGGCGCGGGGTTGGGCGCCATCAGGCAGTCGAGCAGCTCGCGGATGCGCAGCACCCGCTCGCGCAACTGGCGCAGCCGGAACACCAGGCCGACCGAGATGCCGTTGTCTTCCAGGTGCGTGTAGACCGAGGCGGCGCCGGCCCGGCAGGCGTCGAGCCGGTCGCGGAAGGCCAGGAAGGCAGCCTGCAGCGCCTCCTCGTCGCGGGGCTCGCCGGGCCGGTCGAACATCTGCTCGCGCAGTTCGTCGAGGTCGGCCATCAGCGAATGAAAAGGGCGCCCCTGGCCCAGCACCTCGGTGCTCATGCGCAGGCGCAGCTCCGGCGAGAAACCGGCCGCCACCACCTGGCTGCTGCAGTAGGTGACGGCATCCATCACCGTGTGGCGCCAGCGCGGCGCGCCGTCGTCGTCCAGCGCCGCATCGGCCAGCAGCGCGCCGATGCGGGTCAGCTGCGTTTCGTCGAGCAGAGCGATCCAGCCTGCGTCGAACACGCCGGGCAGCACCATGCGGAACAGGTCCGACGCATCGGTGGTCTCGGGCGTGCCGGGCAGGATCTTGCGGCGCAGCCGCTCGCCCAGCTCGCTGGCGAAGGCGGTGCGCGGCGCAAAGCCGTAGTCGGCCAGCAGCGTGGTCAGGTCGACCGCCTGCGTGAACACGCGCCACCAGGCGCGTAGCCGCTCGCGCAATTCGGGCCGCGCCTCGATGGCGTCGAGCAGCAGCTGCACGCGGCCAATTGCCGCCTGGGGCGAGGCGCGGTCGCCGCGCAGCCAGTCGAAGATATTGATGAGCCAGATGTGGCGCTGTGCCACGTCGGCTGTCGGGTCGAGGCCGGCAAGCAGCCCCTGCAAATCGCGCGATGCGGCAGCCATGGAACGATCTCGTCAAGCGCCGGGGAACGCCGCGGAACCGGCTTTGCCGGGCCGCAGGTGTTGCCCCCGGCGAGGGGGGTGGCGAAGCGACACGAAGTGCGCGAAGCCTGGGGGAGTACCTAGTGAAGCACGCGGGAGACGGGGGCTCCGCCCACGTCCGCTTCAAGCACGAACATCGGAATCGGCACGTCGAAGCGCTCGCCTTCTTCCGTCACCACGAAATAGCTGCCATGCATCGTCCCGCTGGGCGCCTGCAGGCGGCAGCCGCTCGTGTAGCGGAAGGATTCGCCGGGCGCCAGCAGCGGCTGCTGGCCAATCACGCCGAGGCCCTTGACCTCCTGCGCATGGCCCGAGGCATCGTTGATGAGCCAGTGGCGGGCGATCAGCTGGGCAGCCACCGTCCCCGTGTTGGTGACGGTGACCGTGTACGAGAAGGTGTAGATGTTGTCCTTGGCCGACGACTGTTCGGCCAGGTAGCGCGGTTCGACTTGCACGCTGAAGGGGCTGTGTGACATGGGCGCGATGGTAACTGCAGGCCCCCTCCCCCCGCGTCCGCCGGGCGATGTCAGATTGTGTTGCCCTTCGGCGTGCTCTCGGGCGCTGCGGCTGGAACGGTCTGGAACAGCAGGTCGCGCAGCGCCGCGGTGGCGGCCGTGTCCGGGTCCCGGTCCGAGGTGCCGACCAGCACGATGCGCCAGACCTGGGTGCCGCTCTTCAGCAGCGTGGCGTCCACGTGCCGCGAGGCGTCCGCGGTCATCGCACCCTTCATCTGCAGGCCCAGGCGGCCCTTGACGTTGATGGGGCGCGCGCGTGCGTCCAGCTCCATCGACGGGCGCACCGCCATCGCCCAGATCCGCTGGTACTCGTCCAGGCTCACCTGCTCCATGCCACCTTCCACGGCGAAGACCGCGACCACGGTGTCCGAGAAGAAGGTGTGAACCGCGTCGCCGGTGGTGTTGGACTGCTCCCGGTATTGCCACCCGCGCGGGATGCTCGCGCGCAGCTTCGTGACGGGGTTCGTCCACTCGAAGCCGGCGTAGAAGCGCATGCTTCTTTGCGCCTCGCGCTGGTTGATGAAGACCACGCCGGCCACGAGGCCCGCCAGTGCGGTCACGGCCAGGCCCGTGCGCAACACGCCGGTTCCGGCCGCCTGCACCAGGTAGCGCTTTGCGTCGTAGGTGGCGGGGCGGCCCTCCTTCACCTCGAAGAACTGGCGGCCCATGGTGAACAGCGTGACGAAGGGAATGCCCAGGCCGAGGCCGGACAGGTACATCCACGCCACGCGCCCCAGGTACTGCAGGAAGGTTGGCCGCCCGCCGTCGCGCAGCCTGACCCGCACGCCGAACAGCAGCTTGCCCAGCGTCGTGCCGAACAGGCCGAAGACGATGGCTTCGAAGACCAGCGCCACGGGCAGGAAGATGATCCCGAGCGTCGGCGTGGACGACGGGTTTTCCATCCACAGGCCGAAGGCCGGCCAGATGCGGCCCACCACCGCGGCCATGAAGAAGCCGGCGGGCAAGCACATCGTCCAGACGTCGAAGAGACGGGCGAAAAAGCGGCGCCACGGGCCGGCCGCCGGCAGGCCGGGGTCACGCCTTTGCGGTGCTGGTGCCTCCAGGGGGCCGTCGGACAGCCACGGTTCCGGGTCGGGGCCCGCGGACTGCGGCGCGGGCATCGGGTGGTCCGGGGCTGCTTGCTCGTCGGGCAAAGGCGGCGCCTCGCGCACGGCGGCGGGCCCGAAGTCCGGCAGCAGCACGGGCTCCATGCGCATGCCGGGCAGCATCAGTTCCTCGACCTGGTGCAGGGGCTTCCAGGCCAGCCGCCCCGGACGCCAGACCAGCGTCTGCGCGTCGATGACACCCGTGCGAATGCGTTCATGGATCTGCGCGACCGACAACGGACCCTGCCTGTCTTCGCCCCGTGCGTACCACCAGCCCTCGTCCATGGAAGCTCCCCCGTCTTGTAGTGCCGCCCTCTGCGGGCCACACAAATGTATCGGGAAGTACTCCTTGCTCCAAGGACAAGCGGGCGGGGCTGAAGCGACAATCGGGGGCATGAGCACCCCGTTTCGCATCGCGCCCTCCATCCTGTCCGCCGACTTCGCGCACCTCGGCAAAGAACTGACCGACGTGATTGCGGCCGGCGCCGACTGGATCCATTTCGACGTGATGGACAACCACTACGTACCGAACCTGACCTTCGGCCCGATGATCTGCCAGGCACTCAAGCCCTACGCCAAGACCGCCGACGGCACCCCGGTGCCCGTCGACGTGCACCTGATGATCCAGCCGGTCGACGCACTGGCGGCCTCTTTCGCGCAAGCGGGCGCCGACTACATCAGCTTCCACCCCGACGCCTCGCCCCACACGCACCGCAGCATCCAGGCCATCAAGGCGGCCGGCTGCAAGGCCGGGCTGGTGTTCAACCCGGGGCTGGGCCTGGAGGCGCTCGACTGGGCCATCGACGACATCGACCTGATCCTGATCATGAGCGTGAACCCCGGCTTCGGCGGCCAGAGCTTCATCGACTCTGCGCTGCGCAAGATCGAACTCGCGCGCAAGCGCATCGAGCAGAGCGGACGCGACATCCGCCTCGAGGTGGATGGCGGCATCAAGGCCGACAACATCGCGCGCGTGGCCTCGGCCGGCGCCGACACCTTCGTGGCGGGCAGCGCCATCTTCAACGCCAAGGACTACGGCGCCGTCATCACCGACATGCGCAAGCAGCTGGCGGGCGTCGTCAGCGCTTGATCTTCCCGCTCTTGTAGACGCGGTTGGCCTCCAGCCCGCGGTCGGTATCGACCAAACCGCGCTCCACGTCTTCATGGGCCTGGCGGCCCACCTCGGTCGGACGGCCGTCCGGCGTCTGCTGGCTGTCGGACGACTGGTCGTGCTCGTGCGGCAGGCGCGGCGCCGATTCGCCGCCTTGCTCCACCTTGGTCTTGCCGCCGCCGGCATCCTTTTGAGGATCGGCCGGCGCGGTCTTGCTCTTGCTGCTCTTGCTCATGCGGGGCTCCTTCAATGAAGAACGAGCCTGTGTCGCGATTGCCGCCGGGGCGGTAGGACATGCAAGGCAGCCCCTGTAGGCGGGCGTGGGCCGCCATGTTGCTATGAAATAAGTAGCGCCTTTGCGCGCAGGGAAGGGGCTCCGCAATAATCCCCGGATGTCCTCCGATCCCTCAGATCCATTTGCCGGCATTGCCACCGACAGCCTGCGCATCCACGCTTTCGCCTCGCTGAACCCCGGTCCCCGTTTGCTCGTGATGGGCGGCGTGCATGGCGACGAAGTCTCCGGCACCCTGGGCATCGAGCGCATCCTGGGCGAGTTCGAGGCTGGCACCCTGCAATTGCAGCGCGGCGAGCTGACCCTGGTGCCCGTCGCCAATCCGCTCGCACGGCGCCGACTGCAGCGCGAGGGCGAGCGCAACCTCAACCGCCTGTTCCGCCCGACCGAGGCACCGGCCGACTACGAAGCCCGCGTGACCAACGTGCTGGCGCCGCTGATCGCGCGCCACGAAGTGCTGCTCGACCTGCATTCCTTCCAGAGCGAGGGCGAGGCCTTCGCCATGATCGGCCCGCGCGACAACACCGGCACGCTGGAGCCCTTCGCCCGTTCGTATGAAGAGGGCCAGCTCGCGCTGCACATCGGCACGCCCATCGTGGTGGAGGGCTGGCTCGACATCTACGCCGCCGGCCTCGCGCAACGCGCGGGCGGCACGCCGGCCGACGAGGCCGCGCTCGACTTCGGCCGCGGCACCAACGAATACATCCGCAGCCGCGGCGGCTACGGCGTCACGCTCGAATGCGGCCAGCACCTGGACCCGCAGGCACCCGAGGTGGCGTGGCGCGCCATCCGACGCACGCTTGCGCTGCTGGGCATGGCGGCGCTGCCCGAAGGGCTGTCGGGTGCGCCGGTGCAGCCTCCCAAGCTGCTGCGCCTAGCCAGCGTGACCGACCGCCTGCACGAGGAAGACAGCTTCGTGCGCGACTGGGCCACCTTCGACGAAGTGCAGCGCGGCGAGCCCATCGGCATGCGTCACGACGGTACGCTGTTGAGCGCGCCCGAAGACGGCTTCATCGTGTTCCCCAACGCGATGGCGCTGCCCGGCGCCGAGTGGTTCTATTTCGCGCGCCCGAGCGAGCGCCGGCTCGGGCCGGTGGCCGGCGCGGCCTGACGAAGCCTGACGCCGCGCTCCTACATCGCCCGCACAGGGGCGGCGCACATTCCAAGACTGAAGGAGTGTGCCCATGCCAGTCTCGAAAAAAGCCCCCGCGCCGCGCGTCCTCTGGAAGGGCGCCATCAGCTTCGGCCTCGTCCACATCCCGGTGGCGCTCTATTCGGCCACCACCGACCACGGCATCGACTTCGACTGGCTCGACAAGCGGACCATGGACCCGGTCGGCTACAAGCGCATCAACAAGAAGACCGGCAAGGAGATCGCGCGCGAACAGATCGTGAAGGGCGTCGAATACGAGGACGGCGAGTACGTGGTGATCAGCGACAAGGAGATCGCGGCCGCCTACCCCAAGACCACGCAGACCATCGAGATCGAGACTTTCGTGCCGGCCAACGGCATTCCCTTCGTGTACCTGGAGCGGCCCTACTACGTGGCACCGATCAATCGCGGCGCCAAGGTGTATGCGCTGCTGCGCGAAACCCTGCAGCGCAGCGGGCGCGTGGGCGTGGCGCGCGTCGTCATCCAGACCAAGCAGCACCTCGCCGTGCTGGTGCCCGTCGGCCCTGGCCTCGTGCTGAACCTGTTGCGCTGGGGCGCCGATATCCGCCCGTGGACCGACCTGCCATTGCCCTCCGAAGACGCGAAGAAGGCAGGCCTGAGCGAGCGCGAACTCAAGATGGCGAAGCAACTGGTCGACGACATGAGCGCCGACTGGGATCCGAACGAATTCAAGGACGAGTTCAAGGACGAGATCCTTCGGTTGATCGACAAGAAGGTGAAGGCCGGCCAGACCGAGACCGTGACGCAGCCCGAGCCTGAAGAAGAGCAGTCCACCGAAGGCCGCGGCGCCAAGATCATCGACCTGACCGAGCTGCTGCAGCGCAGCCTGCGCGGCAAGGCGAAGGCTGCCGGCAAAGAAGAAGCTCCCCCACCCAAGGCCGCGGCGAAGAAGCGCAAGCCCGCCGCCAAGACAGCAGCGCGCAAGGCCCCGGTCCGACATCGCCGCGCCGCCTGAGGCCGGCCTGCCGCCATGGGCACCACCGCATCGACCGCGCGCAAGGCGCTGGCGCGCTACCACGGCAAGCGCGATTTCACCCGCACGCCCGAACCCAAGGCCGGCGGCAGGAATGGCAAGGGCGTGCTGTCCTTCGTCATCCAGAAGCACCACGCGAGCCATCTGCACTACGACTTCAGGCTCGAACTCGACGGCACGCTCAAGAGCTGGGCCGTGCCTAAAGGGCCGTGCCTCGACCCGACCGTGAAGCGCATGGCCGTGCACGTCGAAGACCATCCGATCTCTTACGCCGGCTTCGAGGGCACCATCCCGCCGAAGCAGTACGGCGCGGGCACCGTCATCGTCTGGGACCGCGGCGACTGGCTGCCCGACGGCGATGCGCGCAAGGCGCTCGCGGCCGGCAAGCTCAAGTTCGAGCTGCGCGGCGAGAAGCTGCACGGCCACTGGACGCTGGTGCGCATGCACGGCAAGGGCGACGAGAAGCACGAGCCCTGGTTGCTCATCAAGGAGCGCGACGGCGATGCGCGTGCGCTCGACGACTACGACGTGCTCGAAGAACAACCGGCCAGCGTGATCACCGGGCGCGGCGTGGACGAGGTAGACCAGCCGCCGAAGAAAGTCGCAACGAAGAAGGCGCCCGCAAAGAAAGCCGCACTTCCCGCCACCTTCCAGCCCCAGCTCGCCACTCTCGCGGCTTCGCCACCGCCGTCTCCCTACGACTGGCTCTACGAACTCAAGTTCGACGGCTACCGCCTGCTCGCGCGCATCGACAAGGGCAAGGCCCGCTGCTTCACCCGCAACGGCCATGACTGGACCGCGAAGCTGCCTGCGCTCGCCAAGGCCCTCGCGAAGCTGCCTACCGACTCGGCCTGGCTCGACGGCGAGATCACCGTCGACGGCGAAAACGGCGCACCCGACTTCCAGGCGCTGCAGAACGCCTTCGACAGCGGTGCGACATCGTCCATCGTCTACTGGCTGTTCGACGCGCCTTTTCTCGACGGCGAAGATCTGCGTGACATGCCGGTCGAAGAGCGCCGCGCACGGCTCGCGCAGCTGCTCGGCAAGAAGCCGCCCGCGCTGCTGCGCCTGAGCGAAACCTTCGACGCCTCGCCGCGCGACTTGCTCGCGTCGTCGGCGCGCATCGGCTTCGAGGGCATCGTCGGCAAGCGCAAGGGCTCGCCGTATGTGTCGCGCCGCTCGCCCGACTGGATCAAGCTCAAGAACCAGCAGCGCCAGGAATTCGTGATCGGCGGCTACACCACGCCCAAGGGCACGCGCTCGGGCTTCGGCTCATTGCTGCTCGGCGTGCACGACGAGGCCACCGGGCGCCTTCGCTACTGCGGCAACGTCGGCACTGGCTTCGACGCCGATCGCCTCGCCGACATCAAGGCGAAGCTGGGCAGGCTGGCCACCGAAGACTGCCCGTTCACCCCCACGCCGCGCGGCATCAAGGCGCAGTGGGTCAAGCCATCACTCGTGGCCGAAGTCTCGTTCGGCGAATGGACGCGCGAAGACCGCGTGCGCCAGGCCGTCTTTCGAGGCCTGCGCGCCGACAAGCCCGCGCGCGACATCCGCCGCGAGCGGCCGGAGGAAGAAAAGAGAAAGAGCACCCCCATGTCCCAGAAGATCACCCACGCCGACCGCGTGATCGACAAGCACAGCGGCATCACCAAGGGCGAGCTCGCGGCCTACTACGACGGCGTGGCCAAGCTCATGCTGCAGCACCTGCGCGGCCGGCCGGTGTCGCTGGTGCGCGCGCCCGAGGGCGTGGGCGGCGAGCTGTTCTTCCAGAAGCACGTGCAGAACCGCGAGATTCCCGGCGTGCGCCTGCTCGATCCCGCGCTCGACCCGGGCCACGAACCGCTGCTGCAGATCGACACGAAGCAGGGCCTGCTCGGCGCCGCGCAGATGAACGTCATCGAGCTGCACACCTGGAACGCCACCTCGCGCGCCATCGGCAAGCCCGACCGCATGACCTTCGACCTCGACCCCGGCGAAGGCGTGGCATGGCCGCAGATACAGGAAGCCGCGATGCTGGTGCGCACGCTGCTAGACGAGCTGAGCCTGCCCTCGTTCCTGAAGACCAGCGGCGGCAAGGGGCTGCACGTGGTCGTGCCGATCCGGCGCCAGTACGACTGGGATGCCGTCAAGGGCTTCTCGCAGGCCGTGGTGGCGCATCTGGCGCAGACCATTCCGGCGCGCTTCGTCGCCAAGAGCGGGCCGCGCAACCGCGTGGGCAAGGTCTTCGTCGACTACCTGCGTAACGGCTTCGGCGCGACCACCGTCAGCGCGTGGTCGGCGCGTTCGCGCCCGGGGCTGGGCGTGTCGGTGCCGCTTGCGTGGGAAGAGTTGCCCGAGCTCACAAGTGCTTCGCAGTGGACCGTCGCCAATGCGGCGCAGCGCTTCGACATCGGCAACAAGCCCTGGGCCGCGATGGAGCGCAACCGCAAGGGGCTTGCTGCGGCGATGAAGCTGCTCGGCTACAAGCTGGAGTGATGCCCGCCGCCAGTCGAGAGTTGCGCGCGAAACTGCGAACCAGCCTCATCGAGGCCGTGCCAGCGTCGCCGCGAGCTCCCACAACGAACCCATCTGCCCCGAATGAAAGAGCAAAGGCGGCGTGTCGGTCCGCGAGAAGCGATCGACCCGGCCGAGGATGATCGTGTGATCGCCTTCCTGGTGGCGTGAATAGGTCGAGCACTCGAAGGTTGCCACGCTCTCGACAAGCCTTGGGCATTCGTTGGGTCCAACTTCGAATGCTCCGGCGTAGCGCTCGAACTTGTCCGCCGCGGGCTTGGCGAAATGCCAGGCCAGGTCGCGCTGTTCCGCGGTCAGCACGCTGAGGTTGAACGGCCGCGCCGCAAGGAATGCGTCGGCGCTGCGCGTGTCGTCGCGGATGCTCCACAGGATCAAGGGTGGATCCAGCGACACCGAGGCGAACGAGTTGATCGTCATGCCCTCGCGCTTGCCTTCAGGTGTCGTGGTCGTCACGAGGCACACCCCCGTGGGAAAGGCGCCAAGCGCCTGTCGCAGCTGGCGGGCATCGACCGTGTCGGCCGCGTCGCCCGTGATGAGAGCCCAGGAGTACATGGCCGATACCCCGATCAGTACTGGCCCTTCGGCTCGAGGCCGAGCAGGTATTGCCCCACCATCGAAGAAACTGCATCCCAGTTGAGGCTGATGTGGCGCGAGATGGCGTTCGTGTCCCGCCACATGCGCTGGATCGGCTGGTCGAGTGCCAGGCCTGCGCCTCCTACGCTGGCGAACACGGCTTCCACGGCATCGCGCGAGAGACGTGCGGCGAAGGCGTGGTCGCGCCGGTTGCGAATCCGTTGCTGGATGCTGATGACATGGCCATCGGCTGCCATCTGCTCTACCTGCGCGGTGTCGCGATAAAGGAGAAGCCGCGCTGCATCGACGCTCGCCGACGCTTCAGCCAGGCGAGACTGCACCGGGAAGAACTCGCTCAGCCTGCTTCCGCCTCCCGCAACAGCCCCTCGCGTGACGCGCGAGCCGGCCAGCCCGATCAGTTCGTCCACCGCGCCTTGGGCCGTGCCGATGATCGGCGACACGAGGCATACCGGCACCGCCGACAGAAAGGGGATGCGGTAGATCGGGTTCGTGTTGACGGCGGCGCCGGGAGGGTTGTTGGAGGAAGCCTGCGCAAACGTCAGCTTGCGGTGCCCCGGAATGAATGTCGGCTTGTCGATGACGATCGCCTTGGATCCCGTTCCGGCCTGGCCCGCCACGTGCCAGTTGTCCTCGATCGACCAATCCGATCGGGGTGCGAGCAGAAAGCCGGCCGTTGGCGCAGCGCCCTTTTCTTCCGGCGGAAACTGAACGCCCAGCAGTGCCCACTGGGAGTTGTCCACGTTGGACGCGAAAAGCCATTTGCCATGCACGAGGTAGCCGCCGTCGACCTTCTCGGCCATCGTCGCCGGTGCATACGAGCCGCACACGATTGCGCCGGGGTCCTCGCGCCAGACGTCGTCCTGCGCCTGCTCGGGGAAGGTCGCGACCAGCCATTGATGGATGGCGCCCAGCGAGCAGCCCCACGCCGACGAGGTGCAGCCTCTTGCCAGTTCGCTGACCACGTCGATGAAGGCGGTAAAGCCGTACTCGAACCCGCCGTAGCGCGCCGGCTGCATCAGCTTGAAGAAGCCCGCGTCATGGAACGCACGCGTCGTCTCTTCCGAAACGCGGCGATCCTGTTCGGTGCGTTGAGCCCGGGCGCGCAGCACCGGCACCAATTCGCTTGCGGATGCAACTATTTTTTCGATCGAAGGGGCGCCCATCACAGGCGACTTTCGGCCTGGCGCAGGGATATCGACGTGATTGAGTTGAGCGAGCGGGTTCGTTGCGGCATCAGTCATGGGTGTCTCCAAAGGATGTGTGGCTCTGCAATCAGAGGGCTCAATTGAAGCGAATAACATTTGCAAATGCAATCAATATTGGCTTGGGGTTTACGCTATATCGGTGATGTTTTTCGCTTGTAAGATGGCCTATGACCAAGAGAAAGCTGGCAGTGGCCACCCCCGTAAAGCAGCGCAAGGCAAGCCCCGAAGCGCTCCCGGAATTGATTGCAGAAGCAGATAAATCTGTGAATCACGATCTGGAACGGGCAATCCCTTACTTGCTTGCACGTGCGGGAACCCGAATGGGCCAGTCGTTCAGCAGGGAGCTCAAGCAGTTCAACCTTTCGCTGACCGAGTGGCGGATCTGCGTCGCGCTGCACCATCAGCCACATCAGCGCCTCTCCGACCTGGCGTTGCACACATCGACCGAGCCTTCCACGCTCTCGCGAACTGTCGACGGCCTGCTTCAACGCGGTGTGGTGGTGCGCGATCGATCCGACGAGGATGCGCGGGCCCTTGCGCTCGCACTGACCGAGGCAGGGCGCGACCTCGCGTTGCGGATCATTCCGCTGGCCCAGTTGTACGAGCGGGTGTCGCTGTCAGGACTGAGCTTCGCGCAGGCCGAGTCGCTTCGGGACATGCTCCGGATGGTCTACGACAACCTGGCCGTGCTGGACAACGAATGACGGCTCGATAAACGGCCGGAGACGACGCGGTGAACATCAACTCCATTGATCTGAATCTCTTCCTGGTCTTTCAGGCGATCTACGCCACGCGCAGCGTGACGCTCGCGGGTGATCGGCTCGGCATGACGCAGTCGGCGGTGAGCAACGCCCTCAAGCGCATGCGCGAGCGTTTCAGCGACACGCTGTTCGTGCGCTCGGCGGACGGGATGGTCCCCACGCCCGTCGCCGAACGCCTCATCGCCCCGATCGAGGAGGGAATCGCCTGCCTGGTGCAGGCGGTCGATCAAGGCAGAACCTTCGATGCGCAGACATCGGGCCGCACGTTCAGGATTGCCGTCAACGACATCGGGCAACTGGTCATGATGCCCGAGCTGCTCATGGTCGCTCGCGCTGCTGCACCCGGGGTTCGCTTCGAAACAGTGGACGTCTCCATGGCCGACGCCCGGCAGCGGATGCTCCATGGACAGATCGACATAGCGCTCGGCAGCTGGGAGCCGATGGGGCCGTCGTTCTACCAGCAGCGACTGTTCGACGAATCATTCGTCGTGCTGATGTCGAAGACCTCGCCGTTGGGCACACCCGCAAGCATCGAACTCGACGACTACCTCGCGGCGGAACACATTGCGTACCGGCCTCAGGGAACGACCGACTCGCAATTGCAGCAGACCCTGGATCGGGCGGGTGCGCTCGATCGCCGGCGGGTCGTCCTTACGGCCGCTCACTCGCTGGGCCTGTCGTCGATCGTCGCCGCATCGGGCCTGCTGCTGACTGCGCCGGCCCGTCTCGCCAGGGCGATGGTGGCTTCACGCGCGGATCTGCATATCGTCGATGCGCCGTTCGAGGTCACGCCATTCGAAATACGGCAGCAGTGGCACGAGCGATTTCATCAGGACAGCGGAAATCGCTGGCTGCGCGAACTGATATTCGGCCTCTTCCATGAGCGATCACGCCGCGATCCACAGGTGTAGACGTCGTACGGTGCGCCTGGATTGGCCTGCCGTCGCGGTGCCGGAAATGGCGTTGACGGACCCTAGTCGTTCCTGGAGTCGTTCAACACGAAGTCGTATTCGAGCGTGTAGAAAGGAACGTCCATGCAGGTGCCATCCGGCGCGACGCCGGGCTCATTGCGTTTCCACTCGGCGATGAGCGAGCTGCGCACGCCGAATACCGCGTCGGAGTCGAGATAGCGACCTTCTGCGCGAAACACATGGGTGATGAGCGTCTCGTACCCCGGCGCCCGGATCATGAAGTGCAGGTGTGCCGGACGCCACGGGTGGCGGCCGAGCTCTTCCAGCAGTTGCCCCACCGGGCCGTCGTGAGGAATCGGATAAGGAACGGCCACGACAGATCTGAACCGGTAGCTGCCGTCCCCGAGGCTGCTCAGATGGCCTCGACCTTGCGCATGCTCCAGCTCCGGACGCTGAACGTCGTACCAGCCTTCGTCGTCGGACTGCCAGACGTCGATGCGCGCATCTGCAATCGGCTCGCCGTCGATCCCGCGGACCGTTCCGCCAACGAAGCAGGGTTCACCGCTCGCGCCATTGGCGATGTCGTCGCCGTTCCTGTACGCCGGCGAGTCGGGTACGTAGAAGGGACCGAAGACCGTCGCCTCGGTGCATCCGGCAGGGCGCCGGTTGCACTGTGCGGTGACGAGCGTCGAAAGCCCCAGCACATCGGACAGCAGGATGAACTCCTGCCTCTTGTCGTCGGTGATGCTTCCGGCGCGCGTGAGGAAGTCGATGCCATGGGACCACTCGGCTTCGGTGAGCTGCACCTCGCGCGCGAAGTCGTGAAGGTGGCGCACCAGGCTGTCCATCACGGTCTTCAGGCGCGCATTGGAAGTTGCACCGTGCGCTTTCCGGACTGCGCTGGTGATGGTCCATTCGTCGATGTCGATCATTAGGTCCCGTGCCTGCCCGGGTGAATCAGGACTGCTTCAGCTTGAACAGCGACAGCGCGTTCGTCCGGCCGATCTTCGTCCGATCGGCCTCGCTGATGCTCGCGTCGTTGAACCAGTTCGAAGCGTGATCCACGTTCTCGAAAGGCCAGTCGGTCGAGAACAGGATCCGGTCCGACCCGATTTCCAGCATCGCATCGATCAGCGTCTGGGTGCGGAAGTTGCCGGAGGTCGTGAGATAGAAGTTTTCCTGGAAGTATTCGCACAGCTTGCGCTTGGCCGGATAGCCCTTGGGCGCCTTGACCCAGGCATTGCGGTGGTCGACTCTCCACATGTTGTAGGGCAGGCCTTCGCCCAGATGGCCGAGGATGATCTTGAGACCGGGATGGCG
Organism: Variovorax sp. GW821-FHT09D05; assembly: GCF_059416325.1. Classification (NCBI taxonomy): domain Bacteria; kingdom Pseudomonadati; phylum Pseudomonadota; class Betaproteobacteria; order Burkholderiales; family Comamonadaceae; genus Variovorax; species Variovorax sp. GW821-FHT09D05. The sequence goes on along the minus strand of NZ_JBWKOZ010000007.1, from coordinate 384,373 downwards.
ATCGAAGAGGCCGCTGGCCATGAGGCGCAGGGCGTGGACGGCGGTTTCCTGTGCAAAGGCCCACGTAGGGCCGAGCAGCCACGGGTGGCCTTCGTAGATCTGCGCTCCGCTCGCGAGCGGGTTGCGCGGATGCAGGTAGAACGGCGCGTCGAGCCGCTGCGCCGCCTCCCAGAAAGGGGCGTACTGCGGCGCGTCATAGTAGGTGGCGTTGTCGGTCGTGCCGATCTGCGAGAAGCCGTTGACCAGGGCGCCGCGGAAACCCAGCTCGGTCATGCACCGCTCGAGTTCCTGGGTGGCCCTTTCGGGGTCCTGCATGGGCAGGGCTGCGAACGCCTGGAAGCGGTCGGGCCGTCGCGCCACCTGCTCCGCCAGAAAATCGTTCGCGCGGATCGCGAGCTCGCAGGCTTTCTTCGGATCGGGCACCGCCTGCACGGCAGGTGCATTCAGCGAGAGGATCATCATTTCCATGCCGTGCTCATCCATCTGGCGCAAGCGCCCTTCGTGAATGTCTAGGAGGCGGCTGCTGAGCTCCCGCCAGTAGTCTCCCGGCACGAAGCCGGCTGAATCCTGAAGCGTCTCGGGAATCGCAAAGTGTTCCTCGAGGCCGATCTTGCCTTGCATGACCATCTCCTTTGTGCGCGCGGGCTCTGCCGTTGCTTGGGTTCCTGGCAGCGCCACGTTGGCGTTCGCCTGGCTGCTGAATCTATGCAGGCGCCGGGATGTGGTCCAACGAATATCGGTGATAGCGCGCATTCGCCAGGCGCATGAAAGAGCGGGCAGGGCACCGCGACAGTCCGATCCATGGGTAGACCCTCCCCAGAATTTCCAGGATTGATAGGGAACATCCGAAAAATGCGTTGGACCCGCCACTGCGAGGCGACCATCATTCAGCCCGTCGCGGAACAACCCTCGCCGTGAGATCTATTCAGTCGGAGACAAGAGCCATGCGCCAAATCGATCTTCACAAGCTGGCCGACGACGCCCGTTTCAACCGCTTTCACGGGCGCGTGCTTTTCTGGTGCGCGCTGATCATCGTGTTCGACGGCTACGACCTGTCGGTCGTCGGCATTGCGCTGCCTTCGATCATGGCGAAGATGGGCGTCGATGCGACCAACGCCGGATTCATGGTGAGCTCGGCGCTCTTCGGAATGATGTTCGGGGCCATCTTCCTCGGGACCATTGCCGACAAGATAGGCCGTCGCTGGGCGATCGCCATCTGCATTGGGCTGTTCAGCGTTTTCACGGCCGCAGCCGGCCTCGCCGACGACCCTTTCACCTTCGGTGCAATGCGCTTCCTCGCCGGGCTCGGCATCGGAGGCGTGATGCCGAATGTGGTCGCGCAGATGACCGAGTACTCACCCAGGAAGATTCGCGCGACCCTGGTCACCCTGATGTTCAGTGGCTATGCAGTTGGCGGAATCATTGCAGCGCTTCTGGGCAAGGGGCTCATCGAAACCTACGGCTGGCAATCGGTGTTTTTCGCGGCGGGCCTGCCGGTCCTCCTGATTCCCGTCATCCTGAAGTCGGTTCCGGAATCGATGCCATTCCTGCTCGCCAAGGGCCGCAGCGACGAGCTGAAGGAAATAGCCTCCAGGCTCGATCCCGGCTATCGGCCGCAGGCGACGGACCGATTCGTCGTGCCGGCGCAAGACAAGGCCGACAGCGCGCCGATCAGGCACCTTTTTCGCGAAGGCCGCGGCTTCAGCACCGTGATGTTCTGGATTGCGTTCTTCATGTGCCTGTTCATGGTTTTTGCGCTGAGTTCGTGGCTGACGAAGCTCATGGCCAGCGCCGGCTACAGCCTGGGCTCGGCGCTGACGTTCGTGCTGGTGCTGAACGCGGGAGCCATGGTTGGCGCAATCGGCGGCGGCTGGCTCGCCGACAGGTTCCACATCAAGTACGTGCTCGCGGCAATGTATGCGCTTGCCGCGGTCTCGCTGACGCTGCTTGGGTTCAAGATGCCGACGCCTGCGTTGTTCGTCCTTGTCGGACTGGCTGGTGCTTCGACGATCGGCACGCAGATCGTCGCCAACGCCTATACCGGGCAGTTCTATCCGATGGCGTTCCGCTCTACCGGTCTCGGGTGGGCATTGGGTGTGGGCCGCAGCGGTGCGATCCTCGCGCCGATCCTGATCGGCGTGCTTGTCGGCATGAGCCTGCCGCTGCACCAGAACTTCATTGCGATCGCCATTCCGGCTGTCATCGGCATGATTGCCGTGCTGTTCATCAATCACGATCGGTCTGCGTCGATGCAGCACGCCAACGCGAGTTCCGAATTGAACCAGGCTCCCGCGAGCATGCCGGCAGTGCGGGGAAGTTGAGCTTGCCAGGCCAGCCGTCCACAGGCGCACGATCCGGATGGTGCTGTTCGGGTGCGCGTCAGCCTGCGTCCACCAGCTCCCAGTGATTCGCCAGGTGCATGAGGTGAGCGCGCGTGTACTCGGATTTGCCCAGTGCGCCGTAGGCGAAGTGCGGTGCGAGTACCCCGCTGTGTCGTTCGAAACGATTCAATGCGTCCATCAGGTGCTCCACCGCAGCGTTCAACGGCTGGCCTGAAGCGATCGTGGGCGCGCCGGGTATCGGCTCTTCCAATCCATGGCTCATCTTGCCGCGCGCCGAGAACACTGCAAATGCCATGGCACCCAACGAGGCGCGAAACCAGGCAGGCTTCAGCTGTGGAAAGCCATCCAGGGAATATTCGATGCTTTGCGCCGCGTGGTGCAGCACATGGGCGAGATCCCAGCCTGAGCGGGTATGCAGCGGTGCCTCGCGAAGGCGCTCGAGCGTGCGCATGGTGTGAGAAAGGTCGGTATTCATGTGGAGCCGGATGCTATGCATCGGGTCGCACCGAGACTGTCAAATTTTTGACGATCTCTGATTTCGGTTTCCCGCGCCACGGTTTGCAGAGTCCGGCCTGGCCCCGATCGATTCGTGCTGCACGCGCCGCAGGTTGATGCTCACTGCAGCACTTCCTCGGTAGTCACCTCGAAGCGCTGCAGCGTGTTCGCGCCGAACACCATCGTGATCGGCACGTCCGCCGCGTCGCGCCCGCGCGCGATCACCACTCGGCCGATGCGCGGCGTGTTGTGCCGCGCGTCGAAGGTGTGCCAGCGGTTGCCCAGGTACACCTCGAACCACGCGCTGAAGTCCATCGGAAAGCGCACCGGCGGAATGCCGATGTCGCCGAGGTAGCCCGTGACGTAGCGCGCCGGTATGTTCATGCAGCGGCACAGCGTGATTGCAAGGTGCGCGAAGTCGCGGCACACGCCCGTGCGCTCGCGAAAACCCTCCAAAGCGGTGCGCGTGGCCCGTGCGTTCTGGTAGTCGAAGCGCAGATGCCGGTGCACGAAGTCGCAGATTGCCTGCACGCGCGACCAGCCCGGTGCCACGTTCGAGAAGTTGGCCCAGGCGAACTGCAGCAGTTCGCCGTCGACCTCGCAATAGCGGCTCGGCAGCACGAAAGGCAGCGTCTCCACCGGCAGGTCGGCCGCCGCATGCTCGCTGGCGCTGAAGTCCACCGGGTCGGGCCAGCCTGTGTCGAACACCACCGCGTGGTTGCGCAAACGCACGCTGCTCACCCCGACAGGAACGTGCACGCGCGCGCAGCTGTTGCCGAAGCTGTCCTGGTAGTGGTCGGTGGCCATCGGCGGGCTGAGGGTGATGTTCTCGCCGCCTTGCAGGTCCTGGGCACGCGACGGGTGCACCTGCAGCATGTAGATCACCGCCGTGGGGGCGGTGACGCCGAGTTCGATGTCGAAGCCGATCCTGATCTGCATGGGGTTCTTTCTTCCCTGAGGGGATCCGGGCGGTGCGGCCGGTGCGCGAGGCAGTGCGATGAAAGACAAGCACGATCAGTGCCGTCCCGTGGGCCCATGCTATGCGACGAATCTTTCAGGCTCCACAGCCAGTACCCGCGAAGCAGCGTAGGCGGGTGCGATGCGCTGTCGGTGCGCTCCTACCTTGCACGCACTCTTTCTCCCACAGACGGGGGAGGGCGGCCACTACGGGTCGCGCGCGGTGCGAAACATAACCTTGCAATTCGCTTGCATCCCTGGAGGGACCTATGGAGCTTTCATCGTTTTTCGACACGCTCGCCAGCACCTGGGGCGACGAAATCCTCGTGTGGGCCGTTGCCGCCGTGGCAGGCTGCATTTGCCTCGTCGCCGTGGTCAACGTGCTCGACATGTTCCTCGACAGCAACAACGAAACAGGCTGAGTGCCCACCCCATGAAAGATTCCAGCAGATCCACGATGACGCCACAGAACAAGGCCGCCGCAGGCCGCCGCGCCAGCGCCACCAAGGCGAGCGACGGCAGCAACGCCAAGCAGCAGCAACTCGAAGGCTTCACCGTCGAGCATCCGACGACCCTCACCACCAACCAGGGTCTGCAGATACCGGACAACCACAACTCGCTGAAAGCGGGTGTGCGCGGCCCCACGCTGCTGGAAGACTTCATCCTGCGCGAGAAGATCACGCACTTCGACCACGAGCGCATTCCCGAGCGCGCCGTGCACGCGCGCGGCTCGGCGGCGCACGGCTACTTCCAGGTCTACAAGTCGATGTCGCAGTTCACCTGCGCCGACTTTCTCCAGGACCCGGACCAGAAGACGCCCGTTTTCGTGCGTTTCTCGACCGTGGCCGGCTCGCGCGGATCCGCCGATACGGTGCGCGACGTGCGCGGCTTCGCCGTCAAGTTCTACACCCGCGAGGGCAACTACGACCTCGTGGGCAACAACATTCCGGTGTTCTTCATCCAGGACGCGATGAAGTTCCCCGACCTCATCCATGCCGTGAAGCCCGAGCCGCACCACGAGATGCCGCAGGCCGCGAGCGCGCACGACACTTTCTGGGACTTCGCTTCGCTCATGCCCGAGAGTACCCACATGCTGATGTGGGCCATGAGCGACCGCGCCATTCCGCGCAGCCTGCGCATGATGGAAGGCTTCGGCGTTCATACCTTCCGCTTCGTCAACAGCCGCGGCGAGAGCCACTTCGTGAAGTTCCACTGGAAGCCCAGGCTCGGCATTCATGGCCTGGCATGGGACGAGGCGCAGAAGATCGCGGGTAAAGACGCCGACTTTCATCGCCGCGACCTGTGGGAAGCCATCGAGAACGGCGACTTCCCCGAATGGGAGCTCGGCGTACAGATGATTCCGCAGGACAAGGAACACTCGCTCGGCTTCGACCTGCTCGACCCCACCAAGCTGATTCCCGAAGAGATGGTGCCCGTGCAGAAGATCGGCAAGCTGGTGCTCAACCGCAACCCCGACAACTTCTTTGCCGAGACCGAGCAGGTGGCCTTCCATCCGGGACACGTGGTTCCCGGCATCGACTTCAGCAACGACCCGCTGCTCCAGGGCCGCCTCTTCTCGTACACCGATACGCAGATCTCGCGGCTGGGCGGCGCCAACTTCCACGAGCTGCCGATCAACAAGGGCGTGTGCCCGTTCCACAACTTCCAGCGCGACGGCATGCACAGGCAGACCATCGCGCGCGGCCAGGTGGCCTACGAGCCCAACACGCTGGGCAGCGGCACGGAGTTTCGCGTGGACGGTGGCCAGCACGGCTTCCAGTCTTTCCCCGAAGAGATCGATCCGCCCAAGGTGCGCCGCCGCAGCCCGTCGTTCGACGACCACTTCACGCAGGCGCGCCTGTTCTTCAACAGCCAGAGTGCGGCCGAGAAGGAGCACATCATCGGGGCCTTCCGCTTCGAGCTGTCGAAGCTCGAAGTGCCCGCCATCCGCCAGCGCATGGTCGACAACCTCGCGCACGTGGATGAGAAGCTCGCGCGCCGCGTGGCCGAACCGCTTGGCATCGGCGAGCCCGATGCCAAGGCGGCGGCAGGCCGCGCGGGCTTTCGTGACCACCGCATCGAGTTGCCCATCGACGAATCGCCCGCGCTCAGCATGGCCGACACCGGCGACGGTTCGATCCGCACGCGCAAGATCGCGATCCTCGTGGCCGACGGTGTCGACTCGGCTTCGCTGAAGCCGATACGCGATGCGCTCGAACAGGCTGGCGCGCAATGCAAGGTCGTCGGGCCGCGTCTGGGCACCGTGGCCAGCGCGTCGAAGCGGCAGATCGAAGTCGACATGACGTTCGCGAACACGCCGTCGGTGATGTTCGATGCGGTGCTGGTGCCAGCCGGCGGCGAAAGCGTCGCTGCATTGGCGGGCATTGGCGATGCGGTGCACTTCGTGCTGGAGGCCTACAAGCACTGCAAGGCGATCTGCACCGTGGGCGAGGGCGTGCAGCTGCTCTCGACACTGGGCATTGCCGCCGACTCCGATGCTCCAGCAGGCGTGATCGTGGCCGGCACGCCGGTCACCAACCTGGGCGATGCGACTGCCGCAACGCAGATCGCGCATGACTTCATCGCCGCCATCGCGAAGCATCGCCATTGGGATCGCGTGAACATCGACGCGGTACCGGCCTAGCAAGCTTTTGACGTACCTGTCTGCAGGCCGCAATGCGGCCTGCAGCGCGTGGCGCGTCGCGCCGACGCAGGCAATCAAGCAGGCAATCACCCATGACGAGTCCGGGTTTCTCGGGGGCTACACACATGGTCCATATAAACGCGCGCTGTCTGCTCGCTGTTCCCCCTTCATTCAAAGAAACCCACATGACTCATCCCGCACTGAGGCCAACCTGGCAGTTCAAAGCTCTGGCACTGACACTGGTCTTTGCGCTGACCGCCTGCGGCGGCGGTGGTGGCGGGACCTCCTTCCCGCTGATCCCCGGGCCTTCTACGGGCACCACGCAGCCGAACACGCCGCCGTCGACAGACACGCCGCCGCCGGTTGCGGAGCAGCCACCGCCCACATGTACTGCCGCCGTTCCGGCCAATGCGCCGGTCACGGCCATCTCATCCGTTCAAGGTGCGGGCGACACGAGTCCTCTGGCAACGCAACCCGTGACCGTGCGTGGCGTGGTCGTCGGTGACTTCCAGAACACCGGCACCACGACCGTGAAGCTGAATGGATTCTTCATGCAGCAGCTCGTGCCCGATGCCGATCCGCTGACCTCGGAAGGCGTCTTTGTCTATGCACCGAACAACGCCACACGTGTGGCCGTTGGCGATTTCGTTCAGGTCTCCGGTGTGGTGACCGAGTTCGGCCAGACCGCGGGCGCCGATGCAAAGCCCGACAGCCTCACGCAGATTGCGGGCACGACAGCGGACCCACTGGCCATCAGCGTCTGCGCTTCCGGCATTGCAATCAGCCCGACACAGATCACGCTGCCGGTGGCCAATGAATCAACGCTGGAGCGCTACGAAGGCATGCTGGTCGAAATTGCGCAGCCCCTGGCCGTGACGGAACTGTTCGAGCTGGGCCGCTATGGCCAGGTGGTGCTGGCACTGAACGGACGGCAGTTCAACGCCACCAACGGCAACGCGGCGGCAACCCATGCGCAGAACCTGCTTTCGCGCATCGTGCTGGACGATGGCTCCTCGCGCCAGAACCCGAACCCCATTCCGTACCTGAGCGCAGCAGGCACCGACGGCACCCGGCGCATCGGCGATACGACGCAGAAAGTCACCGGCATCCTGAGCCACAACTTTGCGGCTTATCGCATCCAGCCAACGGTGGCGCCCGTGTTCGCGCAGGCCAATCCGCGCTCGCCGACCGCACCGGTGGTCAGCGGCCCGCTCAAGGTGGCCAGCTTCAACGTGCTCAACTACTTCACCACGTTCGTGAACGGAGAAACCTCATCGGGCCAGACCGGCCAGGGTTGCTCGTTCGGCACCGGTCCCGCATCCGCGGCCAACTGCCGCGGCGCGAACAACCTGAACGAGTTCCAGCGGCAGCGGGCCAAGATCGTGGCCGCCATCGCAGGCCTCGATGCCGACGTGGTGGGCCTGATGGAAATCCAGAACTCCGACGTGGCAACGAACGACCTGCTGGCGGCCCTCAACGCCAAGGTCGGCCCGAACACCTATGCCGCCGTCAACAGCGGCGTGTTCGGCACGGATGCCATCAAAGTGGACATCCTGTACAAGCCCGCGAAAGTCCAGCGCGTGGGCAACGCCGTTCTTCCGACGGGCACGGACCTGGCCGACTACACCGCTGCAAGCGGACGCCCGCCACTGGCCCAGCGATTCAGCGCCGTAGGCAACAACGGCGGCTTCTGGTTCGTGGTCAACCACCTGAAGAGCAAGGGCAGTTGCCCGACCACGGGCGACGTCGACCAGGGGCAGGGCTGCTTCAACCTGGCGCGTACCCAGCAGGCGAACGCACTGAACAGCTTCGTCGCCAAGCTCAAGGCCATGGACGAGGACGAGACCGACGTACTGATGATGGGCGACTTCAACAGCTACCTGCTGGAAGACCCGACCAAGGTGCTCGAAGCTGCCGGCAACGAAAGCCTGCTCAAGCGCATGCCCGCCGACAACCGGTACACCTATGTCTTCGGCGGCGAAACCGGCGCACTCGACCATGCCTATGCATCGTCTTCGCTGGGCTCGCAGGTCAGCGGCGTGAGCGTGTGGCACATCAACGCCGACGAGCCTACCGCGCTGGACTACAACACCGACTTCACGACCGACGACCGCTATGCGCCCACGCCCTTCCGGGCATCGGACCACGACCCTGTGCTTGTCGGCCTGACCCTGGCGGCCGATGCCGCGGTGACGCAACCCATCGTCAGTGCGTCGGTCCCGACGGCCGCAAAGGTCGGGGAAGCCTACAGCGTGAACATCTTCGAAGCCACACCCGGCGGCGCGACCACGCTGACTTCTCTTGCAGTCGATTGGGGAGACGGCAGCGCCGCCACGACAGCGCCTGGCACCGGCACGGTGACGCATACCTACGCGGCCGCGGGCACCTACAACGTGGTGACCACGCTGACCAACTCCGCCGGCCAGGCCGCAACGCAATCGAGTAGCGTGAACGTGAGCGCGGTGGTCGTGGTAGTACCGCCCGGACCGCCGGATCTGTTCTTCAGCGAATACGTGGAAGGCACGGCGAGCAACAAGGCGATCGAGATCTACAACCCGACCGCATCGGCGGTGGACCTGAGCCTGTATACCGTCAGGCTGTATTCCAACGGCACGGCCACGCCGCCAACCAACTCCCAGGTGCTTTCCGGCTCCTTGCCGCCTGGTGGCGTGCTGGTGCTGGCGAACGCCAGTGCGGCGGCTGCCTTCAAGCCCGCAGGCACACTCACCAGCGGCGTAGTCAACTTCAATGGCGACGATGCCCTGACGCTGGAAAAGTCGGGCGTGGTCATCGATCGCTTCGGTCAAGTCGGCTTTGACCCTGGAACCGAATGGACCGCCGGTGGAGTCGGCACGCTGAACCGGACCCTGCGCCGCAAGCCCGACATCAAGGCGGGGGATCGCAACCCGGGCCTTGCTTTCGATCCGTCGGTGCAATGGATCGGTTTGCCGGAGGACACCTCCGACGGCCTGGGCGCACACACGGTAAATTGACCTGGCGCAAGCACCCTCTTAGTCCTTTAGCGCTAGACCGTATTGAGAATAGGCGCGGCAGGAGGCCGCTCCTAGACTTTCCCCACGAGGCCTGAACGGCGCGCACTTCCGCGGCGTCGAGCATCCGCAGCAGCGGATGCATGGGCCGCGCGCGGGGGTTCAATGGCGTGGTTTTCAAGATGGGGATGGGAGCGCCCTGCACGTCATCGTGCGGGCTTCGCAGGTGCGCTCGGTCTGGCTGGCATTCTTCTCCTGGGCTACGGCTCTTTGGCATCGGCGCAGCAAGCGACGAGCGCCGAAGCCGCGGCCAGCAAGATGGAGCAGGCCCGACTGGCCGACACCGACACCTTGCTGGCATTGACCAGCGAAGGCGCTGTTCTCTATGGGCAGGACGCGGTCAAGCTCTCGGGCTACCAGTACTGCAGCCAGGCCGTTGCGCTGGCCGAGGCCGGCGAGTTTCGCCAGAGCGTGCGCGCCGCGAGCAAGGCGCTGCACCTGGCCAACGCCACCAACGACCCGAACCTGATGGCCATGGCCAATCGCGACCTGGCCATCGTCTACAGCTACTCGGGCCAGCTCGAAAAAGCCGAGGAGTTCGCACGCGAAGCGCTCAGGCACCAGGCGCGCGACCCCAAGCTGGTGGTCGGCCCCGTGCAGAAGGTGATCGGCGACGTGCGCACGCGCCGCGGCGATTTCTCCGGCGCGGTTCTCAGCTATGACGAAGCTCTGGCCAACAGCTCGCAGCGCTATGCGCCGCTGGTGCAGGCCTCGCTGGTCAACGCGCTGATCGAATCGGGCGACCCCGCACGGGCACGCGAAGTGCTCGGCACCATGGCGCCGCCGAAGGACGCACCGCTCACCGCACAGCTCGACCGCACCCGCGCCCGCCTGCTGCTGGCCGAGAACAAGCCGGCCGAGGCGCGCGACATGTACCGCGCGCTCACGGCGCGCCAGGTCGGCGCGGACACCGAGTACTACCGCCTCTGGGCCTGGGACGGCGTGGCGCGCAGCGAACTCGCGCTGGGCCAGAAGCAGGCCGCGGCCGAGGCCGTGGGCCGCGCGCTGGGCGATGTCGACAAGGTGCGCGCCAAGTTCCGCAGCGAAGAATTCAAGATGGGCCTGTTCTCGGACCTGCAGACGGTGTTCGAGCGCGGCGTGGCCGTCTACAGCGACGCTGGCGATGCGCGGGCTGCATTCGAGGTGAGCGAGCACAGCCGCTCGCGCGCGCTGCTCGACGCGGTGCGCGGCCGCGCGAAGATCAACGAGCAGGCCGCCAACACCGTCGACCTTGCCACGCTGCAGCGCACGCTGGCGCCCGACGAACGCGTAGTGCAGTTCCACTCGCTGCCCGACCGGCTCGTGGTGTGGGTCGTGAGCTCCGGCAACATCACCGAGAAGACGGTGGTGGTGAAGCGCGACGAGCTCAACGAGCTGGTCGAGACTTTCCGCAACTCCATAGTGCGCGGCCGCCGCACCGCCATCACCAACGCCGACAAGCTGGGCGCCGCGCTGCTCGGGCCGCTCGGCCTGGCACCGGGGCAGCGGCTGATCGTGGTGCCGCACGGGCCTCTGCACTACCTGCCGTTCCAGGCGCTGCGGCTCGACGGCCGCTACGTCATCGAGACGCATCCGGTGGCGGTGGCGCCGTCGATCAGCATCGCGGTGCAGCTCGCGCAGCGCACGCCGCGCGTGAATGCATCGCTCACGGCCTTCGGCAATCCGCGCATCGAGGACAAGTACGACCTGCCCGGCGCCGAGACCGAAGTGAAGCAGCTCGCGCAGCTGTTCCCGCGCAACACCGTGTACATGGGCGCGGCCGCCACCAAGACGCAGTTCCGCGACGTGGCCTCGCGCTCGCCGCTGATGCATGTGGCGGCGCACGCCGAGGCGGATGCGGTCGACCCGCTGTACTCGCGCATCCTGCTGGCCAACGAAGGCGGGAAGCAGAATTTTCTGGAGGCGCACGAGATCCTCGAGCTGCCGATGGACGGCACCGCGCTGGTCACGCTGTCGGCCTGCGAATCGGGACTGGGGCGCATCGCGCAGGGCGATGAGGTGCTGGGCTTCACGCGCTCGTTTCTCTCGGCTGGAAGCTCCAGCCTGATCGCCTCGCTGTGGCCGGTGTCTGACGACGCGACCGCGGTGCTCATGAGCACGCTCTACGGCGAGCTGGCCAAGGGCCGCGACATCCAGAAGGCCATGCAGGCCGGGCAACTCGCTGTATTGAAGGACCCGAAGATGTCCCATCCCTTCTTCTGGGCGCCGTTCAATTTGATCGGTAACTGGCGCCTGACGGTGGGGAGCTGAGCCATGCGCAATGCCATGAACAGAAACCGCCCCCTTGCTCTTGATCCGCGCAGCGCACTGCGTCCCGTTGCCTGGGCCGCCGGCGCGCTGGTGTCGGCCATGTTCTTCATGGCTGCCGATCGCGCGCATGCCCAGGAGCAGGCGCAGGCCGAACCGCAAGCCACGTCGGCCAACGATGCCGGCGACAGCACCGAACTGCTGCCCACCAAGGACCCCTGCGGCACTTGCGACCGCCCGCTCGCGCAAGCCACCGGCGCCGTCGCACCGCAGAGCCTTCCGGCACCGCCGCGCCCAACAGGCTCGACATTCAAGCTCAACGACCTGCGGCTCAATGGCGTGAAAGCGTTGACCAACGAAGAGCTGCAGACCATCACCGGCCCCTACATCGGCCGCGACGTCACGCTCACCGACCTCGAAGAGCTGGCGAAGGCCATCACCGCCCGCTACAAGGAACGAGGCTACTTCCTCGCACAGGCCGTGGTGCCGGTGCAGACCGTGCGCGACGGCATCGTCGAGATCAGCGTCATCGAAGGCCGCCTCGGCAAGGTCGACGTGGTGGTCGCGCCCGATGCGCCCATCGCCGAGTCGCGCGTGCGTGGCTTTCTCGCGCCGCTGCAGCCCGGCGAGGCCGTGAGCGCGCCAGCGTACGAACGCGCAATGCTGCTGCTGTCCGACCAGCCCGGCGTCAAGGTGTCCTCGGGCCTGCAGGAAGGCGCGCAGGCCGGCACCACCGACCTGTCTGTCGAAGTGGCCGCCGCGCCGCGCTGGGCCTTCACGGCCGAGGCCGACAACCACGGCACCAAGGAATCGGGCCGCTACCGCGTGGGCGGCACGGCGCGCTGGCTCAGCCCCTTCGGCATCGGCGACAACCTCGACATGCGCGTGATGGTGTCCGACAGCAACGCGCTGCAATACGGCCGCATTGCCTACGAGGCGCCCATCGGCACCAGCGGGCTTCGTGCGGGCGTTGGCCTGTCGCGGGTGAGCTACGAGCTTGGCGGCCAGTTCGTCGACCTCGATGCGCGCGGCCGCGCCAACGTGCTCGACTTTTCGCTGAACTATCCACTGATCAGACAGCGCCAGCAGAACCTGTTCCTGCGCCTGGGCGTCGACGTGAAAGACCTCACCGACGAACTGCGCGCGGCCGACTTCAGCTCGAAGAAGCGCGTCAACGGCCTGAGCCTGGGATGGACCTGGGAGCGCCGCGACGAACTGCTGGGCGGCGGCTACTGGGCCAGCTCAGGCACGCTGTACCACGGCAACCTCTCGATCCGCGACCCGGAAAGCCGCGACTTCGATCGCAGCATCACGGGGCACAACACCGAAGGCGGCTTCACCAAGCTGAGCTTCCAGCTCTCGCGCCTGCAGGCCATCGTGCCGCGCCATTCGCTGTACCTGTCGCTGGGTGGACAGTGGGCCAGCAAGAACCTCGACGCCTCGGAAAAACTCGCGCTCGGCGGCGCACGCGCGGTGCGTGCCTACCCCTCGGGCGAACTGCTGGTGGACCAGGGCGTGATCGGCACGGTCGAATGGCGCTGGTCGCTCAACGAAGAGCTCACGCCCTTCCTGTTCTACGACGCCGCGCACGGAAAGATCGTGCGCAACCCGACGCCCTACGACGGCGTCAACAGCCACAGCCTGCGCGGCTACGGCGTGGGCCTGAGCTGGTCGCGGCCGGGCAATTTCTCGATCAACGCCACGCTCGCTTGGCGCGCCGGCACGCCGCCTGCGCAGACCGACGGCGGTGGCCGCAACCCGAGGCTGTACGTGCAGCTCATCAAGGCGTTCTGACCATGAAGCAACGCAATCGATTTCCACAGCGGCTTCAACTGCGGCCCATCGCGCTGTCGCTGATCTGTGCGGGCGCGGCCCCGGCCATGGCGCAGGTGTTGCCCACCGGCTTCACGCCCATTGCCGGCGGCGTCACGATGACGCAGAGCGGCAACGTGATGAGCATCACCCAGCCGTCCCTGCGCGGTATCGCCAGCTGGCAGACCTTCTCCATCGGCGCGACCAACACAGTCAACATCGCGCAGCCGAGCACGCGTGCAGTGCTGCTCAACCGCGTGGTGGGTGACGGCGGCACCATCCAGGCGTCGCGCATCGACGGCACGCTGAAGACTTCGCTGATCGGCAGCCCGAACCTGCCTGGCGGCAGCGTGTTCCTCATCAACCCGAGCGGCATCGTGTTCGGCAAGGGCTCGTCGGTCAACGTGGGCGGGCTGGTCGCGTCCACGCTGGACATCGCCAACAGCAACTTCATGCCCGCGGGCTCGGAGAACAAGGCCTTCGACAAGAGCGAGCAGCTTGTCTTCGTCGGTCCCTCGGGCAGCATCGCGCAGGTGAGGGTGGAGGGCGGCGCGTCGATCACCGCATCACCGGGCGGTACCGTGGCGCTGGTTGGCGGCTCGGTGCGCAACGACGGCGAGATCAACGTCGCGCGCGGCTCGGTGGGCCTGGTGTCGGCCAGCAAGCTCACGATGAACCTCGACTTCGACGGCGACGGGCTCACGACCTTCAAGGTGCCGCTGGACGGGCAGACCACCTTCAAGCTCGCGGACCTGCAGGCCGCTGACGAGAGCAAGTCCACGACCGCGCAGCTCATGAACACCAGCAACATCACGGCCAATGGCGGTCGCGTGGTGCTGATGGCGGCCGCGGCGGATGTCGATGCACGCCAGCTCGTGGTGAGCCAGACCGGCGTGATCCGGGCTCTCTCGCTGTCCACGCGCAACGGCGAGATCGTGCTCGACGGCGGCCAGTCGCCGGCGCGCTCGAACGAGATGCTGCTCGGCGGCACTCTGGACGCGACGGGCACCGAAGCGGGCGTGGCCGGCGGCTCGATCACCGCGAGCGCGGACTACGTGCGCCTGTCCGGCCTGACCGCGGATGCAGGCGGCAGCAAGGGCGGGCAGATCCAGATAACGGGCAACAGCGCAGTGAGCATGTCGCCCGATTCGGTGCTGCGCGCGAACGCAACCGGCGCCAACGGGCAAGGCGGCACGGTAGACCTGAGCGCCGACTACACGCACGTCTCCGGCCAGCTCCAGGCGCGCGGTGCGGGCAGCGGCGCGGGCGGCACCATCACCACCACGGCGCGGCAGGTCGAGGTGACCGAGCTGGCGCAGATCGATGCGACGGGCGGCGCGAGCGGTGCCAACGGGACCTGGGTGGTCGAGTCGAAGGGCACGCTCAATGTGGACAACACTGTGCCGCCCTACGACCCGTCGGACTACGCGCAGAACACGGCCGACACGCGCATCAGCACGACAGCCATCGGCAACACGCTGGGCCACTCGACCGACGTGACGCTGCGCACCGGCTCCAACGATGGCGAGTCGCACGACGTGCGATTCCAGGACAACGCGAGCATCGTCAAGTCGCAGGGGCGCGACGCGCGGCTCACGGTCGATTCGCTGCGCGACATCCAGATGTCCAGCGGCTCGTCGATCCGCTCGGAAAGCGGCGCGCTGCACGTGGACTTCAACGCCAATTCAGGCGGCGGCACCGACGGCGGCGTGATCGAGCTCAACAACGCGAGCATCGCCACCAACGGCGGCAACATCCGCTTCTACGGGCAAAGCGACGCGGCCAACGGCTATGCGGTCGGCGGCATCGCGCCCACCGATGGCGGGCCGAATATCGGACGCGCGGGCATCTCGCTGTTCGACAGCACGCTGAACACCTGCGCGATGGCCTCGGGCGCCTGCGGCGGCAGCGGCTCGATCGTGCTGCGCGGGCAGGGCTCCAGCAGCTCGGCCGGCGACCCGAACTACTACGTGAGCGCTGACGGCGTGCAAGTCTCGGGCAGCAGCCTGACCACCGGCGCGGGCAACATCGCGATCACCGGCGCGGGCGGCATCGGCGCGGGCGGCGTGCTGCTGGACGGCACCGAGAGCAACGACACGGTGCTGCGCACCGGCACAGGCGATGTGAACATCACCGGCAGCTCGCGCAGCTGGACGGCCACGGACCCCGTCGCGGTGTACGGCAGCACCGTGGACTTCGTCGACAGTTCCTTCCCCGACGTGACCACGGGCAACATCGGCGGCATCTCGATGCGCGGCGCGATCATCGATGCCGGCGGCCGCGTGGCCATCGACGGCACCGGCAGCGACATGCAGGGCCTGACGGCGAACAGCGCCTTCCTGACCTCGGCATCGGCCGCCAACGGCGGCGCCGGCGTGAGCTACGGCGCGGGCAACGGCGTTTCCATCCTCGGGGGCAGCATCACGGCCGGCAAGGGGCGCGACGTGTCGATCTCGGGCACGGCTGGCGGCAAGGGCTTCGACGTGGCGAACGGCGCCGCGACCGTCGGCAACGACGCATCGGCGGTGGTGCTCGGAATGGAAGCCGGCGGCACCGTGCGCGCCGAGGGCGGGCGCATTGCCATCGACGGCCGCGGCGGCGACGTGCGCGTGGGGCGCGTGAACCTGCGCGACCTGGAGTCGGGCACCACCATCCTGCCGGTGCTCGACGTCTCGAGCAGCACCGGCGCGGGCGGCACCGTCAGCCTCAACGGGCGCAACGTGCTGGTGACCGATTCGTTCGACAACGTGACCACCATCGACGCCGGCGGCGCGGGCCAGTCCGGCACCATCGACGTGCGCGCCACCGGCACCATCGCCATCAGCGATCAGGCCAGCCTGCGCGCCGACGCGAAGTCGGCCACGGGCAACGGCGGCACGGTGAACGTGATCGCGGGCGACACGCTGCGCGGCTACGGCAGCCTGTCGGCGCGGGGCGGCAGTGCCGGCGGCAACGGCGGCAACATCGAGACCTCGGCGCAGCACTTCGACCTGACTGGGCTGCGCGTGGACGCCTCGGCGCCCGTGGGCAGCGCGGGCTCCTGGGTGATCGATCCGTTCAACGTCAACATCGCGCACGGCACCGCCTCGGGCAGCCTCACGGGCAACCCCTTCGACCCGTTGACCAACTCGATCATTCAGGACGGCGACATCAACAACGCGCTCGACGGTGGCACCAGCGTGACGATCACCACGGGCACCGGCGGTGTCGCGACCGACGGCACCATTAGTTTCGCGGCGGACGCGGCCATCCTGCGCAGCAAGGGTTCCACGCCGCTGACCTTCGAGCTCGACGCGGCGCACAACATCAACGCCTTCAGCAACAACTCGATCCAGTCGAAATCGGGTGCGCTCAACGTGGTGCTCAACGCCGGCGTGGGCGGGCAGAACGGATCGATCTTCCTGAGCGGTGCGACTATCGCCACCAACGGCGGCAACGTCGCGATGACGGCCGACACCCGCCCGACGGGTAATACGGCCATCCAGATGACCAACACGACGATCGACACGCGCACCACGGCGCTGGGCGATGCGGGGCCCGGCGGCTCAGTACAGATCACAGGCCAGCGCGGCACGCCCACCTTCTCGGGCTTCACCGCGACGGTGCAGCTCAGCGGTGTCGGCATCCAGAGCAGCACCGGCGACGTGTCGATCTCGGGCACCGCACCGGGCGGCACCGGCGTGCGCATCGGCTCGGGCACCGGGCCCAGCCAGATCCTCACGACCAGTGGCGACATCTCGATCTACGGCACCGGCAGCGGCGTGACGGACCCCAGCACAGGGCCCCTTGCCGTGCAGGCCGTCGATCTCAGCAATGTCACGGTGCGCAGCATCGACGGCAATATCGGCATCCGCGGCCTCGTGACGCCAGGCGCCCAGAGCGGCACGTCGGGCGGCGTGCTGATCGCGAACAACGCACTGGTCACCACGCTCGGCGCGGGCAACATCGACGTCGCGGGCGAGTCGCAGGCCAACGGCACGGGCATCACCCTTGGCACCGGCGGGCGCATCGACGGCAACAACAACGTGGTGCTGCGCGCGAGCAACGACGGTTCGACCGACGCGCTGGTGCTCACCGGCACGGTGCGTGCCGGCAATGTGCTCAACCTGCGCCCCGGAGGCGTGGACGCGGCAGGCAACGCGGTCGATCGCACGGCCAACCCGATCACGCTCGGCGGCACGGCGGCCACCGGCTTTGCGGTGTCGGCCGACGAGTTCACGCGGCTCGACGCGCCCACCATCGTCGCCGGCAGCAATGCCCATGCGGGCAACATCAACGTCGTTGGGCCGCTGAGCGTGCCCAACGCGCTGACGCTGCAGAACGGCGGTGGCGGCAACATCCAGCTCGGCGGCGCGCTCACGGCATCGAAGATCGGGCTGATCTCGGGCGGCAACATCACGCAGACAGCCGCCGCGCCGATCACCGCCGGCACGCTGCTGGCGCGCTCCACCGGCGGCAGCGTGCTGCTCGACCAGGCAGCGAACAACGTCAGCGCCGACACGTTGGGCGGTGGCGCGGCCGGTGCCTTCCGGTATGTCGATGTCGACACCGTGAAGCTGGGCTCGGTAAGCGTCACCGGCTACGACGCCGCCGGCAATGCGCCGCAGGTCGTGTCTGCCACCTCGATGGCGGCCGACACCGTGTTCGTGCGCACGCTGAGCGGCGACCTGCTGCTGGGCACCAACATGAGCAGCAGCAATGGCACTGATTTCGTGGCGGGCTCGCGCTTCCAGAACACCGGCGGCTACACGATCGGCGGCGCGCCGTGGCGCGTGTGGGCCGACACCTGGGTGGGCGAGACGCGCGGCGGCCTGGCGGGTTCGGGGCTGTACCCCAACCTGTACCACTGCGCGTATTCGGGCCTGTGCGCGGTGAGCATTCCCGCGGGGGCCAACCACTTCATCTACGCGCAGCAGCCGGTGGCGACGGTGATCGTCGCTAACGCGAGCCGGCCCTTCGGCTATCCGAATCCGCTGTTCAGCTACGGCATCGGCGGGCTCATTCTGGGCGACACGGGCGCGGGCTTCGCCGGCTTCCTGTTCTCGCCGGCACTGCAGGCCAGCCCGCAGGGTGCGTACCCGATCAATGGCACTTTCACCTCGGCCGAGGGCTATGCGGTCAACGTGGTGCCGGGCACCCTGTTCGTCGGCGGGCTGCCCAACCTGCCGCGCCCCGACGTGCTGCGCGACCTGCCCGCCACCTGGGTGTACGACCGCAACATCGGCCCGCCGCCGATCTGCTTTGCCACCGGGCCGCTGGAAGGCGACCGCGCCACACAGGGCAGCGATGTGCTGGCGCGCGAATGGTCGCGCGTGCGCTCGCGGCCCAACCTGTCGAGTTGCGTGGACACCGAGAAGCGCAACGGCTGCGCGGACTTCTGATCCGCGCCCGGTTCAGGCGACGCCGCGTGCGCGGCGGTTGGACATCACGACGTTGTCCTTCGGGATGACCTGGCCTTCGCGCATCGCGGAGATCCACGCGTCGGTCGAAGTCACCGCAGCGAAGTTGCTGTGGAAGACAACGCTGAATACGCGATGGATTTCTTCCGCCGTGACCTTGCCCGCCGCGTTCTCGTACGGCAGAGCGCCGCTGGCGTCGGCCAGGAATTCCACGTTCAGGCCGCGGTGCATGGCCTCGAACACGGTGGAGGCGTCGCAGTTCTGCGTCATGTAGCCGGCCACGCTCAGCGTGTCGATCTCGTGGCGCGCGAGCCAGTCGGCGAAGTCGGTGCCGGTGAACACGCTCGGAAAGCTCTTGGTGATGAGGTGGTCGTGCGGCCGCTTCGCGATCTCGGGGTGCAGCTGGCCGTTGTGCGTGTCGGCCTGGAACACCGGTGCGCCCTTGGGCGCATGGTGGCGCACCACGATCACCGGCGTGCCGGCGGCGCGTGCCGCATCCATGGCCTTCGTCACGTTGGGCAGCGTGTCTTCGATGGGCGGGAACTCGATCGGCAGGCCGCCGCCTTCGAAGTATTCGTTCTGTACGTCGATCACGACGAGGGCGCGGCGCGGGGTTGTGGCGGTGTTGTTGCTCATGAAAGGCTCCTTCTCTCTGGTTGTTCGGATGGCCTGATTCTTCGCCTTTGCACCGTTTCGCGACAGTGGCCCGAAAGCCATTCATCGATAAGATCGGGCCATGCGCAATCCGGCCATCGAAACCATCGCCGTCGTCGCCTTCGACGGCATCAGCCCCTTCCATCTGTCCGTGCCCTGCATGGTCTTCGGCGAAGACCGCACGGAGACCGGCGCGCCGCGCTTCCGCATGCGGGTGTGCGCGCCGGAGCCCGGAGCGCTGCAGACCAACGCGGGCTTCACGCTCGTGGTGCCGCACGGGCTCGAGGCGATCCGCCGGGCGCAGATCGTGGTGGTGCCTTCATGGCGCGACGACGGCAGCGCGGCGCCGCCCGAGCTGATCCGCGCGCTGCAGGCCGCGCACCGGCGCGGCGCCACCGTGGTCGGCCTGTGCCTGGGCGCCTTCGTGCTGGCCGAGGCGGGGCTGCTCGACGGCCGGCCCGCCACCACGCACTGGAAGCTGGCGCCGGCCTTCGCCAAGCAATATCCGAAGGTGCAGCTGCAGCCCGAGGTGCTGTACGTGGACGACGGCAGCGTGCTCACTTCCGCTGGCACGGCCGCGGGCATCGACTGCTGCCTGCACCTGCTGCGCGTGCGCTACGGCGCCGAGACGGCCAACCGCGCCGCGCGGCGCATGGTGGTCGCGCCGCACAGGCAGGGCGGGCAGGCGCAGTACATCGAGCAGCCCGTGCCTGCAACAGCCGAGCGCGACCGCCTCGCGCCGCTGCTGGAGTGGCTGGGTGGCCACCTCGACACGCCGCACGAGCTCGACGACCTCGCGCGGCGCGCACTCATGAGCCGGCGCAACTTCACGCGGCGCTTTCGCGAATCCACCGGCACCACGGTCGGCCAGTGGGTGCAGAACCAGCGCCTTGCGCTGGCGCAGCGGCTGCTGGAGACCACCGACCATCCGGTCGAGCGCGTAGCGACCGGCGCCGGCTTCGGCTCGGCGGTGTCGCTGCGCAAGCATTTCATGTCGGCGTTCAAGGTATCGCCCACTGCGTATCGCCGGCAGTTCTCGCGGGCGTAGAAAGCGCCGGGGTCAGGCGATGTGCACGTGCCGCCGCGTGGTCAGCAGCGCCCGCAGCTTCGCTGGCGCAACCGGCTTCGTCAGCAGCATCACCCCGCCATGTCGCAGCCGCTGCAGCACCTCGGGCCCAGTGGCGCCCGACACCAGCACCGCCAGCGCGTCGGGCTGCAGGCGCTTGGCGGCGTCGATCACGTCCACGCCGTCGCCTTCGCCCGCCAGTTGCAGGTCGCACAGCACAGCGTCGTAGTGGAGGTCGCCGGTGCCCAGCCGCGCGATGGCCTCGGGGCCGTTGGTCACGCATTCGACCTGGCAGCCCCATTGCTCCAGCAGCGCGCGGCTGCCGTCGAGGATGGCGGGGTCGTCGTCCACCACCAGGCAGCGCAGGCCGGCCAGGGGCGCGACGGCGAGCGGCGGCGGCTCGGGTGGCGTGATGTCCGCCAGGCGCGCCTCGGGCAGCGTGAAGCTGAAAGTGCTGCCCGCCTGCAGCGCCGATCGCACGGTGATGCGGGTTCCCAGCAGCGCAGCGATGCGCGCGCAGATGGCCAGCCCCAGCCCGAAGCCGCGGCGCCGGTCGCGCTCGGTGTTGGCCACCTGGTAGAACTCTTCGAAGATGCGGCCCTGGTGGATCGGCGCGATGCCCACGCCGTTGTCGCGCACCTCGATGCGCACGCCGGCCGGGCTGCGCCGTGCAGCTACCAGCACGGTGCCGCCCTCGGGCGCATGGCGCAGCGCGTTGGTCACGAGGTTGCCGACGATGCGCCGCAGCATCGCCGCGTCGGTGCGCACGGCCAGGCCGCGGTCGCTCCAGCGCAGCCGCACGCGGGCCTCGACGGCGGTGGCGGCGTGCTGGGCATCGAGCTGGTCGAACAGCGCGGCGAGCGGCACCTTGGCGATCGCAGGCGTCAGCACCTGCGCATCGAGCCGCGAGATCTCGAGCAGGTCGTCGAGCAGCACGCCCATGAACTCGGTGCTCTCCTGCAACCGCAGCACGGCCGGGCGCTGCGTGGGCGAGGCACCGGGCAGCAGGCCGTCGATGAACAGGCCCATGGCATGCAGCGGCTGGCGCAGGTCGTGGCTCGCTGCCGCCAGGAAGCGCGCACGCGACAGCGCGGCCTGCTCGGCCTCGGCCATGCGCTGCAATGCGACGGCGGTGGCCTCGCGCACGCGCTCCTCGCTGACCTGTCGGTTGCGCTGCAGTCGCTCGGCCAGCCGGTCGATGTCGTGCGCGAGCACCGCGAGTTCGTGCGTGCCGCGCGTGCCGCCCTCGACCACGTCGCAGCGCACCTCGAAATGCCCCGACTCCAGCGCCGCCACCGTGCGCGACACGCGCCGCAGCGGCCGCGCCACCGTGCGCGCCATGTGGCGCACCGAGGCCCATGCAGCCACCAGTGCCACCAGCGCAATGCCGATGCCCGCGAAGAGCGAGCGGCTGCGCTCGCGCGTGTAGGCGGTGGTGTCGCGGAAGGTCTGCACGAGACCGATGGGCGTGTCGC
Organism: Variovorax sp. GW821-FHT09D05; assembly: GCF_059416325.1. Classification (NCBI taxonomy): domain Bacteria; kingdom Pseudomonadati; phylum Pseudomonadota; class Betaproteobacteria; order Burkholderiales; family Comamonadaceae; genus Variovorax; species Variovorax sp. GW821-FHT09D05. The sequence continues at coordinate 362,232 of NZ_JBWKOZ010000007.1, read as the reverse complement.
CCGCAGCGGTGGAGCCGGCGGGCGCGAAGGCGCTGGCGCGCGAGGCCTCGCGCAGCGTGACCGGCGAGGTGAACATGCGCAGCTGCGCCAGCGACGGTGTCTTGGGTCCGGCCGTGACGTACACGCCCGCGCTGTTGCTGATCTCCACGCGCGTCACCTGGCCGCCGCGCAGCGCGGCATTGGCCACGTTCTGCAGCGCGGGCAGGTCGCCCGCGTAGAGGCTCAGGTCGGACATGGCCGCCACCTGCCGCGCCACGGCCTGGCCTTCGGCGTCGAAGGCGGCTTCGAGGGTCTGCAGCCGGTTGTGCGTGAACCAGCCGGTGAGCGCCAGCGCCACCGCCGCGCACGGCACCACGCCAAGACGGAACAGATCGCGCTGCAGGTTGCCGCGCACGACCAGCGTGTGGGGCGACTGGGGCGGCGGCGTGGGCATGGGCGCACCGGCCCCGTTTGTTCCCGGCGGGCCTTGAGAGGGCGGTGCGGTGCTCATCGCGGGGCTGCGAGCCGGTCGGTCAGTTCCCGTTCCTCCGGCATGCGCAGGCCGAGTCCGCGTGCCACGGTGGCGTTGACGCGCACGGTGGCGGGCGTTGCCGCTTCCACCAGCGGCGCATTGCTGTTGCTGCTGCCCGTGCCCGCGCTCGCCACTTTCTGGCCGAGCAGCCGGGCCTGCTGCGCGAGTTGCGATGGCGTCGAGACCGCCGCGGCCAGGCCGCCCGAGCGCACCAGCCCTTCGCTTGCGCCGAACACCGGCAGGCCCGCGCTCGCACCGGCGCGCAGCACAGAGAGCGTGGCCGCCTGGCTGTCGCCGATCAGGTCGGGCAGCACCATCAGCGCATCGCTCAGCGGCACCACCTGGCGCAGGGCGTTGGCGAGCGACTTGGCGTCGGGCGCGTATTCCACGCGCAGGTCCCAGGGCGGGTTCGCGCCTTGCGCCGCGCGCTGCAGTTCGCGCACCAGCGGCTCCGACTCGGGCGTGGCGACCACGCCGATGCGGTGCTTCTGCGGCAGCACGGCGGTGATCAGCGCGAGCTGGTCGGCCATGGCCGGATCGCGCAGCAGCACGCCCACGCGCCGGTCGCCGCGCCGCAGGGCAGGGCTGCTGGCCTTCAGGGTTTCGTATTCGAGCCGGCTCAGCATCGCCAGCACCAGCGGCTCCTGGCCCGGCCGCTCGACGGCGGCGCGCGCGGCGGCGGGGCCTACGGCCATGGTGAGCGGCGCGTCGGAAGCGGTGCGCAGGCTGCGCGTGCGCACGCCGGCGTTCGCGGCGCGCTCGGTGTCCGTTGCCTCCGCGGGCGGTTGCGGATCGGCGCCGCCGGGAGTGAGCCGCACCAGCTCGAACTTGCCGCCGGGTTCCTGGTCCGCGCGCAGCTGCTGCACGAACTCGGAAGACGCCGCGGCATCGTCGCCCATCAGCACCGTGAGGCTGGCGGCCGAGGCCGGGGCAGCGAACAAGACAGACGAGACAGCAGCACCGGCCCACACGAAGCCCACGGCCAGCACGGCGCGGCGCAACCTTCCGCAGAAGGGCGAGAGAAAGGAATTCACGGCAACAAACATGGACTGCTTCCGCAGCGAGGGGCGATAGTCCAATGTAAGGACGGACCCGGCTTGGCGCGATAAGGCGGAGGGCTTATGTCCGTGTCGGCGAGGGCCTGCTCGTGTGACGGATGTCACGCGGTGGCAGCCGCACGGCCTATGTCCGATGGACTACCTACGCACCTACCGCGAGGGCTGCGACGGCCCTTTGCGTCTGGATGGCCTGGCGCAGCACGCGCGGCGACACCGGCTTGTAGAGCACCGTGATGCCGGCGCTCGCCACTTCGCGCAGGCGGTCGGGCTTGGTCTCGCCGGTGACGAGCAGGCGCGCGGTGCCGGCGCCGATGCCGCGCGGATGGCGCTCCAGCGCGGCGATCACGTCGAGCCCGTTGTCGCCGCCTTGCAGCAGCAGGTCGCTGATGACCACGTCGGGCGGCTGCTCCCAGGTGTCGGCCAGCGCCAGCGCCTCGGCGCGGGTCTGCGCGGGCAGCACCTCGGCGCCCCAGTTGGAGAGCACCACCGTCAGGCCTTCGAGGATGGTGCGCTCGTCGTCGATCACGAGGATGCGCACGTTGGCCAGGCTTTCTTCTTCCTCGATGGCGGCAACGGCCTGCGACCCCGCCGCCGGCGGCAGTGCGGCCGGGGCCGAGCGCACCAGCACCCGCACGCAGGTGCCCTTGTGCAGCTTCGAGCTCAGCTCTACGCGCGTGTTGAGCAGCTCGGCCAGGCGCTGCACCGTGGCCAGGCCCAGCCCCATGCCGCGCGCGCCGCGCGCCGCCTGGCGGCCGGTGGGCTCCACCTGGTAGAACTCCTCGAACACCCGCGCCTGGTGCTGCGCGGCAATGCCCACGCCGGTGTCGACCACGTCGATGCGCACGCCCCTGCCGCGCCGCCGCGCACCGATCAGCACGCCGCCCTCGATGGTGTGGCGCAGCGAGTTCGACACCAGGTTGTTCAGGATGCGCGACAGCATCACGTAGTCGCAGCGCACCCACATGTCGGTCTTGCGCACCACCAGCCGCAGGCTCTGCTGCTCGGCCACCGGGCGGAAGTTGCGGCTGATTTCATCGAACAGCCGGTCGAGCGGAAAGTCGATCCACTGCGGCTGCAGCACGCCCGCGTCGAGCTGCGACAGGTTCAGCAGCTCCGAGAACAAGCGGTCGAGCGAATCGACGCACTCGCGGATGTGGCCGATGCGCTGCAGCTTCACCGGGTCGTGCTCGCCGTTGGCCAGCCCGTCGGAGAAAAGCGTGAGCGCATGCAGCGGCTGGCGCAGGTCGTGGCTGGCGGCGGCCAGCAGGCGGGTCTTGGCCTGGCTGGCCACTTCGAGCTGCTGGTTCTTGCGGGCCAGCTCGGCCGTGGCCTCGTTGATGCGGCTTTGCAGCAGCCGGTGGCTTTCCGCGAGCGCGCGCGCGGCCTGGTTGAAGCCGTGCTGCAGGTGGCGCACTTCGGAGGTGCCCTCGATGGCCACGCTTGCGTCCTCGCCCGCGCCGAGCCGGTCGACCGCCTTGCCGAGCGCGCGGATCGGCTCGCTGATGCGCCGCGCCGCCCACCAGCCTGCCAGGCTCACGCCGAAGAGGCTGATCGCCAGCACCAGTCCCACGTTGAACCAGACCGAGCGCCGCGCGCTTTCCACCGCGGCCAGGCTCATCTCGACCATCACCTGGCCGTTGTGGCGGCCGTCGTCGCCCACGATGGGCACCACCACCTGCAGGCCGTCGGCGCGGGCGCGGTCGACGGTTTCGGAGTTGGCGACGATCTCGCCGTCTTCCGTCCAGATCTGCACCTGCTGCACGTTGGGCTGGTAGGTGCCCGACTGGGCGGTGCGCGCCAGCGCGCGGCGGTCCATGCGCGCCAATGGCGCCTGCGCCACCGTGGCCACCTGCAGGGCCACCGTTTGCGCATTGGCGCGCATCAGCTCCGTGAGGTTGCCCAGGTGTTGCCGCGTCAGCACGGTGATGGCCGCCACGGTGGCCAGCGCCGCCGGCACCAGCGCCAGCAGGATCAGCTGCTGGGCAAAGGTCAGGCGGGCCAGGCCGCGCAGGACGCGGAAGTTCCAGTTCATGGGGGCATCGGACGCATGGGCGCCGAGCTTAGGAGGCCGGTCCGGAACCGGGAAGACAGGAAAAACATCACAAAAATTGCTTGCAATTGATATTTAATGGCGTCCGCGCTGCCCATGTTAGACCCGCCGATGCGCAACGGCCCTATCTCTTTAGGACCACAAATGCAGGCTTCCATGCGCCGATTCGTCGATTTCTCCGGTGTCCTACGAGCGGCGGCACTGGCCTTGCTCATGGGCTTTCCGCTGTGGGCCGCGGCCCAGGCCGCCCCTGCGCCGGACGGGCCGATCCGCTTCGGCATCCTGCCGCTCGGAGGCGCCTTCGAGTCGCGCAGCGACTGGGACCCGCTGCTGGCCGAGCTGAGCCGCGCCATCAACCGCCCGGTGAGCGTGCTGTCGGTCAACTCGTACGAGGCGCTGGAGCATGCTATCCAGCGCGACGAGGTCGACATGGCCTTCCTGTCCGGAAAGATGGCGCTCGACGCCGTGACCCAGCGCCGCATGAAGGTGGTGGCGCAGGTGGTGCGGCACGACGGCCTGCCCGGCTACCGCGCGCTGCTGCTGTCGCGCAAGGCGCCGCCCTTCAACTCGCTGAAGAACATGCTCGACCAGCCCGAGCGCTGGCGGCTGGCGCGCGGCGAGAAGCAGTCGGTGTCGGGCTTCATCGTGCCCCAGCTGCAGCTCTTCCTGCCGAACCACATCGCGATGGAGACGCGCTTTCGCAGCGAGATCGTGGGCACCCACCAGGCCAACGCGCTGGCCGTGGCCAACAGCGAGGCCGACGTGGCCACCAACAACACGGCCGACTTCGAGCGCTTCAAGCTGCGCTTTCCGGCCGAGACCGAGCGGCTGCAGGTGCTGTGGGAGTCGGACCTGATCCCGCACGCGCAGATCGTGGTGCGCCGCGAATACACGCCCGAGCTGCGCAAGCGCGTGCAGGCCTTCCTGACCGGCTACGGCCGCGCCAAGGGGCCGCGCGGCGATGCCGAGCGCGTGGTGCTCAAGTCGCTGCACGACCTGGCCGGCTTCGTGGCCGCCGACAACAGCTCGCTGCAGCCTGCGGCCAAGCTGGCCTACCAGCTCGCCAAACAGAACGCCATGACCGCACAATGGGTGAACGACGCCGCGCGCGAAGCCCGCCTGCAGCGCATCGAGAGCGGCTATGCAGAACAGGTCGGCGTGCTCAAGGACGTGACGCCGTGACGATGAAAGCCTGGCGCGTGGCTGCCGTGCTGGTGCTGGCCTTCGCGGCCATGCTGGCCGCGCCGCTGCCGGCCATGGCGCAGGGCGCCGCCGCATCATCCGAAAAGACAGCAGATAAGGCCGCGCCGGTGCCGATCAGGATGATCCGCTTCGGCGTGCTGCCGCTGGGCGGCACCGTCGAGTCGCGCGCTCTGTGGACCCCGCTCATGGCCGACATGAGCCGCAGCCTCGGCATTCCGGTGAGCGCCTATTCGGTGCCCACCTACGAAGAGCTCGACCGCGCCATCGGCCGCGACGAGATCGACATGGCTTTCCTCTCGGCCAAGATGGCGCTCGACGCCGTGATGCAGCGGCGCATGAAGGTGGTGGCGCAGATCGCGCGGCACCCCAGCGTGCCCGAGCACCGCGCCGTGCTGCTGGTGCGCAAGGCGGGGCCGCTCAACACCCTGGAAGCCGTGCTGGCCCAGCCGGAGAAATGGCGGCTCGCGCGCGGCGACAGCCGTTCGGTCACCGGCTTCATCGTGCCGCAGAGCCAGCTCTTCCTGCCGAACAACATCGAGATGGAGACACGCTTTCGCAGCGAATTCGTCGGCACCCACCAGGCCACCGCACTGGCCGTGGCCAACGGCGACGCCGACGTGGCAACCAACAACACCACCGACCTGGAGCGCTTTCGCCAGCAGTTCCCGGTGGAGGCCGAGCGGCTGCAGGTGGTCTGGCAATCGGAGCCGCCGCCCGGCGCGCCGATGGTGGTGCGGCGCGACTTCCCGCCCGAGTTCCAGGCGCGGCTGCAGAACTTCCTGACCGGCTACGGCAAGGGCAAGGGGCCGCGCGCGGACGCCGAGCGCGAAGTGCTCAAGACCCTGCGCGCGGCCTACGGCTACGTTGCGGCCGACGACAGCGCGCTGCTGCCGGAGGCGCGGCTGGAGCACCAGTTGGGCAAGCAGCGCGCCATGGCCGCCTCGTGGGTCAATGACGCGGCGCGCGAACAGCGGCTGCAGCGCATCGAGAAGACATACGCGGAGCAGGTCGAGATCCTGCGCGCGGCTTCGGCGCGCTGAACGCCCGCTTCGACTCTCAACCTAGTCCCTTCGCCGTAGCTCCAAATCCCCCCGCCTAGGCCATTAGCTAGGCCTTAAGGCGGATTTGCCTCCCGTCCCCCGCGCCGGAAACTTCGTGTTTCTTTCAGGCACCCTTGCCGTTGACGGAGTGCGGATGAGTTGGCGAACAAAAGTGGTCTGGAGCGAGGGGATGCTGTTGCAGCCTCAGCACCTGCAGCAGAGCGAGCGTCATGCCGATCATGCGAGGCATGTGCTCCTGCGTTCGACCACCCCCTACGCCTGGGGCTTTGCCGAGCTGGAGATCGACCCGGCCGCGCTCACGCTGGGCAAGCTGGCGCTGGTGCGGGCGGTCGGCGTCTTCGGCGACGGCACGGTCTTCGACATGCCGGCGGTCGACCCGCTGCCCGAGCCCATCGACATTCCTTCTTCCATGCGCGACGAAGCCGTGGTGCTCGCGCTGCCGCTGCGCCGCGCCGGTGCGCGCGAGGCCGACGCCGAGGAATATGAAGAGCTGGTGCGCCACCGCGTGCTCGAATCCGAAGTGCCTGATTCGAACACCGCCGGCGAGCGCACGGCGATGCTGCAGCTGGGCCAGCTCCACACGCGCCTGATGCGCGCCGGCGAAGCCACCGACGCCTGGACCACCATCGGCGTTGCCCGCGTGGTCGAGCGCCGCGTCGACAACCAGGTGCAGCTCGACCGCGCCATGCTGCCGCCGCTGCTGGACGTGGCCGGCCATGCCGTCATCCGTGCCTGGCTCGACGAACTGCTGGGCCTGCTGCGCCAGCGCGGCGAAGCGCTGGCGGGCCGCATGACGCAGGGCGGCACCGGCGGCGTGGCCGAGATCGCAGACTTCATGCTGCTGCAGGCCGTGAACCGCAACGAGGCAATCTTTGCGCACCTGGCAAAGAGCGCGATGCTGCACCCGCAGCATTTCTTCGAGCACGCGCTGGGGCTGGCCGGCGACCTTTCGAGCTTTCGCGATTCGCGCCGCGTCGCGCGCTTCGGCCCCTACATCCACGACGACCTTGCACTGAGCTTCCGCCCGGTGATGGACGACCTGCGCCGCAGCCTCTCGATGGTGTTCGAGCAATCGGCCATCCGCATCGAACTGCACGACCGCAAGCACGGCGTGCGCGTGGCGATGGTGACGGACGTGGAACTGCAGCGCAAGGCGACCTTCGTGCTCGCGGTGAATGCGAACATGCCCAGCGAAGCGCTGCGCGCGCGCTTCCCCACGCAAGTGAAGATCGGCCCGGTCGAGCGCATTCGCGACCTCGTCAACCTCGCGCTGCCGGGGGTCACGCTCACGCCGATGCCGGTCGCGCCGCGGCAGATTCCCTTCCACACCGGCGCCAACTACTTCGAACTCGAAACGCGCAATAGCGACCTGTGGCGCCAGCTCGAGCAATCCGGCGGCATCGCGATGCACATCGCCGGAGATTTCCCGGGCCTCGACCTCGCGTTCTGGGCCATTCGTTCCTAGCCACACCGGGCTGACGGAAACGGAACACCATCATGAGCACACCTCCCGACCCCTTCGCCGCCTTCGAGTCGGAACGCACGGTCATCAAGCCCAAGCCGCGCACGCCCGGCGGCACGCCGCCTGCGCCGGCACCGGCGCCTTTCTTCGGCGGTGCCGATCCCACGCCGGCCGCCGACGTCGGCGAGCTCGGCCTGCTCAACCCGCTGGTGTCCGCCGCCGGCAAGCTGCTGGTGTTGATCGGCAAGCTGCGCAACCTTGCGCAGCCGCCCAATGTGCCGGCGCTGCGCGCTTCCACCGCCGACGCCGTCAACCAGTTCGATGCCAATGCGCGCCGCGCCGGCGTCAGCAATGAATCTGTGCTCGCCGCGCGCTACGTGCTGTGCACCGCGCTCGACGAAGCCGTGGCCAACACGCCGTGGGGCGTGCAGGCCGGCTGGAACAAGCAGAGCCTGCTGGTGCAGTTCCACAACGAAACCTGGGGCGGCGAAAAAGTCTTCCAGCTGCTTGCCAAGCTCGCGCAGGACGTGCCCACGCACCGCCAGCTTCTGGAGCTGATCTACAGCGTGCTCGCGCTCGGCTTCGAAGGTCGCTACCGCGTGGTCGACAACGGCCGCGCGCAACTCGACTCGGTGCGCCAGCGCCTCGCGGACCTGATCGCGAAGGACCGCCCGGCCGTCGAGCCCGAGCTTTCTCCGCACTGGCGCGGGCAGGGCGCGGGCACGGTGCGGCTGCGCGAGTCGCTGCCGCTGTGGGTGTTCGCGGCCGGCTTTGCGCTGTTGCTGGCTCTGGCGTGGTTCGGCCTGCGGCTCACGCTCAACTACCGCTCCGACACCACCTACGCCGCGGTGTCGAGTCTGCGCGCGCCCAACATCCAGATCGCGCCGCCCGCCCTGCCGGCGAAGACGCCGCGCCTCGCACGCTTTCTCGAACCCGAGATCAAGCAGGGCCTGGTCACGGTGACCGACGAGTCCGACCGCAGCGTGGTGCGCCTGCGCGGCGATTCCTTCTTCGGCTCCGGCAGCGCCGAGCCGATGGCGCAGTCACTGCCCGTGCTGCGCCGCATCGGCCAGGCGCTGGCCGAGGTGAAGGGCGAGGTGCTGATCACCGGCCACTCCGACAACCAGCCGATCCGCTCGCTGCGCTATCCCTCCAACTGGCACCTCTCGGCCGCGCGGGCCGATGCGGTGAAGGGCGCGCTGACGACGCTGGTCGACCCGGCGCGCATGCGCTCCGACGGCAAGGCAGACGCCGAGCCCGTGGCCGCCAACGACACGCCCGCCAATCGCGCGAAGAACCGCCGCGTCGACATCGTGCTGCTGACCGAACCCGACCGGCTCGCTGCTGCCACACCGGCTGCTCCCGTACCAGGAGCGACGAAATGATCAAGAAAATCTTCGGCTTCCTGTTCAGCCCGCTGCTGCTGACACTGCTCGCGCTGATCGTCGTCGCGCTGCTGATCTGGTGGATCGGCCCGCTGGTGAAAATCGGCTCGCTCGCGCCGCTCGAAAGCGAAATGACGCGCGCCATCGTCATCGGCGTCATCGTGCTCATCGTGGTGCTGCGCGCGCTGTACCGTCGCTGGCGCGCGCGCCGTGCGAGCCAGCATTTGACCGACGGCCTCATGAAGGCGCCGGCCGCGAAGACCGATGCGCCGGTCAACGGCGAGCAGAAGATCCTCGACACGCGCTTCAGCGAAGCCGTTGCCACGCTCAAGCAGATGCGCCTGCACGCCGCCGGCAAGAAGCCCGGCTTGCGCGACTGGATGTCGATCTCGGGCGGCAGCTACCTGTACGACCTGCCGTGGTACGTCTTCATCGGCGCGCCGGGCGCGGGCAAGACCACGGCGCTGGTCAACTCGGGCCTGAGCTTTCCGCTGGCCGAGAAGTTCGGCCCCGGCGCCATTCGCGGCGTGGGCGGCACGCGCAACTGCGACTGGTGGTTCACCGACGAGGCCGTGCTCATCGACACCGCCGGGCGCTACACCACGCAGGACAGCCACCAGTCGGAAGACAAGAGCGCATGGGAAGGCTTCCTGGGCCTGCTGAAGAAGGCGCGCCCGCGTCGTCCGCTGAACGGCGTGTTCCTCACCGTCAGCGTGGCCGACCTGCTGAGCCAGGGCCCCGAGGCGCGCACCCAGCTTGCGGCCTCGATCCGCGCACGCCTGCTCGAACTCGACGGCAAGCTCACCACGCGCCTGCCGGTGTACGTGCTCGTCACCAAGAGCGACCTGCTCTACGGCTTTACCGACTACTTCGACGACCTCGGCAAGGAACAGCGCGCGCAGGTCTTCGGCTTCACGCTGCCGGCCAACGAGAACGTGCAGCTGGAAGAGAAAGGCCTTTCCACGGCCTTCAACCGCGAGTTCGCGCTGCTGCACAACCGCGTGAACGACGGCCTCATCGCGCGCATGCAGCGCGAGACCGACGGCACGCGCCGCGCGGCCATCTTCGGTTTTCCGGCGCAGTTCGGCTCCATCGGCTCGCTGCTGTCCGACCTGCTGGAGCAGGTGTTCACCGGTTCGCGCTTTGCGCAGCCGCCGTGGGTGCGCGGCGTGTACTTCACCAGCGGCACGCAGGAAGGCAGCCCGATCGACCGCGTGATGGGCAGCCTTGCGCGCAGCTTCGGCATCGAGCGCGCCATGCTCGCGCCGCAGAAGTCGAGCGGGCGCAGCTACTTCCTCACCTCGCTGCTGCGCGAAGTGGTGTTCCCCGAGCAGCGCCTCGCCGGCGCCGACGTGAAGCTGGAGCGCCGCCGCCACACGCTGCGCGTGATCGGCGTGACGGCGATGACGCTGGTCACCGTGAGCCTGCTCGCGGCCTGGGGCTACAGCACGCTGCAGAACATGAACTACCTGAAGTCGGTCGAGGCCCGCGTCGAGCCCGCCAGGCAGAACCTCGCGGCGCTGCCCGCGCGCGTGCAGAACCTGGTCGAGGTCGCGCCCGTGCTGCAGAGCCTGCGCGACATCTGGAAGACGCCCGACAACCACCAGGGCGACGAGCCGCTGTCGATGACGCTGGGCCTCTACCAGGGCGACAAGCTCGACGCCGCTGCCATGCTCACGCACCAGCGCGCGCTCAACGACGCCTTCCTGCCGCAGATCGCCAAGCGCATCGAAGACCAGCTGCGCACCGCGCAGAAGGACAACCTCGAGTACACGTACGAGGCACTCAAGAGCTACCTGATGCTCTACCAGCCCGAGCACTTCGATGCCGAGGCGCTCAAGGCCTGGATCACGCTCGACTGGGCCCGCAACCTCGACCGAGGCATTCCCGAAGACCAGCGCAAGGCGCTCGAAGACCAGCTCGACGTGCTCATCGCCCAAGGCCCGCCGCGCTCGCCGCTCAAGATGGACGAGAACCTGGTGCGCAGCGTGCGCGCCGTGCTCGCGAGCTACCCGCTGGAGCAGCGCGTGTTCAGCCGCTTGAAGCGCCAGCGCGCCACCAAGGACATTCCAGCCTTCAGCGTGGCCACCGCCACCGGCCCCTCGGGCCCGCTGGTGTTCGAGCGCATCAGCGGCAAGCCGCTGACCGATGGCGTGCCGGGCATGTTCACCTACGACGGCTATCACAAGCGCTTCCAGAACGAAGTGACCGTGCTCACCGGCCTGCTCGCCAACGAAGACCCGTGGGTGCTGGGGCAAGACCGCAACGCCGCCGACCGCCTGCGCGACGTGGCCGCGCTCGGCGCGCTGACCGATCGTGTGCGCCGCCTGTACCTGGAGGAATACGTCAAGCAGTGGGAAGCACTGCTCGCCGACGTGCGCCTGATCCGCGCCACCGGGCTGGAGAAGAACATCGAGACCGCGCGCATTCTTTCGGGCGTCGATTCCCCGCTCGCGAACTTCCTGCGCGCGGTGGTCAAGCAGACCACGCTGATCCCGGCGGCCGACGCCAACAAGGACGTCGTCAGCAAGGCGACTGAAACAGTGCGCAACACGCGCAAGGGCCTGGAAGACCTGTTCGGCAGCGACCCCGGCCGGCAGGTGGCCCCGGGCAAGCGCATCGAGAGCATCGTCGACGACCGCTTCGAATCGCTGCGCCGCCTCGTCACCGCCGGCGGACCCAACCAACCCGCGCCCATCGACGATGCGCTGAAGCTCTTCAACGAGGTCTACGTGTACCTCAACGCCGTCGACACGGCCGTGAAGGGCCGCACCTCGCCACCGCCCGGCGACGTGGCCGGCAAGCTCAAGTCAGATGCGGGCCGCCTGCCAGAGCCGGTGCGCTCGATGGTCGAGAACCTCAGCCAGTCGGGCGCCGCGCAGGCACAGACGGCCGAGCGCGGCAACCTGAGCCAGGACCTGCGCCCCGTGGCCGAGTTCTGCGCGCGCGCCATCGCGGGCCGCTACCCCTTCGTGAGCACCAGCAAGCGCGACGTGCTGCCGGAAGACTTCGGCCAGATGTTCGGCCCCGGTGGCCTGATGGACGACTTCTTCCAGAAGCGCCTGGCCGCGCTGGTCGACACCAGCACCAAGCCGTGGCGCTACAAGCCCGTGGCCGAACGCGGCGCCATCACCACGCAGGCGCTCGCGCAGTTCGAGCGGGCCGCGCGCATCAAGGACATCTTCTTCCGCGGCGGCGGCCGTGGGCCGTCGATGCGGCTGGACTTCAAGCCGGTGGAGATGGATGCGGGCATCACCCAGTTCATCCTCGACGTCGACGGCCAGCTCGTGAAGTACGCGCACGGGCCTGTGGTGCCGATGGCCGTGCAGTGGCCGGGGCCGAAGGGCAGCAACCAGGTGCGTATCCAGGTCAGCCCGCCTTCGACCACTGGCAGCTCGGGTGCCGCTGTGGATGGGCCGTGGGCGCTGTTCCGTGCGCTCGACGACGGGCAGCTCGAGGCCGGCGATGCGCCTGAGAAGTTCTTCATCACCTTCCAGATCGGTGCACGCAAGACGCGCTTCGAGGTGACGACGAACAGCGTGCAGCATCCGATCCGGTTGCGTGAGCTGCGGGAGTTTTCTTGTCCGGAGGGGCTGTGAACGAGGCGGCTTCTTCACCTTCACCTCTCTTTGCCTCGACTGCCTTGCCGGGGTGGTTCGGCAAGTTGCCGGGCATGGGGGACTTTGCGCATCGGCGGCTGCCGGAGGCGTTTCGTGCCGTGTGGGATCAGTGGCTGCAGCGGGGCATGGCCCGGCTGCGGGATCGGCATGCGGATTGGACTGAGCGATACCTCGAAGCGCCTATCTGGTGCTTTGCGCTGGGGCGGCAGGTGGCGGGGGAGCAGGCGTGGATCGGGGTGCTGATGCCTTCTGTCGATGGGGTGGGGCGGTACTTTCCGTTTGCTCTGGCTATGGAGCTCGATCGGTCCGTTTCCGGGCAACTGCAGGGGGAGGCGCTGGCTATGGCGTTGCAGTGGTGGGCTCATGCTACGCAGGCTGCGTTGGAAGGGCTTGATGGGGATCTGGATGCGCTGCGGTTTGATGCGGTGTTGCATCGGCTGTTTGTTGATGGCGCTTCTGCTGACGGACGTGAGAGTAGTGTCGATTCGCTGGAATTGCCGCTGGCGGGGGCGTCGCTTTGGCTGAGTGATCCTGCTGCTGAGCATGGGGTTCGGATGCTCTGTACTGGGTTGCCTCGGGATGAGCAGTTTGAAGCCCTGTTCTTTGGGTTTGCGGAGGAGGGGTGATGAAGGCCTCTCTTTGTTTTGTCTTCCGAGGCCGGGTCTCGCCCCGGCGGGCGACTTACTTTCTTTTGCTTCGCCAAAAGAAAGTAAGCAAAGAAAAGGCGACCCTGCTGTCTGCGTCCCTCCGCTTCGCTGCGGGCAACCTGCGGTGCTCGACTACGGAGGGGGTCCGCAGAACTCGCTTCGCTCAAACAGCTGCGGCCCTGATCCCTCCTACGTCTGCGCTCCTCGGCGCAACCAGAAGGGATTGGGGAACCGGGCGGGCCATTGCTGCGCTCGGCCCCCAACGCGACTGCAGGCGCTGCGCGCCTGCAGTCGCACCGTGCCGAGCGAAGCGATGGCCCGTGTTGTCTCCACCTCCCCTCTGGCTGCGCCGAGGAGCGGAGCGTTTCGCGGATCAGGGCCGCAGCTGTTTGAGCGAAGCGAGTTCTGCGGACCCCGCGAAACGCGAGCACCGCAGGTTGCCCCGTAGCGCAGCGAAGGGGTCGCAGACAGTGGGGTCGCCTTTCTTTTGCCTACGTTTCTTTGGCGAAGCAAAGAAAAGTAGGTCGGCCGCCGGGCCGAGACCCGGCCTCAGGAAGCAAACACTCAACAAAGGAGCCAGTCAATGACCGACTCCAACGACGACCGCACCCGCGTAGTCCCCAAGCCAGGTCAGCCGACAACAACAACCGGCGACACGGCCGCGACCGTAATCACCGCAGGCGCTACCCCAGTCACCAGCCCCGCCACGGGAAGCACAGACGCCGGCCTGCTCCCGGTAGGCAGCCGCCTGGCCGAATTCGAAGTCACAAGAGTCATAGGCCAAGGCGGCTTCGGCGTCGTCTACGAGGCGTGGGACCACACGCTGGAACGCGTAGTAGCAATCAAGGAATACCTCCCCACGTCACTGTCGACAAGACAGAACGACGGCACAGTAGTCCCCCTGTCCGAACGCCACAGAGAAACCTTCGACCTGGGCATGCGCAGCTTCATCAACGAAGCCCGCCTGCTCGCCCAGTTCGACCACCCGTCGCTCCTGAAGGTCTACCGCTTCTGGCAAGAAAAAGGCACCACCTACATGGTCATGCCTTTCTACAGAGGCGACACGCTGAGAGAAGCATTGGTAGCCATCCCCGCAGGCGTAGACGAGTCATGGCTCATCCGCATCATGGACGGCGTCACGCAGGCGCTCGCGGTGATGCACAACGCCAACTGCTACCACCGCGACATCGCCCCCGACAACATCATCCTGCTCGAAGGCTCGGGCCGCCCGGTGGTGCTCGACTTCGGCGCCGCGCGCCGTGTGATCACCGACAAGACCCAGGCGATCACCGTCATCCTCAAGCCAGGCTACGCCCCCATCGAGCAGTACGCCGAGATGCCCGACATGTCGCAGGGCGCGTGGACCGATGTGTATGCGCTCGCGGCCGTGATGCATGTGGCGGTGTGCGGCCGCGCGCCCCCGCCTTCGGTGGCGCGGCTGCTGTCCGACAGCTATGTGCCGCTTGCGGGCAACGAGATCCTGCGGCAGCGCTACAGCCTGCGGCTGCTGGAGGCGATCGATGCGGGCCTCGGCGTGCGGCCCGAGCAGCGGCCGCAGTCGATGGCCGAGCTGCGCGCCGCGCTCGATCTCGAAGTGGGGCACAGCATCGCGCCGACGCCGCGCACGCAGCCGCCTTCGGGTGCGCGCAGCGGCAACAGCAGCAACGCCGACGCTGCGACAGTCATCGCGAGCGGAAAGAGCAAGGCAGGTGGCAAGGCACCGGTGCCCGCGCCCGCTCCCACCGGCGGCGGGGGCAAGAGCAACAAGACCGTTGCCGCACTCGTATCGGTCGCCGTGCTCGCAGCCGCGGCCGGTGGCGGCTGGTGGTGGTTCCAGGGCCGCACCGGCGGCAACACGAACGCCGATGACAAGAAGGTCGTCACCACCACGCCGGCCCCGCCACCCGACACAAAGATCGCAGAGGCTCCTCCAGCACCGCCGCCACCACCACCGCCCCCTCCGGCCCCGCGCACGCCCGCCGAATCGCTGCAATCTCTCGCAACCGGCGCCGCGCCCGGCTTCGAGGTGACGGCCACGCCGAAGAAGGCCGAAGTCGCCATCGGCAAGGACCGCCTTGCCTTCGAGGTGCGCAGCAAGCGCGAAGGTTTTGTCTACGTGTTCCTGCTGTCCAGCGGCGGCGAGATGTTCCTGCTGTTCCCGAACCTGCTCGACAAGTACAACAAGATCACCGCGGGCGGTTCGCTTTCTCTGCCGCGCGCCTCGTGGCCGATGGACGCGGGCGGCCCGGCCGGCACCGACCAGTTCGCGGTGCTCGTGAGCGAGCACGAGCGCGACTTCAGTGCCGCCGGCGTGCAGAACGACGGCGTGTTCCCGGTGTTCCCGCTGCCGGTGCTGGCCGCGCTCGAAGCCACGCGCGGTACCGGCCCCTCGCCGTTGCTGGGCAAACCCGTGTGCGCACCCGGCGCCCCGTGCAACGACGTCTATGGCGTCGGGAATTTCAAAATCGTCGAGAAGTAATCGTCTGTAGAGCGTTGGCCCTTCGGGTCGCCACTTTCCGGACAAGGAGACTTTCATGATCACCTCGCAAGCACTGCAGCAGCAACGACAACAGCAGCTGCAACAGCGCCTCAACTACGTGCTCCAGTGGGCCGCTACTGCAGCCGTTGTTGCCGTCATCGCCTCGCTGACGGGCTGCACCGCGCCGCCACCGGCCACCACGGGCACCGGCGCGGCCACGACCGACACCGCCGGCACGAGCAGCAGCGCCTCGCGCCCACCGCCGACCGGCGCCAGCGTGGCCGGCCAGGCGCGCACCTTCTCGACCCAGCTCGCCACCTACACCTCGGTGGGCTTCGACTCGGTGCCGGGCTGGTCGCGCGACGACTTCTCCGAAAGCTGGCCCGCCTTTCTCGGCAGCTGCAAGGTGCTGACCGGGCGCGGCGCCGAATGGAAAGAGGTGTGCGACCGCGCGCTCAAGGTCGACGGCAAGAACAACAACGCCATCCGGGGCTTCTTCGAGGGCGAGTTCTCGGCCTACCAGATTCGCGACGACGATCGCAAGCCCGACGGCGTGGTTACCGGCTACTTCGAGCCCGAGATCGCGGGCGCCCGCCAGTACGGCGCGCCTTTCATCTACCCCGTGTACGGCCAGCCCGACGACATGCTGTTCGCCGATGCGCGCAAGCTGCCCGCCGGCAACGGCACGGTGGCGGCCCGCGTGGAAGGGCGCAACGTGGTGGTGCAGACCGGCCTCAGCACGCGCGACATGGGCGCGCCGGGCCTCTTTGTGCTCGACCTCTCGGCCATCTCGCGCGACACGCTCGACCGCAAGGTGCGCCTGCGGGTCGAGGGCAAGCAGCTGCTGCCGTACTACACGCGCGAAGAAATCGAGACCAAGGGCGCGCCCAACGCCAAGGTGCTGGCCTTCGTGAGCAGCGCCACCGCGCTGTACGAAATGCAGATCCAGGGCTCGGGGCGCATCAAGCTGGCCAACGGCGACATCGTGCGCGTCGCCTACGCCGAGCAGAACGGCCAGCCCTTCCGCCCGACGCTGGCGCAGGCTGCCAACGGCAAGCCGCGCAGCCCGGTGAAGGTGCGCGGCTCGTCCATCGAGCTGCAGCTGGACGACGGCGATGACGACGATGTCGGCGCGGTCGACAGCGGCACCATCCGCACGCGCGGCTTCACGCTCGCGCGGCCCGTTGCCAGCGGCCCGGTCGTGGTGCCGGGGCGGCGCGCGGCCGGCGCGGTGTCGGGCTCGGGCATCAAGGACCCGAGCTATGTGTTCTTCAAGGAATCGACCTCGCCCGTGGGCGGTCCGGTGGGCGCCTTCGGCGTGCCGCTGTCGGCGGGGCGCTCGATTGCGGTCGATCCGCGCAGCACGCCGCTGGGCTACCCGGTGTTCGTGTCGACGCGCACGCCCGGCAGCGGCGCGCCGATGCAGCGCCTGACGATCGCGCAGGACACCGGCGGCGCCATCCGCGGCGCGGTGCGGGCCGACTACTTCTTCGGCAACGGCCAGCAGGCCGCGACCAATGCGCGCCGTATGAAGGAGCGCGGCCAGCTGTGGATCTTGCTGCCGCGCGGCCTGGCCGTGGCGCAGGCCGCGGTGTCGTCGGCCATCCGCACGCGCGGCGGGCCGGTGGGCGCGAACCTGCCGCAGTGCCTGGTGCCTTCGGAGGGCAGCTGCGTCGACGACTGATCGATCGGGCGCCTTGACTCCTCATGCAGGAAACCCTTTCGTCCGCGGAAAGTTCTGAACTCGTCCGCCTCTGGCGGCGCAGGCAGACGCTGTCCCCGAACGACATGGGCGCCATGTACCGCATCGTGGGCGATGCGCTGGTGGCCTGCAATCCGCCCGAGCTGCAGGTGCTGGGCGAGGGCCGGCAGGAGCTGGTGGCGCAGTTCATCTACGTGAAGGTGCTGCGGCTCGATGCCGACCCGGACGAGGCCGACGAGCGCGCCAGCCACAGCGCGCCTTCCACCGCCTTTGCCCTGTGCGCATACTTCCGCCGCTACCTCATCGACTGCACGCGCGCCAGTTCCTTCCGCCGCAAGCTCTCCATCGGCGACCAGATCACAGAGGCGCAGCTCGAAGACGAGATCGGCGCGGGCGAAGACCTCGACGGCTGCCTGGCCGAGCATGGCCTGAGCGCGCAGGCCGTGCAAGTGGCCGCGCGCGCCTTCATCGCCGAACTGCCCGAGCCCGAGCGCCTGCTGCTGTGCGAGGGCTTCGGCAAGGAGGCCGAGGGCGGGCTGTCGGGCATCGCCTCGCGCCACGCCATTGCTTCCTATCACTACCGCGCGGGCCGGCTCGGCCTCGTGCACAAGCGCGAGGGGTTGACCGCGGACTACGCCAAAACCCGGATCGGCGGCTGGCTCCAGCAGACGCTGGGCATCGCCATCGAGCCCGACAACATGGCCGCGATCCTGCAGGTTTTCAAAATCCTCGGTGCTGAAGCGTCTTATGCCTGAAGACATAGCCATTCAGGAACAGACGCCATGACCCACGACCTCTGGCCCCCGCTCAGCGTGATCCGCCACGCGTTGGAAACCGGCGCGGCCGTGCCCGACGATGCGCCGGACAGCGCACCCGGCACGGCCACAGTGGCCATGCCGGGCACGTCCCCTCCAACGGGCGCCGCACCGGCCCCGGCGGCTGCCGCATCCGACCTGCTGCTGCCTCTTGTCGAATTGGCCCGGCGCCGCGAGGCTGTCGCCCAGCGCGCCTTTCCGGCCCGCTGGGCGCCGGGCCGCCTTGTCAGCGTGGTGCACGAAGGGCGGCTGCTTGGCGTGCTGCTCGACCGCTGCATCCAGGGCGATCTCTGGCAGGGCTGGATGGCCGCCGGCGAGGCCGACTGGGCATCTGCCTTCGACGTGCTGCTGGAGCCTGACGACGAGCCCTTCGAGCCGATGTTCGGCGTGATCCAGGCCTGGAACGTGCTCACGCTGGCACCTGCTCCGCAGCTTTGCGCGCGCGTGCTCGGCGAGGTTTCGGCCACGCGGCTCGCCGCGATCCGCGCGGTGCACGACGAGTGGGCTGCGCACGCATCGCTCGCCATTGCGCCGGAGCCGGGGCGCATCGCGTTGCGCGGCGTGGGCGGCGTGTTCTCGGTGCTGTCGGGTACGCCGCTCGGGCCTCAGGACCCGCGTGCCGATTACCAGGAGCTGTACCGCGACGTGGGCTTGCAGCTGGGGAAGGCGCTGACGCGGCCGCAGGGCGACGAGGCTTCTTCTTCTCCCGCTCCATCGCCTGCACGGCCGCAGCCCAGGCCCGAAGGCGGCTGGTGGGGCAGCATCCGCCGCTGGTTCGGCGCGGAAGGCTGGACGCGCCCGGCCTTCGCGGTGCTGGCGCTGTTCGTGGTGATCCAGAACGTCGGGCTGCTCGGCGGCCGCGGTGCTCCCGAGGAAGACGAGGTGCGCTTCCGCGACGTGCCAGCCGCACCCGCGCCGGCGCGCGCCGACCTGGTGGTGCGCTGGAAAGCCGGCGTGCGCATGGACGAGGCCGACCGGCTCCTGCAATCGATATCGGCCGACGTGGTGGGCGGGCCGGGCGATCCGGGTGGCAATGGCGTATGGCGGCTGCGGGTGCCGGAGCCGGTGGATGCGCTGGCAGTGCTCGCGGCTTCGCCGCTGATCGAGTCAGCCGGGCCGGCTGGGGAGCAGCGGCCATGACACGCGCCGCGGCCTTCGGGCATGCCGCCCGTCTGCACCTTCACCTGCGGCCCAAGGGGACGGGCGTCACGCAATTGCGCTTTCTCCAGCTGCTGCTCGTGCTGTGGCTGCTCGCCTGCTGCACCCTGGCCTTCGCCACCCAGCGCGCCTTGCTCGTCGGCGTCTCCGAACTCGTCAACCAGCCGCAGGCGCTGTGGCTGCAGGCGCCTCGCAACGACGTGATGCTGATGCGCGACGCGCTGCTCAGGCAGGGCTTCGCGGCGCCCGACATCGCAGTGCTCGCCGACGGCGTGAGCGGCGCCGCGCTGCCAGAATCGCAAGCCATCCACGACGCGCTGGCCAGGCTGCTCGCGCAGTCGAAGAGCGGCGACTTCGTGCTGCTGTATTTCTCCGGCCACGGCACCCGCCTGCGCGACATCGCCAAGCGCTACCAGGAGCCCGATGGGCTGTCGGAGAACTTTCTCGCGCGCGACGTGCGCGGCACACTCGGGAGCGACAACGTGCTCACGGGTGACCTGCGCGACGTCGACTTCGACGCGTGGATCCAGTCCTTCCTCGCGAAGAACGTGTTCGTCGCCTC
This sequence comes from Variovorax sp. GW821-FHT09D05, assembly GCF_059416325.1. Classification (NCBI taxonomy): domain Bacteria; kingdom Pseudomonadati; phylum Pseudomonadota; class Betaproteobacteria; order Burkholderiales; family Comamonadaceae; genus Variovorax; species Variovorax sp. GW821-FHT09D05. Next base: position 342,519 of record NZ_JBWKOZ010000007.1, on the reverse strand, counting down.
GGTGTTCGACACCTGCTCGGCCAACTCCATGACGCGCGGCACGGCCGATGCACCCGCCACAGCCGAAGGCCCGCCCGATGACGAAGTGCGCTGGCGCGGCCTGCGCGTGACGCAATTGACCGGCGGGGCACCACCCGCGCGACCGCAGACGCCACCCGTGCCGGCCGAAGCCGTGCCTCGCGCCCGCTACGTCGCCTTCTTCGCGTCCGAAAGCCACCAGATCACGCCCGAGCTGCGCCTGCCCCGCAAGGCGCGCAATGCCCGGCCGCAGGGCCTGCTGACCTGGGCCGTGGTCGAAGCGCTGTCGCGCAAGCCCGCCACCTGGCGCGACCTGTTCGACGGCGTGCTCGCGCAGTACCCGCCGGTCATCGAAGAGCTCGCGCAGCGCTTTCCCACGCGCGAGCTGCCGTCTCCGGTGGCCGAAGGCAACCTCGATGCGCCGCTGTTCGCCAACAGCGGCGCGCCCGCATCCACGCGCCCCGTATGGCGCGCGCAACGCAGCGGCGACAGCCTGGCCATCAAGGCCGGGTTGCTCGACGGCCTCGCGCAGCAGCAGGAGCTGCGCGTGCTCGCCACGCTCGAAGACGGCGCCGTGCGCAGCGCACCGGCCACCGTGTCGCAGATCAAGCTCGGCGGCGCGTGGCTGGCCGTGCCTACGGCGCTGAAGGATGTGTCGGGCGCTGCGTTCTGGAGCGTCACGCCCATGAGCGAACCGGCCGCCACCGCCTTGCGCGTGCGCGCCGACAAGCCGCTGCCCGCCGGCCTCAGCCTCGACTACCCGGCTGCGATCCGCCCGGCCGACGATGCGGCCACCGCCGACGTGCGCTGGACCGACCTCGGCCCCTCGGGCCAGCGCCTCGAGCTGCTCTCGCCGCTGTTCGGCGCCACTGTCTCCACCGTGGTGCTGCCCGACACTGCCGCGCTGCGCCGCCGCCTGCAGGCACTGGCGCAGCTCAAGTGGCTCGCGCAGCTGCAGGCCTACGGCAAGGACGGCCAACTCGACGGCTTCGATGCCGCGCTCGAAGTGTGGAGCGCTGACCGCATGCTGCGCAGCACGCCCATCGTTCAAGTTCAGGCCCAAGCGGCGAACGCGCTGCCCTCGCTGCGCGCCGGCGAGCGCCTGCGCCTGAACGTGCGCAACACCAGCGGCCGTTCGCTCGACCTCGTCATCGCCGGCATCGACGCGCGCGGCAACCTGCAGTCGGTCTACCCCGACGAGCTCGTCGGCGAAACCAACCGCTTCAAGCGCGGCACGCCCGATCAGCCCTCGGTCAAGCGCTTCGACCTGCCGTGGCTCGATGCTGCCGGCGACGCGCGACTGCTGGTCATGGCAGTGCCCGCCACGCCCTACAGCGCGCCGCGCCTGTTCGGCGTGGCCTATGCGCAGGCCGATGTGTCGGAAGTGCGCGTGCGCGGCGGCCAGCCGCCGGCGGAGAGCGGCGAGCGGCAGGTGTTCGCGGCCCTGCTGCGCAGGAGCGGCGGCGCAGCGGACGGCGGAGCCCGGCCATGACGGCGCGGCCCGAGATCACGGTTTCCTTTTCCTGTTTCGATTTCCGGAGGTGATATGGCATTTCTAGACGACGGCTCCTGGAGCCCTGAAGACGCCCAGCGGTTCTACGAACTGATCGGCACCGGCTCGGCCGAAACCGACCTGGTCATGCTGATCGAGAACAAGGGTGCGCCAGTCGAAGGCGAGCTCGACCGCCCCTTCGACGACGGCAAGGCGCGCATGAACATCGGCGGCTACTACTGGTCGGTGCAGGTGCCCGAGTCTTCCAGCCAGAACCAGGTCGTGCCCAACAACCTGATCGTTGCGCGTCGCAGCGACGCGGCCACCGCCACCATCGCCAGCCTGCTGCGCGCGCAGGAAAAAGACCTGAAGGTCGTCATCAGCGCCTTCAAGTCGGGCGGCGACGAGCGCTCGCCCGATGCGCAGTCGACCTTCGAGCTGGTGCTGGAGAACGCGCGCATCTGCCGGCTGGTGCTCAACTCCGGCGGCCACTGGGGCGTGCCCTCGGAGCTGATCTCCATCAGCTACCGCACGGTGAAGGTCAAGTCGGCACCGCAGAAGACCACCGGTTTGCGCGGCGCGGTGCGCGAATGCCAGTTCACCCGCGCCTGAGCCTCATCACCCCACCCAGGAGCCGCACACCATGACGACCGCCGCCGAATTCCTCAAGGCCGCCGATCCGGCCGCCGCCCTCAAGGCCCTGAGCGACGACGTGCGCGCCAAGCCTTCCGACAGCAAGCACCGCGTGTTCATGGCGCAGCTGCTGTGCGTGCTCGGGCAGTGGGAGCGCGCGCTCAACCAGCTGACCGTTGCGGCCGAGCTCGACGCGCTGGCCGTGCCCATGAAACAGGTCTACGGCGAGGCCGTGCGCTGCGAGGGCCTGCGCGCCGAAGTGTTCGCCGGCACGCGCACGCCCATGATCTTCGGCCAACCCGACCAATGGCTGGCGCTGCTCATCGAGTCGCTGCTGCGCCAGGGGCGCGGCGAGAGCGAACTGGCCGAGGACCTGCGCCAGCGCGCCTTCGACGGCGCGCCCGCCATCAGCGGCACCATCGACGGCGCACCCTTCGAATGGCTGGCCGATGCCGACATGCGACTGGGCCCGGTGCTCGAGGCCTTCGTCAACGGCAAGTACTACTGGATTCCGTACGCGCGGCTCGCGCACATCAAGATCGAACCGCCCGAAGACCTGCGCGACTGCGTGTGGATGCCCGCGCACCTGCAGTTCGAGAACGGCGGTGAAACCCTTGCGCTGATTCCCACGCGCTACGAGGGCACAGAGAAGGTGGAAGACGGCGAGCTGCGTCTCGCGCGCAAGACCGAGTGGCGCGAGCTGCGCCCCGAAGTCTGGGCCGGCTACGGCCAGCGCGTGCTCGGCAGCGACGCGGGCGAGTACGCGCTGATGGACGTGCGCGAGATCCTGTTCACGCAGGCCAGCGAAAGCGCTGCAGAGGCCGGAGAGGCCGAGGGCAGCGTCGATGGCTGAGCTCACCGCGCAGGAGCGGCTGCAGCCCTCGCTGCTCGATCGCCTCGTCGACAACGCACCCGACGAAAAGCGCGAGGGCGACGAGAAGCGCACGCTGACCAAGCAGGCGCTGCGCCAGGCCGTGCTGCGAGACCTCGGCTGGCTGTTCAACGCCACCGGCTACGGCCTCTCGATGGACGACAAGCAATACCCGAATGCGGCGCGCTCGGTCATCAACTACGGATTGCCTATGCTGTCTGGCCAGTTCACCTCGTCGGTGCAGCGTGTCAGCATGGAACAGGCTTTGAAGAACGCAATCCTGCAGTTCGAGCCGCGCATTTTGTCCCGCACACTCGAAGTGGAACTCGTCATGGAAGGCCCGGCACTGGACTCCCACAACAGCATCGGCCTGCAGATACGCGGCATGCTGTGGGCACAGCCCGTGCCGCTGGAGTTCCTGATGCGAAGCCGCGTTGACCTGGAAGAAGGACGCATCGAGATAGTGGACATGGCGCAAAACCCAAGGTGAGTCCCGCATGGACCCTCGGCTGCTGAGCCTGTACGAACAGGAGCTGCGCTACTTCCGCGAAAGCGCTTCCGAGTTCGCGCGGGCATTTCCAAAGATTGCGCATCGACTTGGCATCGAGGGCCAGGAAGTGGCCGACCCGTATGTGGAGCGGCTCATCGAGGCAACGGCGTTTCTTTCGGCACGGGTGGGCCTGAAGCTCGACGCCGAGTACCCGCGCTTCACGGGCCATTTGCTCGACATCGTCTATCCGCACTTTCTTTCGCCCACGCCGGCGATGGTGGTCGTGTCTTTCGTGCCCGACCCCGACGACGCGAACCTTGCGACCGGCCCCACGTTGCCGCGCGGCAGCGGACTGCGCGCACGGCAAGCGGTGGGTCAGAACACGCATTGCGAATTCCGCACGGCCAGTGCGCTGCGCATCTGGCCCATCGAAGTGCAGCGCGCGCAGTACTTCACCTACGCGCCCGACCTGCCGCTGAACACGCACCCGCAATCGCGCGCCATCCGCGGCGGCCTGCGCATTGCGCTGCATGCCACGGCCGGCCTGAACTTCAGCCAGATCGCACTCGACGATCTGGTGCTGCACTTCGGCGGTGCCGAAGACGTGGCCTGGCAACTGCATGAATGCGCGCTGGGCCAGCCCATCGGCGTGCTGGTGCGGCCGCTCGCGCCCAGTGGTGTGCTGCAAGGCGTGGCGCAGAGCCTGCCGGCCAGCGCCATCGGCGCGGTCGGCTTCGAGGAGGACGAAGCGCTGCTGCCCACCACCGCCACCGGCTTCTCGGGCTTTCGGCTGTTGCAGGAGTACTTCGCGTTTCCGCAGCGCTTCCAGTTCGTGCGCATCGGCGGGCTCCAGGCGCTGCTCGCGGCCATGCCGGTGACCGACGTCGAAATCGTGCTGCTGTTCTCGCGCGGCGACGCAGCACTCGAAAAGCTGGTGAGCGCCGACAACGTGCAGCTGCACTGCGTGCCCGCCGTCAACCTGTTCAGCAAGCGGCTCGACCGCGTGCCCATGACCGAGGGCGTGAGCCAGTTCCACCTGGTGCCCGATCGCACGCGCCCCCAGGACTTCGAGGTGCACACCATCACCGAAGTCATCGGCCACGGCGCGCCCGGTGCCGATGCGGTCGCGGCCGAGCAGCCTTTCAGGCCTTTCTATTCGGCCTTTCACGGCAGCCGCAACAGCCACCCGGCCTACTTCACGACCACGCGCGAGCCGCGCATGCTGTCGGTGCGACAGCGCACCGAGGGCAACCGCAGCAGCCACATCGGCTCCGAGGTCTACATGCAGATCGTCGATCCGCAGCAGGCGCCGTATGCGGCCACGCTGCGGCAGCTGGCAGTGACGGCGCTGTGCACCAACCGCGACCTGCCGCTCTTGATGCCGCTGGGCCGCGAGAACGACTTCGACTGCGTCGATTCATTTCCCGTGCAGCGCGTGCGCATGGTGCGCGGGCCGTCGCGGCCGGTGTCGCCGGTGGTGAGCCAGGGGCTGGGGTGGCGCGTGGTCGATCACCTTGCGCTGAACTACCTGTCGCTGTCCGACAGCACGCCGGAGCAGGGCGCGGCCGCGCTGCGCGAAACGCTGATGCTCTATGCCGTGCATGCCGACGAGATGCGCCAGGGCCAGGTGCGCGGCCTGCTGTCGGTGAAGTGCAAGCCGGTTGCACGCCGCCTGCCGCTGAAGGGACCGATCGCTTTCGGGCGTGGGCTCGAAGTGACGCTCGAAGTCGACAAGGACGCCTTTCATGGCCACAGCGCCTTCCTGTTCGGGGCCGTGCTGGCGCGCTTCCTGTCGCGCCATGTGGAGGTGAACCATTTCGTCGAGACCGTGCTGCGCATCGCGGGCAAGGGCGAGACCATGCGCTGGAGGCCGCTGTGCGGGACGCGACAGATTCTGTGAGCACCCGCGTCGACAACGCGCTGCGCGGGTGGTCCGCGGAGCCGTGGTCGTTCGACTACTTCGCGGTGATGCGCCGGCTGGAGTCCGTCGCGAAGACCACGCCGCGCTGGGGCCGCGCGCTGCTGCCGAGCGCCGAGCCGGTGCGCGTGGGGCAGGAGCCATCGCTGTCGTTCGCGCCCGCGAGCTTCAGCCGCTTCGAGCCCGCCACAGCCTATTCGCCGCCGCGCCTGCGCCAGCACTTCTTCAGCTACATCGGCCCCAATGGTCCGCTGCCGGTGCACCTGAGCGACTTCATTCGCGAGCGCAGCCTGAACCACGGCGACCCGACGTGGCTGGCCTTTCTGGACAGTTTTTCGCACCGCTTCTCGCTGCACTTCTATCGCGCGTGGGCGCAGTCGCGGCCGGCCGTGGCGCTCGACCGGCCGGGCGAAGACCGCTTCCGCCTGCAGGTCGGTGCGCTGGTCGGCATCGGTACGCCGGGCCGCGTGGACCGCGACGAGATCCATGACGACGCGCGCCTGCATTTCTCGGGCTGGCTCGCGCGCCGCGTGCACAACGTGGAAAGCGTGGAGTCGGTGCTGTGCAGCTACTTCGGCGTGCCCGTGAAACTGGAGCGCTGGGTCGGCCACTGGATGAGCCTGCCGGTGGCAGAGCTCACGCGGCTGGGGCAGGGCGAGAGCTCGCGCTCCATGGGCATGGGCGCCATGCTCGGCACCCGCGCCTGGGACCGCCAGCACCGCGTGCGCCTGCACCTGGGCCCGCTCACGCTGGAGCAGTACCGGATGTTCCTTCCCATCGGCAATGCGCGCCCCGTGCTGCAGCGCTGGATGCAGCAACTGCTCGGCGACGAGCTCGAGTGGGACGCCGAGCTGGTGCTCGAGAAGGCGCAGGTTCCGCTCACGCGCCTTGGCGACGCGAAGGGCAATGCACCGCGCCTGGGCTGGGTGTCGTGGCTCGGGCAGCGCAAGCGTTCGCGCGATGCGGCGGACGTGCGCATCGGCAACCAGTCTTTCAACAAACCCATCTTCATTCGTTCAGAAGAGATACGGAGTCCCTCATGAGTGAAATCAGCCGCACCGCCCTTTTCGGCAAACTCAACTCGCTGGCCTACAAGGCCATCGAAGGCGCCACCGTGTTCTGCAAGATGCGGGGCAATCCGTACGTGGAGCTGGAGCACTGGTTCGCCCAGCTGCTGCAGGCGCAGGACTCCGACCTGCACCGCGTGATCCAGCACTACGGGCTCGACGTGTCGGTCATTGCGAAAGACATGACCACCGCGCTCGACCGCCTGCCGCGCGGCGCCACCGCCATCAGCGACTTTTCTCCGCACATCGAGAACGCCATCGAGCGCGCGTGGACCTATGCCACCCTGCAGTTCGGCGAGGCGCAGGTGCGCACCGGCTACATCCTGGTGGGCATGCTGAAGACGCAGAGCCTGCGCAACCCGCTGTTCGGCTTGTCGAAGCAGTTCGAGAAGGTCAAGGTCGAAGACCTGGCCGACAACTTCGCGAAGATCTGCGATGCCTCGCCCGAATCGCAGATGCGCGCGCAGGACGGCACTGGCATGGGCAGCGGCGCACCCGGCGAAGACTCGGGCGCGATGGCTCCAGCCGCCATGGGCAAGGGCGATGCGCTGAAGAAGTTCGCGGTCGATCTCACCGAGAAGGCCAAGAAGGGCGAGATGGACCCGGTGACCGGCCGCGACGAAGAGATCCGCCAGATCGTCGACATCCTCATGCGCCGCCGCCAGAACAATCCGCTGCTCACCGGCGAGGCCGGCGTCGGCAAGACGGCCGTGGTCGAAGGCTTTGCGCAGCGCCTCGCACGCGGCGACGTGCCACCGCAGCTGAAAGACGTGAAGCTGCTCACGCTGGACATCGGCCTGCTGCAGGCCGGCGCGAGCATGAAGGGCGAATTCGAGCAGCGCCTGCGCCAGGTGATCGACGAGGTGCAGAGCTCGCCCACGCCCATCATTCTGTTCATCGACGAGATCCACACACTGGTGGGTGCGGGCGGTGCGGCAGGCACGGGCGACGCGGCCAACCTGCTGAAGCCGGCGTTGGCGCGCGGCAACCTGCGCACCATCGGTGCCACCACCTGGGCCGAGTACAAGAAGTACATCGAGAAAGACCCGGCGCTCACCCGCCGCTTCCAGGTGGTGCAGGTGCCGGAGCCCGACGAGACCAAGGCGATCCTGATGCTGCGTGGCGTGGCCAGCGTGCTGGAGAAGCACCACCGCGTGCAGCTGCTCGACGAGGCCATCGAGGCGGCCGTGAAGCTGTCGCACCGCTACATTCCCGCTCGCCAATTGCCCGACAAGGCCGTGAGCCTGCTCGACACGGCCTGCGCGCGCGTGGCCGTGTCGCAGCACGCGACGCCGCCCGAGGTGGAAGACTGCATGCGCCGCATTGAAGGGCTCACGGTCGAGCAGGAAATCATCGGCCGCGAAGAAGCCATCGGCATCGACGTGACCAAGCGCGCAGCGCAGGTCACCGCGCTGCTGGCCGAATCGAAGGTGCAGCTCGATGCGCTGAATGCGCGCTGGCAGGAAGAAAAGGGGCTGGTCGACCGGCTGCTCGAATTGCGCAGCAAGCTGCGCGCGGGCAACAAGCCGGTGGATACGCCTGCTGCTGCCACCGATGCGGCACCAGCCGCCGCCGAGCCCGCGCACGACCGAGCCGCGCTGCTCGCCGAGCTGCACGAGCTGCAGGCCAGGATCCACGCGGTGCAGGGCGAGTCGCCGCTCATCCTGCCTTCGGTCGACGAGCAGGCCGTGGCCTCGGTGGTCGCCGACTGGACCGGCATTCCCGTCGGCCGCATGGTGAAGAACGAAGTGGAGGCTGTGCTCAAGCTCGCCGACACGCTCAACCAGCGCGTCATCGGCCAGAAGCACGGGCTGGAAATGATCGCGCGCCGCATCCAGACATCGCGCGCGCGGCTCGACAACCCGCAGAAGCCGATCGGCGTGTTCATGCTCTGCGGCACCTCCGGCGTGGGCAAGACCGAGACCGCGCTTGCGCTGGCCGAGGCGCTGTACGGCGGCGAGCAGAACATCATCACCATCAACATGAGCGAGTTCCAGGAGGCGCACACCGTCTCCACGCTCAAGGGCGCGCCTCCGGGCTACGTGGGGTACGGCGAGGGCGGCATCCTGACCGAGGCCGTGCGCCGCCGCCCCTACAGCGTGGTGCTGCTCGACGAAGTGGAGAAGGCCCACCCCGACGTGCACGAGATCTTCTTCCAGGTGTTCGACAAGGGCTGGATGGAAGACGGCGAGGGCCGCATGATCGATTTCAAGAACACGATCATCCTGCTGACCACCAACGCCGGCAGCGAGCTGGTGATGAGCATGTGCCGCGACCCCGAGTTGCTGCCCGACTCCAACGCGCTTGCCGATGCGCTGAAGGCGCCGCTGATGAAGGTGTTCCCGCCCGCGCTGCTGGGCCGCATCGTCACCATTCCCTATTACCCGCTGTCGCCCGAGATGATGAAGAAGATCGTGCGGCTGCAGCTGGGGCGCATCAAGAAGCGCGTCGAGACCAACCACGGCGTGCCCTTCGAGTACAGCGAAGCGGTGGTCGAGCAGGTGGTCGCGCGGTGCCAGGACCCGGAGTCGGGTGGGCGCGTGATCGACGCGATTCTTACCAACACCGTGCTGCCTACGATTTCTGTCGAGTATCTGCAGCGTCTGGCCTCTGGTGGGGAGATCCGCCGTGTTGCGCTGGACGTGAAGGATGCGGACTTCACTTACGCGTTCGACTGAGATGTCGTCTTGCTCTTTTATTCGCTGCGTTGGTTCGGGGTGCGATCACGCCGACGGGGTGCCTTGCTCCGCGAATGTCCCCCGGCCTGCGGCCTCCTCCTTTATTTCGCTGCGCAACGCACCCCATCGGCGTGATCGTTGTTCGCATCGGTGGTTGATCGGCCGGCACCACAGCCGCGTCCATGTGCGAATGGCATCGGGTGCTCCCCGCAGCGAAATAAAGGAGGAGCCGAAGGCGGGGGACATTCGCGGAGGGGAGTACCCGGTGTCATTCGCACGCACCCCGAATGTCTTCCTGACTGACTGACTGACTGACACGCCACCACCATCAAGAGAAAAAAATGGCCGACCACGAGTTCCGCATAGAAAGCGATTCACCCGCGAAGGACGACCTGATGTTCTGGCGCATCGTCGGCCACGAGGCGCTTGCGCGTCCGTCGGCCTACGAGCTTACGGTGATCTCGCAGAACAAGGCCATCGAGGCCAAGGACATCCTCGGGCATGCCTTCGACGTGGTCATCGAGTTCCAGGATGCCGACGGCGGCACGCACGAGCGCCACTGCCAGGGCCATGCCGTGCGCTTCGTGCGCGCCGGCCACATGGGACGACACTACGAATATCGCATCACCCTGCGCTCGTGGTTCTGGCTGCTCACCAAGCGCGCCAACTCCCGCATCCTGCAAGAAAAGAAAGTGTTGGAAGTGCTCGACGCCGTGTTCGAGGACAGCCCCATCAAGCGCTTCAAGAAAACCAAGGCCGACAACGTCGTAGGCACCCACAACCCGCGCCGCTACTGTGTGCAGCACCAGGAAAGCGACTACCAGTTTCTCTCGCGCCTGCTCGAAGACGAAGGCATCTACTACTGGTTCGACGCGCACGACGCCCCCGGAACCATGCACCTTTCGGACGCCAGCGACATGGCGCACGACAAGCTGCCCGCTGCCGACACCCTGCGCCACATGGCCACCAACGCCGCCGAGCCGCGCTTCAACGAAATCTCGCGCTGGGTCAGCGGGCGCCAGTTCGACACCGGCAAGCATGCCTCGCGCGACAGCGACTTCAAGGCCATCAAGAAAAAGCTGGGCGCCGACATCGACGCCTCGGACGACCACGAGCTGGCCAACCTGGAGCTGTTCGAGTTCCCGGGCGGCTACTTCACCGGCGATGAAGCCGAGACCCGCGCCAAGCTGCGCGGCGACGAACTCAACGCGCGCCGCGACCGCCACTGGGCCGTGACGCCGTGGCCCGACGTCACCGCCGGGCGCGGCTTCAAGTACGAGGGCGACCCCGACGGCACGCGCAACGGCGACTACGTCATTGCTACCTGCACCTTCGTCGCCAGCCACCGAGGCTACGAGGGCGTGAGCGCCAGCGCCGCGGCGCGGCCCGTGCACAACGCGCTGGCCGACGTGCTGCGCGACGACGCGGTGAACGCCGACACGCTGCCGGTGCTCGAAGAGCTCATCGCCGCCACGCCCGCGCTGGCCGCCGCGCAGACCGGCAACAGCATCTTCCTGCTCACCGTGATGCCGGCCGATCGCCTGTTCCGCGCGCCGCGCCTCACGCCGCGCGTGACCATGCCCGGCCCGCAGACCGCCATCGTCGTCGGCCCCAAGGGCGACGAGCTGCACGTGGACGACCACGGCCGCGTGAAGGTGCACTTTCACTGGGACCGCTACGACGAGAGCAACGAGAAGTCGACCTGCTGGGTGCGCGTGTCGCAGCCCTGGGGCGGCAAGGGCTGGGGCGGCTACTTCATTCCGCGCATCGGGCAGGAGGTGATCGTCGACTTTCTCAACGGCGACCCCGACCGGCCGATCATCGTCGGGCGCGTCTACAACGACGAGCAGCCCATCCCGTACAAGTCGCCCACGCAGAGCGGCTTCAAGACCCGCTCCACGCCCGGCGGCGGCCCTGCGAACTACAACGAGATCATGTTCGAGGACAAGAAGGGCGAGGAGAACATCAACATCCACGCCGAGCTCGACATGAGCCGCAGCGTGGAGCGCGACGACTCCACCACCGTCGACCGCGACCAGACCGTCACCGTCAAGCGCGACCAGACCAGCCTGGTAGACCGCGACCGCAAGAGCACCGTCACGCGCAACGACACCAACATGGTGGTGGTCGACCAGAAGAACACGGTCAAGGGCAAGCAGAACAACCAGGTGGTTGGCACTCGCACCACCTTCGTCGACAGCGACGACAAGACCATGGTCACGGGCACCAGCCTGAGCGACGTGACAGGCGCGCGCACCGACACCTCGCGCGCCGGCGAAACCCGCAACGTCACCGGCAACCAGACCATCACCGTCAGCGGCAACGTCACCTACAAGGCCGCGAAGATGAGCTTCGAGGCCGCCCACATCGACTGGCTGGTGACGGGCTCCAACTCCAAGTACATCACCGTGCCCAGCGGCCCGCTGGGGCTGATGGCCGACAAGATCAAGCTGATAAGCAACACCAAGATCGAGATGATGGCGGTGGGCGACATCAACGCCACCTCCATCGGCTCGAACACCACGGTGCTGGGCTCCAACTCGAGCGGCTATATCGGCACCAACAGCGAAGCCAACATGGGCGTGACCCGCTCGACCTTCATCGGCATGAGCATCGAGAACGCGCTGGCGTTGGCCATGGCCAACGTGCTGGGAGTGAACATCGAGAACACGGCGGGCGTGAAGCTGACCAACTGCGCGGCGCCCGACATCGCGGCGGTGGCGATGGATGTCAAGCAATCGGCGCTGCACACCTTCACGCCGGGCGCCGGTGGCGCGGGCGCCGGGGCGGCCGCGGTGGCCGGCGGCCTGGCCGCCGTGGCGGGCGCCGCCTCGGCCTATGTCGACATCGGCGCCACGCTCAAGCAGTACGCCGATGCGGCCGAGGCCCTGGGCAAGGCCGCCGACGACGCGCATGCCGAAGGCCTGCACAGCCTGGAAGACCGGCTTCGGTCGCTGGCGGGCAAGGCCAGCAACCGGCGCTTCGACGCCATCCTCGGCCTGGTGCCGATCATGGGGCTGGGGTTGCCGATCGCGGAGGTCTTTACCAGTGACCCCAGCGGCACCGCCGATCTCGGCAAGGTCAACAACGCCGTCGAGCCTGACGGCTCGGCCCGGCCGCCCGCAGAGCGCGAGCCCGAAGACGACTAGCCGGGGCGCCGAATGCAAGTTCTCAAGCCCCAGGCGCTCGGCCTCTCGACGCGGCCCATCGAGTTCCGCAAGCGGTTCGGACTCAGCGTCAGCGCGTACCTGCACCTGCCGTTCGCGCAGGGCGAGCGCGGCACGCTGTGGGCCGAGCAGTCGATGTGGTCTTTTCTTGCGAAGGAAATGGCGCAGCCGCTGATCGACGAAGGCGTCGCCAAGCTCACGCCCGAGTTCCTGGTGCACGGCAAGGCCTTCGCGCCGACCGACCGGCCCGATGCCTGCGCGGTGCGCGCGCGCTTCGGCGCGTGCGAGAAGACGTTGCTCGTCTTCGGCGAGCGGCACTGGGAGGGTACGCGCGCCACCGCGCCGCAGCCCTTCGAGTCGCTGCCGCTCGACTGGGCTGCCGCATACGGCGGTGCCGATTTCGCGCAGAACCCGCAAGGCCGGGGTCGGCAGGCACGCGACGGCGTCCTGTGGCTGCCGAACACCGAGTTGCCGCAAGACCGCCTGCTGAGGCCCGACCAGGCCATTGCGCCGGCCGGCTTCGGCGCGCTCGACCTGATGCATCCGCAGCGCGCGCAGTACCGCGGCACCTACGACGCCGACTACCTGAAGCTGCATGCGCCGGGCTTTGCGCCCGACACCGACTGGCGCTACTTCAACCTCGCGCCTCCCGACCAGTGGATGGCCGCGCCTCTCGCCGGCGGCGAGCCCTTCGCCTTCGACAACATGCACCCGGAAAAGCCGCGCATCGAAGGCCGCCTGCCGGGCCTGCGCGCGCGCGTGTTCGTCGGCTACAGGATTGCCGGCAGCAGCGAGCCCAAGGTGCGCGAGGTGCCGTTGCGGCTGACCACCGTGTGGTTCTTCCCGCATGCGGAGCGCTGCATCGCGATCTTCCAGGGGCTGGCCGAGGTCGGCACCGACGACGGCTCCGACGTGGCCAGCCTGATGGGTGCGGTAGAGCGCACCGGCGAGCCGCGCAGCGACGCGCATTACCTCGAAGCTGCGGCCAAGCGCGCAGACCCGAAGATGGGCCCCGTCTACGCCATCATCGACAGCGACCTGCTGCCCGAAGGCATCAGCACGCTCGACCCCGACGTCGAAGCCGCCAAGGCACCGTTCGGCATGGACGGCCTGCAGGGCGAGGCGCAGTACCGCCGGGCCGAGATGGACGTCGAGTTCGCGCGCGACAAGGCCGTGGAAATGGGCAAGGACCCCGACGCGCTCGGCATCAGGATGCCGCCGCGCGAGAAGGTGCCGGTGGGCGATGAGCTGCCACCGTACCTCGAGAAGAAGATGAAGGAGGCCAACGCGCAGGGCTGGGCTGCCGTCGAAGACGCCGTGACCGTGCTCGAGAAGGCACTGGAAGCGGCTGAGCAGCACCGCATCGACCTCGCCAAGGTGCAGCACCGCGGGCCGCCGCTCTACCACGCCGAGAAGCATCTGGCCGAGATGCAGGCGCAGGCGGCAGGCAGCACCCGCAAGGTCGACCTGACGCCGATGTTCCCCAAGCTCTGCGAACTCGAGGAAGTGCAGCGCAAGGGCTACCTGCAGTCCGCCCATGTGCAGCCGCCGGCCTTTGCGATGCCGGCCGATGCGGCAGCGGTATTGCGTGCGGAAATGACGCGTGCCATCGCGGCCGGCATCAAGCTGTTTTCGCGCGCCGACTTCACGGGCGCCGACTTTTCTGGCCTCGACCTGCGCGAGGTGAACTTCGAAGGCGCATGGCTGGAGAGCACCAACTTCAGCAATGCCAATCTCTCGGGCGCCACTTTCGCGGGGGCGGTGCTCGCGCATGCGAACCTGGAAGGCGCCATTGCCATCGGTGCCAGCTTTCGCGAGGCCAACCTCGGCAAGGCGCGGCTCGCGCGCGGCGTGTTCGACGGCAGCGATTTCTCGCAGGCCATGCTCATGCACTGCGCCTTCGGCGGCACGCAGATGCGGCGCGCCAACTTCACGAAGGCCCAACTGCTCGAAACCACCTGGGGCGAGGCAGATTGGACCGGTGCACTGCTCGCGGGCCAGGTCTTTCACAGGCTCGACCTGAAGGGCATGCGCTGGCCCGAGGCCGACCTGTCGGCCTGCAACTTCATCGAGTGCGACCTCACGGGCGTGGACATGCACGACGCCACGCTCGCAGCCGCCACCTTCGTCACCTGCAAGCTCGACGCCGCCCGGCTCATGGGCGCGAAGTGCGCCGGCGCCGTGGCCGTGAAGGGCACCAGCCTCGCCGATGCCGAGATGGGCCTGGCCGACCTGCGCAACTTCAACTTCGGCGCCTCGGACCTGCGCGGTGCGAAGCTGGTGCGTTCCGTGCTCGACGGCGCCAACCTCTGCGATGCGCGGCTCGACGGGGCCGACCTGCGGCTGGCCAGCGCCAAGGGCGCCCTGATGCGCAAGGCCATCTGCACCGGAGCGCTGCTGTCGGGCGTGAACTTCAGCGACGCGGTGTTCCAGTCGGCCGACCTGCGCGGTGCCGACCTGCGGCGCAGCAACCTCTTCGGTGCCGACCTCAGCCGCGTGCGGCTCGACGGATCGACCAGCTTCGACGGCGCGTTGCTCCAGCGTGCGCGCACGTGGCCCAGGCTCACTCCTGAACAGCAGGCTGCAGCATGACACCGCAACTGCTCGCCATTGCCGTTGGCGTCGGAGAGACGCTGGAAGGCCTCGACCTGCGCAAGGGCCAGTTCGCGAAACTGCCGCTGGGCGGCGGCGTGTTCTCCAAGGTCAACCTTGCCGAAGCCGACCTGCGCGCAGCAGACCTGCGCGAGACCGTGTTCGACCAGTGCGACCTGCGCGGCGCGCTCGTCTCGGGCGCTAACCTTCGCAAGGCTGTGTTCAATCGCTGCCTGCTCGACCACGTCGATCTGCGCGAGGCCAACCTGCACGGTGCGGTGTTCACCGAATGCGACCTGACGCACGCGCAGCTGGCCGGCACCGTGCTCACCATGGCCACCGTCGCGAAGTGCCGGCTCGACCATGCGGTGCTGCGCGGCGCGCAGCTCGACTCGGCGGTGTTCAGCCAGTCGGTGCTGCTGGATGTGTGCGCCGACGACACCAGCTGGCACTACACCGCGGTGAACGAGTGCGACCTGTCGCACCTCACGTGGACCGGGGCGCGCATGCTGCGCAACGTGTTCTTCAAGACCTCGCTGAAAGGCATGTCGTTCGCGGGGCTGGAGCTGGAGGGTTGCCAGTTCTCGTCCACCGACCTGGGTGGCGCGGACTTCAGCGGCATCGTGCTGCGGCAGTGCAACTTCCAGGGCGCGCGGCTCGATGGAGCGAAGTTCGCTAAGGCGGTGGCGCCCTCGTCGATCTTCTGCGAGGCGGGCGGCACGGGGTGCGACTTCTCCGGCGCGAAGCTGAGGCAGGCGCTGTTCACCGGGGCCGTGCTGCCGCAGGCCAACTTCTCGGGCTGCGACCTGTACCAGACGCACTTCGCGGGCGCGAAGCTGCGCGGCGCCAACTTCACGGGCGCCGAACTCACCTATGCCGATTTCCGCCATGCCGACCTGGGCACCGCCGACCTGCGCCACGCCACGCTGATGCGCACCGTGCTGCATGGCGCCAATACGGAAGACGCGCAGATGACCGACCGCGCACGCGCCATCGAGAGCGACCCGGAGCTGGAGAAATCCGAGCGCTGGCAGCCGCTGGTCGCATGACGCCACATCGCAGCCACACCACATCGAAGCCAAGCAACGGAGGAAAAACACCATGAAGACAAGCAGCCTGAAACCAGCGCCCGCCCAGGCCATCACTGGCCAGTGGTGCGTCGGCGTGCTTGGCCTCGACGAGGTCGGGGCGCCCGTCGTCGACAGTGGCGGCCTGCGGCTTCGCACGCGGCGCGCGGCGAGCTGCCTGCTCGAACCTGCCGCTGGCGACAGCGTTGCCTGCCTGCGCATCGCGCCCGACGAGGTCTGGGTCATGGCCGTGCTGCAGCGCGAGGAGGGCACCGCCAACGTCGTCAGCTGCGAAGGCAACAACATGCGCATTGCCGTGGAGGGCGGCCGGCTCGAACTCGCGGCCGAAGAGCTCGACGTGGCCACCCAGCGCACGCGCCTGGCCACCGACACCGCAGACGTCGTCGGCCGCCAGCTCACCGTGGTGGGCACCGGCATCAAGCTGGTCGGCTCGGTGCTGTCCTCGGTGATGGACCGCGTGCAGCATTTCAGCAAGCACTACCTGCGCACCACCGACGGCATCGACCGCGTGGCGGCCACGCATCTGGAGTGCGAGGCGAAGCAACTGCTGCGGCTCGAAGGCGAGCACACGCTGGTGAACGGCCGTGAGCTCATCAAGGCGCGCGGCGCGCAGATCCACTTCGGCTGAAGCGAAAAGGGAGAACAGGAAATGTTCGCCAACTGCCAGCTGATGGGCACCGACATGGGCTTTCCCGATGTCTGCATCACGCCCGCCGCGCCGTCGCCCATTCCGGTGCCGTATCCGAACATCGCGATGGGGCCGATGGCGATTCCGAACTGCCCCACGATCCTCATCATGGGCGGGCCGGCGCACAACCTCGGCACCACCATTCCCATGACCAACGGCGACAACCCGGGCGTGATGCTGGGCGTGGCCTCGGGCACGGTGATGGGGCCGAGCCGCCATCTCACCGGCGCCTTCACTGTGCTGTGGATGGGCATGCCCGCGTCGCGGCTTACCAGCACGTCGCTGCAGAACAGCACCAATTGCCCCGGTGTGCGCACGGTGCCGAGCCAGCCGCTGGTGCTGTTGCTGGCGCCGTAGGCGGAGGTGGCTGCGCGGCCGCACGGCGGTGCGGCTCGCGAGGGAGGGGAACGCAAAAAAAGGGACGGGAAGCATGGCCGATCACAAGTTCAGCATCCAGGGCGATTCGCCCGTAGTCGACAAGCTCATGTTCTGGCGCATCGTGGGCCACGAGGTGCTGGCGCGCCCCTCGGCCTACGAACTCACGGTGTTGACTGACAACGAGAGCATCGATGCCGCGGACGTGCTGGGCCGCTCCTTCGACGTCGTGATCGAATTCGCTGATGCCGATGGCGATACTCACAAGCGGCACTGCCAGGGGCATGCCGTGCGCTTCACGCGCGTGGCACAGAGTGGGCGCTTCCTCGAATACCGCATCAGTCTGCGCTCGTGGTTCTGGCTGCTGAGCAAGCGCGTCAACGCACGCATCCTGCAGAACAAGCCGGTGCTGGGCGTGATCGATGCCGTGCTCGACGACAGCCCCATTGGCAGCCTCAAGAAGCTCAAGGCGGGCGGCGTGGTCGGCCCCCATGAGCCCCACGTGTACTGCGTGCAATACCGGGAGAGCGACTACCAGTTTCTTTCGCGCCTTCTGGAAGAAGAGGGCATCTACTACTGGTTCGACGCGCACGACGCGCCCGGCACCCTGTACCTGTCGGACAGCAGCACGCTGGCACACGAGAAACTGCCCGTTGCCGATACGCTGAACCATGCAGAGCGCGGTGCGTCGGAAGGGCGCTTCAACGAGATCACGCGCTGGATAAGCTCGCGCCAATTCGAATCGGGCAAGTTCGCGTCGCGCGACCGGGACTTCAAGGTCATCAGCAAGCAGCTGCGCGCCGACAAGGGCGATCCCGACACGCACGAGCTGTCGGACCTGGAAGTGTTCGAGTTCCCGGGCGGCTATCAGTCGGGCGACGACACCGACAACCTCGCGCAGCTGCGGCTCGACGAGCTGATCGGCCGGCGGCAGCGCCATTGGGCATTGACCAGCTGGCCCGACGTGACGGCCGGGCGCAGCTTCGCGTTCAAGGGCGACCCCGACGGCAAGCGCGACGGTGACTACCTGATCGCGGCCTGCACATTCGTCGCGAGCCATCCCGGCTACGAGGGCGCGAACTTTCCCGAGAGCCGGCGTTCGATCGACGTCGTGCTGCACGACGCGCTGGCCGACGACCCCGTCAACACCGGGCTGGGCGAACTGGTGGGCGACCTGATCGCCGAGACGCCGGCGCTGAGCACCGGCCAGCGCGCGAGCAGCAGTTTTTTGCTCACGGTGATTCCGCTGAAAACGCCCTGGCGCCCGCCCCGCCTGACGCCGCGCGTCACCATGCCCGGCCCGCAGAGCGCCATCGTCACGGGCCGCAGCGGTGAGCAGATCTGGACCGAGGAGCACGGCCGCGTGAAGGTGCAGTTCCACTGGGACCGCTACGGCAAGAACGACGAGAACAGCTCATGCTGGGTGCGCGTGTCTCACCCCTGGGCCGGCAAGAGCTGGGGCGCGATCAGCATCCCGCGCATCGGCCAGGAAGTGATCGTCGATTTTCTGGATGGGGACCCCGACCAGCCCATCATCGTCGGCCGCTTCTACAACGGCGAATCGATGGCGCCCTTCGGCCTGCCGGCCGGCGCCGTGGTGAGCGGCATCAAGTCGAACACGCACAAGGGCAAGGGCTACAACGAACTGTCGATGGACGACACCGCCGGCAAGGAGAAGGTGACCATCCACGGCCAGTACGACATGAACACCACGGTCGAGAACAACCAGACGACCACCGTGCACAACAGCCGCACCGACACCATCGACGTGGATGACTCGGAGAGCGTGGGCAACAACCAGAAGCAGCACGTGGGCGTCGACCAGACCGTGTCGATAGGCTCCAACCGCAGCGAGACGGTGGGCGGCACCGAGACCATCGTCATCACCGGCCATCGCACCGAGACCGTGAACGGCGGCGAGACCGTGACCGTCAACGGCGGGCGCAGTCATACCGTGAATGGCATGCAGACCACCACCATTTCTGTGGCCGAGGCGCACACCGTTGGCGCGGGCCGCATGCACAGCGTGGGCGCGGGCGAGGCCATCAACGTGGGCGGCGTGCAGACCGTGAGCGTCGGCGGCGCGCAGATGGTCAGTGTGGGCGGCGTGCAAAAGGTGAGCGTGGGCGCGCTGCAGTCGATCTCCGTGGGGGGCCCGCACAAGCTGTCGGCCGCGGTGATCTCCGAGACATCGAAGGGGCCGATCAAGATCAAGGCGGGCGCGATCTGCATGGTCGAGGCGCCCACCATCATGCTCAAGGCGGGCGGCAGCAAGATCGTCATGAACGCCAGCGGCATCACCATCAAGGGCGCCAAGATCACCATCAAGGCCGACGGCAGCGCGTCGTTCAAGGCTGGTGGCTCGATCAAGATCAAGGGCTCCAACCTGGGGGAGGACTGAGCCGTGGAAGACCACACCGATCTCCAGAGCGCGCGCAGCGTGCTGCACAGCGTGGCCGCCTGGTCGAAGCTGTCGGGCCAGGGCGTGGCGGTGGCCGCCTTTGCCGGCTTCGATGCCGAGGGGCGCTTCCTGGTCACGCTGG
Organism: Variovorax sp. GW821-FHT09D05; assembly: GCF_059416325.1. NCBI lineage: Bacteria > Pseudomonadati > Pseudomonadota > Betaproteobacteria > Burkholderiales > Comamonadaceae > Variovorax > Variovorax sp. GW821-FHT09D05. Next base: position 322,899 of record NZ_JBWKOZ010000007.1, on the reverse strand, counting down.
GCGATGGCATGACACCGGTGCAGGCGCTCTCGACAGTGGGCCTGGCGCCTGGTGATGCAGGCGCGGCGATCGTCGTGGCCTTCGAGCAGGGCGAGGTGCGGCACCCGGTCATCGTCGGACGCGTGCAGCCGCTGCGCACCGAAGCGCCACCGGCACTCGATGCGCGCGTGGATGGCGAGCGCGTCGTGCTGCAGGCGCGCGAGCGCATCGAGCTGCGCTGCGGCGAGGCCAGCATCGTCCTCACGCGCGCGGGCAAGGTGCTGATCAACGGCAACTACGTGCTCACGCGCTCGCGCGGTGCGAACCGCGTCAAGGGTGCCTACGTGGGCATCAACTGACGAACGAGGCACACGCCATGTGGCAGCTCGAAAACCGCACACCCTATGCCGCCGAACGCACCTGGGTGCGCGACCGCGACGGAGCGGAGATCTGGCTCGTGGCGGTGAAGTGCAGCTTCGATATTTCGCCTGATGGCGAGACGAGCGTTGCTCCCGAACAACCACCCGTCGCGCAGGCGCCCGTCTTCGTCGACGAGGCCGCGCCGCAGCCCAGCCTGCTCTACGAGATGGACCTGGTTCGCACCAAACTGACGACCGACGTGCTGTTGATCGGCAATGCGCATGCGCCCGGTGGAGTGCCCGTGACGCAGCTCGACGTGGGCCTGCGCGTCGGCCCGATTGCCAAGCGGCTGCGCGTGACCGGCGACCGCGTGTGGCTCGGCGGCGCGCCATCGGAGCCCGAGCCTTTCAGCACCATGCCGCTGGTGTGGGAGCGCGCATACGGCGGTGTCGATCCGTGGACGCGCGATGCGCCGTTGCCGCAGTTCGATGTGCGCAATCCGGTGGGCACGGGCTTTGTGATGGAGGCTGCGCATGCGGAAGGTGTGCGACTGCCGAATATCGAGTATCCGGATCAATGCGTGCGGGCGTGGAGCGACCGGCCGGAGCCTGCGGGCTTCGGGCCGCTGTGCAATCACTGGCAGCCGCGCGCGGGGTTTGCGGGGACGTATGACGAAGCGTGGCAGCGGGATCGGTTGCCGCTGCTGCCGGTGGATTTCGATGACCGGCACTATCAGTGCGCGCCTGTGGACCAGCAGGCGCCGCAGTTTCTCGTGGGCGACGAGCCGGTGCTGATGGTGCATCTGGCGCAGCAGTCCGAGATCCGCTTCGCGCTGCCTCGTGTACTGCTGGGCTTCGAAACCTTCTTCTCCGACGGCATGCAGGTGCTGCATGAGCGACCGCAGTTGCACACGGTGATCCTCGAGCCGGCAGTGATGCGCGTTTCGTTGGTCTGGCACAGCGCGTTGCCTTGTCATCCCAAGGTTCATAAGCTGCTGAAGACGCGCATCGTCGAGAAACGGCTACTGCGCCTGGGCGAGACCGTGCCCGAGCAGGCGGTGGAGGCCTGAGCATGGCCGGCAACGCATTGCAGATCCTCGGGCTCGGCGCCAGCACGCCGATAGGACGCAATGTGTGGGCCAGCGCCGCGGCTGCGCGCGCTGGCGTGTGTGGCTTCTCCGAGCACCCGTACATGGTCGACACGGCCGGCGAGGCGATGCGTATCGCGCGAGCGCCCTGGCTCGACGTGGGCCTCGACGGTGCCGCGCGCCTGGGCGCGCTGCTGCTGCCGGCCATCGAGGAGGCGTTGGCACCGTTGACGGAGCTTGGCGGAAACGTGTCGCCGCGCATCGGCCTTGCATTGGCGCTGCCGCCGCCGCGCCCCGGGCAGCCTGATGGCTTGGCCGATGACGTGTTGGAGGCCATGCGGGAGCGCATGGGTGATCGATTCGTCCGCATTGCGCGCTTCGAAGTCGGCCATGCAGCAGGCCACATGGCCGTGGCCGCCGCCGAGGCTGGTTGTGTGCGCGATGCCTTCGATGCATGTGTGGTGGCGGGCACTGATTCATATCTCGCACCCGAGACGCTCGAATGGGTCGAAGCCTGCGATCAACTCCACGGCGGCGGCCCGCTCAACAATGCCTGGGGCTTCATCCCCGGCGAGGCCGCTGGCGCGGTGTTGCTTGGCACGCCCCGCTTGGCTCAGCTGAGCGGCATCGTGCCGCTCGGGGAACTGGTGTCGGTTGGCATCGGCATGGAGTCCAAGCTCATCAAGACGGACGCGGTGTGCATCGGCGAGGGCTTGACCCAGGCCTTCCGCGCCGCGCTGCGGGCCCTCGCGCCTGGCGAGCAAGTGCACAACGTGTTCTGTGATCTCAACGGAGAGCCCTACCGGGCCGACGAGTTCGGCTTTGCCACGCTGCGCAACGGAGAACACTTTCGCGCAGCATCGGATTTCATCGCGCCAGCCGACTGCTGGGGTGACGTGGGTGCGGCGGGTTCGCCGCTGCACATGGCGCTGGCTGTCATCGCCAATCGCAAGCGCTACGCCAAGGGGCCGCTGTCGATGATATGGGGCAGTTCCGAGTCGGGCGAACGCGGGGCGGTGCTGGTGCGCTGCCCCGAACCGATGAGAGGCTGAGTCATGCCGCTCACCATCAGGGTCAACGGCACCAGCCTCACGCTGGTCCACAAGTTCAGCATCGGCATCAGCACCGCGACCATCCCCGACGTGTGCAAGACGCCGAGCCCCGGTGGTCCCGTGCCGGTCCCCTATCCGAACATCGCCAACTCGATCACGCTGTCGAGCGGCACCAGCACCGTCAAAGGCGACAAGGCGATGGCCGCGAACAAGGGTTCGAAGTTCGCGCTGTCCAACGGTGACAACGCAGGTGTGGCGGGGGGCGTGAAGTCCAGCACCTTCATGAAGGAGGCAACCTGGATCCTCTACTCCTTCGACGTGAAGATGGACGGCAAGAACACGGCCCGGCTCACGGACAAGATGTTCCACAACTCGGAGAACGCGGCGAATCTGGGTGGGGTGGCGCAGCAGCCGCTGATCGACGAAGTCGGTCAGGCCATGGCCGACAAGCTCTGCGATGCGGCCTGCAAGGCAATGGAGAAGAAGAAAAAGAAAGACGCAAAGGCCAAGAACAAGGCCAAAAAGAGCAAGAAGAAGCCGAAACCGTCGACGAAAAAGTTCCAGAACGAGATGCGCAATGTGTTGGATCCCAAGAAGAGCGGGCAACGAGGAAATCAGCCAGGGTTGATCACGGAGGCTTCGCAGGATCTTGCTGGAGGAGACTTCATCGGGAAGTGGGGTGCTGCAACCGGCTCGGGAAAGGGGTGCGCCAGGTGGGACATCGTGTTGGTCGGTGTCAAGAAGGTATCCAAGAAGTTGGTGGAAAAAGGAAAGTTGATGCTCAAGGACGTGTTCAAGATCATCGAGGTCAAATTTCCGGGGGACAGCCCGACTGACAATCAGAAGAAAATGCTGAAGATGTCACCTAAGACGGACAAGAAGGTCTTTGAAATGAGACCTGCGGAACACTGCATCTGCTCCTGAAAGGTCGAGAACCATGGAATGGCACCGATTCACTCTCGCGAAGGGCGACCATGTACTGGCCATGCCGTGCGTCGAGGCCGTCGCATTCGTCAACGGGCTGCCGGGTAATGGCGGCGCAGGTTTCGCGAGATTCCTGAATGACTTCGCCCACAACTTCGGCGCACGGCTGCGTTTCTATCGCACTGGAGACATGAAGCGCTTTCGCGCCTTTGACGTGCAAGCGTTTGAGGGGCCGGCGCATTGGTTTGCTGACCCGCGTCTGCTGGCCACCAACATGCTCAGCTTCCGTGTGCACAGCGGCGAAACCGCTCGCGATGTGTGTCCACCGGCCTTGGATATGACACTAGCAGGCGCCTTCGAGCCGCCGCGCTTCGTACTTCGAATGATCTTGCCGGTGGAGTGGGGTGATGAGCCACAGCAAGTGGTCAGCCTGGTTCAGGCCGCCTTGGCAGAACTGCCGCTTGACAGCGGGTACTGCGGATACTCCCTTGTCTGGGAAGAGACAGATACGGCGCTTGAGGAGAAGGTCTTCGCTTGGGCCGCCCCTCTGCATCGTCGTCATCCGGGCCTCGGCTATGGTGACGCCGTCCGCTTGTCGAATGCGGTCGACCAAGGCGTGGTGGCTGTCAACTGGCTCACGTTTCTCGGTGCTGATTTGGTGGCTGCACTGGGCGGGCGTGATGCGTTGGCGAACAACGCTCCTGCGGAGGTGTCGGTGCTTCCGCTCGGCCAGGGCGGTGTGATCCTTCGCGCAGGAGAGGCGCCGAAACTGGGCGACCTGAACCGCAAGGATCGGTTGCCGGCCTACCATGCTGTGGGCCGCCTCGTCGAGCCCGTGCGGGCGCCCGACGAGGCGCTGGATGAGCTGGTGATCAAAGGTATGTCCGACGAGGCTGCGCATGACTGGCTTCGACGTTTCTTCGTCTGAGCGCTATAGCGGCCCGGTTCTGCTTCGGGCCACGCTGGAGCGTGGTCCCGAAGGATCGGTCGAGCTTGTTGAACGGCGTATTCGCGTCTTTCTTGATGCGGTCGACGCAGGGTTCTTCTTCCCGGGGAGGCGGCTTCCTTCGGCGCCGGTCGAGCTTCGCGCCGCTGGCGCGTCGGTACAGGCGTGGCTGCAAGTCGAGGAGCTCCCTGTCACGGCCCTGGATGTGCTGGGCGGCATGCTGGCGGATTGCCGCCAACACGAAGTCCATTTCCATGCGGCGCGTGCCGTGCTGGGCCAGCGCGAGCTTGACTTGCTGAGCGAGAGAGGCGTGCGTCCGGCCGCTCCGGAGGAGCCGCCGTTCGAAGTCGAGTTCCCTGATGACATGGGCGGCAACTACGCATTGCTGGTCGAGATCGAATTCGCGCAGCCGGTGCGGCCCGAGGTCGGGCAGGGTTTGCTCGAAACCCTTGCACTTTGGGACGCATTGACGCTTGCGTATCCCAACGATCCCGACGAGGCGGTGGAAGTCAGCGGCGCGCAAGCCATGTTCAACGACCCGCGCACGATCCACTATCACGAATGGATCTGGGACAACGCGGACGCCGAGGCGTGGGATCTCATCATCAATCTCTGCTGCGCCTGGCACGAGACACTGCCCATCGTGCGGCTGCACTTCGAGTAGGAACTCGCCCCATGGACTCTGACACGCTGTCTTCCGTTGTCGCCGAACACGCCGACGAAGCCTCCTTCCTCTGGCTCCAACGCGCCACCGCAGTCCACGCCCCCAACTACTCGCCCCAGCAATTCGCCGACCTCGACGAACGCCTCGCGGCCCACATCGACGGCCTGCGCGTTGCCGGCGAAGAAGGCTGGCAGCATGCACTGGCGATCACCGACAACGAAGGCCCCGAAGACTTCTTCGTCGCCGCCGTGCTCGCCATCGAGGCGGTCGATGGCCGCTTCGATGATCTGGTCGAGCGCGCCAAGGACCTGCCCGAGGTCGTGCCCGGCCTGATCTCCGCGCTGGGCTGGGTCGAGCCGAAGTATCTTGGCGGCCGCGTCAGGGCCTTGCTCGAGGACGCCTCTCCTTTGCGGCAGAAGCTCGGCGTGGCAGCCTGCGCGCTGCATCGGCGCGACGTGGGTCCGCTGCTCGGGCAGCTGCTTGCGGGCGCTCCAGACAGCGTGCGCATCCGCGCGCTGCGTGCAGCCGGCGAGCTGGGCCGTGCCGACCTGTTGCCGCAGGCCCAATCGCTGCTCGGCGAGGCCAAGCCCGAGCTGCGCTTCTGGGCCGCGTGGGCGGCGGTGCTGCTCGGCGACCGGGCGCAGGCGCTGGACGTGCTTGCGGCCTTTGCGCTGAAGAGCGGGCCGCGCCAGCCGCGCGCGTTCCAGCTCGCGTTGCAGGCGATGGAGCTGGCACCGGGCCACGCGCTGCTGCTCGACAGCGCCGCGCTGCCCGAGGCGCAGCGCCTGCGCATCATCGGCTCGGGCTTCATCGGCGACGCGCGCTATGTGCCGTGGCTCATCGAGCAGATGGCGCAGCCGGCCACGGCACGCATCGCGGCCGAGGCCTTCGTCACCATCACGGGCGTGGACTTCAACCTCGCGCAGATGGAGGTTCCGCCGCCCGACGGCTTCGAGGATGGGCCGACCGACGACCCCGACGACGACAACGTCGAGCTGCCCGAGGACATCGCCTTGCCCTGGCCCGACATCGACAAGATCCGTGCGTGGTGGCAGCAGAACGGTGCACGCTTTGCCCCTGGTGTGCGGCTCTTCATGGGGCAGCCGGTCTCGCCCGACAGCTGTACGGGTGTGCTGCGTGAGGGCTTCCAGCGTCAGCGCGTGGCAGCGGCGCTGCATCTGGCGCTGCTCGACGCGCGCGCACCGCTGTTCGCAACCAGCGCGCCGGCATGGCGGCAGCAGCGCTGGCTTGGCGACGGCATACCTCTTTAGGCGAGATTGCCAACATGCCCCACGGAATGAATACTCCTTGCGAGTTTGTTCGGGCGCATTCAGGCACAGAGCCTTCGGGGGCCGATTCATGATCCATATCGCTGTCATCACCCGGCAAGGCGCTCCGGCGGGGCAGGCCATTGCCGCGGACTTCGGACCCAATGGCGGGACCATCGGCCGGGCCGACACCAACACGCTGGTGCTGGACGACCCGGACCGCACGGTCTCGCGCGTGCATGCGCAGGTGCTGTGCCGTGACGGGCAGTATTTCGTCATCGACCGGGGCAGCAACCCGATGCAGTGCAACGGCGTGTCGCTGGGCTCGGGCAAGGAGGCCGCGCTGACCGACGGCGCGCGGCTGGTGGTGGGCAGCTTCGAGCTCACGGTGCGCGTGACGGCCGCCGCGCCGCCGTCGCTGGCTATCCCGAACACGGTGCTTGGAGGGGCTGCCATGGCCGCGCCAGCCGCACCTTCGAGCGACGACCCCTTTGCCGACCTGCTGGCGGGCCTCGCGCCGCCGGCCGCACCAGCGGCAGCGCCCGCCCCAACCCCTGCCACGGCACTGCCTGATTCGCTGCTGTTCCCCGACCCGATGGAAAGCGGCTCGCGCAACGTGCAAGCCGCGCAGATCGATCCTTTCGCGAACCTGCTGGGGCCCACGCCGTCGTCGACGCCGGCGGCCGGTCTTGGCGCGCTCGACGATTTCTCCGACCTCGGCGCGCCGCCCGCGCATGGCAAGGCCGCGGGCATCGACGAGCTGTTCGGCGGCATGGGCAATAGTGGCGGCGGCATCGGCGGCATCGGCGGCATCGGCGGCATCGGCGGCGATCCGCTTGCGCTGTCGCCGCTGGCCGATCCGCTGCTGCAGCCCAACACCGCTTCCGAAGCCGATCCGCTGGCCGCGCTGCAGCACGCGGCGCCGCGTACGCCCACGCCGCGCTCCGACCATCTGCCGATCGACCAGTTCGGCTTCACGCCGCCGAAGGCCGTCGAGCCGCCGCCACCGCCACCACCGCCACCTGCACCGCCTCCGGTGGCTGCGCCGGTGCCCGTGCAACCGCTGGCGCAGTTCGACGACATCACCGGCCAGCCGATACGCATCAGCGGGCCTGAGAGTTCCGGCAGGCCCGCCGAGTCGCTGCCGCCGCCCATCGACATCGCGCCTGCGCCACCAGCCAGGCGCGCAGCAACGCCGCCACCCGAGCGCATCGCCACCGACGACGAGCTGCTCGCCGCTTTCCTGCGCGGCCTGGCCAGCACGCACCAGCCGCCCGAGATGCTCACGCCGGGCCTGATGGAGCGCATCGGCTCGATGCTGCGCAGCGCCACCGAGGGCACGCTGCAGCTGCTGCTCACGCGCCAGGAGTTCAAGCGCGAGGTGCGCGCCGAGGTCACGATGATCGCGGCGCAGGCCAACAACCCGCTGAAGTTCTCGCCCACGGTCGAGGTGGCGCTGGCCCATCTGCTGGGGCCCGGCGTGCGTGGCTTCATGCCGCCCGAGGCCGCGATGCGTGATGCCTTCAACGACCTGCGCGCGCATCAGTTCGGCGTGATGGTGGGCATGCGCGCGGCGCTGGCCCATGTCATCGGGCGCTTCGAGCCGGCGGAGCTGGAGAAGAAGATCAGCGCGAAGTCGGCGCTCGACGCTCTCTTCAGCGCCAACCGCAAGGCCAAGCTCTGGGACCAGTTCGTGTCGCTCTACGGCGGCATCGCGAGCGAGGCGGAGGACGACTTCCACAGCCTCTTCGGCAAGGCCTTCCTCGAGGCCTACGAAGAGCAGATGGCACGCCTGAAGTCCGACGCCTGAAGAAAACCAGAACAACCCCAGCACCCGCGAGGCACCCCGCTTGGAAATCGAAATCGTCACGCTCTCCCGGCAGGGAGGCCGCACCTACAACGAGGACGTGCACGGCCATTGGCACGACGAGCGCTATGTCGCCTGCCTGGTGGCCGACGGCGCGGGCGGCCATGGCGGGGGCGACGTGGCGGCGGCCACTGCGCGCGGCAGCATGCTCGGCGGCTTCTCGGCCGCGCCGGGGCTCGACGAAGCCACGCTGCGCCGGCTGGTGGAGCAGGCCAACCTCGACGTGGTGGCGCGCCAGGCCGAGGGCGGCAAGCTCGCGGGCATGCGCTCGACCATCGTGTTCGCGGCCATCGACCTCGAAAGCCAGGCTCTGGCGTGGGTGCACAGCGGCGACAGCCGGGCCTACCTGTTCCGTGGCGGCGCCATCGTGGCGCGCACCACCGATCACAGCCTGGTGCAGCAGATGGTGGCCGGCGGCATGCTCGACGAAGAGGGCGCGCGGCTGCATCCGCAGCGCAACATGCTGCTGTCGGCGCTGGGCTCGGTCGAGGAGGCGCCCGACATCGCGGTGTCGGACCGCATGCGCCTCTTGCCCGGCGACGTGCTGCTGCTGTGCAGCGACGGTGTGTGGGAGCCGCTGGGCGACGAGTGCCTGATAGACACGCTGCATGCCTCCCGCACACCCAGCCAGTGGACCGAGCTGATCGACGCGCAGGTCAAGGCGAATGCCAAGCCGGGGTACGACAACTACACGGCGCTCACGCTGTGGGTGATCGAGGACGACGAGGACGACGCGACGCGGCTCATGCCCGAAATCGCCGCCTCGACTGACACGACGAACCCTTGAGCGCTTCCGCTCGAGCGAAGGCGGCGCAGCCAGCCTCAAAAGAAAAACGCCCGTCCATCGGACGGGCGCCAGGCTGGCGGTCGCTGGGGCCGCTCAGCTGTACTTCCTGGCCGTCTTCTTGACCTTCTTCAACGCGCTGCGCAGCAACATGGGCATGTCTTCCCGGTTCGGCAGGTTGGTGTAGTTGTCGATGCCCTGCTCCTTGCAGCAGTTGGCACAGGCGTTGTTGAGCAGGTCGAGCGCGTAGCGTGTCTTGCTGATCGTGCTGGACGCACCGGGCTCCCGGAACGGATCGAAGATGCCGTCCGGCAGGACCTTGTATCCGAGCGCTATCACCTGCGTCTGGAAGTGCGTGATGTGCTTCTGCGTGATCTGCCCGTAGTAGCCGTCCACGACGATCACCTCTGTCTGGCCGGGAGGTGGGTTCAGATCGTGGTTGAAGCCGAGCAGCTCGTAGTAGAAGATCTTGAACAGCGCCTGCACGAGCATCACGTCTTCACGTGTGTTGGAGCCGATCCGGCCGACCGACCAGTCGGTGTTGTAGGTCGTGAGCAGCGCGCCGCTGCTGCCGATGGTTGGGGTGCTGAATGCCATTGCATTGCTCCGGTGCGGTGAGGACGCATGGAAACCGCACCGGGCACTGGCGCGCCCGATGCCGTGCCCGGCGGTCCGTCGCCCGTCAGCGGGTTTCGGTGGTTGCCACGTTCCAGCCGAACTTGACTTCGCCGCCGCCGGCGCCCTTGTCGTCCTGGGCCTTGTAGGCGAACTCGATGTCCTTGAACGAGCACATCACCTGTTCGTACACGTCGCCGCCCTGCGCGCCGCCGGGGCTCACGGCAGAGATGAAGACTTCCTTCATCGTGACCTTCAGGTACTCCTGCTGGCCTTCGCCGGCCTTGCGGCAGGTCAGGACCATGTCCTTGAAGTGCTTGCCGCTCACGCAGTTCTTGGCCAGCACCGGGGAGGCCTTGTCGTAGGTGTGCGTGAAGTGGAATTCACCGGGCGTGGCCTTGCCCTTGCCCGAGCCGCCGCCGGAGCCTGCGCCCGACGAGTTGGCCACGTTCCAGGACCACGACGAAATCTCGATCTCGTCCTTGTGGTCCTTGTGGGAAGACTCGCCCTTGACGCCGTCGAGCTTGATGTGAAAGTCAGATGACATGTTCCTACTCCTTGGAACCCGATTGCGTTCGGGCGGTTGATGATCGAAACGAGAAAAATGGCTGCCGGCGGTGGGAGGTAAGTTCCGATGCCCGGCAGCTACTCATAGAACGAAACGGAACCGGGAATTCAAGAAGAATCCCCAGATTTTTTTCAGCCGGCGCCCTTGGCCGTCGGCAGCTTGGACACCAGGCGCAAAGAAACCGTGAGGCCTTCGAGCTGGTAGTGCGGGCGCAGGAAGAACTTGGACGTGTAGTAGCCCGGGTTGCCTTCCACTTCCTCAACGACCACTTCGGCGGCCGCCAGGGGCTTCTGCGACTTGGTGATTTCCGACGAGTTTGCCGGGTCGCCGTCCACGTAATTCATGATCCATTTGTTCAGCCAGCGCTGCATGTCCTCGCGCTCCTTGAAGCTGCCGACCTTGTCGCGCACGATGCACTTGAGGTAGTGCGCAAAGCGGTTGCAGGCAAAGAGGTAGGGCAGGCGCGCCGCCAGGTTGGCGTTGGCCGTGGCGTCCGGGTCGTCGTACTCGGCCGGCTTGTTGAGCGACTGGGCGCCGATGAAAGCGGCAAAGTCGGAGTTCTTGCGGTGGATCATCGACAGCAGGCCGGCCTTCGAGAGCTCGGCCTCGCGCCGGTCGCTGATGGCGATCTCTGTCGGGCACTTCTGGTCCACGCCGCCGTCGTCGCTCGGGAAGGTGTGCAGCGGCAGGTTCTCCACCGCGCCGCCCGACTCGATGCCGCGGATGCGCGAACCCCAGCCGTACAGCTTGTACGAACGGTTGATGTTGGTCGCCATCGCGTAGGCCGCATTGGCCCAGGCGTACTTGCTGTGGTCGGCGCCGGCGGTGTCTTCCTCGAAGTCGAACTCTTCCACCGGGTTGGTGTTGGCGCCGTAGGGCGTGCGCGCCAGGAAGCGCGGCATGCACATGCCGAGGTACTTGGAGTCGTCCGACTCGCGCAGGCTGCGCCAGCCGGCGTACTCGGGCGTGAGGAAGATCTTGGTCAGGTCGCGCGGGTTGGCGAGTTCCTGCCACGACTCCATCTGCATCAGGTTGGGGCTGGCGCCGGTGATGAAAGGGGCATGCGCCGACGCGGCGATCTTGGCCATTTCGCCGAGCAGTTCCACGTCGGGCGGGCTCTGGTCGAAGTGGTAGTCGCCCACCAGCGCGCCGAAGGGCTCGCCGCCGAACTGGCCGTACTCCTGCTCGTAGATCTTCTTGAACATCGGGCTCTGGTCCCAGGCCGCGCCCTTGAACTTCTTCAGGCTCTTGGCCAGATCCGTCTTGGAGATGTCCATCACGCGGATCTTCAGGTTCTCGTCGGTCTCGGTGTTGTTCACCATGTAGTGCAGGCCGCGCCACGCACTCTCGAGCTTCTGGTATTCGGGGTGGTGGATGATCTTGTTCACCTGGTCGGTGAGCTTGGCGTCGATCGCGGCGATCATGGCCTGGATCGACTTGGTCACGTCCTTGCCGATGACGGTGCTGTTGGCCAGCGCCTGCTGCGCCAGCGTGAGCACCGCGGCTTCGACGGCGCTCTTGGCTTCGTCGCTGCGCGGCTTGAATTCCTTTTGCAACAGCGACGAAAAGTCGCTGCCCGCATACGCGACATCTTTCAGCGCGCTCTGTTCGAGTGCTTCGGTGGCCATGGTGGTTTACTCCTCGTGATCCTGTGTAGCGGTCGGATGGGTATCGTCGTCAGGCGGCGGGTGTGCCGCCGGCGTCTTCGGGCTTCTTGCTCGCGGCCAGCGTCTGCAGCAGGGCCGGGTCTTCGAGCACCTTGGCCAGCAGGTCTTCGGCGCCGCCCTTGCCGTCCATGTAGGTGACGAGGTTCGACAACTGCGTGCGTGCTTCGAGCAGCTTGTTCAGTGCGCCCACCTTGCGCGCCACGGCGGCGGGCGAAAAGTCTTCCATGTTCTCGAATGTGAGCTCCACCTTCAGGTCGCCCTCGCCGGTGAGCGAGTTCTCCACCGCGAAGGCCGCGCGCGGCTTCATGGCCTTCATGCGCGAGTCGAAGTTGTCGACGTCGATCTCCAGGAACTTGCGATCGGCCACCGGCGCGAGCGGGTCTGCCGGCTTGCCCGAGAGGTCTGCCAGCACGCCCATCACGAAGGGCAGCTGCACCTTTTTCTCTGCCCCGTAGAGCTCCACGTCGTATTCGATCTGGACCCGGGGCGCCCGGTTGCGGGCGATGAATTTCTGACTGCTCTTGGCCATGGAGATGCTCCTTGCGGGTGTGAATGGGGGCGGGTGTGGGGTGGTGCTGGCTTACTCGGACGGGCGGCGGCCCGTGACCGTTTCGATGGTGTCCATCGCGTTCGGCGCGAGGTTGGCCATGATTTCGAGAAAGCTCACGCCGATGAGCTTCTTGGCGCGCTCGATCAGAAGCGGCGCGGGGTTACCCGGCTCGGCCTGCTCGAGGTAGCGAATGACGCGGTCGAGCATCTGCACTGCGTCCTGCCGGTTCTGGATCTCGCCGCGTGCGGCGGGGCGGGAGGCCGCGCTGCCGTTCGCCTGTGCATCGGCGGCCGTGTCGCCGGAGGCATCCGAAGCGGCATCGGCCGGCGCGCCGCTGGCGGCGGCGCAGGCCTTCTGCAGCACGCGGGCGATGGTGCGAAGCGGTTCGAGGTCGACGGCATCGGCGCGGCCGGTGTGATCGGCGACGAGTTTCTTCAGCTGCTCCACCAGCGCGGGCACGCCGAGGGCGGCCTGGATCGCCTCGGGCCGCTCGGCCTGGATGGCTTCGAGCCCGCCATGCACCTGTGCTGCGGAGTACGTGGCCTCGCCGCCGACGGCGGTGAGCGTGTTGTGGGCAATGGCAATGTCGCGCACGCGGATCGGGCCCACGCCGCGCGCGATGCCGATCTGCGCCTCGTACAGGTCGCGCAGGCCCATGCTCTCGTCGGTCAGCGGCGCGAGCGCGTTCAGGCGCATCGTCGGATCGTTGTCGTCGTCCGCATCCAGCTTTGGATGTATGCCTTCCCAGAAGGTGTCGAGCAATCCGTTGAGCAGGCGCAGCCCGGCGGCGAAGCCTTCCACGCCCTGCATGCGAGTGGATGCGCGCAGCAGCAGCACCGCGGCGCGCACGTCCTTGCTGCGGCGCAGGATGCCGTCGGCCCGTTCGCCCACTTCGCGCCACTCGGGTTCGACCGCGGGAATCACGGTGTCGCCGAACTGCTGCTCGGGCTTGCCCTGCGCGGCCGAGACCAGCGTCATGAAGTCCGCGTCGTACTCGAGATCGTCGCCGCACGGCGAGGCCTCGCCGATGGGCGCGAGCAGTGTGGCTGCGAGTTCGTTGGTCAGCATGTTGCCTGTTGGAGTTCGCTGGTGATAATCAAAGATGCGTCTTGACCGGTCAATGCAACGAAGGGAATAGCATGCGCACGCTGGGTACACACCATTCGTCCTATGAAGGCCTCCTTGGCGCGGCAACGCGGCGCCGCATCGCAGCTCTTGGCCTTGCTGCAGCGGGTCTTTTCATCGCGGGCTGCGCGAGCAAACCGGTGGTCACCACGGTGGCCGTGACCCTCACGGCCGGCGCCGACGCCAACCCCGATGCGCGTGGACGGGCCTCGCCGCTCACCGTGCGCGTGTATGCATTGAAGTCGCCTGGCCCGTTCGAGGGTGCCGACTTCTTCTCGCTGTTCGAGAAAGACCAGGCCACGCTCGGCGCGGAGCTCGTGCAGCGTGAAGAAGTGCTGCTGCGGCCCGGCGAGACGAAGAAGCTCGACTTCAACCTGCCGCCCGATGCGAAGTCCATCGGCGTGATGGCGGCGTTCCGCGACCTCGACCGAGCGCGCTGGCGCGAAGTGCGCCCGGTCACCACGGGCAAGGCGCAGGCACTCGACGTGAACTTCGGCGCACGCGCGATCCGTGTCGACGCGAAGTAGTCGCCTCACCTTGCCCCGGGGGCGGCTCATGACGGCCGCCCTGGCCGCACCAGCGGTTGGTCGGCAGGCAGGAAGTGCTCGAACAGATCGTTCACGAAGGCCCCGCCGGTTGAGTCCGATGCGGCTGCCGTGAGGTAGAGCCCGCGCCAGCGCGGCGCGCGCGAGGTCTTGCCGTGGTTCTCGAACAGCACCTGCGCGAACTGGCGCAAGCCGGGCTGCAGCGCGCGCACGGCCTCCACGAATTCGTGAATGGCGAGCCGGCCCGCGGCGCCGGGCTGCTCGCGCAGCAGCGCCATGCGCAGCGCGTGCAGGTGCTGCGCGATGGGATCGAACACGGTATCCAGCCGCTCGCCGGCCGGTGTCTCGATGAAGGGCGAGGCATCGGTCAGCCGATGCCCCAGCACCTGCGCCAGCACTTCAGGCGGCAGCGCGCCGCGCAGGGCCGCATAGCCCGTGAGTTGTTCGAGCCCGGTCACGACGAGGTAGGTGGGCAGCTGCAGGCGCAGGGTGTCGCTGGTTTCGTCGAGCAGGCGGCGCGCCCGTGCGGCCAGCGACTTCAGCTCCGTGGCATCGGCATGCAGCAATTCGCCCGCCGCCACGCCCACCACCAGGCCGTTGAGCGGCAGCCGGTCGCGCCGCTCGGCCAGCGCGAGCAGCGACTGCAGCCACAGGCCGCGCAGCGGCGGCGTACCGGCCGTGTCGCCGAGCGCGCCCGGATGGATCTCTATGGCCACCGTCGCGCCTGTCAGCCACCAGTGCCACCACGTTGCGCCGAAGGGTTCGCCGCCACCTCCGCTCGCAGGTTCGGGCGGGGGCACGCGGTCGGCGTGTGCCGTCGCGAACAGGCCGGCCAGGTTGGCCGCAGCGTCGCCGAAGCACAGGAACCACGGCGCGGGCACCAGGGCCTTCAGCCGTGACGAGCGGCGCAGGGCCTGCTGCGCCTGCGCCATGTCGTCCCTCAGGGCGTCGATGGCAGCCTCGTCGGCGCCGGTGGATGGCGCGCCGAGCGCCGCGATGCGCTTCTGCAGCCCACGCCTGCGCGCACCGCGGCCCGCATCGCGCACCACCGCGTACAGCAGGCCGAAGCCGAGCAGGCACAGCGCCAGCAGCAGCCAGAAGCGATGGGTGGGCGAGAGCAGGGCGTTCATCGGGAAACGGTCTCGAGGAAGACGAAGTCGGCGATCAGCCGCTCGCTGCTCTTGCCGGCCGCAAGCGCTTCGCGCAGCCGCAGCAGGTAGGCGGAGGCCAGCTCGTAGGGCGGACGGTCGGAGGTTTCGCTGAATGGCGTCGGTGACGACAGCACGGTGACCAGCACGTTGCCGAAGGGCGGGCTCACCAGCCAGCTCGACGGAATGTCGCGGCCCAGCTCCAGCGTTTCGCCGGCGTGCAGCCGCGTGGGCACCTGCCCGGCATTGAGGTGCATGACCGAGCCGTCGACCGTGTAGTAGTCGACCCAGATGTAGCTGTCGTGGCGCGGCGCGACCACTTGCACGCGCACGTTGTCGCCCTCGCGCAGCTGGCCTTCGCGGGCCGAGAGCGCGGTCACGTCCAGTCCGTAGACCTTCTCGTTGTTGCGCATCTGGTAGGGCTTGAGGATGGCGAACACCTCGCAGTGCGGCCATACGCGCAGGCCGATGTCGAAGCGCGGCGCCTTCACGCCGGGCAGCGTGCTCACTTCATGCTCCACGCGCGGCAGGTCGCCCGGCAGCGAGACGAAGCCGGTCACTTGTGTGCGGCCGTCCCGGTCGACGGTGGCCGTGAGGTCGGCGCAGGCGAAAGTCTGCAGGTGCTGCTCGACGCGCTGGCTCAGGCCGGTGGCGGCCGCGGGCGGACCGGTGGACCACAGCCACAGCAGGTAGAGCAGGGGCAGCGCCAGCGCCAGCGCGGCGCTGCTCAGCAGCAGCGTGCGGTCGCGCCGGCGCGTGTCGTTGGGGCCGCGCGGGTCGGGCACCTCGTAGGGTTGCGGCGTGATGCGGTCCTGCACCAGGCTGCCGGTCGACAGCGGGCGCAGCAGCAGCTGGCTGCCGTGCAGGTCTTTCAGCTTGCCCAGCTCGCCCTGGTCGCCGTCCTCGAAGTAGTACTGGCCCTTGAAGCCGAGCGCCAGCGCATGCCAGTACACCTCGCGCACCGCGTCGTCCCGCGCGCCCAGGGCCGACAGGTGGTGGAAGAACTCGCTGTGCGCGTTGTTGGAGTTGAAGAGCTGCACCTGTAGCGGGGCCGCCGTGCTTGCCGCCGAGGTGGCCTCGGGGTGGCGCGCGAGGATTTCGTCGATCCAGGCCACCATTGCGAAAGCCGCCGATTCGATCTGCCCCGCGGGCGTGCCCGAGGCCTCGGCGGCGGCGCGGGCCGCATCGAGCCGCTGGCGGGCCTGCTGCTGTGCAGCATCGTGCGCCAGCATGGGCGAGCCGGCCGCGATCGATGCGTCCAGTGCGAGGCCGAACGAGATGAAGCTGGAGAAGCAGTCTAGAAGGCGGGCCATGGGCGGGCCCGCTCAGCCATGCGTTGCGAAGGATGCCCGGCGCCAGAGTCTGCTGCGATGGCACATGCCCATGTCCCCGGTTCCTTCGAGTAGGCGTTCATTCTTTCAAAGGGGGCGCGGCGGGCGCCATATCGCTTGGGGTCTATGCCGTTGGTGGGACGGCCGGCCTTGCTGCGCGGGGCATTCGCCGGTATCTTCAGCGTCTGCAAGTGCACTGCACGCTGGGACACGGGGAAAGACATCATGAAAATCCTGATCGCCGACGACCACCGGCTCGTCATCGAGGCGGTCAAAGCCAAGTTGTCGGAGCTGGAGCCTGGCATCGAATTCGTTCTGACGATGAGCGTCGACGAATTGCTTGCCGGAGCCACCGACGACCTCGACCTGGCCCTGATCGACCTCAACATGCCAGGCGCCGACGGCCAGGCCCACATCGACGAAATCCGCCGCCGCCATCCGGCCGTGCCGGTGATCGTGCTGTCGGGCTACGAAGACCCGGCCATCATGCGCAGCGCGCTCGAGCGCGGCGTGCTGGGCTTCATACCCAAGGCTTACTCACCCGAGGTCATGCTCTCGGCCGTGCGGCTGGTGCTGGCCGGCGGTGTGTACGTGCCGCCGATGATGCTGACGGCGCTGCCGCCGGGCATCGTGGCCGGCGTGGCGCCGCAGGCGGCTGCCGAGTCGCTGACGCGCGGCGCAGGCGGCGGCAATGGCGGCACCCAGACGCTGGAGCACCTGCGCAACGTGCTCACCGAGCGCCAGGTCGAGGTGCTGCAGCTGCTGTCGCAGGGCAAGCCCAACAAGCTGATCGGGCGCAGCCTGGGCATCAGCGAAGGCACCGTGAAGATCCACCTGGCAGCCATCTTTCGGGCGCTCAATGTGCGCAACCGCACGGAGGCGGTGGTTGCTGCGCAGGCGCTGACTGAGGCGCAGCAGGCCTAGGCTGCGCGCAATTCGGGCGCCGGGGTACCGGTACTGCCGCGCAGTCCCGCCTTTCTCTGCACAATGGCTTGCGCCAGAAACTCCGCATCGCGCGCCACGCCCGAGAAGCGGCCTGAACCCCAGGTGTGGAGCCAGGGCAGCCCGAGAAAGTACAGCCCCGGTTCGTTCGTCACGCCGCGCAGGTGCACCGGTGCGCCGCGCCCGTTGAACACCGGCGCGTCGACCCATGCGAAATCCGGCGAGAAGCCGATGCACCACACCACGCTGGTGATACCCGCCACAGCAAGGTCGAGCCGCGTGCGTTCTTCCTGTGGCTCCCATACCGGCGTATAGACCGAAGGCGGCGGCGCCTCGATGCCCTGCGCGGCGATGTGCTTGTCGATCGATGCGTTGATGCGGTTGTAGGTGCCGTCGGCCTGGTCGAGGTTGTCGCGCAGGTTGGGCTGCAGCTCGAAGGCGCCGTTGTCGAAGCCGCTCAGCAGGCCATACAGCTCCATGCCTTCGAGCGCAAAGCGCCGCAGGTCGATGTCGCGCCCGCCGTCGCGGCCGGTCACATAGTGGTTGGTGTTGTCGCGCACGCCTTCGCGCAGCGGATGCTCGGTGACGGGCATGTCGTAGTACTTCATGTCGGCAAGCCAGTCGACCACCTCGCGGCCACGGTAGAAGCGCGCGCAGCGCGGGGCGTTGCCGGTGGCCAGGTGCACCTTGCGGCCGGCCAGGTGCAGGTCTTCGGCGATCTGCGCGCCCGACTGGCCGCAGCCCACCACCAGCACCGCGCCCTCGGGCAGCTGCGCCGGGTTGCGGTACTGCGCCGAGTGGAACTGCGCCACGCTTGCAGGCAGCTTTTCGGCCAGGCGCGGCACGATGGGGCGGTGATAGCCGCCGGAGGCCACCACCACCTGGTCGGCGGTGTAGAGGCCGGCGTCGGTCTGCACGCTGAAGCGCTCGCGTTCGCCGTCACGCGATACGCGTTCGACAGTCACGCCTTCGATGGCCGGCGCCTTCACATGCTCGACGAAGCCTGCGAGCCATTCGTTGATCTGGTCCTTGACCATGAAGCCGTGCGGATCGCTGCCGATGTAGCCCCAGCCCGGCAGCTGGCACTGCCAGTTGGGCGTGACGAGGCAGAACGAATCCCAGCGCTGCGTGCGCCAGGTGTGCACGAGGCTGCGCTTCTCGATCACGAGGTAGTCGATGCCGCGCTGCTGCAGGCAATGGCTCAGCGACAGGCCGGCCTGGCCGCCGCCGACGATGACGACGCTGTAGTGGCTGCGTCCGCCGTAAGGGTGTGACATGGGTTTCTTTCTCTCTCTGGATATGGGGACAGTCAGTCGAAGGCGACGACGGTGACCTGGGCCTCTGCGGTTTCGCTGAAGCGCGCGGCGGTGTGTTCGATCTCGGCGAGCTGGTCCATGGCCTGCGAGCAGGCGAAGCCGTACTTCGCGCGAACCCGCTCCGAGGCCATGCCCAATGCCTCGCGCGTGCGCCGCACGAAGTCGGCCAGGGCGTAGCGCTCGCCGGGCGCAAGGTAGTCGCGCACCACGCTGGAAGGCGAATAGCAGCGTGTTTCGCTGGCGTCGGGCCAGCGCACGCGGAAGTGCATCACAGGCATGCGGAGGGCTCCAGCAGGGCGAGAGGTGGCTGGATGAAGGCGTTGCTGCCGAAGTCCCACAGCAGCGCTTCCTCGCCTTCGGCGCGCAGCCGTACCTGCCGAGTGGCATCGACCTCGCCGATCACGCCGCAGGCGATGTCGCGCGCGGCAAAGCGCGCCATCACCGAGGCCACCTGCGCGGGTGCCACGCTGAGCACGAAGCCGTAGCTCGGAAACGTCGACAGCCAGCGCAACAGCGGCACGCCATCGGGCCTTGGCAGCGCGTCGAGATCGATGCGCGCGCCAACGCCAGAGCACTCGAGCAGCATCATGGCCGTGCCCACTGCACCGGCCATGCTGATGTCCTTGGCGGCGCCGCACAGGCCGTCTTCGGCGATGGCCGGCAGCAGCTCCAGGTCTGCACGCAGCCGCGCGGCGGGCGCGCGGGTCGAGGCGTTCCAGTACGGAAAGGGCTCTTCATAGGCGCCGCGCAGGTCGGCGGTCATCACGAGCAGGTCGCCCGGCTTCGCGTCGAAGCTGGTCAGCAGCCGGCGCGCGTGGCCGAGGATGGCGACTGCCAACTGCGGCCGCTCGCTGCGGTTGTTGCTGTGCCCGCCCACGATGGGCACGCCGTAGCGCACGGCGGCCTCGGCCATGCCGCGCAGCACGTCGTCGGCAGGGCTCATGCCGCTGCTCCAAAGCGCATCGACTACAGCGGTGGGGCGTCCGCCCATGGCGTAGATGTCGCTCACGTTGACCATCACGCCGCAGTAGCCCGCGAACCACGGCATGCGCACGATGAAGTCTTCCACCAGCCCTTCGATGGCGAACAGCAGGTAGCCGCCATGGCCGTCGGGGATGGCCGCGCAGTCGTCGCCGATGGGCACGGCCTGCGCGAGCGCGGCATGGCCGCCGGGCAGCGAGCGGCCCAGCGCCGACACCACGTCGCTGATGTCGCGCTTGTGGGCGAAGCCGCGCGTGGCGCGCAGGGCCTCTGCAATCTCGTGGACCTTCGTCGTCATGCCAGCACCTTCGCGCGCGTGACGAAGCCGCTCACGGGGTCGTGGCAGGGCGGATAGCGGCCCAGGTCGGCCTGCATGCGCGCATGCGGGCGGCCGTGCACGCTCGTTTCTTCGAGCACCGTCCAGCCGAGCTTGTTGAACAGCGGCACGTTCTGCATCTGCACCTGCGCGAGAAAGGTCTCGCAACCCAGCGCGTTGGCGCGCGACACCGCCAGCCGTATCAATGTCGCACCCAGGTGCCCCTGGCTGCGAAACGCGGGGTGCACGGCCAGCCGCGAGCCCCGCCATTCGCCTTCGGCTTCACCGCGATGGATTCGCACAGTGCCCACCACCTGCTCGGGCATGCCGCCGTTGCACGACATGGCCACCAGCAAGCGCGCATGGTCGTCGATGGCATCGCGGTCGTCGCGCACGAAGATGCCCTGCTCGATGCAGAACACCGCGCGGCGCAGCGCCATGGCCTCGTCGCGCTCCCACTGCTGGGCGGCTTCGCGCACCAGGTATTCGACGGGCGCGTAGTGGTCGCCCATCCGTTCGCGCATCTCGCAGAGGTCGTCGATGCACAGCATGCTCAGCTTTCGTAGACGGAGAGCGACGAGCACGCGCCGCACTTGCCGCAGCCGGCCTTGATGTCGGCCGAGCGCAGGCCCGCCGCCACCACGCGCTCACCCAGCGGCGCGAGCAGCGACTTCATGAACTCGGGCGAGGGTGCGGGATGGTCTTCGAGCGGCGTGCCGCTGATCGGCACGAAGGGCACGACGAAGGGGTACACGCCGCGCGCCAGCAACTGGTCGCAGGTGTCGAGAATGGCCTCGCGCGTGTCGCCCAGCCCGGCCAGGATGTAGGTGCTGACCTGCCCGCGTCCGAACACGCCCACGGCGGCTTCGAAGGCGCTCATGTAGCGTGAGACGGGCACGCTGGCCTTGCCCGGCATGATGCGTTCGCGCACCTCGGGCGTGACCACTTCGAGGTGCATGCCCAGCGTGTCGATGCCAGCGGCCTTCATGCGGTGGAACCACTGGTCGTCGTCAGGCGGCTCGCACTGGCCCTGGATGGGAATGTCGACCGCGGCCTTGATGGCGAAGGCGCTCTCGCACAGCACGGCCGCGCCGCGGTCGGTGGCGTTGGGCGTGCCGGTGGTCATCACCATGTGCTTCACGCCGTCGAGCAGCACGGCGGCGCGCGCCACTTCGGCGAGCTGCTCGGGCGTCTTGTGCGCAATGGTGCGGCCGGCCGCGAGCGACTGGCCGATCGCGCAGAACTTGCAGCTTTTTTTGCGGCTTTCGTAGCGGATGCAGGTCTGCAGCACGGTGGTGGCGAGCACGTCGCTGCCGTGCAGCGTGGCGATGTGCGAGTAGGGCACGCCGTCGAAGGTCTGCATCGCGTAGAAGCGCGGCTGCTTCGGAAAGCTGATGCTCGCAATGGGAATGCTGCCGCGCATCACGCGGCTCATGCCGGTGGCGTCGGGCGCCTCGGCGGTGAAGGGCGAGTGCCAGGCGGTGGAGGTGTGGACCGGCACCATGATCGTGTGGCCGTCGACCGTCACGGCCTTGTGGTCCGAAGGGCCCGCGCCGCCGCGGCGGCTCGAGACGCCGGCCGAAGGGTCAACCAGCCGCAACCCGAAGGACTGGAGCTCGGTCATCAGCTGCCGGCTGTCCTGCGGCTGCATCGTCGTGGGTGTTGTCGTCATGGTCGGGGCTCCGTTGGGCAAAAGGTTGCGTGAGGTGCATGGGCACGGTGGTCTGCGCCGGCCGGTCATTGATGGCGAGCGACAGCAGCTCGGGCCGCGCGTAGTGGCCGACCGAATCCATCATTCGCTTGCGCTTGGCGATCAGCGCCATGTCGAGGTCGGCAACCACCATGCCTTCGCCCTCGGTGAGCGGCGGTGCGAGGTGCTTGCCCTCGGGCGAGACGATGGCCGTGTGGCAGCCGCCGCGCAGCGCCTTCTGCAGGTTGGCGTCGGGCGTCACGCTGCGGATCTGCTCGTCGGTGAGCCAGCCGGTGGCGTTGACCACGAAGCAGCCTGACTCCAGCGCGTGGTGGCGGATGGTCACTTCCATCTGCTCCGCGAAGATCGGGCCGACCAGCGAGCCGGGAAACTGCGCGCAGTGGATCTGCTCGTGCTGCGCCATCAGCGCGTAGCGCGCGAGCGGGTTGTAGTGCTCCCAGCAGGCCAGCGCGCCGACGCGGCCGACGGCGGTGTCGACCACCTTGAGGCCGGCGCCGTCGCCCATGCCCCAGACCATGCGCTCGTGATAAGTGGGCGTGATCTTGCGGCGCTTGAGCACCAGAGTGCCGTCGGCGTCGAACACCAGCTGCGTGTTGTAGAGGCTGCCGTGGTCGCGCTCGTTCACGCCGAGCACCACCACCATGCCGCGCGCACGGGCCCGCTCGGCCACCGCCTGCGTGACGGGGCCGGGCACGACCACCGCGCGCTCCACCAGCTGCAGGTGCGGCGCGCCCTGCAGCACCGGCGGCAGCACGAAGCTGAAGTAGGGGTAGTAGGGCACGAAGGTCTCGGGGAAGACCGCGATCTGCGCGCCCTTCGATGCGGCCTCGTCGATGGCGCTGCACACCCGGTCGAGCGTGCCGTCGGGCCGCTCGAAGTCGGGCGCGATCTGGATCGCCGCTGCGCGCACGATGCGGGAGGTGGAAGCCATCGCTCGTGCTGCCTTACAGCGTCCAGGTGTCGATGACCACGGCGTTCGCCTTCTTGTGCAGCAGCACGAGGTCGAGCACGTCGAGCGGGTTGATCGGCGTGATGCCCTCGATCAGCGCGCCTTCGCCATGGCCGTACAGCGCCTGAAGCGCGAAGCGGCAGGCATACACCTTGCCGCCCTCTTCCATGAACTTGGCGAGCTGCTTGTTGAAGTTCTGGTGGCCCGGAAAGGCTTCGTCGCCCAGCGTGGGAAAGCCGCGCTGCACGCCCAGCGTCACGCCGGGGCCGTACAGCAGGACGGAAGTCTCGAAGCCCTTGCGACGCAGCCGCGTGGCCTGCAGCAGGTTCACGAAGCCGATCGAACCCTCGAAGGCCACCGTGTGGAAGGTGACGAGCGCCTTCTGGCCGGGTTCGGCCTTGACGTCTTCGAACACCTTCTCTTCGTAGTCGACGAGGAACTCGCCTTTTTCGTTGCGGGGGCGGGTGACTTTGGGCATGAGGTACTCCGGTTGGGTGGTGGGTACGCAGGTGTTGCGTGCCTTTTCCTTCGCAGGCGATGTGCCAGCGGTTTGCCGGGTTCATGCGATCAATGCGCGATCAACGTGCAGCAGTGCGGGCTGCGTGCACGCAAAAATTTTTCCGGTACCCGAAAACGCCGCCTCGGGGTGGGCCTGCGCGGCCTGTTCTGCACCGCGACGACGCACATGCCATGCGATCAATGCACCCGATCAATGGGGTTGATCGCACCTGATCGAAGCATTCATCCCCTCTGGTGCGGGCGCGGATCCTGCATGTTGATCGGTGGCCAGATGCAATCAATGGATGCAATCAACTTCGCCGGAGCATCACCGATGACCACGATCACCGCCCACTGGCGCAAGCAGCTGCGCAACACCGCCCGGCCGGCCTACCTGCTGCTGGCCGACCTGATCGCCGACGACATCAAGACCGGCCGGCTCGGCGTGCGCGACCGCCTGCCCACGCTGCGCGAGCTGGCCGCCGACCTGGAGCTGAACTACACGACGGTGGCGCGCGGCTATGCCGAGGCGCGCAAGCGCGGGCTGATCGACTCGCGCGCCGGCACCGGCACCTTCATCCGCTCTGGCAGCCCGAGCCTGCGGCTGCGCGGCGGCAGCGGCGCCGAGATGACGATGAACATGCCGCCCGAGCCCGACGACGAGCACCTGATGGCGCGGCTGCACGACAGCGCCAGCCGCGCCTTCGCGCAGGTCGATTTCCACGACCTGCTGCGCTACCAGGACTTCGGCGGCACCGCACACGACCGCGCCGCCGCCATGCATTGGCTGCGGCCCTTCGTGCCCGACGCGAGCGTCGACCGCATCCTGGTGTGCCCCGGCATCCACGGCGTGCTGACTGCGCTGTTCTCGCAGCTGGCGCGGCCGGGCGAGCTGATCTGCGTGGAAACGCTCACCTACCCGGGCGTGAAGGCCATCGCCGCGCAGCTCGGCGTGCAGCTGCACGCGCTGCAGATGGACGACGACGGCCCCATCGCCGATGCCTTCGAGCACGCCTGCAAGACGCTCAAGCCCAAGGCGCTGTACTGCAACCCCACGCTGCTGAACCCCACGGCGGCCACCGTGTCGCGCGCACGGCGCGAGGCGCTGGCCGACGTGGCGCTGCGCTATGCGGTGCCGATCATCGAGGACGACGCCTACGGCATGCTGCCGCGCCAGACGCCCGCGTCACTGGCCACGCTGGCGCCGGGGCTCACGTACTACGTGAGCGGGTTTTCCAAGTGCTTCGGCGCGGGGCTGCGCAGCGCGTACGTGTGCTCGCCGACCGTGGTGCAGTCGCAGCGGCTGGCGGGCGCGATGCGCGCTACCACGGTGATGGCCTCGCCGATCACCAATGCGCTGACTACGCTGTGGGTGGAAGACGGCACGGCCGAAGAGATGCTTCAGGCGGTGCGCGCGGAGTCGGTGGCGCGACAAGTGCTGGCCACGCGCTACCTGGGCGACAGCGGGCTGCAGGCGCACCCCGAGGGCTTTCATGCGTGGCTGCCGCTCACGCCGGGGTGGAGCCCCGTGGAATTCGCGTCGTACCTGCGCACGCAGAACGTGGGCGTGGTGGCGAGTGCGGCCTTTTCCACCGATGGCGATCCGCCCGACGCGGTGCGCATCTGCCTGGGTGGACCGATGTCGCGCGAGCAGTGCGATCAGGCGCTGCGGTTGATTGCGGACACGCTGGCGCATCCGCTGCATCCGCACGCAACGCTGCGCTGACGAGCGACTGTCGTCATGGCTACCAGCGGTAGGTGAGCTTCGCCTGCACCGTGCGCCCCTGGCCGAAGTACTGGCCGTAGCCCGCGACGTAGCTTTTGTCGAAGAGGTTGGTGGCGTTCAGCGCAAAGCTGTAGGGGCCGCGTTCGTAGCGGATGGCCGCATCGACCAGTGTGTAGGCCGGGTTGTAGCTGCTGTTGTCTACGCTGGCCGGCACCTTGCCGACGCGTCGCACGCCGCCGCCCACGCTCCAGCCCTGCAGCTCGGGGCTGCCGAAGCGGTAGTCGAGCCACAGCGCGGCGGTCTGGCGCGCTGTGTTGAGCGGCTGCTTGCCCACTTCTTCGGGGTTCAGGCTGCGGGTGATCTTTGCGTCGAGCAGGGTGTAGCTGGCCACCAGCTTGAGCTGCCGGGTCAGCGAGGCGCGCGCCTCGAACTCCGGGCCGCGCGTGCGCACCTCGCCGATCTGCGAAACCGGGTTGAGCACGTACGGGGTGAACGTGGGCGAGTTGTTCTTCTTCAGGTCGAAGACCGACACGGTGAACAGTGCGTCCACGTTCGGCGGGCGGTACTTCAGGCCCACCTCGAACTGCCGGCCGAGCTCGGGCTTCAGGAGGTCGCCGCCAGCGATGGTGCCCAGCAGCGGGGTGAACGAGGTCGAGTAGCTGAAGTAGGGCGCCAGGCCGTTCGGCGCAAGGTAGAGCAGGCCCGCGTTGTAGGTGGTCTTGGTGTTGGTGTCGAGGCCGATGGACGACGCCGCCGCCTGCGGCCCCGGGCTGGCGCTGTTGTGCGCCCGGTCCTGCCGCACGGCCAGCCCGAGGGACCACGGCCCCGCGCGCATCTGGTCCTGCACATGGAGCCCGCGCTGCGTGATGCCGTTGGTCGACTGAACGGAGAACGCAGGCTCGGGCACGGGCGCGCCATAGACCGGTGCGAAGGCATCGATGGAGGAGGCCGGATCGACGCTGGTCTGCGTGGTGCTGCTCTGGCGCTGGTACTCCAGCCCCATCAGCAGCGTGTGCTCCACCGGCCCGGTGCGAAAGCGCCCCTCGAGCTGGGTGTCGAGCGTGGTGGTGCGGCTCTTGTCCTTCATCCGCACCACCGAGCGGTCGAGCGTGCGCAGGTCGCTCTCGAAGCCGGTGCCGTAGATCTGCCGGTAGTCGATGTCGAGCGTCGCGTGGCGCGCGTTCTGCCGCAGCGTCCAGTTGTCGTTCAGCTGGTGCTCCAGCAGGTAGGTGAGCGAGAACGCATCGCGGTTGTAGCGGTCGAAGCCGGGCTCGCCGATGAAGCGCTCGCGCGGAATGCTGCCGTTGGGGTTGGGCGAGATGAGGGCGCCTTCGGGCCAGATACTCTTGGGCGTCATGCGGTCGCGCGTGGCCTCGGCCATCAGCGTGACCTTGGTGCGCGGCGATGGCGTCCACGTCAGCGACGGGGCAATGAAGTTGCGGTCGTCGCGCGAGAAGTCGGTCTGGCCGTTGCTGTTGCGCAGCACGCCGTTGAGCCTGAAGAGCAGGCTGCCGTCGGCGTTCATCGCGCCGCCAAGGTCGAAGCTGCCCTGGTAGCGGTTGCGGTTGCCCACCGAAAGGCTCACCTCGCGCACCGCCTCCGCCGAAGGGCGCTTCGACACCATGTTGATGGCCCCGCCCGGCGCCGACGGGTCGTAGACCGCGCCCGGTCCTTTCAGCAGCTCGACGCGCTCCAGCACCTGCGGCTCGACCAGCCACCGTGTGACGAGGCTGGTGGTGGGTAGCTTGAAGCCGTCGAGGTATTCGGCGGGCGTGAAGCCGCGCACCGTGAGCGACGCGAAGCGCGGGTCGTAGCCGCTGACCTCGGTGAGCACGCCGGCGGAATAGCGCAGCGACTGCTCGACGGTGTGCACGGCCTGGTCGTCCATCTGCGCGCGTGTGACGACGGTGACGGCGCGCGGCGTTTCGAGCAGCGACGTGTCGGTGCGTGTGGCGGTGGCGCTGCGCTGCGCCACGTAGCCCTGCACCTGGCCGTCAGCGCGCTCGCCCTGTGCGGTGACGGTGAGCGTGGGCAGGGTGCTGCCGGTGCCCGGGGCTGCCGCCGTGGTCACGGCCGGGCGCACCGCATAGGCGCCGCTGCTGCCGGGCACGGCCTCCAGCTGGTGGGGCGACAGCAGCTCGGCCAGGCCTTCGGGCACCGTGCGGCTGCCCTGCAGCGCGGCCGCGTTCTTGCCACGCACCAGCGCCGGATCGAAAGACAGCGTGATGCCGGCCTGGCGCGCGAAGGTGCTGAGCGCGTCTTCGAGCGCGCCGGCCGGAACATCGAAACCGGCGCGTGCGGAGGCCTCCGCCTGTGCACGTGCGGATCCTGCGGGCGCAGCCCATCCCGCCGCGACGCCCAGCAGCAGCGCGGGAAGCAGGGTGGGCCTTGCCGGCCGGAACCGCCAGAACCCGGGAGGGCGGTCCGGATTAAGCCGTCTCAACGTCGCGCAACAGTCAATGTGCCTCCTGTGCCATGTTCGAGCCGTACAGGCAGTGTGCGAACCAGTGCTTCGAGCGCGCGGCCGACCGGGTCGGGGCCGTTGAGCTGGAACACGCCCGACACGCGCAGCGAGGCCACGTCCGCATCGCACAGCAGCGGCGTGCCGTGGTAGCGCGCCAGTTCGGCGACAAAGGCGTCCAGGCGCATCTGCCGGGCCACCAGCGCGCCGTCGGTCCATGCGTCGGGCTCGAAGCTGCGGTCCACGATGCGCTGCGGCTGTGCCGCGCCGCCGCGCACGATGTAGCCGTCGCCGGCCTGCGCGACCACCGGCGGCGCGCCTTCGGTATGGATGGCCACGCGGCCTTCGGTGAGCGACAGCCGCGTCTGGTCGTCCTGCTCGCGCACGCCGAAGCGCGTGCCGAGTGCCTCGAAGCGCGCATGCGGCGTCTCGACCCAGAAGGCGCGGTGGCCCAGCAGCGCGCCGCTGTCGGCGCCGGTGCGCACGAAAAGCTCGCCGCGGCTCAGCACGATGCGCCGCCGGCGCGGCGAGAAGATCACCTGCACCTCGGAGCCGGTGTTGATGTTCAGCTCGGTGCCGTCGGCCAGCGTCACGCGCTGGCGCTCGCCCACGGCGGTGGCGTAGTTCGTGCGTTGCTCCCAGGGCGTTTCGCGCCAGACGAACAGGCCGACGACGCCGCCCGTGACGGCCAGGCCCAGCACGCCGAGCGCGCGGCGCCGGCTTTGCTGCTGCCGCTGCTGTTGCGCGCGCATCAGGGCCGCGGCCTGCAGCGCGCCGTGGGCCAGCGCGCCGCCCATGTCGCTGCTCACACCGCCGCTGATGCGCGGCACCTGGCGGAAGGCGTCTTCCACGGCCTGCACCTGCTGCCAGGCCTGTTCGTGCGCGGGGTGCGCGGCGCGCCATGCGTCGCAGGCGCTGTGCGTTGTTTCGTCCGCGCTGCCGGAGCCCAGCCGCACGACCCAGGCGATGGCCTGTTCGAGCAGGTCGGAGGCGTTGCCGCCGTCGCCGGACGAAGGAGAAGAAGAGGGGAATGCAGGTTTCATCGCAGCGCCAGGCAGTGGCGGATCGCGGTCGCCATGTATTTCTCGACCGAACTCAGGCTCACGTTCAGGCGTTGCGCGATCTCGGCATAGCCCAGGCCGTCGAGCCGCGAGAGCAGGAAGGCGCTGCGCGCCTTGGGCGGGAGGCCGTCGAGCATGGTGTCGATGCGCACCAGCGCCTCGACCAGCAGCAGTTGCGTCTCGGGCGAGGGCGCCTGAGGCTCCGGCAGGGCCGCGATGGCTTCCATGCAGGCGCGCTCCAGCGTGCGGCGGCGCACGTGGTCGACCACGAGGCCGTGCGCGATGGTGGTGAGCCAGGCGCGCGGCTCGCGCACCTCTTCGACATCGCCCGGACGGCCCAGCACTCGCACGAAGGTGTCCTGCGCGAGGTCGGCGGCGTCGCCCGCGTGGCCGAGCTTGCGGCGCAGCCATCCGAGCAGCCAGCCGTGGTGGTCGCCGTAGAGGGTTTCCACACTGCGCGTGGGAGGACGGTCCGGCATGGAAGGGAAAGAGAAGTCGTTCGGGAACGCAGCGAGCGTTGCAGGCATGAATCTATCTCACTGGGTTGGCATTTGTGAAAGCTTTACTGCCGCGGCTGCATCCCGCCGGGGGATGGCCCCGGGTCTGCATGATCGGCGCGAGCGTGGACAGGCTGGCGGCGCTGGTGCTGCCAGCCTCGCAGCGCCCGAGGCCGATCGACAGCGCAAGGCCGCCCGCCGCCGCACCGAGGCAGCCCGCGCTGGCCAGCCAGGAGCGCAGGGAGCCCGGGGCGCCGACGGTGGCTCGCGCTCGTGTTCGTGCGCGGGTGGGTGGCGGCACGAAGAGCCAGGGGGTGGCCATCACAGCAGCCCCTTCGGGGCACGCACCGCGCGGTCGCCGTACAGCGGAAACCGCAGCGTGAGACAGCCGTCGCCAAGAGGAGAGGGCGCGGTATAGATGCGCGCGCCATGCCGCGCCACGATGGCCCGGCAGGCATGGATGCGGGGCGTGGCCGCGCGGCTGGCGCTGGTTTCGAAGGCGTGCGACAGGCGGGGTGCGTCGGTGTCGCTGTCGATGGTGGCCTCGCGCCAGCTGATCACCGCCTGGTGCCCTTCGGCGCGCGCCAGCACGTGCAGCGTCGTGCCCTGCGGCAAGGTGGCAGCCGCCGCGTCGGCGATGTGCGCCATGAGCTGGGGCAGGTCGCCCGCGATCACGGAAACCGGCAGCGGGTCTTCCGGCAGGCGCAGGTCGAGCCCGATGCCGCGTTGCGCCAGCATTGCCCCGTGGGTGACGGCGAGCGCGCGCAGCGGCTGTCGCAGGTCGATGCGCTCGCGCGTGGTGACAGGCTCCGGCCGGGCGCCGATGTGGGCCGGCGGCGTGCCCGCGGCGCGCACACCGAGCGCCTTGCCCGTGAACCAGACGGCGCCGAGCGCGAAGAAGGCGGTCGCGACGACGCAAAGGCTGCTTGCGCTCATCGGGCAGCCTCCTGGCGGGGCGACGGGGACGATTCGGGCGATGACGGTGGCGTGCGGAAAGTGCTCTGAAGCATGGCGAGGCGGCTCCTCTTTCGGTCTCAGGTGAATGCACTTCCTTGCCGAACGGAGCCGCCAAAACCCGTAATGGCCTATCGAAAAAAGTTGTGGGTGTCAGTACCTGCACTCAGGCGCGGCCTGGTCGAGCAGGGCCACGATGCGCCCGACCAGCCGCTCGCTGTAGGCGGGCGCGGGGTGCAGCACGTCCGCCATCTCGGCGGGCTTGAAGGACACGGCACCCCAGTCGGCAAACAGCGCGCCGGTCTCGCCGGCCACGCGCCGGGCGATGTTGTCGGCTGCGTCCCTGCCCGGGGCGGGGTGCGTCTGGCGGCTGAGGCCGGTGACGACCGGCGTGCGCCCCTGGGCCTGCACGTGCGCCACCATGCGGCGCAGCGCCGGCTCGTAGGGCTGGCCGAACTGCCCGTCGTTGATGCCGTGTTGCAGCACCACGAAATGCGTGGTCAGCGGCGTGCTGGAGAAGGCGGGCGCGCGCTGAGCAGCCGTCGACCCCGCCACGCTGTTGTCGAGCACCGTGTAGGCCGGCCGCATGCGCTTGAGCATCGCCGCGGGCGGCTCGTCGAAGCGCTGGTTGTTGTTGTAGGCGCCATAGAGGATCGAGTCGCCCTCCAGGGTGACGGTGCAGTCGCGGGGTGCGTCGTCGGGCGCTTTCGCGGACGCCGCCGGACGGGTCGGGGCACTGCTGCTGTGGCTATTGCTGCTGCCCCTGTCGCCTCCGCAGGCGGGGACCAGCGCACCGATCGCAAGGATGGCAAGCAGCGTGAAAGCGATGTCGGACAGGCGGACACAGGCCGCGCGTGGGCGTGCAGAAAGAGAAACCAAGGCGATCTCCGGCAAGGGCCTCCGGCGTTTTCCGGAAGCATCGATCCCTTGCCGTACGAGTTTTCAAAACCCGTAATGCGCCTTGCGTTTCAGGTCAGTCAGCCATGTAAAGCCTGCTTCGTCTTCAGCGCTTGGCGAACACGCCGTTCCACGCGAACACCGAGTTCGGCGCGTTCACGCGCATCGGCAGGGTTGCGGGG
Organism: Variovorax sp. GW821-FHT09D05; assembly: GCF_059416325.1. NCBI lineage: Bacteria > Pseudomonadati > Pseudomonadota > Betaproteobacteria > Burkholderiales > Comamonadaceae > Variovorax > Variovorax sp. GW821-FHT09D05. Next base: position 291,928 of record NZ_JBWKOZ010000007.1, on the reverse strand, counting down.
CTCGGTAGGGCTTCTTTCTTCTTCGGGGGCTCGTGCTCGACGCGCACGCCCTTGGCCAGCTGGTCTTCGACCAGGCTCTGCAGCGTGACGGAGCCCAGGAATTCCATGACATGGTGCTTGGCGGAGGCCCACAGCGCATCGGTCGAGTAGCAGCCCTTGCTGCTGCCGCCGGCGTCTTCCTTGTTCGGCGAGGCTTCGGTGTCGGCCAGTGGCTGGCCATCGACCGAAGCGAGGATGTCCGCCACGGTGATTTCGGACGCCCTGCGCGTCAGCGTGTAGCCGCCGCCCGGTCCACGCGTTGCCTTGATCAGCGCATGCTGGCGCAGCTTGCTGAACAGCAGTTCGAGCGACGAGCGGGCAATGTGCTGTCGTCGGCTGATCGACGCCAACGGTACGGGGCCGTCCCGTTCGCGCATGGCGACATCGATCATGGCCGTCAAGGCGAAGCCGCCCTTCGTCGTGAGACGCATGGAGTGTTCCTCGGTGTTGGGTTTTGCAAACAATGCGTGGTAGGTGTGCAAAAGACCGGGAAAAGTTTCCTTCGGGAGGTAAAGGCCTTTTTTGAAACAAATCGAAAAAGACCGGCCCATCGACGCTTGCGAGCCTGCAGGAAGGGCTTGGGGGGCTAGGACGACCAGCGATGAAGTTGCACGCCAGGAGCGTCGAGCGCCAGCTTCAGCACTTCGCCGTGCGTGGAGTCGGTGACGAACAAGGTCGACCTGCCAGGGCCACCGAAGGCGATGTTCGTCGTCGAGGCGCCGGTGGGCCCGCGCAGCACCATGACGGGTTCGGCGCGCGTGTTGAGCACCCAGACATAGCCCAGGCCGGGATTGGCCACCAGCACCCGACCCTGCGTGTCGACCGCAAGCCCGTCGGGGCCGCTGGGTCCGTAGGACGTGAAGAACTGGCTCACCTTGGCAACGCTCCCGTCGGCCAGCAACGGCACGCGCCAGACACAGTTGCCGCGCGTCACCGCGAGATAGAGCACCTTGCCGTCCGGCGAGAGGGCCACGCCATTCGGGCTGGGCACGTTGGACAGCAGCAGGTCGAGCTGCCCGTCGGGCCTCAGGCGATACAGGCGGCCCGAAGGGTCGTGCAACCCGCTCTGGCCCTGGTCCGTGAAGTAGACGTTGCCCTGCGCATCGAGCACCAGGTCGTTCACGCCCTTGAAGCTCTCGGTGTTGCGCCGCTGAAGGTGCGGCGTGACGCGGCCGGTTCGCACATCGACCCGCATCAGGCCGTTCTTGTAGTCGGTGACGAGCAGGGTGTGTGCGTCGACGAACTTCATGCCGTTCGGCTCGCCGTCGTACTCGGCGACCAGCGTCCATTCGCCCGATGTGTCGATGCGGAAGATCCGGCCGAAAGGGATGTCCGTGACGTAGAGGTTGCCGTCGTCGTCGAACACAGGGCCTTCGAGAAAGGAATCGGTCATCTGGCCGCCGCGGTTGGCATCGGCCCAGACACTGGGCTCTGGACGGCGGAAGGACTCGGGCATGCTGGTGAAGGTCCGCAGGTCCAGCACCTGGGGCGCTTGCAATAGGTACAAGTCGGTCTCCTCTGCGATCAGGTCATCGCGAAGCCATAGAGCCTCGCCGGGTTGTCGACCAGGATACGGTCGCGCACGGCGGTGGCGCCGTCGCACCACGCAGAGAGCACGTTTGCCAGGTCGGCATCGTTGACGGTGCCTGGAGTCTCAGTGGTGTGAGGCCAGTCGCTGCCCCAGACCAGCCGTTCCGGTGCTGCCTTGACCAGCGCACGGCCCAGTGCGTAGGCATCCTGGTAGGCGGGCGCCCCGTCGCGCGATCGCATGTAGACGCCCGACAGCTTCATCCATGTGTTGCCGCCATCGAGCAGCCGGCGCGCCACGGCAAACACGGCGCCATCGACACCGTCGGCCGGGTCGATGCGGGCCATGTGGTCTATCACCAGCGGCACCGGGAGTGCCGCCAATATCGGCGCGAGTTCCACCAGTTGTTCGGGCTGCAGGAAGACCTGGATGTGCCAACCCAGCCGGGCCACCTTTCGCGCCAGCGTCGTCAGCATCTGCGCCGTGGTGACGCCCCAGGACTGCGGCGTCACGAAGTTCACGCGCAAGCCGCAGACACGAAGCGCCGCCAGGCGGTCGAGCTCGTCGTCGGCCACGTCCTGGCCGACGACTGCGATGCCGCGCGCGCTCTCGCCCAGTTGCGCGAGCGCGTCGAGCGTGCAGGCGTTGTCCGTGCCGTATGTCGAGGGATTGACCACCACCGTGCGCGAGGTCCCGAGCCGCTGCTGTTGCAGCCGATAGGCTGCCACCTCGGCGCGCGGCGGCTGGCGCTTCCAGTGCGGCGACGCGGCGAAGCGCGGGTCGAAGATGTGCATGTGGCTGTCGCAGGCATCGGCAGGCAGTGCAGTCGCGGGCCGGTTCGTCCCTACCGAATGGGGAACCGGTGGCGCGTCAGGGGCGTGATTCATGGCTGTCTTCAGTCGAGCTTGATGTTGCCCTTGCGGATCACTTCCGCCCATTTCGCATCTTCCTTCTTCAGGAAGTCGGCGAACTCGGATGGCGTCGAGCCGACCGGCTGCACGCCAACGTCCACGAAGCGCTGCTTCACTTCGTCATTCTTCAGGACATCGACCACCGCCTTGTGGAGCTTGTCGGCGATGGGCGCGGGCGTGCCGGCCGGCAGGAGCAGGCCGTTCCACTCGTAGGCCTCGTAGCCGGGCGCAACGGTCTCGGCGATGGTCGGCACATCGGGCAGGCGTGCGGAGCGCTGCGGCGACGACACCGCCAGCGCGCGCAGCTTGCCGGAAGACACGAGCGGATACGACGCGGCGATGGTGCTGAACATGAAGTCGACCTGCCCGCCCATGACATCGGAGATGGCGGGGCCGCCGCTCTTGTAGCCGACATGCACCATGTCGAGCCCGAGCCGCTGGCGCAGCAGTTCCGCCGCAAGCCGCTGCACGGTGCCGCTTCCGCCCGATGCGAAGTTGAGCTTTCCGGGTTCGGCCTTCGCTTTGTCCGCGAGGTCCTTGATGCTCTTCACCGGCGACTCCGCACGGACGATCACGATGTTGGGCGCCAGCGAGACGAGCGCCAGCGGCTGCAGGGCATTGCCCGCGTACGGCATGCGGGGAAAGAGATGCGGATTGATCGAGTAGGGCGTGGCGTCGTAGAGCACCGTGTAGCCATCGGGCGCGGCCTTGGCCGCAAAGCTCGCACCGATGGTTCCGCTGGCGCCAGGCCTGTTGTCGACGATCACGCTGGTGCCCAGCTTCTCGCCCATGCGCACCGCCAGCACGCGCGCCAGCGCGTCCGCGGAGCCGCCCGGCGCATACGGCACGACGAGCGTGATGGGGCGGTCCGGAAAGGCGGCCTGGGCGGAAGCGGCAGCAGCGAAGAGGCACGCGGCGAGCATGCGTTGGATGGCTTTCATTCTGGTTTCCTGGGATGTGCGTTCATTCGGTCTTGAGATCGAGCGTTCGGGCCAACTCGCCATAGAGCTTGACCTCGCGCGTCAGCTGCGCGCCGAAGGCATCGGCGCAGGTGTTCTGTGCTTCCATGCCGAGCGAACGCAGCTTCTCCTGCGTGGCCGGCGCTTGCGCAAACTCGTTGGCTGCGCGGCGCAGCACGGCCAGGACTTCCGGCGGCGTCTTTGCCGGTGCCAGCAGGCCGTACCAGGCATCGGCCGTGTAGCCCTTTACGCCCACCTCCTCGAAAGTAGGCACGTCCGGCAGCAGTGCCGAGCGCTTCGGCGCCGCCACGGCCAGGGCCGTCAGCTTGCCCGACTGCACCTGGGTGAGCACCGAGCCCAGCGTAGCGAAAGAGCTGTCGACCTGGCCTCCCATGAGATCGGTCGTTGCCTGCGCCGCGCCCTTGTACGGGATGTGGTTCATCGACGTGCCTGTCAGCCGCGTGAATTGCGCGCTCGCGAAGTGCCCCGAGCTGCCCGAACCCGGCGTGGCATAGGTGCGCTTGCCCGGCTCGGCCTTCACCGCCTGCAGGAACGCGCCGAACGACTTGACGGGCATCGATGGCCCTACGACCAGCACCGTCGGGCTCACGGCGAGCGAGCACACCGGGGCGAACGACCGCACGGCGTCGAACTTGACCCGCTGGCTGTAGAGCGCCGGGATCATCGTGTGATTCGTTGCGCCCAGCAGCAGCGTGTAGCCGTCGGCCGGCGCGGCAGCGACTGCCTCTGCCGCCAGGATCGTGTTGGCGCCGGGCTTGTTGTCCACGATGAAGGGCTGGCCCAGGGCGCGCGATGCGTGGTCGGCAAAGGCGCGTGCCACCACGTCGGTGGGGCCGCCTGCGGAAAAGCCGACGAGGATGCGCACCGGCTTGGCCGGCCAGGTCTGTGCATGCGCCGTTGCTACTGCCGCCAGCGTGGCCGACAGCCCGAGCACGGCCACCGCCCGGCGGGCGTTCTTGCCTCTGTTCATTTTTTGTCTCCTTGTTCTGGTCCGGATGGTGCCGCCTTGCGGCTGCGCCTCAGACGTTCGTCGTCTGGCGGGCGAGCACCTGCAGCAGATTCTTCGCTGCGCCCACGCCCATGTTCACGTAGGCAGCGCTGGTGACGCCGCCGATGTGCGGGCTCAGCACGAAGTTCTTCTCGTCCTGGAACGGATGGCCGGGCGTCATCGGCTCGACAGCGAAGCTGTCCAGCCCGGCCATGGCCACCTGGCCCGAGCGGACCGCCGCCAGCAGCGCGGCCTCTTCGATCAGGCCGCCGCGTGCCGTGTTGATGACGATCACGCCGCGCTTGCATCGTGCCAGCGTCTCGGCGTTGAGCAGCCCGCGGTTGTCGTCCGTCAACGGGCAGTGCAGCGAAATGGCATCGGACTCGGCCCAGATGGTCGCCAGGTCCACGGCTTGTACGTACGCCGGAAGATTCTTGGCGTACGGATCGAACCCAAGCACGCGCATGCCGAGCGCATCGGCCATGCGCGCAAAGCGAAGCCCGATGGCGCCGAGCCCGATGAGGCCGATGGTGCGGCCGCCGAGTTCGAGGCTCTTGTGCGTTGCCTTGTCCCAGTGGCCGGCATGCATGCGCGCATCGAGCGCCACCACCGACTTGGCGCAGGCCAGCAGCAGCGCGAGCGCCTGCTCGGCCACCGCTGCTGCATTGGCGCCCACGGCCGCGACGACCTCGATGCCGCGTGCCTGTGCGGCCGCCTTGTCGATGGTGTCCGTGCCGCTGCCGTGTTTGGAGATCACCTTGAGCGCAGGGGCCGCGTCCATGACCGCCGGGCCCACCTTGCCGTAGCGCACGATGATGGCCACCGGGTCATGCGCGCGGCACAGGGCCACGAGGTCGTCTTCGGTCGGTGTCTTGCCCGCGTAGATGACTTCGTATCCCTCGAGGAGGTCGAGTGCCTGTGGCGCGAGGTCGGCGCCCGTCACCAGGATGGCTGTCACAGCGTCTCGCCCTCCTTCAGCACACCGGCCGTGCGCAGCGCTGCATCGAGCCACTTGGCGGCGGTGTCCCCGTCCTTGATGGCGGCGATGCGCGCGGCCTCGTCCTTCACCTTCTTCGCGGCGAGAGGCAGCAGCGATTCGATCTTCTCGCGCTCCACCACGACCACGCCGTCGCCGTCGCCGACGATGAAGTCGCCCGGATGCACCGTGACGCCGCCGATCGACACCGGATGCCCGATGCGCCCGCCGATGTTCTTGGTCGGCCCGTTCGGATTGGTGCCGACCGAGAACACCGGAAAGTCCATCTCGTCTATCTCGTTGCTGTCGCGGCAGGCCCCGTCGATGACCACGCCGGCAATGCCGACCTGCTTGCAGGCGGTCATCATGATCGTGCCCATGAGCGCGGAGGTCTGGTCGCCCTTGCCGTCGATCACGAGCACGTCGCCGGGCTTCGCCATGGCAATGGCGGCATGGATCATCAGGTTGTCGCCGGGGCGAACTTCTACGGTGATCGCGGTGCCGGCCAGCTTCATGCGGGGGCGCAATGCCTTGATGCGGCCGTCCACCGCGCCGCGGCGCCCGGCCACGTCGGCCAGGATGGCCGGCTGGAATTCGGCAGCCTGCGCCACGATGTGCGCGGGCACGCGCTCGAAGTTGCGGACGATGTTGGGGAGGGGCGATGACATGGGAGTGCTTTCAGAAGTGATGGGATGAAGAAGGGCGCTCAATCCAGCTTGATGCCCGAAACCTTGACGACGGCGCCCCAGCGAACACCGTCCGTGCGAATCAGCGATGCGAACTTCTCGGGCGGGCCGGACATCACCTCCGCGCCTTGCGCCGCGAGCTTCTTCTGCACCTCGGGCGTGGCGAGCGCCTTGTTGAAGGCTGCGTTGAGCTTGGTGACCGCATCCTTCGGCATGGCTGCAGGGCCCGCCACGCCGAACCATGTGACGGCCTCGAAATCCTTGTAGCCCGACTCGGCCATGGTCGGCACGTCAGGCAAGTCGCGGTTGCGTTGCAGAGAGGTCACGGCCAGCGCGCGCAACTGGCCGCTCTTGATCTGCGCGATCAGGGTCGGCACGGACGAGATGTACATCTGGATCTGGCCGCCGACCAGATCGGTCAGGCCTTGCGATGCGCCCTTGTAGGGAACGTGCGTGAACTGCACGCCCGCGGCCTTCTGGAACTGCTCGGTGGCGAGATGGGCCACCGTGCCGTTGCCCGAGCTCGCGTAGTTGAGTGCGGTGGGCTTGGCCTTTGCGGCGGCGACCACGTCCGCGAGCTTCTTGTAGGGTGATGCGGCCGAGACCACCAGCACCAGCGGTGCGGAGGCGACGAGGCCCACAGCTGCGAGGTCCTTCACCGGGTCGTAGGGCAGCTTGGCGTAGAGCGTCGGATTGATCGCGAGGTTGCTGGTCTGCCCCAGCACCAGCGTGTAGCCGTCGGGGTTGGCCTTGGCTGCCGCGTCGACGCCGATGTTGCCGCCGGAGCCGGGCTTGTTGTCGATGACGATGGTCCAGCCCTCCGAGGTCGCGACCTTGTTCGCCACCTCGCGGGCAATGATGTCCGTGCCGCCGCCCGGCGGGAACGGCACGACGAGGCGGATGGGGCGCGCCGGATAGCCTTGTGCCAGCGTCACGCCGCAAGAAAGTAGAAGGGCGAGGCCGATGGCCGCGCGGCGAGGAATGGAGCTGGGGCTCGAGGTGTGCATTTGTGTTGTCTCCGGAATCGTTCGATCTATCAGTGCCTGCGAGCGGTGGTGCTCCGAGGCATGAAGCGACTTTAGATTTGCGTTCCGCTCCATACAATGGTGGTCCACTGAACGGACCATGGACCACTGTGCGAAACAGATTGCCGGCAGCCAAGAGACCGACCGAAGTCATCGAAGAGCCGCGTGAAGTGGACGTGGGCGCGACGGGCGGCGTGACCGCCGTCACCCGCGCCCTGCAGCTGCTCGATGCCTTCGGCATGCAGGACGAGCGCCTCTCGCTGGCCGAGCTGACCCGCCGCAGCCACATGCACAAGACAACCGCGCTGCGGCTGCTGCGCACGCTGGCGCTTGCCGGCTACGTGGTGCAGCGCGACGACGGCGAATGGCGACTGGGACCTGCGGCAGGCTGGCTCGGAGCCCGCTACCAAGCCAGCTTCGATGCCAACAATGTCGTGGAGCCGATGCTGCTTGCCCTGTCGCATGCAACGGGCGAGAGCGCAGCGTTCTATGTGCGCGAAGGAAATTCCAGGACTTGCCTGGCGCGCGTGGAAGGGCCGCAGCCCATCCGGCATCACGCGCGCATGGGCGCGATGCTGCCGCTGGAAAAAGGGTCACCGGGGCGGGTGATTCTTGCGTTCTCCGGCGAGCCCGGAAAGCTGTACGAAGACATCCGCAAGAAGGGCTATCACTTCTCCATCGGCGAGCGCGAGAAGAACGTGGCGACCGTGTCGGCGCCGGTCTTTGGCCTGCGCTGGGCGCTGCTGGGGTCGGTGTGCATCTCGGGCCCCGCGGACCGGTTGCCCAAGGCAAAGCTGCTCGGCCACGCGAAGACGATCATGAAGGCCGCGAACGAACTCTCCTACGCACTGGCCGGCCGGCCCACTGCGCAGACTCCGGCGGTGGTCTCCACCTGGCATCCCTAGAAGGGACCGGTGGAGTCCGCGCTGAGCTCAGGCCGATGCGCGCAGCGTCTTGGCGGCCGCCACCATGTTGGTCAGCGCCGGCACCACTTCAGCCCACTGGCGCGTCTTCAGGCCGCAGTCGGGGTTGACCCACAGGCGTTCGGCGGGAACGCGCTCGGCCGCCTTCCTCATCAGTTGCACGATGTGCTCCTGGCTCGGAATGTTCGGCGAGTGGATGTCGTACACGCCCGGGCCGATCTCGTTGGGGTACTTGAAGTTGTCGAAGGCATCGAGCAGCTCCATGTCCGAACGCGAGGTCTCGATGGTGATGACGTCGGCATCCATGTCGGCGATCGACGCGATGATGTCGTTGAACTCCGAATAGCACATGTGCGTGTGGATCTGCGTCTCGTCGCGCACGCCGTTGGCCGTGATGCGGAAGGACTCGACAGCCCAGTCGAGGTACTCCTGCCACTGCGACTTGCGCAGCGGAAGGCCTTCGCGCAGCGCCGCCTCGTCGATCTGGATCACGCGCACGCCGGCTTTCTCCAGGTCGAGCACTTCTTCGCGTATGGCCAGCGCAAGCTGGTGGCACGACACTGAGCGCGGCTGGTCGTCACGGACGAAAGACCAGTTCAGGATGGTGACCGGACCGGTCAGCATGCCCTTCATCGGCTTTTGCGTGAGCGACTGCGCGTACTTGATCCACTCCACGGTCATCGCCTTCGGACGGCTGATGTCGCCGAACAAGATCGGCGGCTTCACGCAGCGCGAACCGTACGACTGCACCCAGCCGAACTGGCTGAAGGCGTAGCCGTCGAGTTGCTCGCCGAAGTACTCGACCATGTCGTTGCGTTCGGCTTCGCCGTGCACCAGCACGTCCAGGCCAAGGACTTCCTGTTCCTTCACGCTGCGGCCGATTTCGGCCTGCATCGCGGCCTTGTAGCCTGCTGCATCGAGGCGACCCGCCTTGAACTCACTGCGCGCATGGCGGATTTCCGCGGTCTGCGGGAATGAGCCGATGGTGGTGGTCGGGTAGGCCGGCAGCTTCAGCAGGGCGGCTTGCTTGGGCGCGCGCTGGGCGTAGACGCTCTTGCGCCGGCCCAAGGCCGCGTTCAGCCTGGCGATGGCGGCCTTGACGCCGGGGTTGTTTACGCGCGGCGAGTTGCGGCGGGCGGAAATGGCGGCCTGATTGGCTGCCAGCTCATCCTTCACGGCATCGCGGCCGTGGCGCAGGGCGGCGGCCAGCACTCTCAGCTCCTCGAGCTTCTGGAGTGCGTAGGCGAGCCACCACTTGACCTCGGCATCGAGCTTCTGCTCGCTGGCCAGATCCACCGGCACGTGCAGCAGCGAGCACGACGGTGCAATCCAGAGACGCTCGCCCAGGCGCTGCGCCAGCGGCTCGAGCCAGTCGAGGATGGCGGTCAGGTCGCTCTTCCAGATGTTGCGGCCGTTGATGACCCCGAGCGACAGCACCTTGTGCGCGGGCAGCATGCTCAGCAGAGGCACCACGTCGTCGCGACCGTTGATGGCGTCGACGTGCAGGCCCGCCACCGGAAGATTGGCGGCCAGGTACTTGTTCTCGAGTAGCTGGCCGAAATAGGTCGCGAGCAGGATCTTGACCTTGGCGGCCTTGAGATGGTGGTAGGCCGTGTTGAAGGCATGCTGCCAGTCGGCATCCAGCTCGGTGACGAGCAGGGGCTCGTCGATCTGCACCCACTCGACGCCCTGGGCTGCCAGCGCGTCGAGCAGTTCCGCGTACACCGGCAGCAGGCGCGGCAGCAGCGCGAGCTTGTCGGAGTCGTCCTTGGCCTTTCCGATGGACAGGTACGTCACGGGGCCGACCAGCACGGGCTTGGCCTTCACGCCCTGCGCCTTGGCTTCGGCGAGCTGCTCCAGGATGCGCGATGCGTCGAGCTTGAACTCGGTTGCCGACGTGAACTCGGGGACGATGTAGTGGTAGTTGGTGTCGAACCACTTCGTCATCTCGCCCGCGGCCACGCCGCCGCAGCAGCCCGCGTGGTCTTCGGCGGACTGCGCCGAGCGGCCGCGCGCCACGCGGAAGTAGTTGTCCAGGGTGTCGCCGTGAAAGCCGCGCACGCGCTCGGGCAGGTTGCCGAGCGTGAAGCTCATGTCCAGCACCTGGTCGTAGAACGCGAAATCGCCCACCGGCACCAGGTCGATTCCGGCCTGGTCTTGCCAGTGGCGTTGGCGCAGCTCGGCGCCGAGGGCCTTGAGCGCGTCGCGCGAGGACTCTCCCTTCCAGTACGACTCGAGCGCGAACTTCAGTTCGCGCCTGGCGCCGATGCGGGGAAAGCCAAGGTTGTGGGTGGTGGTCATGGGTATCGGAGCGTCCGGGCAGTCAGAGAAAGGGTGGATCCTAGGTTTGACGACTCTTGAAGTAAAATGGTCTTATTTCACGTATCCATGAATACTGCTCATTAGTCATGTTGGAGCGCACGCATCTGGCCATCGTCCAGGAAGTGGACAAGCAAGGCTCGCTCACGGCCGCTGCCGAGGTGCTGCACCTGACGCAGTCGGCCTTGAGCCATTCCATCCGCAAGCTCGAGATCCAGCTCGGAACGGAGATCTGGCAGCGCGAAGGGCGCAGCCTGCGGCTGACCCAGGCGGGCCAGTACCTGCTGGCGGTCGCCAACCGCGTGCTGCCGCAGCTCACGCTGGCGGAGGAACGCCTGCGCCAGTTCGCCCAGGGCGAACGCGGGTCGCTGCGCATCGGCATGGAATGCCATCCCTGCTACCAGTGGCTGCTGAAGGTGGTGTCGCCGTACCTGGCGTCATGGCCCGACGTGGACGTCGACGTGAAGCAGAAATTCCAGTTCGGCGGCATCGGCGCGCTCTTCGGCTACGAGATCGACCTGCTGGTGACCCCCGATCCGCTCTACAAGCCAGGCCTGCACTACGAGCCCGTGTTCGACTACGAACAGGTGCTCGCGGTCGCGCGCGGCCACCGCCTGGCGAACGTGCCCTACGTGAAACCCGCGCAACTGACCGAGGAGGTTCTCGTCACCTACCCGGTTGCGACGGACCGGCTGGACATCTACAACATGTTCCTGATGCCCGCGGGCGTGACGCCCAAGCGCCACAAGGCCATCGAGACAACGGACATCATGTTGCAGATGGTGGCGAGCGGCCGTGGCGTGGCCGCGCTGCCTCGCTGGCTGGTGGAGGAGTACGCGGAGAAGATGGAAATCGTGCCGGTCCGGCTGGGCTCGCGCGGCATCGCCAAGCAGATCTTTCTTGGCGCGCGGGAAGCGGACACCGACGTCGATTACCTGAAGGCCTTTGTCGAGCTGGCGCGTCAGGTGTAGCGCCTTTCCAGCGCGTCCCACTCCGGCTTGTCGATCAGAAACTGTCGCCAGGCACGCGCACCCAGCCTTCCATCAACACGCGGGCGCTCCGGCTCATCAGGGCCTTGGTCACCACCCATTCGCCATCGACCTTGTGGGCCTCGGCGCCGACGCGCAGCGTGCCCGATGGGTGGCCGAAGCGCACTGCCTGGCGCTCGCCACCGCCGGCCGCAAGGTTCACCAGCGTGCCGGGGATCGCCGCTGCGGTGCCGATGGCGACCGCGGCCGTGCCCATCATGGCGTGGTGCAGCTTGCCCATCGACAGCGCACGCACGAGCAGGTCCACGTCCGCCGCCTTCACTGCCTTGCCGCTGGAGGCCGTGTAGTCCCTGGGCGTTGCGACGAAGGCCACCTTGGGCGTGTGCTGGCGCTTGGCGGCTTCACCGATGTCCTTGATGAGGCCCATCTTCACCGCGCCATGCGCGCGGATCGTCTCGAACATTGCCAGTGCCTTCGCATCGCTGTTGATCGCGTCCTGCAACTCGGTGCCGGTGTAGCCGATGTCGCCTGCGTTGACGAAGATGGTCGGAATGCCCGCGTTGATCAGCGTGGCGCGCAAAGTGCCCACGCCGGGCACTTCGAGCTCTTCGACCACCTTGCCGGTCGGGAACATCGCGCCGCCGCCTTCGCCGTCGCCCTCGTCGGCCGGGTCGATGAATTCCAGCGGCACCTCGGCCGCGGGGAAGGTCACGCCGTCGAGTTCGAAGTCGCCGGTTTCCTGAACCTCGCCTCGGGCGATCGGCACGTGGGCGGCGATGGTCTTGCCGATGTTGGCCTGCCAGATGCGCACGGTGCACGTGCCGCTTTGCGGCACGCGCGCCCGGTCGATCAGGCCCTGCGCAATTGCGAACGGCCCGACCGCCGCCGACAGGTTGCCGCAGTTGCCCGACCAGTCGACGAAGGCGCTGTCGATGGAGACCTGGCCGAACAGGTAGTCGACATCGTGGTCCGGCCGCGTGGAGCGCGACAGGATCACGGTCTTCGATGTGGAGGAGGTGGCCGCACCCATGCCGTCGATCTGCTTGGCGTAGGGGTCGGGGCTGCCGATCACGCGCAGCAGCAGCGCGTCGCGCGCCGGCCCGGGCTGCCGCGCCGCCGCGGGCAGGTCTTGCAGGCGAAAGAACACGCCCTTGCTGGTGCCGCCGCGCATATAGACGGCGGGAATCTTGATCTGGGGAACGGATGCCATGGCAAATGGAGTGGTGGTTGTCTTCAGGCTGCCGACTTGTTCTCGGCCAGGAAGTCTTGTGCAAAGCGCTGCAGCACGCCGCCTGCTTCGTAGATCGACACTTCCTCGGCCGTGTCCAGCCGGCAGGTCACCGGAACCTGCAGCGTGTCGCCGCCCTTGCGGTGGACGACCAGCGTGAGGTCGGCGCGCGGTGCGGGCTTGCCGATCACGTCGTAGGTTTCGGTGCCGTCCAGGCGCAGCGTGAGTCGTGTGGTGCCGGGCTTGAACTCCAGCGGCAGCACGCCCATGCCGAGCAGGTTGGTGCGGTGGATGCGCTCGAAGCCTTCGGCCACCACGGTTTCCACGCCGGCCAGGCGTACGCCCTTGGCAGCCCAGTCGCGTGACGAGCCCTGGCCGTAGTCGGCGCCGGCCACGATGATCAATGGCTGCCTGCGGTTCAGGTACGTCTCGATCGCCTCCCACATGCGCACGATCTTGCCTTCAGGCTCGATGCGCGCGAGCGATCCCTTCTTCTGCACGCCGTCGATCACCGCCATCTCGTTGACGAGTTGCGGGTTGGCGAAGGTGGCGCGCATGGCCGTGAGGTGGTCGCCGCGGTGCGTGGCGTAGGAGTTGAAGTCTTCTTCCGGAAGGCCCATCTTCGCCAGGTACTCGCCGGCGGCGCTGTCCAGCAGGATCGCGTTGGACGGCGACAGATGGTCGGTCGTGATGTTGTCCGGCAGCAGCGCCAGCGGCCGCATGCCGCGCAGCGTGCGCGGATTGGCCGCGAGCGCGCCCACGCCCTCGCTGTCCCAGTAGGGCGGGCGGCGGATGTAGGTGGACTGCGGCCGCCAGTCGTACTGCGGGCTCACCTTCTCGCCGTTGTCTGCGTGGATCGCGAACATGGGCTCGTACACCTTGCGGAACATCTCGGGCCTGACGGAGGCCGCGACGATCGAGTCGATTTCCTCGTCGCTCGGCCAGAGGTCCTGCAGGCGTATCTCCTTGCCGTTCACGACGTCCAGCACGTCGCGCTCGATGTCGAATCGCATGGTGCCCGCTATCGCGTAGGCCACGACCAGCGGCGGCGACGCGAGAAAGGCCTGCTTCGCGTACGGATGGATGCGGCCGTCGAAGTTGCGATTGCCCGAGAGCACCGCGGTGGCGTACAGGTCGCGCTCGATGATCTCCTGCTGGATCTTCGGGTCCAGCGCACCCGACATGCCGTTGCAGGTGGTGCAGGCAAAGGCGACGATGCCGAAGCCGAGCTGCTCCAGCTCGTGCAGCAGGCCGGCGTCGCGCAGGTAGAGCTCCACGGCCTTGGAGCCCGGAGCCAGCGATGACTTGACCCAAGGCTTGCGCTTGAGGCCCAGGCGGTTGGCATTGCGCGCCAGCAGCGCGGCGGCGATCACGTTGCGCGGGTTCGAAGTGTTGGTGCACGACGTGATGGCCGCGATGATCACGGCGCCGTCGGGCATCAGGCCCGCCGCTTCCTGCCGCCTGGCCTCTGCAAGACCGACGGCGATGTTGCGCTCGGCCAGCTGCGAGGTGGGCAGTCGGCGGTGCGGGTTGGAAGGGCCTGCCATGTTGCGCACCACGCTCGACAGGTCGAACTTCAGCACGCGTTCGTAGCTGGCGGTCTTCAGCGCATCGCCCCAGAAGCCGGCTGTCTTCGCATACGTTTCGACCAGCGCGACCTGTGCGTCTTCGCGGCCGGTAAGCCGCAGGTAGGTGAGCGTCTGGTCGTCGATGTAGAAGAGCGCGGCCGTGGCGCCGTACTCGGGGCACATGTTGGAAATGGTCGCGCGGTCGCCGATGGTCAGGCCGTGCGTGCCTTCGCCGAAGAACTCCAGGTACGCACCGACCACTTTTTCCTTGCGCAGGAACTCGGTGAGCGCCAGCACGATGTCGGTGGCGGTGATGCCCGGTTGGCGCCGGCCGGTCAGCTCCACGCCGACGATGTCGGGCAGGCGCATCCACGAGGCGCGGCCCAGCATCACGTTCTCGGCCTCCAGGCCGCCGACGCCCACCGCGATCACGCCCAGCGCATCGACGTGCGGCGTGTGACTGTCGGTGCCCACGCAGGTGTCCGGAAAGGCCAGGCCGTCCTGCACGTAGACCACCGGCGACATCTTCTCCAGATTGATCTGATGCATGATGCCGTTGCCCGCCGGAATCACTTCCATGTTGGCGAAGGCGCGCTTCGTCCAGTCGATGAAATGGAAGCGGTCCTCGTTGCGGCGGTCTTCGATCTGCCGGTTTTTCTCGAAGGCGTGCGGATCGAATCCGCCGCACTCCACGGCCAGCGAATGGTCGACGATCAGCTGCACCGGCACCACCGGGTTCACCTGCGCGGGGTCGCCGCCCTCGGCCGCTATCGCGTCGCGCAAACCCGCCAGATCCACCAGCGCGGTCTGGCCCAGGATGTCGTGGCACACCACGCGCACGGGAAACCACGGAAAGTCACGATCACGCCGGCGCTCGATGAGCTGCAGCAGGCATTCATCGAGGATGGACGGGTCGCAGCGGCGCACCAGGTTCTCGGCATGCACGCGCGCGGTGTAGGGCAGGGTGTCCCAGGCGCCGGGGCGCAGCGCATCGACCGCGGCGCGGGCGTCGATGTAGTCCAGCGTGGTGCCCGGGAGTTGTTTTCTGTGTCGTGAATTCATCGTGGCAAATCGGGAAGCGGCTTACTCGGAGCGGATGTCGTTGTCTTTCACGACCTTGGCGTAGCGCGGAATTTCGGCGCGAATCAGCGCGCCGAACTGTTCCGCCGTGCCGCCTGCAGCAGACACACCGGTGGGCTCCAGCTTGGCGTTGAGTTCGGGCGCCTTGAGGCCGGCGTCGAGCGCGCCGTTGAGCTTCGCGAGCACGGCGGGCGGCACGCCCTTGGGCGCGATCAGCCCGTGCCATGCCACCACGTCGTACTCGGGCAGGCCGCCGGCCTCGGCGATCGAGGGAATGTTGGGGTAGGCCTGCAGGCGCTGCGCAGTGGTCACCGCGAACGCACGCAGCCGGCCCGACTGCACGTGCGGCATCAAGGCCTCGGTGCCCGCGACCAGCATGTCCACGTTGCCTGCCACCAGGTCGGTGACAGCCGGCCCCGTGCCCCGGTACGGCACGTGCGTGGCCTTGACCTTGGCCATGCCGAACATGTACTCGGTCACGATGTGCAGGTGGCTGCCGTTGCCCGCCGAGGCGAAGGTCAGCTTGCCCGGGTTCTGGCGCCCGTAGTCGAGCAGCTCCTTCAGGTTCTTCGCCGGCACCTTGGCCGGGTTGACGCACAGCACGTATGCGCCCTTCGACAACTGGATCACCGGCGTCATGTCGGCGACCGGGTCGAAGCGCAGCTTGTACAGGGACGGGTTGACGGTGTAGCTGCCGGCAATCAGCAGCAGCGTGTAGCCGTCGCCGGGCGTGTGCAATGCGTACTCGGTGCCGAGCGTGCCGCCGGCGCCCGGCCGGTTGTCCACCACCACGGCCTGGCCCAGCCGCTGGCTGAGCACGTTCGACGCAACGCGCGCGATGAAGTCGGAGCCCCCGCCGGGTGCGAAGGGGCAGACGATCTTGAGCGGCTTGGCCGGAAAGGCATCCTGGGCCCAGCCGGTGCGGGCGACGGGCAATGTAAGCCCGGCCAGGGCGGCTGATGAAAAGGCGCGGCGATTCAGGGTCATGCTGTTGTCTCCAGTGTTGTTGTGCATGCCTCCCGCGACGGCGTGCCATCGCGGTGGCAGGCGCTAGTTTGCGCCCGTATGGCAAACCCGCGACAAACGCTCGGAGACTCCCGTGCGGCTCAGATCCGCGCCTCGATCGGCACGAACTTCACGTCCTCGGGGCCGGTGTAGTTGGCGCTCGGGCGAATGATCTTGTTGTCTACGCGCTGCTCGATCACATGCGCGGCCCAGCCGCTGGTGCGCGCGATCACGAACAGGGGCGTGAACATCGCGGTGGGCACGCCCATCATGTGATAGCTCACGGCGCTGAACCAGTCGAGGTTGGGAAACATCTTCTTGGCCTCCCACATCACCGATTCCAGCCGCTGCGCGATGTCGAACATCTTGGTCGAACCGGCTTCGTCGGACAGCCGCCTGGCCACGCCCTTGATCACCACGTTGCGTGGGTCGCTCACCGTGTAGACAGGGTGGCCGAAGCCGATCACCACCTCCTTGGCCTCCACGCGGCGGCGGATGTCAGCCTCGGCTTCGTCGGGCGAGTCGTAGCGCTTCTGGATCTCGAAGGCCACTTCGTTGGCGCCGCCGTGCTTGGGGCCGCGCAGCGCGCCGATT
The DNA here is from genome assembly GCF_059416325.1 of Variovorax sp. GW821-FHT09D05. Taxonomy (NCBI): domain Bacteria; kingdom Pseudomonadati; phylum Pseudomonadota; class Betaproteobacteria; order Burkholderiales; family Comamonadaceae; genus Variovorax; species Variovorax sp. GW821-FHT09D05. Next base: position 275,089 of record NZ_JBWKOZ010000007.1, on the reverse strand, counting down.
GCGCCCGCGATGGACGAATACATGTCGCTGCCGGTGCCGGCGATCACGCGCGCGGTGAAGGTCGAGGCGTTGAACTCGTGCTCCGCGTACAGGTTCAGCGAGGTGTGCATCGCACGCACCCAGGCCTTGGAAGGCTTCTCGCCATGCAGCAGGTGCAGGAAGTGGCCGCCGATGGAGTCGTCGTCGGTCTCCACGTCGATGCGCTTGCCCTGCGTGCTCCAGTGATACCAGTACAGCAGCATCGAGCCGAGCGAAGCCATCAGGCGGTCTGCGATGTCGCGCGCGCCGGGCAGGTTGTGGTCGTCTCTCTCGGGCAGGATGCAGCCCAGCGCGGAGACGCCGGTGCGCATCACGTCCATCGGGTGGGCGCCGGCGGGCAGGCTCTCCAGTGCGTCTTTCACGTTCGCCGGCAGGCCGCGCATGGCCTTCAGGCGTGCCTTGTAGGCCTTGAGCTCGGCACGCGTGGGCAGCTTGCCGTGCACCAGCAGGTGGGCGATTTCTTCGAATTCGCAGACCTCGGCGATGTCCAGGATGTCGTAGCCGCGGTAGTGCAGGTCGTTGCCGGTGCGGCCCACGGTGCAAAGCGCCGTGTTGCCCGCGGTCACGCCCGACAGGGCGACGGACTTCTTGGCCTTGAAGCCGGCCGGTGCGGCGATCTCGGTCGTGGGGGTCATGAGGGTCGTGGTGGTCATGCGGTTTCCTTGTCCAGATATGAGCGATCGATGGCGGCGGGGCGGCCGGCGGCATCGACCGCCACCATTTCGAACACGCCCTTGAGGACTTCTTCCGCCGGAACGCCCGGCACGTCGGCCAGGCCGGTCACGCACACGGTCATCGAACAGCGGCCGATGCGGCTGACCCATCCGCGCAGGACGAGTTGATAGCCCACCGGCACGGGCGAGAGAAAGCTGACGCTGGTCACCTCGGCCATCACCACTTCGCGCTGCGCCAGACCGCGCGCCGCCAGGAAGGCCGCCTTGCTCATGAGCTGCAGGCCCTGGCCGGCGAAGAGCGTGCCGCGGTGATTGGCATGCACCGGCAGCACCAGTTCGCGGAGTTCGGTTGTTCCAACGGGTGTCGTCATGGTTCGCAATCTACGCAGAAAGCAACGACTGCAGAAGGACTGAAAGGGCGAACTCCTGCGAACGGGAGCAGGCAGATTTGCGAATGCTGCGAAGTTCAGCGACTGGAGCCGCGAGCCATACTTGGCGAATGGCTCGATGTCTTGAGCCCTATTGCCTGATGCTTCGGAAAGCACCGGGCATCTAGGCGCCTCGCGGTTCCTGCACGATCAGCGCGTGACGAATCTTCTGCACCAGTTCGAGCAGAGCGGGCGCCAGCTCGCGCGATACGACGGCGATCGACTCCTCGGTCGAGACGCTGACATTCAGCACGTAGATGACGTCGTCCACCTGCAGTGGCGTGGCCAGCGCCACCACTTCGGGTTGCCAGGCCGCGACGCAGTACCCCTTGGCATGCACGTCCGCCCACGCCTGCTTGATCTCTGCCTCCATCTTGCGCCAGTGCCTGCGGCGTTGCGCGAACAGTTCCATCAGCCTCGCGCGGCGAGGTTGCGAAGCGACCGCCAGGTAAGCCCTGCCCAGCGACGTGAGTTCCATCGGCACACGCTGGCCCGAAACCACGTGCCGGAGCGCTACGCGCTTCGCATAGCGAATGGATTCAAGGTAAACCATCTCGTCCCGGTCCGGCGCGGCCAGTCCGACGTTGATGCGCTTTTGCAGCGCCAACTCGCGCATGTGCGGTGTTGCTGCCTGTAGAACACGCGATCCGGTGCGCATCGCGTGCGACAAGCTCAACACGGCGGGCGCCAGGCGATAGGCGCGTTCGATGCTGTCCAGCTGCAGCATGCCCGCACCCACCAGCGTCTGCGTGAGTCTGCTGACCGTGGACTTGGAAAGTCCGGTGCGCTCGGCCAGTTCGCCATTGCCCAACAGCTCGGAGCCTGGCCGGAATGCACGCAGGATTTCGATGCCTCGCTCCAGCGATCGATTGGCGGGTGATCGTCCGGGTTTGTGGTCGAGATTGAAGTTGGGAAGTTCGGTCATGGGAGCCTTGCGGACAGGCGACGCGTGGATTCACCGTGAATGGATCGAATCGAAGTATCCATTGCCTGTGTTCCATCCAGTGGAATTGCAATCACCTTTGCGAGCCGCTTGATCCTAGAGTTCGGCTGTCACGCGCTGCAGCTCGGGCATGTGACGGACTTTCAAATCAAACAGTTCTGGAGACATCAGACCATGGCAGCCCCTTCCACCGGGCGAGCACGCGTGCTCGCCTTCCTTCTCGCAGGCTTCGCAGTCGTAGGAACGGCCTTCGCCTACCCCGACAAGCCCATCCGTTTCGTCGTGCCCTTCGCGCCGGGCGGAGGCACCGACCTGATTGCTCGCACGCTGGGCGCGGAAATGTCCAAGGACCTCGGGCAGCCGGTCATCATCGACAACAAGCCGGGCGCGGGAACACTGATCGGCACGGACAACGTGGCCAAGAGCGCGCCCGACGGCTACAGCGTCGTGGTCGCCTCGTTCGCCCACGCCGTCAATCCATCGCTGCAGCCCAGGCTTTCGTATGGCAGCAACAAGGCCTTTGCGCCGGTCATCCTCGTCGGTCGCGGACCCAACGTGTTGGTGGTGCGCCCCGACAGTCCCTACAAGTCCGTGGCCGATCTGCTCACCGCCGCGAAGGCCAATCCCGGCAAGCTGACTTTCGCATCGCAGGGCGCGGGCACCTCCGCCCATCTGGCCGGCGAGATGTTCGCCAACCTCGCCAAGGTCAAGCTCTCGCACATTCCCTACCGGGGCGCAGGTCCCGCGCTGACCGATCTGCTGGGCGGCCAGGTCGACATGATGTTCGCCACCGCAGCGGCCGTGTCCACCTTCGTCGACAGCGGCAAGCTGCGCGCCCTGGGCGTGACCACGGCTGAGCCCTCGCCGGCATTCAAGGGTGTGCCGACCATTGCGGCCAGCGTGCCGGGCTACCTGGTGGAGAGCTGGTACGGCCTGTTCGTGCCGGCCGGTACGCCGCCAGCAGTCGTCGAGCGCCTCAACGCCGCCGGCCGCAAGGCCGCCCGTGCACCCGACTTCGTGCGAAAGATCGAACACGAAGGGCTGGTCATCAACGCCGGGCCGCCGGCTGAACTGGACAACTACGTGCGGGCCGAAGAAGAACGGTGGGCGCGCGTCATCAAGGAAAACGGCATCAAGGCCGATTGAACTGCGGCCATCGGCCGCCCAGGAAAAAGCACATGACATACACCCTCATCGACTTTCAGGTGACGGACGCCATCGCGACCGTGACATTCAACCGCCCGGACAAGCGCAACGCCATGAGCGACGACATGCGCACGGAATTCATCGACGTGCTGGAGCACGTGGCCGCCGACAGGGCCATCAGGGCAATGGTGCTGACCGGTGCGGGCAAGGGTTTCTGCGCCGGCGGGGACATCAGCGGAATGCAGAAGCGCATGAACGCTCCGGCAGGTGAAGTGGGGTTCAACGGCTGGCAGCGCCAGCAGCGCGTGCACCACGTGCAGGCCTTGCTGCACACCATGCCCAAGCCGGTGATCGCAGCGGTCAACGGCGCTGCCTCCGGTCTGGGGGCGGACACCGCGATGGCCTGCGACTTCATCATTGCCAGCGAATGGGCCAGCTTCGCCTGGAGCTATGTGCTGCGCGGCATCATTCCCGATGGCGGCGGCATGTACTTCCTGCCGCGCCGCGTGGGCCTGCCCAAGGCCAAGGAGCTGATCTTCACCGGCCGCCAGGTCAAGGTGGACGAAGCCCTCTCGCTGGGCATCGTGGACCGCAAGACCGGCGCGGACACGCTGCTCGCCGACGCGCGGGCGTGGGCGGTCGAACTCTCGTCTGCGTCTTCCACTGCGCTCGCACTGACCAAGACCATCCTTAACCAGAGCTTCGAGCTGACCTCGCACGACGTGTTCGCACAGGGCAGCCAGGCGCAGGGCATCTGCTACACCAGCAGCGAGCACCGCGCTTCGGTGGAAGCTTTTCTGGCCAAGACGGCCTCCAGGGACTGAGCCATGAATGAAGCCATCGCCAAGCTGCTGTCGCCGCGCAGCGTCGCCGTCATCGGTGCCTCGGCAGACCCGAAGAAAACCACCGGCCGCCCCGTGGCCTATCTGCAGAAGCATGGCTTTGCGGGCCGCATCATGCCGGTGAACCCGAAGGTCGAGCGCATCGGCGAACTGCCGTGCTACGCCGACATCGCTTCGCTTCCGGAAGTGCCCGACGTAGCCGTCGTGCTGCTGGGAGCCGAGCGCGCGCACCTGGCGGTGAAGGAGCTGTCGGCACGGGGCTGCGCCGCCGCCATCGTGCTGGCCAGCGGCTACACCGAAACCGGCGAGGAAGGCGCGCGGCGCCAGCAGCAGTTGGTCGAGGCAGCAGGGACGATGCGCATCCTGGGTCCCAACACCATCGGGCTCGTCAACCTCACGGACAACATCGTCCTGTCGCCGTCCGGAGCGCTGGAGATGGACGAGTTCCAGGCCGGCGGGATCGGCGTGGTCTCGCAAAGCGGGGGCATCCTGGGCTCGCTGCTGTCGCGCGCTGCGGCGCGCGGCATCGGCCTGTCGAAGCTGATTTCCACGAGCAACGAGGTCGACCTGGAGCTGGCCGACTTCATCGACCACCTGGCCGACGACCCGGCCACCAAGGTGATTGCGCTGTATGTCGAAACCGTGCGCGACCCCGCGAAGTTCCGCGCGGCCTGCCTGAAGGCCGCGCGCATGGGCAAGCCGGTCGTGACCTTCAAGATCGGCCGCTCGGAGGCGGGCGCCAAGGCCGCCGTGTCCCACACCGGTGCCATGGCAGGTGCCGACAGCATGTACGACGCGCTGTTCAGGCAGGTCGGCGTGATCCGGGCGCAGAGCTTCTCGGATCTGCTGGACATTCCTGCCGCGCTGTCCACGGGCCGCAAGCTGCGCGGCGGGCGCGTCGCCATCCTCACTTCCACGGGCGGCGCCGGCACGCTGGTGTCTGACGACCTGGGCGTGGCGGGCTTCGATACGCCTGCGCCCGACGAGGCCACCGCCAATGCACTGCGCGCGCTGCAGACCGGCAGCGAGGCCGTGCTGGACCGCAACCCCATCGACGTGACGCTCGCCGGCCTGCGCCCCGACCTGCTGCGCGGCGCCATCGATGCACTGCTGGCAAGCCCGAGCTATGACGCGCTGGTGATCATCGTCGGCTCCTCCAGCCTGGCCATGCCCGAACTGCTGGCCGGCGCCATCCAGGAATGCCTGCCGAATTCCGACAAGCCGGTGATGGCCTACGTGAGCCCGCATGCGCCCGAAGTGGGAGCGCTGCTCACGCGGCGCGGCGTGCCTGCATTCACCGCAGCCGAGAGCTGCACCGCCGCGCTGGCCGGCATGCTGCGCGTGCAGCGCTTCGTGGCGTCCGGGGAAGACGCCGCGGCCTTGCCGCCGGTGGAGGCCGGCGAACTGCCCTCCGGTTCGCTCGACGAGGCGCAGGCCAAACAGTTGTTCTCGCGCTTCGGCGTGCCTTGCGCCGCGGAACGCGTGGTCGCTTCGCCAGCCGCGGCGGAAGCCGCTGCGCGCGAACTGGGTGGGCGTGTCGTGCTCAAGATCCTGTCGTCCGAGATCACGCACAAGAGCGACGTGGGCGGCGTTGCCGTCGGGCTGGACGGCGACACCATCGGCGAGCGCATCGGCCGCATGGCGGCTGACGTGAAGGCCCGCACCGGCGTGCATCCGCAGCGCTTTCTCGTGCAGGAGATGGTTGCGGGCGGCACGGAACTGATCCTGGGAATGCACCGCGATGCGCTGGGCACGGCCATCCTGCTGGGCATGGGCGGCGTGACGGCGGAGCTTTTCAAGGACACCACCATGCGGCTGCTGGCGCAGGATGCGCGTGGCTTGAAGCCGCTCGGCCGCGCCGAGGCGCTATCGATGGCGCACGACCTCAAGACCTGGCCGCTGCTGGATGGTTTCCGTGGACGGCCCAAGGCCGACATCGAGGCCTTGGTCGATGCGATCGTCGCCTTCTCCAGGATGGCTGCGCAGCTTGGCGAGCGCCTGGTCGAGGCCGAGATCAACCCCGTCTTCGTGCTGCCGCAGGGGCAGGGCGTGCGCGCCGCCGACGGCGTTGTCGTGCTGGCCTGAGCGACAGGCCCAGCTCTTCTTTTTCTCTTCTTCTCGAACCGATCGGACATCCCGTGTACGCCACCGAAGTATTCGCCCGCTACGCCACCGAATTCCGCCAGGCCCGGCTGGGCGACGAGGTACTGCACCACGCCAAGCGCGCCGTGATCGACTGGCATGCCGCGCTGTTCCCCGGCCTGGAAGTTGCGCCCATGCCGCAGCTTCGCGCGCTGCTTGCCGACGATCTCGACCGTGGCCGTGCGCGCCTGCCCGATGGCCGCCCGGCGCCGGCACGCGCGGCCGCCCTGCTCAACGGCACGGCGGCCCACGCGGCCGAGGTGGACGACAGCTTCCGCGATGCCATGTACCACCCCGGCGCGGCCACGGTGGCGGCCGCGCTGGCCATTGCGCAGGACCGGGGCGCCAGCGGCCTTGAATTCCTGCGCGGCGTGGTGCTCGGCTACGAGGTCTCGACCCGCATCGGTGTGGCGATGGGGCGGGCGCACTATCGCCATTGGCACAGCACCGGCACCGTGGGAACCTTTGGCGCGGCCGCTTCCGCCGCCGGCCTGCTGGGGCTGCACGGCGCGCCCTTCGCCCATGCGATGGCTACGGCCGCCACCTTTGCAGCGGGGCTGCAGCAGGCCTTCCGCATGGATTCGATGTCCAAGCCCCTGCATGCGGGGCGTGCTGCCGAAGGCGGCGTGCTCGCCGCGCAACTGGCCGCGCAGGGTGTGACGGGCTCGCTGGACGTGCTCGAGGGCGAGGCGGGATTCGGCCGCGCCATGAGCGACGGTCCGGACTGGTCGGCGGTGGGCGACACGCTGGGGTGCGACTTCCACATCACCCGGCTGACCTTCAAGAACCACATCGGCTGCGGCCATGCCTTCGCTGCCATCGACGGGGCCCTGGAGCTGGCGCGCCAGCATGGCCTGCGGGCTGCGGATATCCGCAGCGTCCACGTGGCCACCTATGGTCCCGCGCTGGACATCGCCTGCTACGAAGATCCGCGCACCGAGAACGAGGCGCGCTTCAGCCTGCGCTTCGTGGTGGCCACGGCGCTGGTGCATGGCAGCGTGCGGCTCGCGGCGTACACGCCCGAGCGGCTGGCGGATGCCGACACGCGCGCGATGATGGCGCGCATCACGGCCGCGGTCGATCCGGAGATCGACGCCGCCTTCCCGGGCCGCCGCTCTGCCCGGGTGGAGATCGAGACGATCGACGGCCGGCGCCACGTCTGGCTGCAGCCCGACCGCAAGGGTGACCCCGAATTGCCGCTGTCGGACGCGGAGCTGGAAGACAAGCTGCTGGAACTGGCGGCGCCGGTGATCGGCGCCGAGCGAGCGCGGACGCTGCTGCGCAACATCTGGTCGCTGGAGCAGGCGAGCGACCTGCAGGGACTGGGAGGCTGAGGTTGCGCAGGCCGGCTTCGCAGCCTTCGCTTTTCACCCAGGATTCTCGAAATTTTTTTGGAACTCTATTTTTTGAGGGCCAGTAAAGTACCGGGCAATTTTCGAACTCTATTTGTTTGTTTTGAACTCCATCAGCTTCGACCACATTCGCTTCGACGCCGCCATCGTCGACCTCGACGGCACCATGGTCGACACGCTCGGCGACTTCGCTGCGTCGCTGAACCGCATGCTCGACGACCTCTCGCTGCCGCATGTGGCGCCTGCCGCCATCGAGACGATGGTGGGCAAGGGCTCGGAGCACCTGATTCATTGCGCGCTCGTGCATGTGATGGCGCCAGATGCTGCTGCCGATGCGAAGGCACGGGCCTTGTTCGACCGCGCATGGGAGCGCTACCAGCACCACTACCTCGCCATCAACGGACAGCACTCGGCGGTGTACCCCGGCGTGATCGACGGGCTGAAGGCGTTGCGTGCAAGCGGCCTGCGGTTGGCCTGCCTCACCAACAAGCCGACGTCGTTCGCAAAGCCCTTGCTGGTCGACAAGGGCCTCGACGGTTTCTTCGAGCTGGTGTTCGGTGGCGATGCCTTCGAGCGCAAGAAGCCCGATCCGATGCCGCTGCTGAAGACCTGCGAAGCGCTGGGCACCACGCCCGCGCGCACGCTGATGATTGGCGACTCGAGCAACGACGCGCGCGCCGCACGCGCCGCGGGCTGCCCCGTTGTGCTCGTGACCTATGGCTACAACCACGGTGAGCCGGTGCGCGGCGTCGATGCCGACGGCTTCGTCGATTCGCTGGCCGAGCTTGCTCCGGCTGCGTTGCGGTAACGGCTCTTCTTATTGCTTGCCGAGCAGCGCGTCTTTCAGCTTCCAGTCGGCCGGGTTCGGCCCCAGCCAGATGCGCAGCAGCGCATTGAAGAAGGCCGGCTCCTTCACCGGGTCGGGCTGAGGCACGCCGCGCACCGTGATCACCGTGCCGGTGCCGGGCAGCCAGTCGATGGTGAAGGTGTCGCCAGTCTTCAGCTGTTTCTGGTCCGCGAACATCTGGCCCATGCGCAGCAGGCCCGGAATGAGGTTGACCATTTCGCTCTTGGGCGAGTTGTCTTCCACGCCCTTTGTGAAGAGCTTGCCGAGTTCGTTCGCGTCGATGTCGCGCAGCATGGTGATGGCCACGCGCTTGGGGCCCGGCGCGGCCAGGGCCTCTTCGGTGGTCGACACCTTCTTGCCCACGTACAGGCCGGCCGTGTAGACCTTGAAGATGGCCTTGTAGCGGATGCCCGCGCCATTGAGCACCAAGGGGCTGCCGCGCAGATCCATCTGGTCTTCGAGCTTGACGCCGGCCACGTCGACCTGCGCGGCCGAGGCGCCGAGGGCGGTGGCCAGGCAGGCGGCCAGGGCGAGGCGGGAGAAGAGCACGGTCGGAAGCGAAAGAGCGGTCAACGGAGTCTCCTTGGAATTTTGCGAACGGTCGTGCGAATGTATCTTTTTGTTTTACGTTCGCGGCTTCGGGGGAACCCTGAAAGCGGCCAATGAAGGCGACCGTTGCACGCTTTGGCGTTTTCGTGGGCTAAACTCCGCGCCTCATATGTTCGTTCATCACATCATTCAAACAGGTGAAGGCAGCCGGGGAGCCTGGCCCTGGCGTCGCCATACTTCGCTGACTGTTTGATTGCACGGCGCACGCCGTGCGCCCGCGGTTCCGAGTCGATACACACTACGACGCCGGACCACCCGTGAATGACCTTGCCGCCGGCCGAAGGAGCGCCGCAGGCAAATGGAGAACGAATCCGTGATCACCGAACTTGAATTCAAGAGCCTCAGCGCCCAGGGCTACAACCGCATTCCGCTGATGGCCGAGGCCTTTGCCGACCTCGAGACGCCTCTTTCCCTCTACCTCAAGCTGGCCCATTCGCAGGGCGGCGGCAAGCACAGCTTTCTGCTCGAATCGGTGGTGGGCGGCGAGCGCTTCGGGCGCTACAGCTTCATCGGACTTCCGGCTCGCACGCTGCTGCGCGCCAGCGGCTTCGGCGCCGAGGCCGTCACCGAAGTGGTGACCGACGGGCAGGTGGTCGAGACTGCAAAGGGCAACCCGCTCGACTTCGTGGCCGAGTACCAGAAGCGATTCAAGGTTGCGCTGCGGCCCGGCTTGCCGCGCTTTTGCGGCGGCCTTGCCGGCTACTTCGGCTACGACACCGTGCGCCACATCGAGCGCAAGCTCGAAAAGAGCTGCCCGCCCGACACGCTGGGCTGCCCCGACATCCTGCTGCTGCAGTGCGAGGAGCTGGCCGTCATCGACAACCTGTCGGGCAAGCTTTACCTCATCGTCTATGCCGACCCGAAGCAGCCCGAGGCCTATGCCGTGGGCAAGCGCCGCCTGCGGGAGCTGAAGGAAAAGCTCAAGTACTCGGTGAGCGCCCCCGTCGTGAAGCCCACGCAGCCGCATCCGCCTGAGCGCAGCTTCGCCAAGGCCGATTACCTCGCGGCCGTCGAGCGCGCCAAGGAAATGATTGCCGCCGGCGACTTCATGCAGGTGCAGGTGGGCCAGCGCATCAGCAAGCGCTACACCGAGTCGCCGCTGTCGCTGTATCGCGCGCTGCGTTCGCTCAACCCCTCACCCTACATGTACTACTACAACCTGGGCGACTTCCACGTGGTGGGCGCTTCGCCCGAGATCCTGGTGCGCCAGGAGAACACGGGCGAGGGCGAGCAGAAGATCACCATCCGCCCGCTGGCCGGCACGCGCCCGCGCGGCGCATCGATCGAGCTCGACAAGGCGGCGGAGGAAGAACTCATCAACGACCCGAAGGAGCGCGCCGAGCACGTGATGCTGATCGACCTCGCGCGCAACGACATCGGCCGCATCGCCAAGACCGGCACGGTGAAGGTGACGGAAGCCTTCGCGGTGGAGCGCTACAGCCACGTGATGCACATCGTGAGCAACGTCGAAGGCACGCTGAAGGACGGCATGACCGCCATCGACGTGCTCAAGGCCACGTTCCCGGCGGGCACGCTGACCGGTGCGCCCAAGGTGCATGCGATGGAGCTCATCGACCAGTTGGAGCCGACCAAGCGCGGGCTGTATGGCGGCGCGTGCGGCTACATCAGCTACGCGGGCGACATGGACGTGGCCATCGCCATTCGCACCGGCATCGTGAAGGACCAGATGCTGCACGTTCAGGCCGCGGCCGGCGTGGTGGCCGACTCGGTGCCCGAGCTGGAATGGAAAGAAACTGAAGCCAAGGCGCGCGCACTCCTGCGTGCCGCCGAACTGGTCGAGGAAGGCCTGGAATGAGCACCGCACCTGATATTCAGAACGACTTCTCGCACGAGATCATCGGCGCGGCCGTCGAGGTGCAGCGCGTGCTCGGCACGGGGCTCGACGAAGGGGCCTATGCGGCTGCGCTGGCCATCGAGCTCGCCGAGCGCGAGATCGGCTTCACGCGCGACGTGGCGCTGTCGGCCAGCTACAAGGGCCGCTCGCTGGGCGAGGTGTACCGTGCGGGCTTCGTGATCGAGCAATCTGTCATCGTCGAACTCAAGGCGGTCGACGTGCTGACCGACCTGCATCGCGCGCAGGTGCTTGCCGCGTTGCGCCTGTCGGGCCTCAAGCTGGGCCTTCTGATCAACTTCAACGTGTTCCCCGTCGTCAAGGGCGTGCACCGGATTGTGAGCAAGCCATGAAACTGCTGATGATCGACAACTACGATTCCTTCACCTACAACATCGTCCAGTACTTCGGCGAGCTGGGTGCGGACGTGCAGGTGCACCGCAACGACGAGATCACGGTGGAGCAGATCGGCGAGCTGATCGCCTCCGGCGTGACGCGGCTGGTGGTGTCGCCCGGGCCGTGTTCGCCGGCGGAAGCGGGTGTTTCGGTGGCGGCCATCGAGGCCTTTGCGGGCAAGCTGCCCATTCTTGGCGTGTGCCTGGGCCACCAGGCCATCGGCGCGGCCTTCGGCGGCAAGATCGTGCGCGCGCAGCAGCTCATGCACGGCAAGACCAGCGAGATCACGACCACGCAAGAAGGCGTGTTCGCGGGTCTGCCCGAGAAGTTCATCGTCAACCGCTACCACTCGCTTTCCATCGAGCGCGAGAGCTGCCCGAAGGCACTGGCTGTCACCGCATGGACCGATGACGGCGAGATCATGGGGGTGCGGCACACCGGATTCGCGCATGACGTGCGCATCGAAGGCGTGCAGTTCCATCCCGAATCGATCCTCACCGAGCACGGCCACGCCATGCTCAAGAACTTCCTGGACTGAGCCACCATGACCGATCGCACTTCCCTCGTCGACCTGCGCAGCGACACCGTCACGCAACCCACGCCCGCGATGCGGGAGGCCATGATGGCGGCGCCGCTGGGCGACGACGTCTTCGGCACCGACCCGAGCGTCAATGCGCTGCAGGAAAAGATTGCCACGATGCTGGGCTTCGAGGCTGCGCTGTTCGTGCCCACCGGCACGCAGAGCAACCTGTGCGCGATTCTTTCGCACTGCGGCCGCGGCGACGAATACATCGTCGGCCAGCAGGCGCACTGCTATCGGTGGGAAGGCGGCGGCGCGGCGGTGTTCGGCAGCGTGCAGCCCCAGCCGCTCGACCACGCGCCCGACGGCACGCTGCCGCTGGCGCAGATCGAGGCGGCCATCAAGCCCGATGACGCGCACTTCGCGCGCACGCGGCTGCTGGCGCTTGAGAACACGCTGGGCGGCAAGCTGCTGCCCTTCGAGTACGTGCAGGCTGCGACCGATCTGGCGAAGAGCAAGGGGCTGCAGCGGCATCTGGACGGCGCACGGCTCTTCAATGCGGCGACCGCGCAGGCGGCGTTGAACAAGCGCAGCGACATCCGCGCGGAGGCGCGCCGCATCGCGCAATGCTTCGACAGCGTGTCGGTGTGCTTCAGCAAGGGGCTGGGCGCGCCCATCGGCTCGGCGCTGGTGGGATCGCGTGAATTCATAGCACGCGCACATCGCATTCGCAAGATGGCAGGCGGCGGCATGCGGCAGGCTGGGCTGCTGGCTGCGGCGGCTTCGCATGCACTCGATCACCATATCGATCGCCTGGCCGACGACCACGCATTGGCACAGCGGCTTGCACAAGGGCTCGAAGGCATCGAGGGCCTGACGGTCGAGGCGCCGCACACGAACATCGTGTTCGCGGATCTCACCGGGGCTGCGCAGGCGCGTTCGTCGGAACTGATCGCGAGCCTGAACCAGCAAGGCATCCTGGCGACGGGGCTTTACCGGTTGCGCTTCGTGACGCACCTCGACGTCGATGCCGCCGGCGTCGACCGGGCCGTCGCCGCGATCCGCGCCTTCTTCAACGCCTGAGCCCTGCGAGGACGCGATGCCTGATCTTCCCCATCTGCTCGCTTTCATCGCCGCCGGCTGGCTGCTGAACCTCACACCCGGACCCGACGTGCTGTACGTCGTGACGAATTCGCTGCGCTCCGGCGTGCGCGCCGGCATCGTGGCGGGGCTGGGCATCACGGCCGGCTGCTTCGTTCACATCTTTGCCGCCGCAGTCGGCGTCGGCACCCTGATGGCGACATCGGCGGCGGCCTTCACGGTGCTCAAGTACATCGGTGCGGCGTATCTGCTGTATCTGGGCGTGCGCATGCTGCTGTCGCGCGCGGCACCGCCTGCGGATCTCGACAAGGCGGCCGCCGATGCGAGCGGGGAGCGCAGTCTCAAGGCGATCTTTCTCGGGGGCTTCTGGACGAACGTGCTGAACCCCAAGGTCGCGCTGTTCTTCCTGGCCTTCGTGCCGCAGTTCATCGCGCCGGGCACCGACAACAAGGCGTTGGCCTTCGTGCTGCTGGGCGTGCTGTTCAACCTCAATGCCATTCCCGTCAACGTGGGATGGGCTTTGGCAGCAGGCTGGATGGCGCACCGCAGTGCCGTGCAGAAGGGCATGCACTGGCTCGACCGTGCTGCCGGCGTGCTTTTCATCGGCTTCGGCCTCAAGCTCGCGTTCACCGACGCGCCTGCCGTTCGCGTCGGCCGCTGATTCACTCTCGAGGAGACTTTCCATGATCACCCCCCAGGAAGCGCTGCAGCGCACCATCGAACACCGCGAAGTCTTCCACGACGAGATGCTGCACATCGTGCGCCTCATCATGAGCGGCGAGTGCTCGCCCGTGATGATGGCCGCGCTGATCACCGGCTTGCGCGTGAAGAAGGAAACCATCGGCGAGATCACCGCCGCCGCGCAGGTGATGCGCGAGGTGTCGACCAAGGTGCCCGTCGCGGACACGACGCATCTCGTGGACATCGTCGGCACGGGCGGCGATGGCTCGCACACATTCAACATCTCGACCTGCTCGATGTTCGTGGCGGCCGCGGCGGGCGCCAAGGTGAGCAAGCACGGCGGTCGCAGCGTGTCGAGCAAGTCGGGCAGTGCCGACGTGCTGGAGTCGCTGGGCGTGAACATCAACCTCAAGCCCGAGCAGATCGCGCGCTCGATCGAGGAGTGCGGCATCGGCTTCATGTTCGCGCCGAACCACCATCCGGCGATGAAGAACGTCGCGCCGGTGCGCAAGGAGCTCGGCATCAAGACCATCTTCAACATCCTCGGGCCGCTGACCAATCCGGCCGGCGCGCCGAACATCCTGATGGGCGTGTTCCACCCCGACCTCGTGGGCATCCAGGTGCGCGCGCTGCAGCGGCTCGGCGCCGAGCATGCGGTGGTGGTCTACGGGCGCGACGGCATGGACGAGATATCGCTCGGTGCCGCCACCATGGTGGGCGAGCTGAAGGACGGCGAGATCCGCGAGTACGAACTGCATCCCGAGGACTTCGGCTTCCAGATGTCGAGCAACCGCGCGCTGCGCGTGGAAACGCCCGAGCAGTCGAAGACGATGCTGCTGGGCGTGCTCGACAATCAGGCCGGCCCTGCGCTCGACATCGTGCTGCTGAATGCTGGCGCGGCACTGTATGCGGCGAACGTGGTCGATTCGGTGCAAGCGGGTGTGGAGCGCTCGCGCAGCGCCATCGCCTCGGGCGCGGCGAAGGCCAAGCTGGCCGAGCTGATCAAGGCCTCCTCGACAGTCTGAGCCCCAAGAAACCGGAAACCCCAGAAGTTATGTCCGACATCCTCGACAAGATCGTTGCCGTCAAGCACCAGGAGGTGGCTGCGGCCCTGAAGCGCGCCCCGCTCGAGGCCGTGCGCTTCGATGCCGAGAGCCGCGTGCTGACGCGCGACTTCGAAGGCGCCCTGCGCGCCAAGATCGCCGCCGGGCAGGCCGCGGTGATTGCCGAAGTCAAGAAGGCCAGCCCGAGCAAGGGCGTGCTGCGCGAAGACTTCATTCCGGCCGACATCGCCCAGAGCTATGCGGAGGGCGACGGCGAGATCAGCGCGGCCTGTCTTTCGGTGCTGACCGACAAGCAGTTCTTCCAGGGCGGCGTGGACTATCTCAAGCAGGCGCGCGCCTCGTGCGACCTGCCGGTGCTGCGCAAGGACTTCATCATCGATGCGTACCAGGTGTACGAATCGCGCGCGATGGGCGCCGATGCCATCCTGTTGATCGTCGCTTGTCTCGATGATGCGCAGATGAAGGACTACGAAGCCATCGCGCGCGGGCTGGGCATGGCGGTGCTGGTGGAGGTGCACGACGCGGCTGAGCTCGACCGTGCGCTCAGGCTGAAGACGGCGCTGATCGGGGTCAACAACCGCAATCTGCGCAACTTCGAAGTGTCGATCCAGGCGACCATCGACTTGCTGCCGAAGCTGCCTTCCGATCGTTTGCCGGTGACCGAGTCGGGCATCGGCACGCGCGAAGACGTCGCCACGCTACGTGCGGCCGGTGTCAACGCCTTCCTGGTCGGCGAAGCATTCATGCGCGCCAAGGAACCCGGCGAGGCCCTCGCTGCGTTGTTCAAATGAGCCGGCCCGATCAGCTGTCGAGCAGCGATCCTGCCGACTGGCCGGTGGCGCCTGGCTGGCAGCCACTGGTTGACGATTTCTTTGGCGGTGTCGTGGGACAAAAGCTGCTGGGCTTCTTGCGCGAGCGTCTCGATGCGGGGGCGGTGATTTTTCCGCCGCAGCCGCTGAGGGCGCTGGAACTCACGCCGCCGGAGGACGTGCGGGTGGTGATCCTGGGCCAGGACCCGTACCACGGGCGCGGCCAGGCCGAGGGGCTGGCGTTCTCCGTGGCGCCCGGCGTGGCATTGCCGCCTTCGCTGCGCAACATCTTCAAGGAGCTCCAGCGCGACTTGGGCACACAGCCGCCAGCATTCCCGAATCCGGGCGGCAGTCTGGTGAAGTGGGCGACGCATGGCGTACTGCTGCTCAACACCTGCCTGACGGTCGAGGAAGCGCAGCCGGCCAGCCATTCCGGCCGTGGCTGGGAGGTGCTGACGGATGCCGTCATTCGCCATGTTTCAGACGGTGCAAAACCTGTTGTTTTTATGCTGTGGGGCTCGCACGCGCAGAGTAAGCGGGCGTTGATCGATGTTAAGCGCCATAAGGTGCTGATGTCGAATCATCCGTCGCCTCTTTCGGCGTTGCGCCCGCCCGTGCCGTTCATCGGCTGCGGCCACTTCGGTGAAGCGCGTGCGTGGCGGGAGGCCCAGCGGGCGGAGGGGTGAAGTTGGGCGATAATCGTAGGCTCACACCTTGAGCAGTTTCCCCGCATCTTCTGGATGCTTGGATTTCTGAGTAGTCACAAAACCGTGCTATATTTCGAGGTTCGCCGGAGAGGTGGCCGAGTGGTTAATGGCAGCAGACTGTAAATCTGCCCTCTTACGAGTACGCTGGTTCGAATCCAGCCCTCTCCACCAGCGATGAATTTGGTTTCTAAGAGCGATTGGATTTCGCGCTTTGGGTGCCTTGGGTGCCCCCGATGCGGGAGTAGTTCAATGGTAGAACCCCAGCCTTCCAAGCTGATGACGCGGGTTCGATTCCCGTCTCCCGCTCCAGAGACTCGGTTCATTGTTGAGGCGATGTGAATTCGTAACTTTGTTACAAATGCCCTTTTGGCTCAGTGGTAGAGCACTCCCTTGGTAAGGGAGAGGTCGCGGGTCCGATTCCCGCAAAGGGCACCAGTTTTTTGGGGGTTGCAACGGCAGCTTTGCAACCCATCTGCATACGTTGGAAACGTTTTTTTCGGAGTCGAAAAATGGCAAAAGGTAAATTCACCCGCACCAAGCCGCACGTGAACGTGGGCACGATTGGTCACGTTGACCACGGCAAGACGACGCTGACGGCTGCGATCGCGACGGTTCTGTCGGCCAAGTTCGGCGGCGAAGCCAAGGCCTACGACCAGATCGACGCTGCGCCTGAAGAAAAGGCCCGCGGCATCACGATCAACACCGCGCACGTCGAGTACGAAACGGCCAACCGCCACTACGCACACGTCGACTGCCCCGGCCACGCCGACTACGTGAAGAACATGATCACCGGCGCTGCCCAGATGGACGGCGCCATCCTGGTGTGCTCGGCCGCTGACGGCCCGATGCCCCAGACCCGTGAACACATCCTGCTGGCTCGCCAGGTGGGCGTGGGCTACATCATCGTGTTCCTGAACAAGTGCGACATGGTCGACGACAAGGAACTGCTCGAGCTGGTCGAAATGGAAGTTCGCGAACTCCTCGACAAGTACGAATTCCCTGGCGACGACACCCCGATCATCCATGGCTCGGCCAAGCTCGCCCTGGAAGGCGACAAGGGCGAACTGGGCGAAGGCGCCATCATGAAGCTGGCCGAAGCCCTGGACACGTACATCCCGACGCCCGAGCGCGCCGTGGACGGCACGTTCCTGATGCCCGTGGAGGACGTGTTCTCGATCTCGGGTCGCGGCACGGTGGTGACCGGCGCAGTCGAGCGCGGCGTGATCAAGGTTGGTGAAGAAATCGAAATCGTGGGCATTCGCCCGACGGTCAAGACCACCTGCACCGGCGTGGAAATGTTCCGCAAGCTGCTGGACCAGGGCCAGGCTGGCGACAACGTCGGCGTGCTGCTGCGCGGCACGAAGCGCGAAGAAGTCGAGCGCGGCCAGGTGCTGTGCAAGCCCGGCTCGATCAAGCCGCACACGCACTTCACCGCCGAGGTGTACGTTCTGTCGAAGGACGAAGGCGGTCGTCACACGCCGTTCTTCAACAACTACCGTCCGCAGTTCTACTTCCGCACGACGGACGTGACCGGCGCGATCGAGCTGCCCAAGGACAAGGAAATGGTCATGCCTGGCGACAACGTCAGCATCACCGTCAAGCTGATCAACCCGATCGCGATGGAAGAAGGCCTGCGCTTCGCCATCCGTGAAGGCGGCCGTACCGTGGGTTCGGGCGTCGTGGCCAAGATCCTCGACATCTAAGTCGGGCGCAAAGAGTACCGGAGGGGTATAGCTCAATTGGCAGAGCGTCGGTCTCCAAAACCGAAGGTTGTAGGTTCGATTCCTACTGCCCCTGCCACTTAGGTGGCACTCCGAAAAAAGCCCGTCGCGTCCCGACGGGCTTCGGCGTCTCAAGAGACGCATTGAATTGAAGGCCTCAGGGCCACAGGAAATCAGCCAAACATGGCCACTTCTCAAATCGAAACCGTGAGTACCGGCGCCGACAAGGCCAAACTGGCCGTGGCTGTCGTGCTGGCAGTGGGCGCCATCGTGGCGTTCTATCTGCTGTCGCGCCAAGGCTCGCTGGTGCAATGGGCTGCGCTGCTGGTCGGCTTGGCCGCAGCGGTCGCTGCCTTCGGCAGTTCGGAGAATGGCCGTCAGTTGTGGGCCTTCGGCCGCGACTCGTGGCGCGAGGTCAAGAAGGTCGTCTGGCCGACCCGCAAGGAAGCGATGCAGATGACGGCTTATGTGTTTGCCTTCGTGGCGATCATGTCCGTCTTCCTCTGGCTCACCGACAAGACGCTCGAATGGGTGTTTTTCGACCTCATTCTGGGCTGGAGAAAATAAATGACCGCTGATCCAGTGAATGCAGTTGAAACCACGCCGGGCGCGCCAGAGGAAGAAAACACCTCGGTGCTGGCTCCCGCCGCCAACCCAGATCTGCGTTGGTACGTGGTGCATGCCTATTCGGGCATGGAGAAGGCCGTCGAGCGCAACATCACCGAGCGCATCAATCGCGCCGGCATGCAGGACAAGTTCGGCCGCATCCTGGTTCCGACCGAAGAAGTGGTCGAAATCAAGAACGGCCAGAAGCGCACCACCGAGCGCCGTTTCTTCCCGGGCTACGTGCTGGTCGAAATGATCATGGACGACGAGAGCTGGCACCTGGTGAAGCACACCAACAAGGTGACGGGTTTCGTGGGTGGCGCCAAGAACCGTCCGGCCCCGATCTCGCAGAAAGAGGTCGAGGACATCGTCAGCCAGATGCAGCAGGGCACCGAGAAGCCGCGCCACAAGGTCGAGTTCACCGTTGGCGAATTCGTGCGCGTCAAGGAAGGCCCGTTCACCGACTTCAACGGCACTGTCGAAGAAGTCAACTACGAGAAGAGCAAGGTCAGCGTGTCGGTCATGATTTTCGGCCGCGCGACACCTGTGGAACTCGAATTCAGCCAGGTCGAGAAGACCTGACGCCCCACCGGCCTTCGGGTCGGCGTTACTGTTTCCGGCTGCGCGTTGTCCGACTCGGCGCGCGGCCTTGATCGAAGAGTCGTTTAACCCCGGGGAGCCGCGGCCGCAAGCCAAGGCGATATCACCCGCAAGGAGCAAATAGCATGGCGAAAAAAATCGTCGGCTTCATCAAGCTGCAAGTGCCAGCTGGTAAGGCCAACCCGTCCCCGCCGATCGGTCCCGCACTCGGTCAGCGCGGTCTGAACATCATGGAGTTCTGCAAGGCGTTCAACGCGCAAACCCAAGGCGTCGAGCCGGGTCTGCCGCTGCCGGTGGTCATCACCGCGTTCGCTGACAAGAGCTTCACCTTCATCATCAAGACGCCCCCGGCGATCACCTTGATCAAGAAGGCCATCAAGCTGGAAAAGGGCTCGGCCCGTCCGCACACCGACAAGGTCGGCAAGATCACGCGCGCTCAGCTCGAAGAAATCGCCAAGGCCAAGATGAAGGACCTGACTGCCGCCGACCTCGACGCAGCAGTTCGTACCATCGCCGGCTCGGCCCGCTCGATGGGCGTGAATGTGGAGGGCGTGTAAATGTCCAAGATCACCAAGAAGCAGAAGTCGCTCGAAGGCAAGGTCGACAGCAACAAGCTGTACCCGCTGGTTGACGCGATCACCATCGTCAAGGAAGCCGCCACCGCCAAGTTCGATGAATCGATCGACGTGGCCGTGCAACTCGGCATCGATGCGAAGAAGTCGGACCAGGTCGTGCGTGGCGCCGTCGTGCTGCCCAACGGCACCGGCAAGACCAAGCGCGTCGCCGTGTTCGCCCAAGGCGCCAAGGCTGAAGAAGCCAAGGCCGCCGGCGCCGACATCGTCGGCATGGACGACCTGGCTGCCATGGTCAAGGCCGGCGACATGCCTTTCGACGTCGTGATCGCCGCACCGGACGCCATGCGCGTCGTCGGTACGCTCGGCCAGATCCTCGGCCCGCGCGGCCTGATGCCTAACCCGAAGGTTGGCACGGTGACCCCGGACGTCGCTACGGCCGTGAAGAACGCCAAGGCTGGCCAGGTTCAGTTCCGCGTCGACAAGGCCGGTATCGTGCACGGCACGATCGGCCGTCGCTCGTTCGACAACGACAAGCTGCAGGGCAACCTCGCAGCGCTGATCGATGCTTTGGTCAAGGCCAAGCCCGCGACCAGCAAGGGCGTGTACCTGCGCAAGGTGGCTGTGTCGTCGACCATGGGTCTGGGTGTCCGCGTGGACACGCAAACCATCTCGGCGAGCTAAAGAGATTTGCTCCGCCCGAAAGGGTGGGGCGAATGTGGTGGGTCGCGGCAGCTTCGGTTGCCGCGGGCCATCCAAGACCGCTGGTGTGCAGGGTGCTGCACTTAATCGCCGGACCTTTCCGTCAGGCAATCAGCGCAGATGGCGATCCCGCTGCAAGGAATTTGATTTTTGTTCCGAAACAGTTGGTCGCTGCATGAAGCGCGATCCCAGGCCCCAGCCGAAGATCGCATTAAAAGGAGTAGACCTTGAGTCTGAATCGCAGTGAGAAAGAAGCGGTCATCAGTGATGTGACCAGCCTCGCCGCAAAAGCTCAAACGCTCGTGATGGCGGAATACCGTGGCATCACGGTGGCCGATATGACCAAACTGCGCAACGAAGCGCGCAGCAAGGGTGTGAGCCTGAGTGTTCTGAAGAACACCCTGGCCCGCCGTGCTGTCGCTGGTAGCCCGTTTGAGATTGTTGGCGACCAGATGACCGGTCCGCTGATCTACGGCTTCTCCGAAGACGCTGTGGCCGCCGCCAAGGTGGTGGCCGATTTCGCGAAGACCAACGACAAGCTGGTCATTCGCGGCGGCGCCTTTGGTGGCAAGGCCCTGGACGTCGACGGCGTGAAGCAACTGGCCAACATCCCTTCGAAGGAAGTGCTGCTGGCGCAATTGCTGGGCTTGATGCAATCCCCGATCTCTCGTACCGCCCGCGTGCTCGCGGCGCTGGCCGAGAAGCGCGGTGGTGGCGAAGCTGCACCCGTTGCCGATGCACCGGCAGAAGCGCAGGCCGCCTGAGCCTCGCGTTTGAAATATTCAACCCAATTGTTAGGAAACAAAAATGGCATTCGATAAAGACGCATTTCTGACCGCGCTCGACAGCATGACGGTCCTGGAACTCAACGACCTGGTGAAAGCCATCGAAGAGAAGTTCGGCGTGAGCGCCGCTGCAATGTCGGCTCCGGCCGCTGGTGGTGGCGCAGCCGCTGCTGTGGTCGAAGAAAAGACCGAATTCAATGTCGTGCTGGCTGATGTCGGCGCGAACAAGGTGTCGGTCATCAAGGCCGTGCGCGAAATCACCGGCCTGGGCCTCAAGGAAGCCAAGGATCTGGTGGAAGCCGCTCCCAAGGCTGTCAAGGAAGGCCTGTCGAAGGCTGACGCTGACGCTGCCAAGAAGAAGCTGGAAGAAGCCGGCGCCAAGGTGGAACTGAAGTAATTCAGACCCCCTGGAGGGCTGGAGGCGCCTGAAAAGGCCCTCCAGCCTTTGCCGCTTTCAGAGCGCACCCAAAAGCCGGCTCGTTGCCGGTTTTCCCGGAGACCTTCAGGTCGACGGAAAAGCCAAGACGAGACGTTTTTTGAGTGTCTTCTGACCCCGACTGCAGAAGACCCCTTGGTTCGGGCGATGTGCAACGCATCGCTGTCCGCCAACGGCTGGTAGTGGCCAGCCGCCAAGCAGTGGTGCCTCGGCACTGCTGACAAGTCGCTGAAGATCTCAAGCACCGGAGCTCTCATGGCCCAATCGTCCGCGTACAGTTACACCGAACGCAAGCGCATCCGAAAAAGTTTCGGCAATCGCGATAGCGTCGTCGAAATTCCCTACCTGCTGCAGATGCAGAAAGACGCGTACACCGCGTTCCTGCAAGCCGGCATTCCCCCGAAACAACGCACCGTCGAAGGCCTGCAGGCCGCGTTCGACGCCGCCTTCCCGATCGTCTCGCACAACGGTTTCGTCGAGATGAAGTTCCTCGAGTACAACCTGGCGAAGCCGGCGTTCGATGTGCGCGAGTGCCAGACCCGTGGTCTGACCTTTGCCTCGGCCGTGCGCGCCAAGGTCCAGCTCATCATCTATGACCGCGAGTCGTCGACTTCGCAGTCGAAGGTGGTCAAGGAAGTGAAGGAACAAGAGGTCTACATGGGCGAAGTGCCGCTCATGACCGAAAAGGGTTCGTTCATCATCAACGGCACCGAACGCGTGATCGTGTCGCAGCTGCACCGTTCGCCGGGCGTGTTCTTCGAACACGACAAGGGCAAGACGCACAGCTCGGGCAAGCTGCTGTTCTCGGCCCGCGTGATTCCCTACCGCGGTTCGTGGCTCGACTTCGAGTTCGACCCGAAGGACATGCTGTACTTCCGCGTGGACCGTCGCCGCAAGATGCCGGTCACGATCCTGCTGAAGGCCATCGGCCTGAACCCGGAATCGATCCTCGCGAACTTCTTCGTGAACGACAACTTCCGCCTGATGGACAGCGGCGCGCAGATGGAGTTCGTCTCCGAGCGCCTGCGCGGCGAAGTCGCGCGCTTCGACATCACCGACAAGTCGGGCAAGGTCGTGGTCGCCAAGGACAAGCGCGTTACCGCGCGCCACACGCGTGAGCTCGAGCAGGGCGGCACCACGCACATCAGCGTGCCGGAAGACTTCCTGATCGGCCGCGTGATCGCCCGCAACATCGTCGACGCCGACTCCGGCGAAATCCTGGCCAAGGCCAACGACGAGCTGACCGAAGCGCTGCTGAAGAAGCTGCGCACGGCCGGCGTGCAAGACGTGCAGGTCATCTACACGAACGAACTCGACCAGGGCGCGTACATCTCGCAGACCCTGCGCATCGACGAAACCGTGGACGAATTCGCTGCGCGCGTGGCCATCTACCGCATGATGCGCCCCGGCGAGCCGCCGACGGAAGACGCCGTGCAGGCCCTGTTCCAGCGCCTGTTCTACAACCCGGACACGTACGACCTGTCGCGCGTCGGCCGCATGAAGTTCAACGCCAAGGTCGGCCGCGACGAATCGACCGGCCCGATGGTGCTGACCAACGAAGACATCCTGGCCGTGGTCAAGATCCTCGTTGACCTGCGCAACGGCAACGGCGAAGTCGACGACATCGACCACCTGGGCAACCGCCGCGTGCGTTGCGTCGGCGAACTGGCCGAAAACCAGTACCGCACCGGCCTGGCACGTATCGAGAAGGCCGTGAAGGAACGTCTGGGTCAAGCGGAACAAGAGCCGCTGATGCCGCACGACCTGATCAACAGCAAGCCGATCTCGGCCGCGCTGAAGGAATTCTTCGGTGCCTCGCAGCTGTCGCAGTTCATGGACCAGACGAACCCGCTGTCCGAAATCACCCACAAGCGCCGCGTGTCGGCCCTTGGCCCGGGTGGTCTGACGCGTGAACGTGCAGGCTTCGAAGTGCGCGACGTGCACGTGACCCACTACGGCCGCGTGTGCCCGATCGAAACGCCTGAAGGCCCGAACATCGGCCTGATCAACTCGCTGGCCCTGTACGCCCGCCTGAACGAATACGGCTTCATCGAGACGCCGTACCGTCGCGTGATCGACAGCAAGGTCACGATGGACATCGACTACCTGTCGGCCATCGAGGAAGGCAAGTACGTCATCGCCCAGGCCAACGCGGCCCTGGACAAGGACGGCAAGCTGACCGGCGACCTGGTCTCGGCGCGTGAAGCCGGCGAATCGATCCTGGTCGGTGCCGAACGCATCCAGTACATGGATGTGTCGCCTGCGCAGATCGTGTCGGTGGCCGCATCGCTCGTGCCGTTCCTCGAGCACGACGACGCGAACCGCGCGTTGATGGGCGCCAACATGCAGCGCCAGGCCGTGCCTGTGCTGCGCCCCGAGAAGCCGATGGTCGGTACCGGTATCGAGCGCGTCTCCGCGGTCGACTCCGGCACCGTGGTCACGGCCACCCGCGGCGGTATCGTCGACTACGTCGATGCGACCCGTGTCGTGGTGCGCGTGAACGACGCCGAAGCGGCTGCCGGTGAAGTCGGTGTGGACATCTACAACCTGATCAAGTATCAGCGCTCGAACCAGAACACCAACATCCACCAGCGTCCCATCGTCAAGCGCGGCGACAAGATCGCCAAGGGCGACGTAGTGGCCGACGGCGCATCGACCGACCTCGGCGAACTGGCCCTCGGCCAGAACATGCTGATCGCGTTCATGCCGTGGAACGGCTACAACTTCGAAGACTCGATCCTGATCTCGGAACGCGTCGTCGCAGAAGACCGCTACACCTCGATCCACATCGAGGAACTGGTGGTGATGGCTCGCGACACGAAGCTGGGCGCAGAAGAAATCACGCGCGACATCCCGAACCTGGCCGAGCAGCAGCTCAACCGCCTCGACGAATCCGGCATCATTTATGTCGGCGCCGAAGTGCAGCCGGGCGACACGCTGGTGGGCAAGGTCACGCCGAAGGGCGAGACCACGCTGACGCCTGAAGAGAAGCTGCTTCGCGCCATCTTCGGCGAGAAGGCTTCCGACGTGAAGGACACTTCGCTGCGTGTGGATCAGGGCTCGCAAGGCACCGTGATCGACGTGCAGGTGTTCACCCGCGAAGGCATCACGCGCGACAAGCGCGCCCAGCAGATCATCGACGACGAGCTCAAGCGCTTCCGCCTCGACCTGAACGACCAGCTTCGCATCGTCGAAGCCGACGCGTTCGACCGTATCGAGAAGCTGCTGACCGGCAAGGTCGCCAACGGCGGCCCGAACAAGCTGGCCAAGGGCACCAAGCTCGACAAGGCCTACCTGTCGTCGGTCGAGAAGTTCCACTGGTTCGACATCCGCCCGGCGGAAGACGAAGTGGCTTCGCAGCTCGAGTCGATCAAGAACTCGCTGGAGCAGACGCGCCACAGCTTCGACCTCGCGTTCGAAGAAAAGCGCAAGAAGCTCACGCAGGGCGACGAGCTGCCCGCGGGCGTGCTCAAGATGGTCAAGGTCTACCTGGCCGTCAAGCGCCGCCTGCAACCCGGCGACAAGATGGCCGGCCGCCACGGCAACAAGGGTGTGGTGTCGAAGATCGTTCCGGTCGAAGACATGCCCCACATGGCCGACGGCACGCCGTGCGACATCTGCCTGAACCCGCTGGGCGTGCCTTCGCGGATGAACGTGGGCCAGGTGCTCGAGGTGCATCTGGGCTGGGCCGGCAAGGGCATCGGCCAGCGCATCGGTGACCTGCTGCAGCAAGAGGCCAAGGTGGCCGAGCTGCGCAAGTTCATGGAGCAGCTGTACAACGGCTCGGGCCGCCAGGAAAACATCAGCTCGCTGAACGACACCGAACTGCTCGAAATGGCAGCGAACCTGCAGAACGGCGCGACCTTCGCGACGCCTGTGTTCGACGGTGCTTCGGAAGAAGAAATCCGCGGCATGCTGAAGCTCGCCTACCCGGACGACATCGCCAAGCTCAAGGGCCTGACCGATACGCGCACGCAGGCGTACCTGTTCGACGGTCGCACCGGCGACCAGTTCGAGCGTCCCGTCACCGTCGGCTACATGCACTTCCTGAAGCTGCATCACCTGGTCGACGACAAGATGCACGCGCGTTCCACCGGCCCGTACTCGCTCGTCACGCAGCAACCGCTGGGCGGCAAGGCGCAGTTCGGCGGCCAGCGTTTCGGGGAAATGGAAGTGTGGGCGCTGGAAGCTTACGGCGCCGCCTACGTCCTGCAGGAAATGCTGACCGTGAAGTCCGACGACGTGCAAGGCCGTACCAAGGTGTACGAAAGCATCGTCAAGGGCGAGCACTCGATCGAAGCCGGCATGCCGGAATCGTTCAACGTGCTGGTCAAGGAAATTCGTTCGCTGGGCCTCGACATCGAGCTCGAGCGTTCTTAATTTGAAAAGGGAAAGAGTCTTATGAAATCGCTACTCGACCTGTTCAAGCAATTCACGCCTGATGAGCATTTCGATGCCATCAAGATCGGCATGGCTTCGCCCGAGAAGATCCGTTCGTGGTCTTTCGGCGAGGTGAAGAAGCCCGAGACGATCAACTACCGCACGTTCAAGCCCGAGCGCGACGGTCTCTTCTGCGCCAAGATCTTCGGCCCCATCAAGGACTACGAGTGCCTGTGCGGCAAGTACAAGCGCCTGAAGCACCGCGGCGTGATCTGCGAGAAGTGCGGCGTTGAAGTCACGCAGACCAAGGTGCGTCGCGAGCGCATGGGTCACATCGACTTGGCCGCGCCCTGCGCCCACATCTGGTTCCTGAAGTCGCTGCCGTCGCGCCTGGGCCTCGTGCTCGACATGACGCTGCGCGACATCGAACGCGTGCTGTACTTCGAAGCCTACGTGATCACCGACCCCGGCATGACCCCGCTGAAGAAGTTCGGCATCATGTCCGAGGACGACTACGACGCGAAGCGCAAGGAATACGGTGACGAATTCGTCGCCAAGATGGGCGCCGAAGGCATCAAGGACCTGCTCGAAGGCATCGAACTCGACAGCGAGATCGAACGCCTGCGCGGCGACCTGACCGGCTCCGAAGTCAAGGTCAAGAAGAACTCCAAGCGCCTGAAGGTGCTGGAAGCCTTCCGCAAGTCGGGCATCAAGCCCGAGTGGATGGTGCTCGACGTGCTGCCCGTGCTGCCGCCGGACCTGCGTCCGCTGGTGCCGCTGGACGGCGGCCGCTTCGCGACCTCCGACCTGAACGACCTGTATCGCCGCGTCATCAACCGCAATTCGCGTCTGCGCCGCCTGCTGGAGCTGAAGGCTCCGGAAATCATCGCGCGCAACGAAAAGCGGATGCTGCAGGAAGCTGTCGACTCGCTGCTGGACAACGGCCGCCGTGGCAAGGCCATGACGGGCGCCAACAAGCGCGCGCTGAAGTCGCTGGCCGACATGATCAAGGGCAAGAGCGGCCGCTTCCGCCAGAATCTGCTGGGCAAGCGCGTCGACTACTCGGGCCGTTCGGTCATCGTGGTGGGCCCGACGCTCAAGCTGCACCAGTGCGGCCTGCCGAAGCTGATGGCGCTCGAACTGTTCAAGCCCTTCATCTTCTCGCGCCTCGAAGCCATGGGCATCGCGACGACGATCAAGGCTGCCAAGAAGGAAGTCGAATCGGGCACGCCGGTGGTCTGGGACATCCTGGAAGAGGTCATCAAGGAGCACCCGGTCATGCTGAACCGCGCTCCTACGCTGCACCGTCTGGGCATCCAGGCCTTCGAACCGATCCTGATCGAAGGCAAGGCCATCCAGCTGCACCCGCTCGTCTGCGCGGCATTCAACGCCGACTTCGACGGCGACCAGATGGCTGTTCACGTGCCGCTGTCGGTGGAAGCGCAAATGGAAGCCCGCACGCTGATGCTGGCCTCCAACAACGTGCTGTTCCCGGCTTCGGGCGAACCGTCGATCGTTCCTTCGCAGGACGTGGTGCTGGGTCTGTACTACACGACCCGCGACCGCATCAACGGCAAGGGCGAGGGCCTGATCTTCTCCGACATCGGTGAAGTGCAGCGCGCGCTCGACGCCAACGAAGTCGAACTCACCGCCAAGGTGGCAGTGCGCATCACGGAATACACCAAGAACAAGGAAACCGGCGAATTCACGCCGTCGACCTCGCTCGTGGACACCACCGTGGGCCGTGCCCTGCTGTCCGAGATCCTGCCGAAGGGCCTGCCGTTCTCGAACATCAACAAGGCGCTGAAGAAGAAGGAAATCTCCAAGCTCATCAACGTCTCGTTCCGCAAGTGCGGCCTGAAAGAGACCGTCGTGTTCGCCGACAAGCTGCTGCAAAACGGCTTCCGCCTGGCGACCAAGGCCGGCATCTCGATCGCCATCGACGACATGCTGGTGCCCGCCGAGAAGCACGGCATCATTGAGCGCTCCGCCAAGGAAGTGAAGGAGATCGAGCAGCAGTACGTGTCGGGTCTGGTGACCTCCGGCGAACGCTACAACAAGGTGGTGGACATCTGGGGCAAGGCCGGCGACGAAGTGTCGAAGGTCATGATGGCCAAGCTGTCGAAGCAACGCGTCATCGACCGCCACGGCAAGGAAGTCGAGCAGGAGTCCTTCAACTCGATCTACATGATGGCCGACTCGGGCGCCCGCGGTTCCGCGGCCCAGATTCGCCAGGTGGCCGGTATGCGGGGCCTGATGGCCAAGCCGGACGGCTCGATCATCGAGACGCCCATTACCGCGAACTTCCGCGAAGGCCTGAACGTGCTGGAGTACTTCATCTCCACCCACGGTGCCCGTAAGGGTCTGGCCGACACGGCGCTGAAGACGGCGAACTCGGGCTACCTGACCCGTCGTCTGGTCGACGTGACGCAAGACCTGGTCGTGACCGAGCAGGACTGCGGCACGCACGGCGGCTACCTGATGCGCGCCATCGTCGAAGGCGGTGAAGTGATCGAGTCGCTGCGCGACCGTATCCTCGGCCGCTCGGCTGCGGACGACGTGCTGCACCCGGAAAACCGTTCGGTGCTGCTGAAGGCCGGCGAGATGTTCGACGAAGACAACATCGAAGCGCTGGAAGCGCAAGGCGTCGACGAGGTCAAGGTCCGCACGGCGCTGACCTGCGAAACCCGCTTCGGCATCTGCGCGACCTGCTACGGCCGCGACCTGGGCCGCGGCGGCCTGATCAACATCGGCGAAGCCGTCGGTGTGATCGCCGCTCAGTCCATCGGCGAACCCGGCACGCAGCTGACGATGCGTACCTTCCACATCGGTGGTGCCGCTTCGCGCGCTGCCATCGCTTCGAGCGTGGAAGCCAAGTCGAACGGCTCGATCGGCTTCAACGCCACGATGCGCTACGTGACCAACAGCAAGGGCGAGCTGGTCGTGATTTCGCGTTCGGGCGAGATCGTCATTCATGACGAGCACGGCCGTGAGCGCGAACGCCACAAGGTGCCGTACGGCGCGACCCTGACGGTCAAGGCCGACCAGCAGATCAAGGCCGGCCACGTGCTTGCCAACTGGGATCCGCTGACGCGCCCGATCATTACCGAGTTCGCCGGCAAGACGCAGTTCGAAAACGTCGAGGAAGGCCTCACCGTTGCGAAGCAGGTGGACGAAGTGACCGGCCTGTCGACCCTGGTCGTGATCGACCCGAAGCGCCGCGGCGCTGCCAAGGTCGTGCGCCCGCAGGTGAAGCTCATCGATGCCTCCGGCGCCGAAGTGAAGATCCCGGGCACCGACCACTCGGTGACGATCGGCTTCCCGATCGGCGCACTGGTCCAGATCCGTGACGGTCAGGACGTGGGCCCCGGCGAAGTGCTGGCGCGTATTCCGGTCGAAGGCCAGAAGACCCGCGACATTACCGGCGGTCTGCCGCGCGTTGCCGAGCTGTTCGAAGCCCGTTCGCCGAAGGACAAGGGCATGCTGGCCGAAATGACCGGCACCGTGTCGTTCGGCAAGGAAACGAAGGGCAAGATCCGCCTGCAGATCACCGATCCGGAAGGCACGGTCTGGGAAGACCTCGTGCCGAAGGAAAAGAACATCCTGGTGCACGAAGGCCAGGTGGTGAACAAGGGCGAATCCGTGGTCGACGGCCCGGCGGACCCGCAGGACATCCTGCGCCTGCTGGGTTCGGAAGAACTGGCGCGCTACATCGTGGACGAAGTGCAGGACGTGTACCGCCTGCAGGGTGTGAAGATCAACGACAAGCACATCGAGGTGATCGTTCGCCAGATGCTGCGCCGCGTCGTGGTCGACAACATCGGCGACACGAGCTACATCTCCGGCGAACAGGTCGAACGCAGCGAAATGCTCAACACCAACGACGCCCTGCGCGCCGACGGCAAGATCCCCGCGACGTTCACCAACCTGCTGCTGGGTATCACGAAGGCGTCGCTGTCGACCGACTCGTTCATCTCGGCTGCTTCGTTCCAGGAAACGACGCGCGTGCTGACCGAAGCCGCGATCATGGGCAAGCGCGACGAGCTGCGCGGCCTGAAGGAAAACGTCATCGTCGGCCGCCTGATCCCCGCAGGCACCGGCATGGCTTACCACCAGGCCCGCAAGGTCAAGGACGCCATGGACGAAGCCGAGCGCCGTGCCATCGCCGAATCGGAAGCTGCCGAACTGGCAGGCTCCGCCGACAGCGATGCAGCGGCCAGCACGGCTGACGCCAGCGAAGGCGCCGCGACCGAATAACTCGGTAGCATCACCGGCCATGACCGGTACACCACGCCCCCCGACCGCCTCCGGTTGGGGGGCGTTTTTCTTTGTGTTTTCAATGATGAGGCGTTGTCGTCGATGAGCGTATTGCCCGAATCGCTGACCAGCTGGATCGTGATCGCGGTCCTGCTGTTCTGGTTTGTCGGTGCCTACAACCGGCTGGTGCGTTTGCGCGCGGCCGTGCTGCAGGCCTACGGGCTGCTCGATGCGGCCCTGGGCAAGCAGCTCGATTTCGTGCAGGCCAGCATCACCGCCGCGCCACCGGTGGACGCGTCGCCGACGGGTGAGTCGCTGTCGTCCATCGCGCCATTGCAGGCCGCGACCACCCAGCTCGCGACCCTGCTCGGCGCGACCCGGCTGCACCCGCTGGACACCGGCGTCATGGCCGCGCTGGCCACTGCGCTGCAGGTGTGGATCAATGCGTGGCGACGCCAGCACCCGGACGATGTGACGGTGTTCGACGCCGACGGCACTCTGTCGCGGCCGGCGCAACTTCAGCCCGGGACCGAGGCCACGGTGCCCAGCGCCATCGAGCCGATCGCGTGGCCCGAGCCTTCGGCCGCGGCGGAGATCGCGCGCAGCCAGTTCAACCAGGCGGTGGGGCACTACAACGCTGCGATCGCGCAGTTTCCGGCGTTGCTGGTGGCATGGGCCGTGCGTCTGCGTCCAGCCGCTCCGCTGCTCTGAGTTCGGCGCCCGGCGCGGCTCTTTCTTCTTTCCATTGCACGGCGTCCGGCTTTACGGTCGCCCGTTACCATCGCCCCAACTTGTCAGAACTACCTTCCGATCCTTCCTCCAGCAGCAACAACGGTGCGCCGTCGCTGCAGCCTCCGCTCTGGCGCCAACTGCAACTGACCGCGGTGGCGCTGGCGTCGATTCGCGCCGGCACCTCGGGCTCGGTTGCCTTCGAGGCGGTCGAGCCTTCGCTGCGCCCCGGCGTGCAGGCGCTCGGCTTCCAGGTGCTGCGCTGGCTCGGCCGCGCCGAGGCGCTGCGTCGCCACCTGGCCAAGCGCACGCCGCCGCCGCTGCCCGATGCCCTGCTGTGCACCGCGCTGGCGCTGGCGTGGGACAGCGAGCGTGCACCTTACGAGCCCTTCACGCTGGTCGACCAGGCCGTCGAGGCCGCCAAGCGCAACCCGGCCACGCGGGCGCAGGCCAGCTTCATCAATGCCTGTCTGCGGCGCTTCTTGCGCGAACGTGACGAGCTCGTGGCCGCCACCGACACCGAACCCGTCGCGCAATGGAACCACCCGCGCTGGTGGATCGAGCGCCTCAAGCGCGACCATCCGCGCGACTGGCAGCGGGTGCTGGGCGCCGACAACGCGCAGGCGCCGATGACGCTGCGGGTCAACGCTCAGAAATCGACCGTGGCTTCGTATCTGGCGGAGCTGGAGGCCGTTGGCCTCGGTGCGATACGCGTAGGCCCCAGCGGCCTGCAGCTGACGCGCGCACGCCCCGTGCAGCAACTGCCCGGTTTTGCCGACGGCGCCTGCTCGGTGCAGGATGCCGCCGCGCAGATGGCCGCACCGCTGCTGCTCGAAGGCCTCTTGCCGACGAAGCCGGGTGCGGCGGCGCCACTGCGCGTGCTCGATGCCTGCGCCGCCCCCGGCGGCAAGACCGCGCACCTGCTCGAAATGGCGGCCCCCGGCGTTATCGACGTGACAGCCCTGGAAGTCGATGCCGTCCGCAGCCGCCGCATCGACGAAACCCTGGCCCGCATCGGCCTCAACGCCAAGGTGCTCGTCGCCGACGCGGGGCGTCCGGACCAATGGTGGGACGGCACGCCCTTCGACGCCATCCTGCTCGACGCACCATGCACGGCCTCGGGCATCGTGCGACGCCATCCTGATGTGCGCTGGCTGCGCCGCGAAAGCGACACCGCCCAGCTCGCAGCCCAGCAGGCCGCTCTCCTGGCCGCGCTCTGGCCGCTGGTGCGGCCCGGCGGCCGGCTCCTTTACTGCACCTGCTCCGTGTTCCGCGAAGAGGGTTCGCAACAAATTGATGCGTTTCTTGTACACAACACCGACGCACGATTGCTGCCATCGCCAGGCCATTTGCTGCCCCAAAGCGGGTCGAATGCCCGTGGCGTCCCGGACAATCCCTCTGGTGACCACGACGGTTTCTTCTACGCCCTGCTTGAGAAGCGCCCGCACTGAACGGCGCTGGCCGGCCTTGCTGGCTGTCCTGCTCTGGGCCTGGGCAATGTGGATGGTCCTGCTGCTGCCGGCCCCGGCGGCCGCCCAGGGCCGCAACGGCACGTCGATCACCCAGATGCGCCTCGAGCAGTCCGACGACGGCGTCTACTTCAGCGCTGCCGTGCAGTTCGAGCTGCCCTCCTTGGTGGAGGAGGTGCTCGACAAGGGCATCGCCATCTATTTCGTGGCCGAGGCCGAGCTCTACCAGGAGCGCTGGTACTGGACCGATCGCAAGGTCGCCCAGGTCGCGCGCCACATGCGGCTGGCCTACCAGCCACTCACGCGGCGCTGGCGACTCAACGTGTCGGCGGCGCCGATGACCGGCGCGGCCGGCCTGGGCATCTCGCTGAACCAGAACTTCGACACCCTCGGCGATGCGCTTGACGCCATCAAGCGCATAGGCCGCCTGCGGCTGGGCGATGTGGCCGAGATCGGCGACGACCCGCAGCACCAGGTCACTTTCCGCTTCCGGCTCGACACCTCGCAGCTGCCGCGCCCATTCCAGATCGGCGTGGTCGGGCAGGCCGACTGGAACATCGCCGCCGAACGCACGGCAAAGCTCCCTCTGGAGAAGCAGAAGTGAGCACTTCCGGGCGCAGCGGCGCAGCGGCCACGCCGGCCGCGCGCCGCGCGCGGGCCACGCGCTGGGCCATTGGTGTCGGCGCCGCGCTGGTCACGGCCATCGGCCTGGTGCTGATGTTCCTGCTGGCGCAGGCCACCAACAACCGCGCACTGTACGAGCGCTACTACGTGCGCCTGTTCGGCATCAACGTCGTGGTGGCGGTGCTGCTGGTGCTGGTGATCGGCTGGGTTGCCTTCCGCTTGCTGCGGCGGCTGCGGCAGGGCAAGTTCGGCAGCCGATTGCTCATCAAGCTGGCGGCCATCTTCGCGCTGGTGGGCGTGGTGCCCGGGGCGCTGGTCTACGTGGTGTCTTATCAGTTCGTCGCGCGCTCGATCGAGAGCTGGTTCGACGTGAAGGTCGAGGGCGCGCTCGATGCTGGCCTCAACCTGGGGCGCGCCACGCTCGATTCGCTGTCCGATGACCTCGCCGCCAAGACGCGCAGCGCCAGCGCACAGCTGGCGCAAGTGCCTGACACGAGCGCGGGCCTGGTGCTGGAACGCATCCGCGATCAGCTTGAGGCCACCGACGTGATCCTGTGGACCGGCAACGGGCAACTCGTGGCCAGCGCCGGCTCCTCGCGTTTTCAGCTCAACCCCGAGCGGCCAACCGTGCAGCAGTTCCGCCAGGTCCGCCCCGAGCGCGCCGTCGCGCACGTCGAGGGGCTGGACGAAACAGCCGCGCCGGGCGCAACCCCGCCAGTCGCGAGCGTGCGTGCGCTCGCCATGGTGCAGAGGCCGGGCTTCGACTTCGACACCGCGCCGCGCTATCTGCAGGTCACGCGGCCGCTGCCGCCGGCCGTGGTCGCCAACGCGCTCGCCGTGCAGGAGGCCAACCGCGAATACCAGGAGCGGGCGCTCGCGCGCGAGGGCCTGCGTCGCATGTACATCGGCACGCTCACGCTGAGCCTGTTCCTCGCCGTGTTCGGTGCGGTGCTGCTGGCCGTGCTGTTCGGCAACCAGCTCGCGCGGCCGCTGCTCGTGCTGGCAGACGGCGTGCGCCAGGTGGCGGCCGGCGACCTGCGGCCCACCGCCGTGCTGCAGGGCAAGGACGAACTCGGCGGCCTTACGCGCTCGTTCGCCGTCATGACGCAGCAACTGGCCGACGCCCGCGGCGCGGTCGAGAAGACCATGGGCCAGCTCGACGCTGCGCGCGCCAACTTGCAGACCATTCTCGACAACCTGACATCGGGCGTGATCGTGCTCGACGCCAAGGGCACTGTGCTGTCCACCAATCCGGGCGCGACCCGCGTGCTGCGTGCGCCGCTCGCCGCCTACGAAGGCCGGGCACTCATTGATGTGCCGGGCCTGGCCGAGTTCGGTGCCAAGGTGCAGCAGCAGTTCGACGACTTTCTCGTCGAGCGCATGCAGCACGGCCTCGACCACTGGCAGCACGCCTTCGAGCTGCACGCCTCCGGCACCGACCTGCCGCAGCAGGACGGCGCCATCAACATCGTCGCGCGCGGCGCGGAACTGCCCGGCGCCGCGCGGCTGCTGGTGTTCGACGACATCTCCGAAATCGTCTCGGCCCAGCGCGCGCAGGCCTGGGGCGAAGTGGCGCGCCGCCTCGCGCACGAGATCAAGAATCCGCTCACGCCGATCCAGCTCTCGGCCGAGCGGCTCGAGATGAAGCTCTCGGGCAAGGTCCCGCCGCCCGAACAGGCCGTGCTCGTGAAGTCGGTGAAGACCATCGTCGACCAGGTCGATGCGATGAAGCGGCTGGTGAACGAATTCCGCGACTACGCGCGCCTGCCCGCAGCCGACCTCAAGCCGGTGGACCTCAACGCCTTGCTGACCGACGTGCTCCAGCTCTACAACGCCGAGAGCCTGCCGATCACGCTGCGCTCAGAACTCGACGAGCGCTGCCCGCCCATCCGCGGCGACGCGCAGCAGATCCGTCAGGTCATACACAACCTGTTGCAGAACGCGCAGGACGCCGCCGAAGCTGCCGCCAGCGGCACAGGCAGGGCCGGCGAGGTCGTCATCCGCACGCGGCTCGGCGATTCGGGGCAGCGCGTGCGCCTGACGGTGCAGGACAGCGGCCCGGGCTTTGCCGAAAATATTTTGAAGCGCGCCTTCGAACCATACGTAACCACGAAAACAAAAGGTACTGGTTTGGGCCTTGCCGTCGTGAAGAAAATCGCGGACGAACACGGCGCGCGCATCGAGCTTTCCAACCGCGTCGTCGATGGGGCTGTAGCAGGGGCACAAGTCTCGCTATCATTCGCGCTGGCAGGCGAGCCGCGGGCAGCGGTCGCTCACACCGAAGATTCGAAGTCTTCCGCCGCCTGAGCCGCACGAATCTCCGTCGTCGCACAGGCGATGGATGGGCCAGCGGACCCTCAATACATTGCAGACACCAGCGCAAACAACAAGCAGCACTCATGGCAAACATTCTCGTGGTCGATGACGAGCTGGGCATCCGGGACCTGCTCTTCGAAATTCTCAATGACGAAGGCCACAACGTGGAGCTCGCGGAAAACGCCGCCGAAGCCCGCGCTGCGCGCCAGCGCGCACGGCCCGATCTCGTGCTGCTCGACATCTGGATGCCCGACACCGACGGCGTCACGCTGCTCAAGGAGTGGTCCACCGCGGGCCTGCTGAGCATGCCCGTCATCATGATGAGTGGCCACGCCACCATCGACACCGCGGTCGACGCCACGCGCATCGGCGCCTTCGCCTTCCTCGAGAAGCCCATCACCATGCAGAAGCTGCTCAAGGCAGTGGAGCAGGGCCTGGCGCGCGAGAGCGCGCGCCGCGCCGCGGCAGGCGTGGTGCCCGCGCCGGTCACCGGCAACCAGGCGGCCGCCATCACGACGACAGGCGACAGCCTGCTGATGGCCTCGCTGGCGTCCGTGCCCGTGGTCGACGCCGGCCCGCAATCGACACAGAGCTTCGACCTCGACCGCCCGCTGCGCGATGCGCGCGATGGTTTCGAGAAGGCGTACTTCGAGTTTCACTTGGCGATGGAGAACGGTTCGATGACCCGCGTCGCCGAGAAAACCGGCCTCGAACGCACCCACCTGTACCGCAAGCTCAAACAACTTGGCGTCGATCTTTCAAGAGGGCGCAGAAGCGCTGTATAATTTAGGGCTGCACACAAATGCAATGGCCCGGTAGCTCAGTTGGTAGAGCAGCGGATTGAAAATCCGCGTGTCGGTGGTTCGATTCCGCCCCAGGCCACCATATTCCGCAAGGCGCTACAACTTTCGAGGTTGTAGCGCCTTTTTGCTTTTGCGCTAGCAAATCGGCGTCATTGCGGCGTCATTGCGGCGCCTGTTCGCGTAGCAGGGCGCCACGCAAGGAGTTGATCGTGCCGTCCGTGGCTTCGATGCGCCGCCGCAGTTCCTCATTGACGAGGCGGATCAACGCGCCGAGTTCGGAGCGGGTTGGATAGACCTCTTCGCAATCATTCACCTGCTGTGGAACGATAAGCTTCTCGATGCATGCACATGCGCAGTGCACGTCGCGAATGTTTTCGATGTCATCGCCTGCTGCAGCGCGAATGATTCGGGGTTGTGCTGAAGAGAGTGTGACTGTGGCGCCGCAGCGGGTTCTTCGACGGAATGAGGGAGCGTGCGCGTGAACGCGCGAGCGGATCTGGCGTCGTATCACGTGCGCATCGACGATCAGCTGACGACGTTCCGCGAGGTAGTCGCATCACAACTGCGTGCCTGATACGGCGCAACAAGCAGCTCATCACCATACTGGATATGGCTGCTTGCCGGCAGCTATGGATCGATTGAGCGGGCGTTGCTGCCTCGGTCCACGCGGTGGTCATGGTGGCCGCGGCGCTTGCGCTCGGTCCGGGCTTTCTCCAGCGTCTCCTGGCTTTTCTTCGCTGCCGCCTCGCAGCGCTCGTGCAGCGCAATCAACTCCCTGTCCGTGAGCTTCTCGATGCCGATGAAGTCATCCTCCGCGTTGGAGGAGCGGATCAGTTCGTCCAGCTTGGTCTGCAAGGCCACACCATCGCGGTTCTGGGTGTTCTGAATGAGGAAGACCATCAGGAAGGTGACGATGGTGGTGCCCGTGTTGATCACGAGTTGCCATGTCTCCGAAAAGCCGAAGAACGGACCCGAAACCGCCCAGGCCACGACCACGGCCACGCAGATCAGGAAGGCCGCCGGGCTGCCGGCCATGCGGGCGAAGGTGTTGGCGAAGGAGTCGAAGAGTCGTTCCATGGGCTTGCCTGTGTCTTCCGATGCGCTCGGCGATGCCTGCACCGCCGAACGCTCTAACTGCCCGGAAGAACTCCGGGCATTTCGCTGGGAGCGCTCTGCGCGGGCGGCATCATCTCTGCCGGGAATTCGAAGCGTTTCTGGAGTGCATGGAAGTACGCGAGCGCGCCAAGCAGCACGACGATGACCGCCACGACGCCCCATGCCGATACGCGGCGGTTGTCGTCACGCTCGTCGCTTCCCGCCTGCTGCTGCTTCATGCTCGAGGCTCCTTCTGCCGCACCGCGATCTACTTTTTCATTGCCTTGATCTCGGCCTTGCCCTTGTCTTCATCGGCCTTGGCCTGCTTCATGCAGGCGGACTTGGCGTCGCCCTTCTGGTCGTCGCACTTTTCCTTCGCGATGCTGTAGGCAACGTCCACCTTGGCTTGCGCCACCTTGCGGGCGTTGCCGTCACTTGGCTTGAGCTTCTGGTCCAGCTCGGCCTTGGCGATCTTTTCCTTGCCCTTGGCCTCCTCGATGCAGACGTCCTTGGCGTTGTCCTTCATGGCGTCGCAGGCTGCACGGTCGGTCTTGTAGTCGGCTGCAATCTTGTCGCGGCCGGCCTTGAGTTCGGCAATGGCCGGATCAACGGTCGCCGCCGGAGGCGGGTTCATCTGCGCGTGGGCCGAGAGCACCGTGAGGCACGACGCGACGGCGCAGGTCCATATGAGTTTCTGCATGGTCATCTCCTTTGGGCACCGTGTTCGTTGCACACATAGAGGATGTCCGAGAGGATGTCCGGTGCCTGGAGTCCAGACTAGAAACCACGGTCGATGCGTCGATAGGACGCTGCGCGAACTGGCCGTAAGCGCATGCCGACGCCACCGGGACGGGG
The DNA here is from genome assembly GCF_059416325.1 of Variovorax sp. GW821-FHT09D05. Taxonomy (NCBI): domain Bacteria; kingdom Pseudomonadati; phylum Pseudomonadota; class Betaproteobacteria; order Burkholderiales; family Comamonadaceae; genus Variovorax; species Variovorax sp. GW821-FHT09D05. Next base: position 236,987 of record NZ_JBWKOZ010000007.1, on the reverse strand, counting down.
CACCATATTGGATATCGCCGCTTGCCGACGGCGATGGATCGATTGATCGGCAGCAGGACTTTACTTTCGTGCATCCGCCGTATCGCCCCGCATGCAGGGCGGCATTCAGATCCGGGGGAGCGCTCGCGGCCAGATCAGTTCTTTTCCCTTGTAGCCCAGGAGGGTCAAGATCAGCACGATCACGCCGAGATGGGTGATCGACCGGGTGCTCCTGAGCACATAACCGGTAAGCCCCGTCGTTCCCGGATAGCGTTGGGGAACCGGCCGCGTAGACCGCGTTGCAGGATGAAGCGGATCTTCCTCCGAGATGAAGAGGCTGCCCGGTATGCCGCCGGGCCCGATGAAGACGTTGTTGACAATCACGCTTGTCCCGGACGGCGCGGTCAGGTGTCCGGTGTAGTGGCTGTCCCAGGAGCTCGAGACCAGCGATGTTTCGACGGAGAGCGTCGGTTGTGCGAAGTTGTGTCCCGTCAGCCAGCCGATGAAGTAGCCGAACAGGTCGTACACACCGCGCTGCATGCGGGGGGCAACTCCGTGTGCCAGCGCAACGTCTGTTTGCGCATGCCCCACCCGGAGGTTTGCCACCGAACTCGAGAGCGCTTCGCTCAGTCGGGTCGCGTATTCGGCTTGCTTTGTCTTTGACAATCTGACGACTTGCGACGTTATGACGGTGAGTGCCTTCGCCAAGGCCAGGGACCACTGGAGCCAGATCTTGAAGAGACGCGGTGTGACGATCACATCGACCCAGCTCGTCAGGTAGAGCGCCCCGATTCGATCCAGTAGAACAGCCATGTTGATGGTGCCGTTCATGTAGTCGCAGATCATCAGCTGGATTTCATGGTCCGCGATGTGATGGGCGCGCATCGTTCCCTGCCCGGGAGTCACTACTCCGGTGGATCGGTCGGTGACGTTCTGGTGGGGCGTGCCATGCACATAGCGGCTTTCCGTCGGACCCAACGGGCTCCAGGTGCCCAAAGGCCGGAAGACGGTCTGCATGTAGCTTGTGGATGAGTCCACAAATTTCGCATCGTCCCTGTCAAAGCCAACCCGGCCTCTGACGATGAAGCCCGGAGGCGGGGGCGGACCTGGATTCCATTCGATTGCCATGGCTGGTTTTGCCACCGCTTCGAGCAGCCGAATTGGCTGGTGGCCTCCTTGAGGCGAAATGTATGATTTTGTGACGGGTGATACAAGCAGTCCAAAGTCTACTTTGCGGACTGCTGGCCACCGTGGCTTCTAAGCCCCGTCCAGCACCAGTTGCGTCTGCGTGACGACCGCGCACAGCTTGCCGTCGGCATTGGTCACCGAGGTTTGCCACACATGCGTAGTGCGTCCGCGATGCAGCGCCAGGCAGGTGCCCGTGACGGTAGTGCCCAGGCGCGCGCCCGCGATGAACTTGGTGCTCGAATCGGTGGTCGTCGTGCGCTTGCCTTCTGGCAGGTTGGCGATGGTGCCGACCGCACCCAGAGTGTCGGCGAAGGCCATGTAGGCGCCGCCGTGCAGGATGCCGCCGGCGGTGCACAGGTCTTGCCGCACCTCCATCTGCGCGACCACGCGGTCGGGTGCGAGCTCGGTGAGTCGTACGCCCATCAGGCCGGGGAAGATCGTGTCCAGCAGTTTCTGGAGCGCGGCGATGTCGTGCATGAATGTCTCCTTGGCTTGTCGAGGAGGCTCCATTCTGAATAGATAAGCACCATGGCCGCCGCGCGATGTCCGGTCAGGCCCTTCGCTTGAACATCGCGGACGCTCCGCTGGCCTGCGCCACGTCCTCGGCCGACGACAGCAGCACCGGTCCCAGTTCGAGCATGCGTTCCTCGGTCAGTCGCACCAGTGGCCCTGCGATGGTGATGACGCCGATCACCGCGCCGTTGCCGCTGCGCACCGGCGCGGCCATGGCGGTCATTGCCGGCGCGAACACCTCGCTGATCATCGCGAAGCCGCGCTTGCGTGCCGCACGCAGATATGCCAGCAGTGCTTTCACGGTAGTCGGCGCCTTCGGGCCGTAGTCCTCGGGCTTGCCGAAGCCCTGCTTCGCCACGAGTTGCAGCGCCTGCTCGTCCGTCATTGTCGACAGCCAGGCGTGGCCGGCGGAGCTGCAGGAGAGGTTCACCGAAAGGCCCATGTCCGGGTCGTAGCGCAGGCCGCGCGTTGCACCCTGCGCCTTGGCGACGAAGGTGAGCTCGTCGCCGTCGACCACCGCCAGCCGCACCAGTTCGCCCGATTCGGCGGCGAGCCGGTCGAGCAGCGGCTGCGCCACGTCGACGATACCGCTGTTGCTGAGGAAGCTCAGGCCCAGCGACACCAGCTTGATGGTGAGCATGTAGTCGCCGTGGCTCTGGTCCTGCCGCACATAGCCGCAGCGGATGAGCTCGGTCAGCAGGCGGTGCGTGGCGCTCAGCGGCATTTCCAGCTCGGCCGACAGTGCCGACAGCGCGCGGCCTTCGGGGTGGCCGGCCAAGTGTTCGAGGACCTTGAAGCTGCGTTCGAGTATGGCTGTCATGACGTCACTCTAGCGCTTTTGCCAAGTGTTTTCACTAGTGGAAATATTTTCCAATTCCGCCCTAAGATCGCGCCGCCCTTGCACCTTCACACAGTTGGAGATCACATTTTGAGAACGCTTCATCGCCAGCTGGCAGCGGCCGGCCTGACCCTCGCCCTGGCCATTCCCGCGCTCGCGCAGGGCGTGCAGGACCGTGTGATCCGCTTCGGCCACCTCAACAACGCCGACCACCCCGTGAGCTTTGGCGTGAAGCGTTTTGCCGAACTGCTCGCGGCCAAGAGCGGCGGCAAGATGAAGGTGCAGGAGTTTCCGGCCTCGCAGCTGGGCAACGAGATGCAGCAGCAGTCGGCGCTGCAGGGCGGTGTGCAGCAGATGTCGGCACCGGCCACCACGTCGCTCGCAGGCATCGTCAAGGAGTTCGGCCTTGTCGACTTCCCGTTCGCGGTGGGCAGCTTTGCGCAGGCCGATGCGCTGCTCGACGGCCCGCTGGGCCAGGCGTTGATCGCGAAGCTGCCGGAGAAGGGGCTGGTGGCGCTGGGCTATTGGGACCTGGGCTTTCGCAACGTCACCAACAGCAAGCGGCCCATCACCAAGCCCGAGGACCTCGAAGGCCTGAAGATCCGCGTCATTCCGAACCCCGTGTTCCTCGAAACCTTCAAGGCCTTCAAGGCCAACCCGGTGCCGATGCCTTTCGCCGAGCTGTACGGCGCGCTCGAGTCGAAGGCGGTCGATGGCCAGGAGAACCCGTACGCGGTGATCCTGTCGAACAAGTTCTACGAGGTGCAGAAGTTCGTGAGCGCCACGAACCATGTGTATGCGGCCAACATCGTGCTGGTCAGCAAGAAGTTCTGGGACTCGCTGAGCCCTACCGAGCAGAAGATGATGCGCGAGGCCGCCGACGAAGCGCGCGGCTATCAGCGCCAGGTGAGCCGCGCCGCCGCGCAGCGCGCCGTAGGCGACTTGCAGGCCAAGGGGGCGCAGTTCAACGAGCTCGCGCCCGCCGAGCAGGCCCGCATGCGGCAGATTGCCAAGCCTGTCACCGAGCGTTTCGCCGCGAGCTATGACCCCGCCATCGTCAAGCTCTACACCGACGAACTCGCGCGCATCCGCAAGCAGTAAGACCTCCGACCGAAGGCGCCTCATGAAGATCCTCGTCCTGCACGGCCCCAACCTCAACCTGTTCGGCCGCCGCGAACCCCACATCTACGGCAAGACCACGCTGGCCGAAATCAATGCGCAGCTGCAGCAGCTCGCCACCGAACTCGGCGTGACGCTGGACATCCTCCAGTCGAACCACGAAGGCGACCTGATCGACTTTTTGCACACCCACATCGACGGGGCTCAGGGTGCGCTGGTCAACCCGGCCGGCCTCACGCAGCACGGCGTGCCGCTGCACGACGCGATCAAGGCGATGCCGTTCCCGATCATCGAGGTGCACATGTCCAACATCGCCGCTCGCGAGACATGGCGCGCGCATTCGATCATCTCGCCGGCGGTGAAAGGCACGGTCCAGGGCCTGGGCCCGCAGTCTTACCTGGCTGCGCTGCGCGCGCTGGTCGAGATGCACAGGCAGGCCGCGCCGGCCTGAACGCAGAGCATGGCCATGAACCGATGGATCGACCGGTGCTGCGCCGGCATCGAAGCCCTGATCGCAGCCGCGCTTGCGGTCATGGTCGTGCTGGTCTTCGGCAACGTGGTGCTGCGCTACGGCTTCAATTCGGGCATCACCCTGTCCGAGGAAGTCTCGCGCTGGCTCTTCATCTGGATGACCTTTCTCGGCGCGGTCGTCGCGCTGAAGGAGCACGGCCACCTGGGCGTCGACATGGTGGTGCAGAAGCTGCCGCCCATCGGCAAGAAGATCTGCCTTGCGATAGGGCACGTGGTAATGCTCTACATCGTGTGGCTGCTGTTCCAGGGCAGCACGGCGCAGACGCGCATCAACTGGGACGTGACAGCGCCGGTCACCGGCGCCTCGATGGCGGTGGTGTACATGTCAGGCGTGGTGTTCTCGGTGCTGGCTGCGTTCATCCTCATGCTCGACCTGCTGCGCCTGCTCACCGGGCGCATTGCCGAGAGCGATCTGGTGATGGTGCAGGAGTCTGAAGAAGCGGTGCAGCTGCAGCAGATCCTCGGTTCGCAAGACAGCACCGCTCAAGGCGATGCACAACAGGGAGCACGCAAGTGACCATCGTCGTCTTCGTGGGCTCGCTGCTCCTTGCCATGGCGATGGGCATTCCCATCGCGTTCTCGCTGCTGGCCAGCGGCGTCGCGCTGATGTGGCACCTCGACCTGTTCGACGCGCAGATCCTTGCGCAGAACGTGATCGGCGGCGCCGACAGCTTTCCGCTGCTGGCCGTGCCGTTCTTCATGCTGGCCGGCGAGATCATGAACGTGGGCGGCCTCTCCAAGCGCATCGTCGATTTCGCGCTCGCGCTGGTCGGCCATGTGAAGGGAGGCCTTGGCTACGTGACCATCATGGCGGGCTGCCTGCTCTCCGCGCTCTCGGGGTCGGCCGTGGCCGACGCCGCCGCGCTGACGGCGCTGCTGCTGCCGATGATGGTCAAGGCAGGCCACGACAAGGCGCGCGCGGGCGGGCTCATCGCGGCCACCGGCGTGATCGGCCCGGTGATCCCGCCGAGCATCGGGCTCGTGATCTTCGGCGTTGCGGCCAACGTCTCGATCTCCAAGCTGTTCCTCGCGGCCATCGTGCCGGGCCTGCTGATCGGCGGCGCGCTGTGGATCACCTGGGCCTGGCTGGTGCGGCGCGAGAAGATCGTGCCTCCGCCGCGCAAGTCGGGCGGCGAAGTCTTCACCGCGTTCCGCAAGGCGCTGTGGGCGCTGATGCTGCCGGTGATCATCCTCGTAGGTCTGCGCATGGGCGTGTTCACGCCGACCGAGGCGGCCGTGGTGGCCGCCGTCTATGCGCTTTTCGTGTCGACCGTCGTCTATCGCGAGCTGAGCTGGAAGGACCTCTACGCGGTGTTCGTGGGCGCGGCCAAGACCAGCGCCATCGTGATGTTCCTGATCGCTGCGGCCATGGTGAGCGCGTGGCTCATCACGGTGGCCGACCTGCCTTCGAAGGTGGTGGGGCTGCTGCAGCCCTTCATGGGCAACCAGATCCTGCTGATGATCGCGATCATGGTGCTGGTGATGATCGTGGGTACCGCGATGGACATGACGCCGACGATCCTGATCCTCACACCCGTGCTGATGCCCATCGTGAAGGCCGCGGGCATCGACCCGGTCTACTTCGGCGTGCTCTTCATCATCAACAACTCGATCGGCCTGGTCACGCCGCCGGTGGGCACGGTCCTCAACGTGGTGGCCGGCGTCGGAAAGATCTCGATGGACGACGTCACGCGCGGCGTGGTGCCTTTCATGATCGCCGAGTTCGCCGTCATGTTCCTGATGGTGCTGTTCCCGTGGCTGGTGACGGGGCCGGCCAGGTTGTTCCACGGATAGACATATACATACAAGGAGACGTTGCCATGAAGAAGCCTTCGATGCTGAAACTGCTGGTTGCCGCCGTTGCGTTGTTCGCCATGTGCGGCGCCGGTGCGCAAGTCAAGGAGCGGACGCTCAAGTTCGCGTTTCAGAACCAGACCGGTCACCCGCAGGCGCAGGGCGCGCAGAAGTTCGCCGACCTCGTGGCCGCCAAGTCGGGCGGCAAGATCACCGTCAAGCTGTTCGCGGGCGGCGCGCTCGGCGGCGATCTTCAGACCGTGTCGGCGCTGCAGGGCGGCACGGTCGAACTCACGGTGCTGAACGCGGGCATTCTCTCGGCGCAGGTGAAGGAGTTCGCGGCCTACGACTTTCCGTTCCTGTTCAACAGCGGCAAGGAGGCCGATGCGGTCACCGACGGACCCTTCGGCCAGAAGCTGATGGCCAGGCTGGAAGACAAGGGCCTGCATGGCCTGGGCTACTGGGACCTGGGCTTTCGCAACCTAACCAACAGCAAGCGGCCGATCGTGAAGGCGGACGACATCGCGGGGCTGAAGATCCGCGTGATCCAGTCGCCGATCTACATCGACCTGTTCGGCGCGCTGGGCGCCAATGCCACTCCGCTGCCGTTCCCCGAGCTGTATCCCGCTCTCGACCAGAAGGCGGTCGACGGGCAGGAGAACCCGAACACCACCATCCTGTCGTCCAAGTTCGCCGAGGTGCAGAAGTACATCACCCAGACCCGGCACATCTACAACCCGCAGGCGCTGCTGATCAGCAGGAAGACCTGGGACGGCATGAGCGCGGAAGAGAAGAAGATCATCACCGAGGCGTCGACCGAATCGACCGCGTTCCAGCGCGAGGCCTCGCGCGGCGCCGCCGACAGCGCGCTCGACGCATTGAAGAAGGCGGGCATGACCGTGTCGGAGCTGCCGCCCGAAGAGATGGCGAAACTGCGCACGAAGGTGAAGCCGGTCATCGACAAGTACTCGGCCTCGGTCGGCGAGGCCACCGTGAAAGAGCTGATGGCCGAGATCGACAAGGCGCGCAAATAGGCGGGGTGCTCAGCCGGTCGTTGCACGCCGCAGTGCCGCGCGTGCCAGCAGGCGCGTCGAGTCGAGTGTCGGGAGTGCCGAGTTGCCGTCGTTCAGCACCAGTGGCAGTTCGGTGCAGCCCAGCGCCACTGCATCGCAGCCGCGCGCCTTCAGGCCTTCGATCATCTGTTGCAGCACCGCGGTGGACTCGGGCCGGACCACGCCGCGCACCAGTTCGTCCATGATGATGCGGCCGAGCATTGCACGCTCATCGGCATCAGGCCGCACGGCTTCCAGCCCGGCGGCCGACAGCGCCTGCGGGTAGACCTCGCTGTCGACCAGCCAGCGCGTGCCCAGAACGCCCACGCGGCGAAAGCCCCGCGACACCGCCTCCGCTGCAACCACCTCGGCGATGTGCAGCCAGGGCAGCGGCGACTGCGGCAGCACCCGATGCATCGCCTGGTGGATCGTGTTGTCGGGGCAGATCAGAAAGTCAGCACCAGCCGCCGCGAGCTTGCCCGCCGACGACAGCATCAGTCGCGCGACGCCGTCGACGTCGCCGCGATCGAGGCAGTCCACGTACGCGGCGAGCGAGTGCGTGTGCATCGAAACTTCGGGATGCGCGTGGGCCTGGCCCATGTGCTGGGCGCCTTCGACGCACAGCGTGCGATAGCAGAGCGCAGCGCCTTCGGCCGAGCAGCCGACGATGCCGATGTGCAGTGGCATGGAAGAAATCTCCGAAAGGGAAACAGCAGGGCGAACGATGTTCTCACGGCCTTCGCGACACTGCCATGCCCGCATGGCGGTCGAGCCGCAGCGTCATCAGCGTTGCGATGGCCATCAGCAGGCCGACCACATACCAGGCGTGATGGAAATCCGCGAGCTGCACAGCCGGCGCGCCGCGCAGTGCCTTCGACGCGCCGAGCACCATCGCGCCCAGCGCCACGCCGAGCGCGAGCGAAACCTGCTGCAGCATCGTGCCGAGCGTGCTTGCGCCGGCGCGGGATTCGTCGGGCACGTCGGCAAAGGCGAGCGTGTTGATGGCCGTGAAGTTCATCGAGCGCGCCATGCCTGCCACGAAGAGCAGCACGCACACCCACGGCAGCGGGTCGCCCGGTGACAGCAGCCCGCAGCCGAACAGCGTGGCGGCGCAGATCGCACCGTTCACCGTCAGCACGTTGCGAAAGCCGAAGCGCCGCAGCACCGCCGTGGTGGCGCTCTTCATCACGAGGTTGCCGCCCATGTACACCAGCAGCATCGAGCCCGCCTGGAACGCGTTCATGCCGAAGCCGATCTGGAACATCAGCGGCAGCAAAAAGGGCGAGGCGTTGATCGCGATGCGCGAGACGAAGCCGGCCGTCGCGGTGGCCAGCGCATAAGTCGGCACAGCCAGCGCGCGCAGGTCGAGCAGGGGCGCCGTCGTGCGTCGCGCATGGCGCACCGCGGCGGCTGCGGCCACGGCGCCGGCTGCCAGCAGGCCAAGGGTGGTGGCCGAGCCTGGCTGCGATCCGCCCAGGCGCGTGAGGCCTTCGACCAGCGCGGCCAGCGCAACGGCGGTGAGCACGAAGCCGATTGCATCGAAGCGGGTCGGGGCCACGTCGGTGCGGCGCGGGAACAGTCGCATGATGAGCCACAGGCCCACGAGGCCCAGCGGCACGTTCAGCAGGAAGATCCAGCGCCACGACGCGTGCGTTGCGATGAGCCCGCCCAGCGGCGGGCCGATCACCGGCGCGATGAGCCCCGGCCAGGTGATGGTGCCGATGGCCTCTATCAGCCGGTGCTTCGGCGTTTCGCGCAGCACCACGAGCCGGCCCACCGGCGACATGAAGGCCGCCGCCGCGCCCTGCAGCACACGCGCCGCAACGAACACCTCGAAGGTGGGCGCCAGCCCGCAGGCGAGCGAAGCCACGGTGAAGGTGCCGACCGCGAGCGCAAACACCCGCCGCGCGCCGAAGCGCCCGGCGCACCAGCCCGCCGCCGGCACCAGCGCCGCCATCGCGATCAGGTAGACCGTGACGCCCAGGCTCGCGTCCAGCGCGCCCATGCCGAAGCCGGCTCCGATGGCCGGCAGGGCGGTGACGATGATGGTGGCGTCCAGCGTCTCCATGAAGAAGGCGGCCGCCACCGTGAGCGCGATGCGCTTGGAGGCGCTGTCCGTGGCTGCTGCCGGCTGGGCGTTGTCGTTCATGCGGCAAGTCTGACATCGTTGAATGAGGGCTAGGGTTTTCCCCGAGGCGTTGATCCGGCGGATCGGACGGGCGTTGCCCGCGCCATCCGGATCGTCGGCGGGTCGCGGTTCGCACGCTCACCAAAAGGTCCATCAAATCAAGGACTTAGCGCGCGGTGCGACCGGTGCCGTGCGTGGCATGTCGATTGCTGAACCACGGGGCCGGCCGCGCGCCCCGCTGCGGAGCCTGGCCACGAAATTGGAGACAACCCGATGAGCCACCCCGTGGAACACACCACCGCACCCAAGCCCTTCTACAAATCCCTGTATTTCCAGGTCATCACGGCCATCGTGCTCGGGGTGCTGCTGGGGCATTTCTACCCCGACACCGGCGCTTCGATGAAGCCGCTGGGCGACGGCTTCATCAAGCTGATCAAGATGATCATCGCGCCGATCATCTTCTGCACGGTGGTGGTGGGCATCGCCGGCATGGAAGACATGAAGAAGGTCGGCAAGACCGGCGGCCTGGCGCTGCTGTACTTCGAGATCGTGAGCAGCATCGCGCTGGTGGTGGGCCTGGTCATCATCAACATCGTGAAGCCCGGCGCGGGCATGAACGTCGACGTGAGCCAGCTCGACACCAAGAGCATTGCGGCCTACACCGGCCCGGGCAAGATGCAGAGCACCACCGACTTCCTGCTCAACATCATTCCGAACACGGTGGTCGATGCGTTCGCCAAGGGCGAGATCCTGCAGGTGCTGCTGATCGCGGTGATGTTCGGCTTCGCGCTGCACAAGTTCGGCGGCCGCGGCACGCTGGTGTTCGACGTGATCGAGAAGGGCTCGCACGTGCTCTTCGTGATCGTCGGCTACATCATGAAGGTCGCGCCTATCGGCGCCTTCGGCGCCATGGCCTTCACCATCGGCAAGTACGGTGTGAGCTCGCTGCTGCAGCTGGGCCAGCTGATGGCCACCTTCTATGCCACCTGCCTGTTCTTCATCTTCGTGGTGCTGGGGCTCATTGCAAGGTTCCACGGCTTCAGCATCTGGAAGTTCATCAAGTACATCAAGGAAGAACTGCTGATCGTGCTGGGCACCTCGTCGAGCGAGTCGGTGCTGCCGCGCATGATGGCCAAGCTGGAGAACCTGGGCGCGAAGAAGTCGGTGGTCGGGCTGGTGGTGCCCACGGGCTACTCGTTCAACCTCGACGGCACCTCGATCTACCTGACGATGGCGGCGGTGTTCATCGCCCAGGCGACCAACACCGACATGACGCTGACGCAGCAACTCACGCTGCTGGCCGTGCTGCTGCTCACTTCGAAGGGCGCTGCGGGCGTCACGGGCAGCGGCTTCATCGTGCTGGCGGCCACGCTGTCGGCCGTGGGCCACGTGCCGGTGGCGGGGCTCGCGCTCATCCTGGGCATCGACCGCTTCATGTCGGAAGCTCGCGCGCTCACCAACCTGATCGGCAACGGCGTGGCCACCATCGTGGTCGCCAAGTGGACCGGCGACCTCGACACCGTGCGCATGCACCAGCACCTGGACCAGGAAAGCACGGTGGAAGCCGACGAGCCCGAGCGCGTGCTCGACGCAACCGAAGCGCACATGCCTGCCAGCCCGGCACGGCAGGCCTGACCCTTTCCTTACCGGCCCCGCGAAAGCGGGGCGGCGCGGGGCCATCGGGCTGCCACCGATGCGGACGGCCCGGCCTTGTGCAATAACGCTCCCATGATTTCAAGGGAGCCGGCCCGGCGTTTCGATGGACCTTCCGACAATGCCAGGGGATGGCGCGGCCTGCCGCGCTGGTGCGGCGCACTGGCCCTGGTGGCCGTGGCCGCCTTCGCCGGCCACCAGATCGCCATGCAGGCCGGCCTGGCGCGCCTGCGCGAGGCGGCTGAACACCGGCTCGACATGCTCGCGACCGGGCTCGACGCCGACCTGGCCCGCTTCGACTACCTCCCGGCGCTGCTGGAGATGACGCCCGTCGTGCCGGCGCTGCTCGGCACGCCGACCGACACTCGCCTGCGCGACGTGGTCAACCGCTACCTCGACGGCGTCAACGCCACCGCCGGTGCCGAGATGCTCTATGTGCTCGACGCCGCCGGCACTTCGCTGGCGGCATCGGACTGGGACAAGCCCGGCACCACCGTCGGCCAGGACCTGTCGTTCCGGCCCTACGTGATCGACGCGCTGGGGCAGGGCAGGGGCCGCTTCTACGGCGTGGGCATCACCAGCAAGCGGCCGGGCTACTACCTTTCGTATGCGCTGCGCCGCGGCCAGTCCGCGCGCGGCGTGGTGGCCGTGAAGATCAACCTCGAAGAGACCGAGCGCGCCTGGCGCAAGCTGCCCGGCGACGTGGCGCTGATCGACCAGCGCGGCGTGGTCATTCTTTCCACGCGCGACAACCTGAAGTTCCGCCCGCTTCTGCCGCTCGATGCGCTGCAGCGCGCCGAGGTGCTGCGCTCGCGCCCCTACGGCGAGGCCACCCTGCAGCCGCTGCAGTGGACGCAGAAAGAAGCGCTCGATCGCGATGTGCAGGTGATCTCGCTCGACGGCGTGGACCAGCTCGCTTCGGCCCGCACCCTGCGCGGCGCGCCCTGGCAGCTGGTGGTGCTCGACGACCTGGCGCCGCTGCGCGTGGCGGCGCGCAATGCAGCCATTACCGCCAGCCTCGCGATGGCGGTGCTGCTGCTGGTGGCCGTCGCGCTGTGGCAGCGCCGCCGCGCGGTGCGCCAGAAGCTGGCCAACCAGGCCGCGCTGCAGGCGGCGCACGACACGCTCGAATCGACCGTGGTGGCGCGCACTGCGCAGCTGCGCGCCGCACAGGGCGAGTTGGTGCACGCGGGCAAGATGGCCGCGCTGGGCCAGATGTCTGCCGGCGTGGTGCACGAACTCAACCAGCCGCTCACGGCCATGCGCACGCTGTCGGAGAGCGCCACCATCCTGCTCGACAAGAGCCGCCTGGACGACGTGCGCGGCAACCTCGAGCGCATCCGCGGCATGGTCGACCGGCTCGCGCGGCTGACCTCGCAGCTGCGAACCTTTGCCTACAAGGGCGAGCTGCCGCTGGCGCCGGTGCAGCTGTCGCATGCCATCGCCGACGCGCAGGTGATCGTCGCCGAGGCCTCGAAGAAGCAGCGCGTGACCATCGAGGTCGACGTGCAACCCCCGGCGCTGAGCGTCATGGCCGAAGACGCCGCGCTGGGCAGCGTGCTCGCCAACCTGATGCGCAACGCCATCGACGCCATGCAGGACGCGCCGGTCCGCACGCTGCGCCTGGAGGCGCGGCCGAAGGAGGGGCGCGTGCTCCTGTCGGTGACAGACACCGGCCCGGGCATTCGCCCCGACATCCTGCCGCGCCTGTTCGAACCCTTCGTCACCGGCAAGGCCGCGGGCTCGGGGCTGGGCCTGGGGCTTGTGATCTCGGCACAATTGGTGCGGTCCATGGACGGCTCGCTGCGCGCGGCCAACCTGGACGGCGGCGGGGCATGCTTCGTCATCGACCTGCCCGCTGCCATTGCCGTGATCCACAACCCGCCTGTTCCCTCCCATTCCCCCCTTTCCATTGCACAACAGGAGTGACCCCCAAGTGAGCGAAGCCCCTGCCATCCGGGTGCTGCTGGTCGAGGACGACGAAGACGTCCGCATCAGCACCACCCAGGTGCTGACCCTGGCCGGTTTCGAGGTCGAATCTTTCGCCAGCGCCGAGCGCGCGCGGCCGCACATCGGCTTCGGCGTGCCGGCCGTTGTCATCAGCGACGTGCGCCTGCCGGGCCTGAGCGGCACCGAGTGGCTGCCCGAGCTGCGCAACGTCGATGCCGAACTGCCCGTGATCCTGGTCACCGGCCACGGCCACATCGCGATGGCCGTGCAGGCCATGCGCGAGGGCGCCTACGACTTCATCGAAAAGCCTTTCAGCTCCGAGCGGCTGGTGGCCATCGTGCGCCACGCCATCGAGCGCCGCCAGCTCAGCCTGCAGGTGCGCGCGCTGCGCGACGCGCTGGAGAACTGGCAGGGCATCCAGTCGGTGCTGATCGGCCGTTCGGCGCAGATGCAGCAGGTGCGCCAGACCGTGAAGACGCTGGCCGAGACATCGGCCGACGTGCTGGTCTACGGCGAGACCGGCACCGGCAAGGAGCTTGTCGCGCGCTGCCTGCACGACCACAGCGCGCGCCGCCGGCAGCATTTCGTGCCGCTCAACTGCGGCGGCCTGCCCGAGTCGTTGGCCGAGAGCGAGCTGTTCGGCCACGAGGCCGGCGCATTCACCGGCGCCAGCCGCATGCGCGTGGGCAAGTTCGAATACGCCAGCGGCGGCACGCTGTTCCTCGACGAGATCGAGAGCATGCCGATGGCGGTGCAGATCAAGCTGCTGCGCGCGCTGCAGGAGCGCAGCATCGAGCGCATCGGCTCCAACAAGACCATTCCATTCGACTGCCGCGTGGTGGCCGCGAGCAAGGACGACCTGAAGGCCATGAGCGACCAGCAGAAGTTCAGGGCCGACCTGTACTACCGCCTGGGCGTGGCCTTCATCGAGCTGCCGCCGCTGCGCGAGCGGCGCGAAGATATTCCGCTGCTGTTCGAGCACTTCACCCTGCAGGCCGCAAGCCGCTACGAGCGTCCCGCGCCGCTCTTGAGCAACGCGCAGCTGGCCGACCTGATGGCCTACGCCTGGCCCGGCAACGTGCGCGAACTGCGCAACGTGGCCGACCGCTTTGTGCTGGGCCTGCTCGGCGAGCGCCTCACGCAGACGCGCGGCGGCAACAGCGCCGAAGGCGTGCCCGCCCTGCCGCGCGGGTTGCCCCAGCAGGTGGAATCGTTCGAACGCGCGGTGATCGTCGAGGAGCTGCGCCGCCAGCACGGCGACCAGCCGGCCACGGCTGCCGCACTGGGCATTGCGCGCCAGACGCTGCACGACAAGGTGCGCAAGCTGGGCGTGACGGTGGACGAGTTCAAGTAGCAGCTCGCACCCGGCCCGCGCCTCAGGCCTGGAACTGGTAGCCGGTGCCCCTGACCGCGTGCAGCGGCAGCGACATGCCCGCCGCAAGCGCCTTGCGCCGCAGGCGGCTGACCACGGCATCCACGCGCTGAAGATCGAAATTCTCGAGATCACCGCCAAGCGCGGTCGCGAGCTGCGAGCGGTCGACGGGCTTGTTGCGCTGCTTGAAGAGGCAGGCCACGATGGCCCGCTCCGACATGGTGAGGCGAAGCCCTCGCCCGTCGGGGTCGCAGAGGATCCAGTCGCCTTCCTTGAGCGTCCAGCGTCCCGTGCCGCGCGGGGCAGCCGGTGGTTGCGCCCGTTCGGCGCTGCTCTTCGATGCCTTGATGCGCCGGTAGACGCCTTCGAGCGTGGCCGCAAGCTCCTCGGCATGCACCGGTTTCACGAAATAGGCGTCGGCGCCGCCGCGCAAGCCGCGAACGCGGTCGTTGAGCTCGCCGCGCGCGGTAGCGAACACGATGCCGACGTTGCTGGCGGAACGCAGGTGCTGGGCAATCGAAAATCCGTTCTCGTCCGGCAGTTCGATGTCGATGACGACGATGTCGCAGCGGCTGACGGCATAGGCCCGGTAGAACTCGGAGGCCGTCGAGAATCCGGAGGCTGCGAAGCCCAGCTGGTTGAGGCTGTAGACAAGCGCTTCCTGAAGGTCTTCTTCGTCTTCGATCAGATAGACGACTATTTTTTTATCGGTGTCGGGTCTTGTAGTCATGGTGCGCCTCTCTTCGGTTTTTCAGAATCGAGAGTGCTGGGCGTCGAAGGTAAGCCGGATATATCAATAGCATGAAAGCAAAACCCTGCCTTGTTCTTTTTCTCGCGGTATTGCTTTGGCTGTTTGCTCAGGGCGCGGAAGCTCTTGTTCTGCAGGAAAGCAAAGGCAAGGAAGGGCCGATTTCATTGGCTGGCGAGGTGGAAATATTCCGGGATGCACCCGGAAATATCACCATCGAAGACATCTTATCGGCAGGTAGTGGCATAAAGTTTATACCCAGGGATGTCCGCTATCTCCAGAAGCACTCGGACGACGTTTTCTGGATCCGCTTCTCGTTGCAGCAAGAGCCTGGTGCAGCGTCCGACTGGGTCGTGCAGATATTTCCGACCTGGGTCGACGATGTGAGGGTGTACAGCCAGGACCCTGCTGGAAAAATATCCCTCCATCAATTGGGAGACAGGCATCCATTTGCCAGTCGGGCCATACAGACCAGCGTGCTGGCTTTTCCGGTGGCCCTGGATTCTTCGCCCAGAACCTATTACCTGCGAATAAAAACGCATGGGCCGACCGTTTTCGATCTGAATGCCTGGCAGAAATCGACCCTCGAAAGATCGGAAATCAACCGGACGATATTCTTTTCCGCGTTCGCGGGAGCGATCTGCGTCATGGTGCTCATGAACCTGATTTTCTGGGTGTGGCTGCGAAGCAGCATCTATCCGATCTATGCGCTGTTCCTGGTGGCCATGCTGGTCGCAATTGTTGCCATGCAGGGGTATTCGAGCTCGTTGTTCTTCCCAGATGACCCGCTGCGCGCCGACCGCTTTGTCGATGTGACGTCGTGCGCACTGATGTCGATTGCGGCCGTGTTCGCATGCCGGTTCTTCAACTATGGCCAGTACTCGGTCTGGGCGGCGCGGTTCATGTACCTGGCAGCGGCCGCCTTCGCCGCGATGATTCCATTTTCCCTCTGGTGGGGCATCGGCAACATCATCCAGCCGGCGGTGTATCTCGAGATAGTCGTCGCGCTTTTCAACCTTGCATTCGTCGTGTGGATCGTTGTCGGCCGAGGCGCCCGCCAGTACCTCCTTGCGGCGGTGGTCTTCGGCGTGGTGGATCTGTCGTGGATTTTCTTCTCGCTGGTGCTCCTGGGCTATGTGCAGGTGGACCAATCGTTCATTCTCGAAACCCTGATCCCGTTCTCGCAGCTGGCGAACCTGGCGTTGCTCAACTTCGCGGTGGCCAGCCGTTCCAGGCAGGCGGAACTGAAGCTGAGAGCCCAGCGCAAGCGCGCCTTCGACTCGATGAAGGTCGCCAAGCAGGCGCTTGAGGAGAGAGTCCGGCAGCGCGAGTTCGTGGCCATCGTCTCGCACGAGTTCCGCACGCCGCTGGCCATTGTCGACGCGGTGGCGCACGCGCTGGAGCTGTCTCCGTCCGGGCAGGACGACCGGGTGAAGCGCAGCGTCGGGAAGATCCGCAAGGCGATCCGCCGGCTCGCCGCGCTGATCGAGAACATCCTGCTGGACGACGCGCTGGAAGTCGGCTCGAGGCCCGTCGCCCGGAGCTTCGATCTTTGGGACGTGATCGGGAACATCCGCAGCATCGGGCTGCCTGAGGACAACGCCCGATTGACTATCAGCGTGGCGCGGGGCCAGGCGATGTGTCGGGGCGATCAGACAAGAATCGAAATGGCAATTCGGAATCTGGTCCAGAACGCCCTGAAATATTCGCCGGCGGATTCGGCAGTCGATGTTCGATGCGACACCAGCGCGGACTCTTTCAGCGTGACCGTTTCGAACAAGGGAGCGCCGATTCCGGAGTTCGAGAGAAGCGGCCTGTTCGAACGCTACTTCAGGGGCGCCACGTCTGCCAACGTGCCCGGCTCGGGGCTCGGCCTCCACATTTCACGCACCATCGCCCAGCAGCACGGCGGCGACGTCACGCTGGTTGCCAGCGACGGCGAAGGCACGGTGTTCTGCCTGACATTGCCGCTGGACCTCGGGCATCAAGACCAGGAAGCGCCCCATGCGGCAAGTTTCGAGGCGCCGGCACTGAAAGTGTGAAGTTTTCGACGCGAAAAGAAAACGGTTTCATTGTCTCGGATGGGGCATTTATTGCCAATCTCCGTCATTAACAAGTGGCAAATGAGGCCGCGTATGTGCATCTTTTCTGGGTGCCGAGCTGAAAGCGCGATTTCCTGCATGGTATGAGTCGAAAGTTCGCATTTCTTAAGCTTCCGAGCTTGCTAACGACGGTCATTAACTGTCTTTAATTGTCATTGTCTAATGTGATTGTGAGCCGATACATTCCGCTGCCCAAAAGGGCATAGCGGAGTGCGGCGAGACGCCTCTCCGCGACATCCATTGATTGTTGTAACGGAGAGGTCGGAATGATTTCGTCAGAGTCCCGCGCCCACGGCTTGCGTCTGCAAGCATCTGAATGGAGCGCGGTCGGTGCCATCACCATAGCGCCGGTTTTCTTGTTCGTGGGAGCGCTCGATGGCGCAAACCGCGGTTGATTTGCTCGCGCAGCAGCGTCAATCGACCGGGCTTCCCCCCGTCGCATTCGATTTGCTGAGCGACTTCGCGAATGCGCTGCACGCGGGCCGGCGCTTTGGCGTGCTGCTCCTGACCCTGCCTTCAGGTGCCGACGTCCATTGGCTGCAGGCGATCCGTGGGCTGACCGACGCGCCTGTGCTGTTTGCGGCCAATGCCGACGGCATGGATACATTGCGGCGCATCGGCAACGAATTTCCCGGTGAAAAGAATTTCGATTTTGTTCTTCCCCCATTCAATCTGGAGGAAATCAAATCGAAGGCGCAGCGTTTGCTGAGCCAGGCGAGCCTTGCCGCGCCGAGCTCGGTGAGTAATGAATTGCTGGTTTATAGAGGCTATCGCTTTCAGATCGGCGAGCGCAGGGTTTTCCATGAAGGACGGGAGATGCGCCTGCAGCCTCGCGAATACGACCTTGCCCTCGAGTTGTTTCGCAACAGGGATCGCCTGTTGAACAGAGACGAGCTGTACAGCCTCTTGTGGCGGGACATGGTCAATTTACGTTCTCGCGCACTGGATGTGTGCATTTTCAAGATCCGCAGGAAATTGAAAATAGAGCCGGTAAATGGACTGATGCTCAGATCCGTATTCGGGCACGGATACAAATTGCACACGGTGACATCGACGATGGAATGAATGTCGAATTACCTGGAAGCTCAGATTGTTGTTGATTAAAAGGTCAGGGATTAAAAAATGATTTCGTTGAAAGTAATAAGCAAGAGCGGCGGCGGAGCCAATCAGGTCTCGATGAACGAGATTCTTCTGAAAGAGGCATCGGTTGTCCGCATCGGCCTGTCCAAAGAACAGATCAAGGGAATGCGCCGTGTCGGCAACGATCTGGTCATTACCGCCGTTTCCGGCGAGGTCATCACCATTCGCGAGTTCTTCGCGTCGTTCGACGGCAACAAGAACGACCTAGTGCTGAGCGACGACAAGGATGGCCTGTGGCTGGCCGGATTCGGTGAAGGGCAGGGTGACCTGGTGGTCGGCTACACGGGCATCGATTCCATCGAACCCTTGCTGCTGCACCAGGACTTCAACTTCGGCGTGCTGCCCTGGCTGGTCGGAGGCGGGCTGGCCGTCGCGGGCGCTGCCGGTGGTGGCGGCGGAGGCGGTGGTCAGCAACTGCCGGTTCTCCCACTCGCGGCATCGGGCGACACCACGCCCCCGGCCAGGCCCACCGTCAACCCGGCCAATGCCAGTTCGATCACCGGCACCGCAGAGCCGGGTGTGATCGTCAAGGTCACCGACAGTGCGGGCAAGGAGATCGGCAGCGCGACCGTCGCGCCCGACGGCAGCTATGTCGTCCACCCCACCACGCCGCCGCCGCACGGCATGGAGCTTCGTGTCGTCGCCGTGGATCGGGCCGGCAATGCCAGCCCCGACGCCCGGACGACCGTCGACAGCACGCCGCCCCAGATGCCCACAGTCGACCCTACCGACGGCAGTCCGATCACCGGCGCTGCGGAGCCCGGCTCGGTGGTCACGGTCATCGACGCAAACGGCACCGTCATCGGCCAGGCGACCGCGGCACAGAACGGCGCCTACAGCATCACGCCGGCCACGCCGCCGATCCACGGCACGGTGATCAACGTCGTGGCCGCGGACGCGGTCGGCAATGTCAGCCAGCCGGCCACGACCACCGTCGACAGCGCGGCTCCGGCAAGGCCCACTGTCAACCCGACCGACGGCAGCCCGGTCACGGGCATGGCCGAAGCCGGCTCCATGGTCACGATCAAGGACAGCGCGGGCAAGGTCATCGGCAGTGCAACCGCTGCGCCCAACGGCACGTATGCCGTCACCCCCACCACGCCGCCGCCCCACGGTACGGTGATCAGCGTCGTCGCAACAGACCCGGCCGGAAACGCGAGCCTGCCCGCCACGGCCACGGTCGACAGCAAGGCGCCCGATGCGCCGACCGTCAACCCGACCGCCGGCAGCCCGATCACCGGCACGGCCGAAGCCGGCTCCCTGGTCACGATCAGGGATGACTCGGGCAAGCTCGTTGGTAGCGCCACCGTCACTGCCAACGGCACGTACAGCGTCACGCCCGCAACGCCTCCGGCAAACGGCACGCAACTGCATGTTGTCGCCACCGATGCCGCCGGCAACGTCAGTACGGAAGCCAGGACCACGGTCGACAGCGCGCGACCCGCCGCGCCGACCGTCGACCCGACCGATGGCAGCCCCATCACAGGTACGGCCGAGGCCGGCTCGGTCGTCACGATCAAGGACGGCCTGGGCAACCTCATCGGCAGCACGACCGCCGCAGTCAATGGCGCCTACAGTTTCACCCCGGCGAAGCCTCCGGCCGATGGCACGGTGATCAACGTCGTGGCGACGGACGCGGCCGGCAATGCCAGCCTGCCCGCCACGACCAAGGTCGACAGCATGCCGCCCGCTGCGCCGACCGTCAGCCCGACGAACGGCAACCCGATCACGGGCACGGCCGAAGCTGGCTCAGTCGTCACGATCAAGGACGGCCTGGGCAACGTCATCGGCAGCACGACTGCCGGGCCCAGCGGCACCTACACCATCATCCCGGCGAAGCCTCCGGTCGACGGCACGGCGATCAACGTCGTGGCAACGGACGCAGCGGGCAACGCCAGCCAGCCCGCCACGGCCACGGTCGACAGCGCGCCGCCCGCTGCACCGAAGGTCGACCCGACGAACGGGAGCCGGATCGCGGGCACTGCCGAAGCCGGCGCTGTCGTCACGATCAAGGACGACTCGGGCAAGGTCATCGGCAGCGCCACCGTCGCTGCCAACGGCACGTACGGCATCACGCCCGCGACCCCCCCGGTGGATGGCGCGGTGCTCCACGTTGCCGCCACCGATGCGGCTGGCAACACCAGTCCCGAAACCAGGGCAACAGTAGACAGAACGCCCCCGAGTGCGCCCAAGGTCAACCCGACCGACGGCGACCCGATCACGGGCACGGCCGAAGCCGGCTCGGTCGTCACGATCAAGGACGGCCTGGGCAACATCGTCGGCAGCGCCACCGCCGCGGCCAACGGCACGTACCGCGTCACGCCGGCAACCGTCCCGGCGGACGGCACGGTGCTTCACGTTGTCGCTACCGATGCGGCGGGCAACACCAGCCCCGAAGCCACGACCAAGGTCGACAGCGCGGCGGTCGATATGCCGACGATCAACCCGACCAGTGGCCGCCTGATCACTGGCGCGGCTGAAGCCGGCTCCCTGGTCACGATCAAGGACGGCGCAGGCAACCTCATCGGCAGCGCCACCGCCGGGCCCAACGGCACGTACAGCGTCACGCCGGCGACCACTCTGCCGGACGGCACCGTGCTGCACGTCGTTGCCACCGACGCGGCTGGCAACCCCAGCCCCGAGGCCACGGCGACGGTGGACAGCAAGCCTCCGGCCGCGCCCACCATCAACCCGACCAACGGGAGTGCGATCACGGGCACCGCCGAGGCCAACTCCGTGGTCACGATCAAGGACGGCGCAGGCAACGTCATCGGCACGACTGTTGCGCTCAACGGCAAGTACAGCATCGCGCCGGCGGCCACCTTGCCGGAGGGCACCGTGCTGCGCGCTGCCGCCGCCGACGCGGCTGGCAACACCGGCCCCGAAGCCACGGCCACGGTCGACAGGACTGCGCCGGTCATCAGCGTCGCGATCGTCAACGACGCCAACAACGACGGCTTCATCAACGCCAGCGAGAAGGGCGCCGACGTGACCGCGAAGGTCACGCTCGTGTCCGGCGCCGCCGTGGGCGACGTCATCAGCCTCACCGACGGCACGGCCACGCCCGGCGTCACGCTGACCGCGGCGGATGTCGCCAACGGTTTCGTCAATGTCTCGTTCGCCAACCCGGCCGAAGGCAGGGCGATCCGCGTCAGCGCGACCAGCCGTGACCTTGCCGGCAATGTATCCACGTCGGCGGTGGCCGACAGTGCTGTGCTCGACACGACCCCTCCGGCCGCGGTCATCGCTGCGGTCACGGACAACGCCGGCCCGGTGCGGGGGCCGCTCGCCAACGGCAGCACCACCGACGACACCATGCCCGCGTTTGACGGGAGCGGCGCAACGCCGGGCGACGTCATCAAGGTCTTCGACAACGGCAGCGTCATCGGCAGCACGACGGTCGATGCCGGCGGCAGCTGGAGCGTCAAGCCCGGCACGCCGCTGGGCGAGGGCGCGCACCGCATCACGCAGACGGCCACCGATGCCGCGGGCAATACCAGCGCTGCCGGTGCGCCGCTGGATTTCAAGGTCGACACCACGAGCGTGCCCGTCAACCTCAAGCTGGCGTCCGGGCGCCAGTCAAAGACGTTCCCCGACGGATTCACCGACGAAACCACTCCAACGCTCGAGGGCAAGACCACGGCAGGCGCCGTCGTGACTGTCACGGAGGGCGCGAACGTTCTCGGCTCCACCACGGCGGATGCCAGCGGTAACTGGCGCCTCGCGCTGCCGGTGCAGCGCGAGGGAGCGCACCAGTACACGGCCACCGCGGTGAACGCCGCCGGCACCAACAGCAAGGCTACCCTTGCGTTGACCATCGACGCGACCCCGCCGGCCGTGCCGTCCATCGCCGAGGTCATGGACGACGCCGGCTCGGTGCTGGGCCCGCTCGCCAACAGCGGCTTCACCGATGACACCACGCCCACGTTCGCCGGAAGCGGTGCGACGCCAGGCGACAAGATCAGGATCTACGACAACGGCATCGCCATCGGCACCACGACGGTCAAGGACGACGGAAGTTGGAGCTTCGCCTTCACCATGGCGAATACGCCGCTGAAGGAGGGCGTGCATCGGTTCACCGCCACGGCCCTCGACCCGGTGGGTAATGAGAGCGTGCATTCGGGCAGTTTCTCGATCACTGTTGACCGAACGCCTCCGGTTGCTCCGCCCAATGCGGCGAGCTATGCCGACGATGCCGGTGCGGTCAAGAACCCGGCAAGCGTTGCCGCGACCACCGACGACACCACGCCCGGCATCAACATCGGCGCCGTTGCGGCCGGCCTGACCCCATCGCTTTACGTCGACGGCACCAAGGTCGCGGCAACCTACGACCCGGCCACCGGCACGCTGACGCCGAGCTCCCCGCTCGCCGAGGGCGAACACCAGCTCCGCTACACCCTGACAGATCAGGCCGGCAACGAGAGCCCGCGTTCCGGTGCCTTCAGGGTCGGCGTCGACACCACGCCGCCTCCGGCGCTGGACCCCTCCAGGATCGAAGTGCTGGACAACGTGGGCGCCGTGAAGGGCCCGCTGGCCGCCGGCGCACAGACCGACGACAGCAAGCCGGAGTACACCGGCAAGGCCGACCCGGCGCAGGCGTCGAGCATCAATGTCTACGACAACGGCAAGCTGATCGGCAGCACGGCGGTGAACGCCGACGGCAGCTGGCGCTTCACACCCGATCTGCCACTGGCCGAAGGAGCACACAGCCTCACCGCGCAGGCTGTGGATGCAGCGGGCAACGTCAGCGCCATCACGCCCGCATCGACCTTCACCTTGCTGGGCGATCGGCCCACGCCTCCGGCAATCACCGGCGTGAGCGACGACAGGGGCAGCGTGAGCGGCAACATCGCCAAGGACGCAAGTACCGACGACACCACGCCCACGCTGAGCGGCACCGGCACGGTCGGCACAGTCGTGACCGTATACGCCGACGGCGTGGCCGTGGGCTCGGCGAGCGTGGCCGCCAACGGCACCTGGAGCGTGACCACCAGTCCTTTGAGCGGCGACGGCGTCAAGAACCTGAGCGCCGTCGCGGTCGACGGCGCGGGCCAGGCCAGCCTGGCCACGGGGCTCTATCCGATCGTGCTCGACACCACGGCACCGGCCACCCCGGCCATCGTTGTGGCTGCGGACGACCAAGGCGCAGTCACCGGCCCGATCACAGCCGGCGGCACCACCGACGACGCCTCGCCAACCTTCGGCGGCAACGGAGTGAAGGCCGGCGACACCGTCAAGGTGTACGACGGCGCCACCCTCATCGGCAGCACCACGGCGGCGACCGATGGCGCATGGAGCGTCACGCCCAGCAAGCCGTTGGGCGAGGGCGCGCACAGCATCACGCACACGGTCACCGATGCTGCTGGCAACACCAGCGTCGCCAGCGCACCTCTGGCCTTCACGGTTGACACCACGGACGTCGTCGTCAGCATCGCCCATGCCGCGGACGACCAGGGCAGCGTGCGGGGCAATCTCGCTCCCGGTGCACGCACTGACGACACCACGCCGACGCTCGAGGGCAAGGCCACGGCCGGCGCCATCGTGACCGTCAAGGAAGGCACGACCGTTCTTGGCTCCACCACGACCGATGCCGGCGGCAACTGGCGCCTCGCGCTGCCGGTGCAGGGCGAGGGGGTTCACAACTACACGGCCACCGCTGTGAACGCCGCGGGCAAGAACGGCGAAGCCAGCTTCGCGCTGACCATCGACACCAGTGCGCCGAATGTGCCGGCTGTCGCTGGGGTAGCGGACGACGTCGGCTCGGTGCAGGGGGCGCTCGCCAACGGCGCAGCCAGCGACGACACAACGCCCACCCTTACCGGCAGTGGTGCGACGCCGGGCGACGTCATCAGGATCTACGACAACGGCAGCGCCATCGGCAGCACTGCGGTCGGGGCCAGCGGCAACTGGAGCTTCACGCCGACCACGCCGCTGACCGAGGGGGCGCATCGGCTTACCGCCACATCCATCGACCCGGTGGGCAACGAAAGCAGGCCATCGGGCGACTTCGTGATCAACGTCGACACGACCGCGCCGGCCGCTCCAGCAGCTGCGACCAGCTATGCCGACGACTCCGGTGCAGTCAAGAACCCGGCGAGCGTCGAAAAGACCACGGACGACACCACGCCCGGCATCAACATCGGCACGCTTGCGGCCGGCTTGACGCCATCGCTGTATATCGACGGCACCAAGGTCGCCGCAACCTATGACCCGCTCACCGGCACGCTGACACCGGCCAATCCGCTCGGCGAGGGCACGCACCAGCTCAGCTACACGCTGACCGATCCGGCTGGCAACGAGAGCAGGCAGTCGCCGGCACTCGCCGTTGCTGTCGACACGACCGCGCCAGCCACTCCAGCCGCCGCGACGGGCTACGCCGACGATGCCGGTCCGGTTCGGAATAGCGCAAGCGTCGCCGCGACCACCGACGACACCACGCCAGGCATCAACATCGGCACCGTTGCGGTCGGCTTGACGCCATCGCTCTACGTCGATGGCAGCAAGGTCGCCGCGACTTACGACCCCCTCACGGGCACCCTGACGCCGACATCCCCGCTCGCCGAGGGCGCGCACCAGATCGGCTACACGTTGACCGATGCGGCCGGCAATGAGAGCAAGCCGTCACCGGCACTTGCCGTCACCGTCGACACGACCGCCCCGGCCGCGCCGGCTGCCGCGACGGGCTATGCAGACAATTTCGGCGCGGTCCAGAGCCCGGCAAGCACAGCCGCGACCACCGACGACACCATGCCCGGCATCAACGTCGGCACGGTTGCACCCGGATCGACACCGTCGCTCTATGTCGATGGCGCCAAGGTCGCCGCGACCTATGACCCAGCCACGGGCACGCTGACGCCGACCGACCCGCTTGGCGAGGGCGCGCATCAGATCAGCTACACGCTGACCGATGCCGCAGGCAACGAGAGCAAGCAGTCACCGGCACTCGCCGTCACCGTGGACACGGCGCCGCCCGCAGCGCTGGATCCGTCCCTGATCCAGGTGCTGGACGACGTAGGCGCCGTAACGGGGCCCATCGCCGCCGGTGCGCAGACCGACGACAGCAAGCCGACTTACGCCGGCAAGGCCGACCCCACGCAAGTGGCCAGCGTCAATGTCTACGACAACGGCAAGCTGATTGGCAGCACGGCCGTCAATGCCGACGGCAGCTGGCGATTCACGCCCGCGCTGCCCCTGACCACTGGCGCGCACAGCCTCACTGCGCAGGCCGTGGATGCGGCAGGCAACGTCAGCGCTGTCACCCCGGCATCGACCTTCACCCTGCTGGGTGATGCGCCCACGGCACCTGCCATCACCGGTGTGAGCGATGACAAGGGCAGCGTGAGCGGCAGCATTGCCCCGAACGCCAGCACCGACGACAACACGCCCACCATCAGCGGGACCGGCACTGTCGGAACAATCGTGACTGTGTATGCCGACGGCGTGGCCGTGGGCTCGACCAGCGTGGCCGCCAACGGCACCTGGAGCGTGACCACCAGCCCTCTGAGCGGCGACGGCGTCAAGAACCTCAAAGCCATCGCGGTGGATGGTGCGGGCCAGGCAAGCCCGGCCACGGGCGACTACCCGATCGTGCTCGACACCACGGCGCCACTCACACCGGCTGTGGTCGTGGTCACGGACGACCAGGGCGCTGTCATCGGCGCGATCACGACCGGCGGCACCACCGACGATGCCTCGCCCGCCTTCAGTGGCAGCGGCGCCAATGTCGGCGACATCGTCAAGGTGTACGACGGCGCCACCCTCATCGGCAGCACCACGGTCAAGGCCGGCGGCAGTTGGAGCCTCACGCCCGAGAAGCCACTGGGCCAGGGCGCGCACAGCATCACGCACACGCTCACCGACGCCGCGGGCAACACCAGCGCCGCCAGCGCACCTCTGGCCTTCACGGTCGACACCTCGGGTGTCGTCGTCAGCGTCGGCCACGCGGTGGACGACCACGGCAGCATTCGGGGCAACCTCGCCCCTGGTGCGCTCACTGACGACACCACGCCCACGCTCGTGGGCACGGCCACTGCAGGAGCCATCGTGACCGTCAAGGAAGGCACGACCGTTCTGGGCTCCACCACCGCGGATGCCAGTGGCAACTGGCGCCTCACGCTGCCGGAGCAGGGCGAGGGCGCGCACAACTACACGGCCACCGCGGTGAACGCCGCCGGCACGAAGGGCGAGGCCACCCTCTCGCTGACCATCGACATGACGGCGCCGAGCGTGCCGGCCATCGGCAAGGCCGGAGACGACGTCGGCTCGGTGCAAGGCCCGCTTGCGAGCGGAAGTGCTACCGACGACACCACGCCCACGCTTGCCGGCATCGGCGCGACGCCGGGCGACGTCATCAAGGTCTACGACAACGGCAGCCCCATCGGCAGCACGGCAGTCAAGGCCGACGGCAGCTGGAGCTTCACGCCGACCACGCCGCTGGCCGAGGGCGCGCACAGGCTCACCACCACGGCCGTCGACCCGGTGGGCAACGAGAGCAAGCCCTCGGGTGACTACGTGGTCAACGTGGACACCACCGCCCCGGCCACCCCGGCCGCAGCAACAGGCTATGCCGACAATATCGGCGCGGTCCAGAACCCGGCAAGCACCGCTTCGACCACCGATGACGCCACGCCCGGCATCAACATCGGCAGGGTGGCGGCCGGCTTGACGCCGTCTCTGTATGTCGACGGCACCAAGGTCGCCGCAACCTATGACCCGGTCGCCGGCACACTGACGCCGAACACGCCGCTGACCGAGGGCGCGCACCAGCTCGGCTACACGCTGACCGATGCCGCGGGCAACGAGAGCAAGCAGGCCCCGGCGCTCGCCGTCGCCGTCAATACCAGCGCTCCGGCCACGCCAGCCACTGCGGCAGGCTATGCCGACAACGTCGGTGCGATCCAGAACCCGGCAAGCACCGCTTCGACCACTGATGACACCACGCCGGGCATCAACATCGGCACGGTTGCGGCCGGCTTGACGCCGTCGCTGTATGTCGACGGCACCAAGGTTGCAGCGACCTATGACCCAGCTGCCGGCACGCTGACGCCAACCAACCCCCTGGGCGAGGGCGCACATCAGATCGGCTACACGCTGACCGATGCGGCCGGCAATGAGAGCAAGCCGTCACCGGCACACGCCATCACCGTCGACACGACCGCTCCGGCTGCTCCGGCCGCCGCGACGAGCTATGTCGACGATGCCGGCGCGATCAGGAATCCGGCGAGCGTCGCCGCGACCTCCGACGACACCACGCCCGGCATCAACATCGGCACGGTTGCGGCTGGCTCGACACCATCGCTGTATGTCGATGGCACCAAGGTTGCCGCGACTTACGACCCGGCCACCGGCACGCTGACGCCGACCAACCCGCTCGGCGAGGGCACGCATCAGCTCAGCTACACGCTGACCGATCCGGCCGGCAACGAGAGCCCGCGTTCGGGTGCCTTCACGCTCAACGTGGACACCACGGCGCCCGCGGCGCTGGACCCGTCCCTGATCCGGGTGCTGGACGACGTGGGTGCCGTGACAGGCCCCATCGCCACTGGCGCGCAGACCGACGACAGCAAGCCGGTGTACACCGGAAAGGCAGACGCCGCGCAGGTGTCGAGCATCAACGTCTACGACAACGGCAAGCTGATCGGCAGCACGGCAGTGAATGCCGACGGCAGCTGGCGCTTCGAGCCCGCGCTGCCCCTGGCCACAGGCCCGCACAGCCTCACCGCGCAGGCGGTGGATGCGGCGGGCAACGTCAGCTCCGTGACGCCCGCCTCGACCTTCACCCTGCTGGGCGATGCGCCCGCAGCACCGGCCATCACCGGTGTGAACGATGACAAGGGTGGCGTGAGCGGCAGCGTTGCCCCTAACGCCAGCACCGACGACAACACCCTCACGCTGAACGGCACCGGCACAGCCGGCACGGTCGTGATCGTGCGCGCCGACGGCGTGCCCGTCGGATCGGCCAGCGTGGCCGCCAACGGCACGTGGAGCGTGACCACCAGCCCATTGAGCGGCGACGGTGTCAAGAACCTGAGCGCCGTTGCAGTCGATGGCGCGGGCCAGACCAGCCCGGCCACGGGCGCCTACCCGATCGTGCTCGACACCACGGCACCGGCGACTCCGGGCGTGGTCGGGGCCACGGACGACCAGGGCGCAGTCACCGGTCCGATCGTGGCCGGCGGCACCACCGACGACGCCTCGCCGACCTTCGGCGGCAGCGGCGCCCAGGCCGGCGACACCGCCAGGGTGTACGACGGTGCCACTCTCCTCGGCAGTGCCACTGTCAAGGCCGATGGCAGCTGGAGCTTCACGCCAAGCACGCCACTGGGCCAGGGCGCACACAGCATCACGCACACGCTCACCGACACCGCGGGCAACACCAGCGTCGCCAGCGCGCCGCTGGACTTCAAGGTCGACACCACGGACGTCGTCGTCAGCATCGCCCAGGCGCTGGACGACAAGGGCAGCAAGCAAGGCAATCTCGCCGCCGGCGCGTCCACCGACGACACCACGCCCACGCTCGCGGGCTCGGCCACGGCGGGTGCCGTCGTGACCGTCAAGGAAGGTGCGGCCGTTCTCGGCTCCACCGCGGCGGATGCCAACGGCAACTGGAGCCTCACGCTGCCAGTGCAGGGCGAGGGGGCTCACAACTACACGGCCACCGCGGTGAACGCCGCAGGCAAGAACGGCGCAGCCAGCCTCGCGCTGACCATCGACACGAGCGCGCCGAACGTGCCGGCCATCGGCGGAGCTTCGGACGACGTCGGCTCGGTGCAGGGCCCGCTCGCAAGCGGCGGCGCCAGCGACGACACCACGCCCACGTTCACCGGCAGCGGTGCGACACCGGGCGACGTCATTCAGGTCTACGACAACGGCGGCGCCATCGGCAGCACGACGGTGAAGGCCGACGGCAGCTGGAGCTTCACGCCGACCACACCGCTGGCGGAGGGGGCGCACAGGCTCACCGCTACGACCATCGACCCGGTGGGCAACGAGAGCAAGCCCTCGGGCGACTTCGTGATCAACGTGGACACCACGGCGCCCGCGATCAAGGCCACGCTCGGCGCGATCAGCACCGACACCGGCACGAGCAGCAGCGACTTCGTCACCAGCGACCGCACTCTCGTGGCAACGGTCGCGATCGACGCGGCAATGGAGGCGGGTGCCACGGTGCAGGTCTCGCTGGACAACGGCAAGACCTGGAACAACGCCACGCTGGTCAGCGGCAGCACCTACCAGTACGACAACACGGCCGTCTCGCTGCCCGATGGCAGCCATACCTTCCTGGCACGCGTGGTGGACGCGGCAGGCAACGCGACGCAGGCGACCTCTCAAGTCGTGGTCATCGACAACAGCGCGCCGACCACGGACAACGCCGTGGCCATCACCGCCTACACCGACGACGTTGCGCCCAACATCGGCGAATACGGCAGCGGCACCAGCACGAACGACACCACGCCGGTGCTCAAGGGCACGGTCGATGGCCTGAAGACCGGCGACGTCGTGCAAATCTACGAAGGCACCGCGTTGCTGGGCACGGCCACCGTGACAAACACCACGTGGACCTTCGCCACGCCGGCGCTGGCCAATGGCAGCGCCCACATCTACACGGCGGTGATCGCCGATGCGGCAGGCAACAAGGGCACGGCCTCGGCCGACTTCACACTGACCGTGCACACCGGCTTGCCGCTCCAATCGGTAGCGATCACGGGCTACACGGACAACGAAGACCCGCAGCAGGGCACCTTCGCATCTGGCAGCACGACCAACGACACGTCGCCGCAGTTCGGCGGCACGCTCGCCGGCACGCTCGTTGCGGGCGAAGTGGTGGCGGTCTATCGCGACGGCGTCCGTCTGGGCGCCGCCACCATGACAAGCGCCGCGACCTGGACCTTCCAGGACGCGGGCCTCGTCGACGGCACCAGCTACAGCTACACCGCCCGCGTCGAGGACGGGGCGGGCAACCGGGGTGGTGCTTCGGCCGCCTTCAGGCTCACAGTCGACCAGAGCGCGCCCACGGCGGCGCCTTCCATCGACGGCGCCATGGACGACGTGGCACCGGTCACCGGTCCGATCACATCGGGCAGTACGACCAACGACACCCGCCCCGAGTTGAAGGGAGCCGGTGCAGAACCGAACGGCACGGTCAGGGTCTACGACAACGGCACGCTGATCGGCACCGCAATGGCGGACGGCTCGGGCAAGTGGAGCTT
Organism: Variovorax sp. GW821-FHT09D05; assembly: GCF_059416325.1. Classification (NCBI taxonomy): domain Bacteria; kingdom Pseudomonadati; phylum Pseudomonadota; class Betaproteobacteria; order Burkholderiales; family Comamonadaceae; genus Variovorax; species Variovorax sp. GW821-FHT09D05. The sequence continues at coordinate 206,671 of NZ_JBWKOZ010000007.1, read as the reverse complement.
CACGCCCGAGGCCGGCAAGGAACTGGCCAACGGCGCGCACAGCCTGACGACGAGCAACTTCGACGCGGCTGGCAACGAGGGGCCGAAGTCGACACCGCTGACCTTCACGGTCGACACCATTGCGCCAACGCAATCGACGGTTGTGACTGCGGTCAACGACGACCTCGATCCACAGCGGGGCATGGTGGCCAACAACGGCCACACCAACGACCTGACGCCGCAGGTGGCGGGCACGATCTCGGTCGCGCTGAATGCCGGCGAGACGGTGGTGGTGCTGCGCGATGGCGCAGTGGTCGGCACCGCGACGATGACCGATGCGACCAACTGGACCTTCAATGATGCAGGCCTGAGCAATGGCCAGACCTACAGCTACACCGCCCGCGTCGAGGACGCGGGCGGCAACCGCGGCGCCATCTCGGGCAGCTATGCCATCAACATCGACACCTCGGTGCCGAAGCAGGTGGTAACGATCTCGACCGTGTTCGACAACGTCGATCCGGGCCAGGGCAACATCGCCAACGGCGGCACCACCAACGACTCGCAGCCCGAGTTGCGAGGCACGCTGTCGATTGGCCTCGGCGGCACCGAAGTGGTCGTGGTCTATCGCGACGGCGCCAGGATCGGCAACGCATCGGTCTCCGGCACCAGCTGGTCCTTCATCGACGCAACCGGCCTCGTCAACGCGTCGAGCTACAGCTACACCGCCCGGGTCGAGAACGCAGCCGGCAATGCCGGTGCGGCCTCTTCGCCCTATGCCATCACGCTGCAGACCACCGGCTCGGCCACCACCGCCACGATCACGGCAGTGATCGACGATGTCGATCCGCAGCAAGGCACCGTGGCCAACAACGGCGACACCAACGACACGGCGCCGCAGATCACGGGCTCGATCACCGCAGCGCTGCAGGCCGGCGAGAAGGTCGTCGTGCTGCGTGACGGCAAGGAGGTCGGCACCGCGACCATGACGGATGCAACGCACTGGACCTATGCCGACAGCGGCCTCGCCAGCGGCGGCACCTACGTCTACACCGCCCGCATCCAGGATGCGGCCGCCAATCCGGGTGCCGACTCCAACGCCTACACCATCCGCATCGACACCACGGCGCCGACGCAAAGGGTGGTTCTCACCCGCGCCATCGACAACGTCGACCCGGTTTCGGGCGACATCGCGGCCAACGGCAGCACCAACGACGACACGCCGACGCTGGAGGGCACGCTCTCGGCGGCGCTGAATGGCACCGAGCAGCTGCATGTGTTCCGCAACGGCGCGCACGTCGGCACCGCGAAGGTGACCGGCACGGCCTGGACCTTCGAGGACGCAAGCCTCTCGAGCGGCACGACCTACACCTACGAGGCCAGAGTAATGGACGCTGCCGGCAACGCCGGTGCCGCCTCGAACAGCCTGAGCTTCACCGTCAACACCTCGGGTGTCACCCAGACGGTGCAGATCCTGCAGGTGCAGGACGACACAGATCCGGTGCAGGGCAATGTGGCCAACGGTGGCGCGACCAACGACACCACGCCAACGTTCAGCGGCTCGATCTCGACCGCCCTGAACGCAGGCGACGTGGTCCAGGTGCTGCGCGATGGCACGGTGGTCGGCACAGCCACTGTGACGAACACCAGCTGGAGCTTCAGCGATGCGGGCGTTGCCGACGGCACGACCTATAGCTACACCGCCCGCGTCGTGAACTCGGGCGGCAACCAGGGCGCTCCGAGTGCGGCTTACGCGATCACGCTCGACCGGACGGCACCGACCCAGACGGTGGCGATCACGAGCTACACCGACGACCAGGACCCGCAGCAAGGCACCTTCACGTCAGGCAGCACGACCAACGATGCAACGCCGCAGCTCAACGGTACGTTTGCCGGCACGCTCGGCGCGGGCGAGGTGGTGGTCTATCGCGACGGCGTTCGCCTTGGCGCTGCCACCGTGACCGGCGCCGCGACCTGGACCTTCCAGGACGCCGGTCTCGCCAACGGCACCAGCTATAGCTACACCGCCCGCGTCGAGGACGCGGCGGGCAACCGAGGCGCCACCTCGGCTGCTTTCACCCTCACCGTCGACCAGAGCATGCCTACGGCAGCGCCTTCCATCGACAGCGTCATGGACAACATGGCACCGGTCATCGGCTCGATCACTTCGGGCAGCACGACCAATGAAACCCGTCCGGCACTGCAGGGGTCGGGGGCAGAGCCCAACGGCACCGTCAGGGTCTACGACAACGGCGCGCTGATCGGCTCTGCAACTGCCGACGGCGCGGGCAAGTGGAGCTTCACGCCCGAGGCCGGCAAGGAACTGGCCAACGGCGCGCACAGCCTGACGACGAGCAACGTCGACGCGGCAGGCAACGAAGGTCCGAAGTCGACACCGCTGACTTTCGCAGTCGACACGATTGCACCGTCTGCGGCACCTTCCATCGACAGCGTCATGGACAACACCGCACCGGTCACCGGCCCGATCACCTCGGGCAGCACGACCAACGAAACCCGCCCTGTGTTGCAGGGCGCGGGAGCAGAGCCGAACGGCACCGTCAGGATCTACGACAACGGTACGTTGATCGGCACTGCAACGGCGGACGGCGCAGGCAAGTGGAGCTTCACGCCCGCAGTGGGTTCTGAACTGGCCAACGGCATGCACAGCCTGACGACGAGCAACGTCGATGCGGCTGGCAACGAAGGGCCCAGGTCGGCACCGCTGGCCTTCACGGTCGACACGGTCGCGCCCTCCACGGCGCCTTCCGTAGACAGCGTCATGGACAACATCGATCCGGTCAGCGGTCCGATCACCTCGGGTAGCACGACCAACGAAACCCACCCTGTACTCAAGGGAGCGGGAGCAGAGCCCAACGGCATCGTCAGGGTCTACGACAACGGCACGCTGATCGGCTCCGCAACGGCGGACGGCAGGGGCAATTGGAGCTTTACGCCCGAGCCTGGCAAGGAGCTGGCCAACGGCGCACACAGCCTGACGACGAGCAACGTCGATGCGGCCGGCAACGAGGGTCCGAAGTCGACACCGCTGACCTTCACCGTCGACACCGTGGCGCCGCCCGTTGCAACACTGAGCCTGGGCAACTACTCGGACAGCTTCCCCGCGACGGGCACATTGGCAGCCAATCAATCGTCTGACCACAACAGCAACGACAACACTTTCGATCTCGTGTTGACCGGTGCCGACGCCTCGACCGCAAGCTATGAGGTATCCACCGACGGCGGTCTGGTCTGGAAGGCAACGACCGCCGCGCAGAACAACCTGTCCGACGGCAAATATCTCTTCCGCGCGACCCTCACGGATGCGGCGGGCAACAGCACGGCGGCGGCCAACAACATCGCGGTAACGGTGGACCGGACCAGCCCTGGGCTCGACGTGCAACGCGTCGGCAGCACCCTGGTTGCAGGCACAACTGAAGCCTATGCACTTGTCGCGATCGACGTGGGCAACAACGGGTCTGTCGAGGCGAGCGTCACGGCGGATACCAACGGCAACTGGACCTGGACTTCGTCGACGCCCATCGCGGCCAACACGGTCGTCTCAGCCGTTGCCTACGACCTTGCCGGCAATGCTTCGAGCAAGGGAACGCAGGCTGCCGACACAACGCCGCCTGCGGTCACCATCCAGAAATCCGATGGCAACAGCTTCTCGGGAACGACCTCGGACGCCGACATGCCGGTGGTTTCCCCCACCGCAACGAGGCCGATCACCGTGAGACTCAGCGTCGACAGCAACGCCGATGGCGTGGTCGACTACGTGCTTCCATTCACGGCCACGGTCACCGCTGACGGCACATGGAGCATCGACGCGAAAAGCGCGCCGGTGAATGTCGGCGCGATCGTTACGGCTGTGGCGCAAGACTACAACGGCAACCTTTCGGCACCGGCAACGGTGACCGTGGGTGGCGGCACAAGCAAGATTTCCGGTAGCGCCAGCCATGACAACTTCGGCTACGACGTGCAGGCAATCGGCGATTTCAACGGAGATGGCTACAACGACTTCGCGGTCGTGGCACCTCATGGATCGTCCGCCCAACGCAGCGCGAACAAATGGAGCGTCAACATTCTCTATGGCAGCAAGCAAGGGCTGCCAGACCTGAGCGATATTGCACACCTGCCTGGAACCGACGGGCTGAAGATATATACGTCGGGGGATATTTCCGACTCCAACATCCTGACCGCCGTGCAAGGCTATGGCGACGTCAATGGCGACGGTTATTCGGACGTGATCGTCTACGACGACAACCTGAACAGCGACTGGGTCATCTTCGGGAGGTCTTCCGCGAGCGCCACTTCCACACCGGTGAACGTGGATGTCCGCACCATCATCTCGTCTGGCGGCGACAGCGACGGTGTTGCCATCGTGCAGCGCGAGGGGGGATCGACCTGGTTCGGTGCGGGCGGCGCGCTCGTGGACGTGAACGGCGACGGGTATGCCGACATCGTCATGCAGGACTGGCAGCGGGGAACTGGCTCCTCGGGCACGGCCATCATCTATGGGCATGCCGGGGCAGCGGGCACTGCAGCGTGGGCCAACTACTACGTCGGCTTTACCGGCTCAAGCCCGTCGAGCTATGTCTCGGACAGTCGCGGCTCGTCCACGGAAAGCTCGCGACCCCACACTGTCATCTACAACGACAACACGAACGGTTATCCCGTTAACGTGGTGAACATCGGGGACATCAATGGGGATGGGTACTCGGACTTTGCTTACAGCCTGTACAACGCCAGGAACCCCGTGGCCAACCTGGGCGATGCCGGGGCCATTCAGGTGATCTATGGCACGGCGAAAGGCTTCCCGCAGGACTACAGCCTGCAGACCGACTACACGAACATCGCCAATGGCTTCCGCGTCTATGGCGAGCAGGCAAGCCAGTTCCTCGGCACCTACATCGATCCGGAGCCGTACGGGTATCTGTCGAACACCGGCATGCCCACTTCCTCTGGCGACGTCAATGGAGACGGCATTGCAGACCTGATCATCGGTTCGCCGCAATGCGGACCGGATGCGGGAGAGCAAAGTGGGCCAGGTCGCGTCTACGTGGTCTACGGCAAGGCCGGTGGCGTGAAGTCCAACATCAACCTCGCCAACCTCTCGTCTGCCGATGGCTTCGTCATCACGGCATCGGACAGCACGCCGGATGCGATGTTCGGCAACGGGACTTCGGTGGGCGACTTCAACGGCGACGGTATCGACGACATCGCCATTGGCGCACCATTGGCCGACATTGGAGGCATCAACAACGGCGCGGTCTATATCGTGTATGGCCAGCAAGGCGGCTACTCGGGGACGATGAGCGTCGCAGCAACCTATTCGGGTGCCAAGCTGGCGAACAGCGCGAGCTTCACCTATAGACAGAATGGCGATGCAAACTCCGGATCGATGCTCGGTGTGAACGTGGCGTTGTCCGATCTGAACGGTGATGGCCAGGCCGACCTGGCCCTCGGTTCCGCATACCAGGGCATGCCTTGGACGCCTGCGGCGGGCTACCTGGAAGTGGTCTATGCCGACGCATTCAACTTCACCAATTTGATGACTGTTGGCGACGACGTCATCAAGGCGACGGCTGGCAGAGACAGGCTCTCCGGCGGCGCCGGCAACGACGTCATCACCGGTGTGCAGGCAGGAGACAGCGCGTATGGCGGCGCGGGGAACGACAGCATCCACATCAACGAAATCAATGGCGTGGTCCGGGTGGACGGCGGCCTGTGGATCGACACCCTGGCCATCGACAGCTCGAACGTCACGCTCGACCTGTCGCAACTGGGCCTGAAGGTGAAGGGCTTCGAGAACTTCGATCTGGGACGGGGCGCGGGCAACACGGGCAACGTTTTGAAGTTGCGGATCGCCGATGTCCTGAGCCAGCAGAGCAGCACCGGTACCGGCAATGGCGCGGGCCAAGGCCACTTGCGTGTGACCGGGGATGCCAGCGACACGGTGGAGTTGCTCCGCGGGACCGACAGCTGGAGCAACACGGGAACTACGAACGTTGGTGGGGTGAGCTACAGCATCTATCACAACAGCACGCTGCCAGCCGAAAACACGCTTGGAGACATCTGGATCCAGCAGGGAGTGACGGTCGTCGTGAACTCGGGCGGCAATCAACAGGCGCCAACCCAGACGGTAGCGATAACGAGCTACACCGACGACCAGGGCTCGTCCAAGGGGAGTTTCGGCAGCGGCACCACGACTGACGACGCCAATCCGGTGCTCAACGGCACGCTTGCAGGCTCGCTCGGCGCGAGCGAGGTTGTGGCTGTCTATCGCGACGGCACCCGTCTGGGTAACGCCACCATGACCGGCGGCGCGACATGGACCTTCGAGGACGCGGGTCTGGCCGATGGCAAGACCTACAGCTACACCGCCCGCGTCGAGGACGCGGTGAGCAACCGGGGGGGCGCTTGGGCTACGTTCACGATCACCGTCGACTATGCCGTGACGGTCAACAGCCAGGTGACCGTGGACACGACGCCACTCGTCACCGGTACGATGCCCTTCAAGCTGACCAACGGCGAGTTCATCGAGGTCACCATTGACGGCAAGACCTACAGCTCGGCCAATGGCGCAGTGGTCGTCGATTCGCAGCACAACACCTGGTATGTGCAGGTGCCGTCGGCGATCGCGCTTGGAACCTACGACGTCAAGGCCGTTGTCAAGAGCGCTTCCGGTGTGCTGATCGCTTCCGACGATACCAAGGGCGAGTTGATCGTCTCTGCCGCGCCTACGGTGACGGTCGGCTCCGCGGCCAGTGACCCGAACCAGAAGGCAACCGCCTACACGCTCGGCGAGAACGGCATGTGGCGCATCCACACCAACCAGACGATGCTGGATGCCAGCGGGACCGACAGCGCTTCGCTTGGCAACTTCAATCAAACCCATCTGTGGAGCAACACCAACGAAGCGGGGAGCTTGGGGTACGACTCGGGATATGTCGGACGCAACTACGTTCAGAACGCCACGTTCATGGACTTCAACCGCGACGGGCACATGGACCTGTTTGCTGAAGACAGCACCTATGACGATGGTCAGCAGGCTTTCATCTTCAATGGCAGCGGCTACACCGCGGTGCAGGTCGGTGGGCCGTCCGCCGTAGGCGGCGACAAGCTCACCCTGGGCAGCGCAAACACGTTCAGCTGGTACGGCGGCGTGATGGCCTTCGACAAGACGGGCGATGGTTTTATCGACCTGGCCTATGGCGACCAGACGCCCAACGACTCCACGAGCGGAGGAGGGTACGACTCCCAGGTCGTGCTGAATGTCGACGGCAGCATCCTCGGCATGACCAAGGACAGCGGTTACACCGATGACCAGGCAGCCACTCCCGGCCCTGCGAATTCGAGCAACTACCAGAACGCCACTTTCGACATGGAGTTGTCGGGCGTCGATCTGAACAACGACGGCAAGGTCGATATCGTCTATCACGCGACGGCGGGCCTCACGAAAATCGGCGGGCCTTCCGCTGATCCGGCCCTGGCATCCACGGCGAAGAGCTCCGATCCGTATCGCCTGGTCGTCGCGACCAACAAGGGCGACGGCACCTGGGAAAACACGCAGATCATCGAGCAGACGTTCCAGCGCGCCGACGACGACCCGAGCTACGGCAACGGCATCTCCATGACCTGGGCCGACTTCAACGGCGACGGCTACATGGACTTGTTCATGGGTCGTGGCTACAGCCCGGCGGTCGGTTCTCAGTATCAGAGCCGCCTCCTGTTCAACGACGGCACCGGCAAGCTGGCGATGGACGACTGGGATGGCGACAAGATCGGCAAAACGCCGACGAACATGTTTACCTTCGCCGACTGGGGCGGGAGCGGCACCCCTCCCTGGCAGCAGGGCGGCCCCTCGCTCGCAGTCGACTGGAACGGCGACGGCAAGATGGACGCCATCGAACTGCCGGGCTTCGGCGCCACCGGCGGCTTGACGGCCATCGGCAACACCGGCCAGATCAATCTCTATACGAACAACAGTTCGGCTGGAAAGATCGAGTTCGGCAGGGTCAATCTGCTTGGCGGGTCGAGCACGATCGGCAACTGGACCGGCGACCCGTTGACAAACAACGCCGTGACCGGCGCCATCGCAGCCGATATCGACTGGGATGGCGACAGGGATCTGCTGGCGTTCACCCAGAAGGGCAACACGAAGTTCATCGCCAACACCAGCACGGTGGCCGACGGCACGTCGCTGCACTTCCGCATCTTCGATGCGCAGGGCATCAACGCGCTGTATGGCAACACCGTCCAGCTGTTCGACTCGTCGGGCAAGCGGGTGGCCACGCAGATGATCAATCCGCAGTCCGGCAACCAGACCAACGACAGCTCGGCGATCGTCGATTTCTACGGGCTCGACCCGAAGGAAACCTACACGCTGGCACTCCTGCGCATCGCCAATGGCAAGGCGGCAGACGTCGGCGGGCTGGGCAACCTGGGCGGCAACACGATCGAAAACGTGAATGCCGCCTGGACCGGACTGAAGGCCGGCGAGGCGAACCACGCCTTTGTGCTGACGACTGAATCCGGGAGCAACGTTGCCGATGCCAACATCGGCAACGGCATCGTCGGCACCGGGTACAACGACACCTTCTTCGCCACCCGCGGCAACGACAAGTTCGAAGGCGGTGGCGGCGCGGTAACGGTGTCCGGCGTAAGGGCCTGGAGCAACACCGGCGGTATCGACATCGTCGACTACAAGCTCGCCGACAGTGCGCCGCTCACGATCGACCTGGGCAACACCGGCGCGCAGAACACCGGCTTCGGCACGGCGACCTTCAAGAACATCGAAGGCCTGGCGGGCGGCAGCGGCGCGGACACCTTCACCGACAACGCGGGAGACAACGTGTTCGAGGGGCGTGCCGGCAACGACACCTTCAAGCTCACGGGCGGGGGCAAGGACACGCTGCTGTACAAGCTGCTCGCAACCACCGATGCCACGGGCGGCAACGGTGCGGACGCGGTCAGTTCGTTCGAGGTCGGGACTTTCGAAGCCACGGCCAATGCAGACCGCATCGAGCTGAAGGATCTGCTGGTGGGCTACACCGCCGACGCGGATGGCGCGGCGCGCTACATCAATGGCGTGGCCACCATCGATTCGGGGGATGCCATCGGCAACTACCTGAGCGTGACGGTCAGCGGTGGCAATACGACGTTGAACATCGACCGTGACGGATCGGGGAGTGCCTATTCGGCAACGGCGCTGATCACCCTCAACGGCGTGACCACCGACCTCGCCACGCTGCTGGCCAACCACCAGCTCGTCCTGGCCTGACGCTCATCACTGGATGAAAGAAAAGGGGCGCACCCGGTGTGCCCCTTTTTCCCGGTCCGGCCCAGGGAAACATACACATGCTCAATCTTCGCAATGCCACCCGCGCCGTCGTCATCGGCGGCGGCACCGCAGGCTGGTTCGCGGCCCTGACCTTGCGCCGCGTGTTCGCACCACAGGTCGAGATCCGGGTGATCGAGTCGCCCGAAATAGGCATCGTCGGCGTGGGGGAGGGCGGACTGCTCAACCTCATCGACGCGCTGCGCCGCAACGGCATCGACGTCAACGAATTCGTGCGCGAAACTGGCGCGGCCTTCAAGCTGGGCTTCTCCTACGAAGGCTGGCGCACCGGCGCCGAGGACGACCGCTACTACCACCTCTTCGGTCGGCCCGGCCTGCAGGAAACCGACTGGATGGAGGGCGGCTTCCGTCCGCTGTTCTCCGGCATGGTGCGCGAGGGCGTCGAGCTTCACCGCTACATCCCCGGCTTTGCCGCGATCGCGTCGAATGCATCGCAGCAGGAGGCGGCGGCGATGCTGCAGCTCGGAGCAAGGTCGGGCCTGTCGGCGTCGTTCCATTTCGACAGCCACAAGCTGGCGGACTACCTGCGCCGCGTGGCCGTCTCGCGCGGCGTGGTGCACCAGCAAGCCCACGTCGAGGAACTGATGTGCGACGCGCAGGACATGGCGCGCGGCGTGCGCATCGATGACGGCGAAATCATCGACCTTGACCTGCTCATCGACGCCTCGGGGCCGGCACGTCTGGGCATCGGCAAGAAGCTCGGCATTCGCTGGCGCTCGTTTTCCGAGCATCTGCTGCTCGACCGCGCCGTGCCGTTTCACATGCCACATCCGCAGCAGAACCCGTCGCTGGTGACGCGCGCGATCGCGATGCCGGCCGGCTGGATGTGGCAGATCCCGTTGGTCGAGCGCGTCGGCGCCGGCTATGTCTTCAGCAGCGCCCACACCGACGAGACGCAGGTCATCGACGAGATCCATCGCTGCATCGGCCCTGATGTCGAGCCGATGCGCACTCTGCGTTTCGAGCCCGGCCACTTCGAGCAGGTGTGGGTCGGCAACGTCATGGCGATCGGGCTGGCCTCGGGTTTCGTGGAGCCGCTGGAGGCAACCTCCATCGGCCAGATGCTGGAGCAGCTGCGCAACTTCGAGCGCATCGTCACCGCCGGCGACGGCGTGGTGTCGGGCCACCTGATTGATGGCTTCAACGAAGCCAATGCGCGGTGCTGGTCGGGCATTCGCGACTTCCTGCGCATGCACTACGACTGCCCGCGGCGCGACACAGCCTTCTGGCGCGACGTGGCGGCCCTGCCATTGCCGCCCAGCTACTCCGAGCTGCGGCAGTGCTTCCAGCAGCGCACGCCGCGGCTCATCGACGTACAGAACTACGCCATCCACGGATGGCAGGGCATCTTCCACGTCATCAACTGGCTGTTCGTGGCCGCGCCGCTGGGCGTGGTGCCACCCGAGGCCGCCGCTGCCGAACTGGCGAGCCTTCCGGCCGCCAGCCGCCAGCGCGTGGCCATCTACATGAACCGGCTGCGAGAGCTTGGCGCGGCCGACAGCATTTCCAAAGAGGAGCGACCCGAGTGAAACCAGGCCCTACCGCCTTCTGCGCGGCCTCCACAGCCGCATGGCTGGCCTTCGCCAGCATGCCGGCCGCTGCGCAGATCATCTCCGGCGGATTGACGGTGGCGCGGCGGCTCGCACCGAGCGCGCTGGCCCGGGACATGGGCGTGCGGCCCGGCCCCGAGCTGCCCTCGGCGCCCGAGACCACGACGCCGCTGGAGCTGACCGATGCGGTGCGCCAGGCGGTGGCGCGCCATCCGTCCATCTCCGACGCCATCGCCGCGCTGGCGCAGCAGTCGGGCGGCGTCGACGTGGCGCGCGCCGGCTACTACCCGACGGTGCGCGTGGGCATGGGCGGGGGCGCCAACAACGGTGCATCCGGCGCTGGCCGGGGGCGCGGCGCCGGCACACTGGCCACGGCCTCCGTATCCCAGATGCTTTACGACTTCGGCAAAGTCGACGGCGCAGTCAACCAGTCGGAGGCACAGGTGCGGCGCCAGCAGGCCGCGATCCTCAAGCAGATCGATACCGTCGCGCAGCAGGCGGCCGAGGCCGTCGTCATGACGCACCGCTACCAGTCGCTGGTCGCGATCGCGCAGGAGCAGGTCAATGCCGTCGAGAAGGTTCTGGAGACGGCACGGCTGCGCGCCGGCGCGGGCATCAGCACCAAGGCCGACCCGATCCAGGCCGAGTCGCGCGTCGACAGCGCGCGTGCCAATCTGCTGCAGGTCAAGTCACAGCTCGCGCAGTGGAGGGAGCGTCTGGGCACGCTGCTGGGCAAGTCGGTACCGCCGGCCGTGGCTCCGCTGCCGGAACGGCTGGCCAGCGAGTTGCGCATCGACCAGCTACCCGACGCCAGCCTCATGCCCGATGTGTTGACTGCAGAGGCAGAGCGGCGCGTGGCCTCGGCCCAGGTCGAAGTGGCCAGGGCCCAGCGCTACCCCACCATCAGCCTCGACGTTTCCGCCAACAAGGCCATGGGCGGAGTGAACCCCAGCACGCTGGAACGCAACGGCATGTACCACTCGGTCATGCTCAATCTTTCGAGCGTGCTCTACCAGGGCGGCGCGCTCGACGCCCAGGTGCGCGCAGCAGTCGCCGCCGAAGAGGCCGCGCGCATGCGCGTCGAAACCGCCCGCCTGAACGCGGGCGACCTGGCGCGCAATTTCCGGGAACAGGTCATCGGCGCGCGGGAGCGCCTGGGCGTGCTCGCAGATAGGCGCCGAAGCATCGGCGAGGCGCGCGACCTCTACCGCGAGCAATACAAGCTCGGCTCCCGTTCCATCCTCGACCTGCTCAATGCCGAGCAGGAGATCCACCAGGCCGCAGCTGAGCAAGAGGGCGTGCTGCACGACCTCTGGGCAAGCCGCATTGGTTACATCGGCGCCACCGGCCAGGGCCGCACGTACTACGGCCTCAACAACACCACCGTCCAAGGAATGGAACTGCTTCCATGAGTCTGCCCCCGCAGTACACGAGCTGGCTCGACGCCATGCTCTTCGTCGCCCGCCACTACGGCATTGGCGCTTCAGAAGAGAGCGTGCGCGTCTCGCTTGCATGGGAGCGCGGCGCGCCGTTCGACACGTTGCTCGACCACATGGCGCGGCAGCTTGGCCTGGCGCTGCGGCTGGACGCGTTCTCCAACGCGCAGATCGACCCGTGGCGGCTGCCGCTGGTGGTGGAGTTCGACAACGGCGAGATCGGTGTCGTGCGCGCTTCCGACGGCAAGGGCAGCCTGGGCGTGCTGCAAGGCGGCGACCACGGATTGGAGACGGCGCTGCCCATCGATGAGTTGCGCCGGCGCGCGAAGCGCGTCGCCATCCTGCGGCCCAACACCGCCGTGCCCGACGCGCGTGTGGACGACTATGTCAAGCCCTACAAGCCCAACTGGTTCTGGGCCATCGCCCTGCGCGACTGGCGCCGCTACGGCGACATCGTGCTGGCCTCGGTCTTCGCCAACGTGCTGGCGCTGGCCTCGACGATCTTCTCGATGCAGATCTACGACCGCGTGGTGCCCGCGCAGTCGGAACCCACGCTGTGGGTACTGTTCGGCGGCGTCATGCTCGCCGTGGCCTTCGAGTTCCTGCTGCGCATGTCGCGCACGCACATTTCCGACGTGATCGGCAAGCGCGCCGACCTCAAGGTGTCCGACCTCGTCTTCGGCCATGCGCTGCGGGTGCGCACCGACGCGCGTTCCAAGTCCACCGGCTCCTTCATCGCGCAGGTGCGCGAGGTCGAGCAGGTGCGGGAGCTGCTCACCTCCACCACCATCGGTGCGGTGGCCGACCTGCCGTTCTTCTTTCTCTTCCTGGTAGTGCTGTGGATGGTGGCCGGCCCGCTCGCGCTGGTGGCGCTGGCGGCGGTGCCGCTGCTGGTCATTCCGGGCCTGCTGATCCAGAAGCCGCTCGCGCGGCTGGCCAATGAAGGCATGCGCGAATCGGCGTTGCGCAACGCGCTGCTGGTCGAGGCCGTCGAGGGCATCGAGGACATCAAGCTCATGCGCGCCGAGCCGCGCTTCCAGAACCAGTGGAACCATGCCAACGAGGTCTCTGCCGGCGTCAGCATGCGACAGCGCTTTCTCACGGGCCTGCTAATGACCTGGACGCAGGAGGTGCAGACCATCGTCTACGCGGTGATGCTGCTCGCGGGCTGCTTCCTCGTGATGCGGGGCGACATGACGACCGGCGCGCTGGTCGGCTCGTCGATTCTCGCGTCGCGCATGATCTCGCCGCTGGCGCAGCTGTCGGGCGTGTTCGCGCGCTGGCAGCAGGCCAAGGTGGCGCGCGCCGGGCTCGACCAGCTCATGCAGCGCCCGGTCGACCAGCCCGAGAGCGCGCGTATGGTGCACGTGCCGGCGCTGCAGGGTCGCTACAACGTCACGGGCGTCGAGTTTCGCTACGGCAAGGACGACAGGAGCCCGGCATTCTCGTGCGCGCAGCTGCAGATCCAGGCCGGCGAAAAGGTCGCGCTGCTGGGCCGCATGGGCGCGGGCAAGTCCACGCTGCTGCAGCTGCTGGCCGGCCTGCAGGTACCGCAGCGCGGCAACGTGGCGCTCGATTCGCTCGACCTCTCGCTGATCGACCCGGCCGACCTGCGCCGCGACATGGGGCTGCTTACGCAGAACGCGCGGCTCTTCTACGGCACCGTCCGCGAAAACGTCACCATGGGCATGCCGCTGGCGACCGATGCGCAGGTGCTGGAGGCCATCACGATGGCGGGCGCCTTGCCCTTCGTGCAGTCGCGCGCCGAGGGGCTGGACGACCTGATCCACGAAGGCGGACTCGGACTCTCGGGCGGCCAGCGGCAGGCGCTGCTGCTCGCGCGCACGCTGATACGCCAGCCTTCCGTCTTGCTGCTGGACGAGCCGACCGCGCACTTCGACGAAGTCACCGAACGCCAGGTGATCGAGTCGGTGGGCGCCTGGCTGGGGTCGCGCACGCTGGTGGTGGCAACGCACCGCATGCCGGTGCTGCATTGGGTGGACCGCATCATCGTGATCGACAGCGGCCGCATCGTGATGGACGGGCCGAGGGACCGGATTATTGGAGAGCTTTCGCATGGCAACAACGCCTGAGACAACCCGCCCACGAGGTGCCCGCAGCGTGGCGGTGGTGGCCGGTGCCGCGGCCGGGGTTGCTGACCCGCAAGGCACAAAGGGAACACAGGTCGGGCAGGGCAAGCAGGGAGCACAGCTTCCGAGCCCGAAGACGCCTCCCGTAGTGAGCTATTCGCCAGCCGAGCCGCCGCTGCCGCGCGCCTCGCTGGTCGTGTGGATCGTCGGGACGGCGCTGGTCGCGCTGCTGGCCTGGGCGTGGTCTTTCAAGCTCGACGAGGTGTCCACCGGCACGGGCAAGGTGGTGCCCTCGTCGAAGGAGCAGATGATCCAGTCGCTCGAAGGCGGCATCCTGGTGGACCTGAAGGTGCGCGAGGGCGACATCGTCGATGCGGGGCAGGTGCTCGCGCAGCTCGACAGGACCAAGACCGAGTCGACCGTGCAGGAAAGCGCCTCGCGCGTGCGCGCCGCGCTCGCCATGTCGGCGCGCCTCGCGGCCGAGGTGGGCGGCATGCCGCTGGCGTTTCCGCCGGAGGTGCAGTCGGACGACGACCTCGTGCGCACCGAGACCGCGCTCTACCGCTCGCGCCGCGAACAGCTTGCGAGCAGCCTCGCCGGCGTGACGCAGGCGCTGGCGCTGATGCGCAGCGAACTCGCGCTGACCGAGCCGCTGGTGTCGCGCGGCGCCGCGAGCGATGTGGAGGTGCTGCGCCTCAAGCGCCAGATCAATGAGGCCGAGACCAAGGCCGCCGACATCAAGAGCCAGTACTACGTGAAGGCACGCGAAGAGCTTGCCAAGGCCAATGCCGAAATCGAGGCACAGCGCTCGGTGACGCGCGGGCGCTCCGACTCACTCACCCGGCTGACCTTCGCCTCGCCGGTGCGCGGCATCGTGAAGGACATCGCCGTGACCACCGTGGGCGGCGTGCTGCCCCCGGGCGGCAAGCTCATGGAGATCGTGCCGCTGGACGAGAAACTGCTGGTCGAGGCGCGCATCTCGCCGCGCGACGTGGCCTTCATCCACCCGGGGCAGGACGCGACGGTGAAGGTGACGGCATACGACTACGCCATCTTCGGCGGCCTGCCGGGCAAGGTGACGACCATTTCGCCCGACACCATCCAGGACGACGTGAAGCGCGACGTGTACTACTACCGCGTGTACATCCGCACCGACGCGGACCACCTGAAGAACGGGAGCGAAAAGAACTTCCCGATCGTGCCCGGGATGATCGCCACGGTGGACATCCACACCGGCAGCAAGTCGGTGCTCGACTATCTGGTCAAGCCGCTGAACAAGGCGCGCGAAGCCTTGCGCGAGCGCTGAGGAGCAGCGTGTGAAGAGAAGACAACCGGTGATTCCGGGCCGCAGGCCTGCGCTTACGCAGCAGGCGCTGAATGCGCTGGGCGAGCAATTCCGCGCCGCTTTCGCGCAGGGCGACTACGCGCAGGCGCACAAGTTCGCAATGCAGGCCTGGCAGGCCACGCACAGCCTGCAGCCGCTGGCCGACGTTGCGCTGTGCCTGATGCGGCTCGACCAGCCGCAACAGGCCTACCACCTCTACTGCCGCGTCGCCAGCGAGTTGAAGACCGCGAACACCTACGACGGACTGGCGGAAGCGGCGGGGCAGTTGGGCAAGCGGGACGAGGCGGGCGAGTTCGGCTCGGTGTCGCTGTGGCTCAAGCTGCAGGAGGCTGCAACGGAAGTAGCCGCTGCCACGGTCGATTCGCCCGCGCCACGGTGCTTCGACGAAAGAAGCCGCCATCGCAACGTCATCGCGTTCAGCCTGTTCGGCAGCAATCCGCGCTACTGCGAGATGGCGCTGCTCAATGTGCGGGCTGCGCACGAGTTCTTCCCGGCATGGGTCTGTCGCTTCTACGTCGATGCCTCGGTGCCGGAGGCAGTGTGCGAGCGACTGGCGCATGCGGGCGCGTCGGTGGTCGACGTGCGTTCGGTCGGCGGCGAAGACCTGCCGGGCACCATGTGGCGTTTTCTCGCGCTCGACGACCGCGATATCGACCGCGTGCAGTTCCGCGACGCCGACTCGCTGCTGTCCACGCGCGACCAGGCTGCCGTGCGTGCATGGTGCGCGTCGGACCGCTGGTTCCACGTCATGCGCGACTACCACTCGCACACCGAATTGATACTTGCCGGCATGTGGGGCGCGTGCCAGGGCGTCTTCTCAGACATCGCGGGCGACATGCGCGCGTACCTGAAGAGCCGGTCGTTCTCAGCGCGCTATGCCGACCAGCACTTCCTGCGGCATCGCGTCTGGAAGGTCGCCGAGCGCAGCATGCTCGCGCATGACGAATGGTTCGACCTGCCCGGCAACCAGCCCTTTCCGCCCCATGTGCCCATGACCGTCGACGCGCGCTATGCCCACGTGGGCGCGAACATCGGCGCGCCCTCGATGCAGGTGGTGCATGAAGCGCCCGATGGCACGCAAGTGCGATGGACCCTGTACGACGCCGCAGGGCAGGCCGTCTGCAGCTACGACGCCGTCGTTCGCGACAACGGCTACGGCGCGAGCATTCCTGCACCCTACGCCGCGGAGATCGCGGCGGGGCGCTGGAAGGTCGTGACCCGCTGACCCTGGGCGCTGATCCTTCAGCGCACCAGCAGCTTCATCATCCGTTCGAAGGTCTTGCCGTAGGGCGGCTTGAACAGGCCCAGGCCGTTCAGCGCCGACTGGTGAAAGATCGGCTTCATCTTCGAGAAGGTCTCGAAGCCGTGCTCGCCGTGGTAAGCGCCCATGCCGCTGGCGCCTACGCCGCCGAAGGGCAGGTTGTCCTGTGCGACATGCAGCAGGGTCTCGTTGATCGACACGCCACCGGTCACCGTGTTCTCCATCACCCGCTCGATGGTCGCGCTGTTCTTCTCGAACAGGTACAGCGCGAGCGGGCGAGGGTGTGCATTGACGTACGCAATGGCTTCGTCGATGCCCTTGTAGGTCAGCACCGGCAGCAGCGGGCCGAAGATTTCCTCCTGCATCACGCGCATGCCGTCGTTCACGCCGGTCAGCAGCACCGGCGGAAAGCGGCGCGTCGCAGGGTCGGGTGCCGTGTCGGACAAGGGCAGGGCAGAGGCGCCCTGCTCCTGCGCCAGCGCCGACAGCTCCTGCAGCCGTGCGAAGTGGCGCGGGCTCACGATGCTCGTGTAGTCGGTGTTGGTGGCCAGCGCCGGGTACATCGAGGCGAACACGCGCCGGGCGCTGTCCGCAAAGCGCTGCTGCTGGCCTTCGGGCAGCAGCACGTAGTCGGGCGCGATGCAGGTCTGGCCCGCGTTGAGCGTCTTGCCGACGATGATGCGTTCGACGGCTTTGTCGAAGTTGGCATCGGGCCCGATGATCGCGGGCGACTTGCCGCCCAGCTCCAGCGTCACCGGCGTGAGGTGCTCGCTCGCGGCGCGCATCACGTGGTGGCCGACAGCGGTCGAGCCGGTGAACAGCAAATGGTCGAAGGGCAGGCTGGAGAAGGCGCGCGCGGTTTCTGCGTCGCCGTTGACGATGGCGATCTCGTCTTCGGCAAACTGCTTTCGCACCAGCGCGGCGAACAGCTCGGCGAAGCGCGGCGTGAACTCCGACTGCTTCACCATCAGGCGGTTGCCCGCCGCCAGCGCCGCGGTCATCGGGCCCACCGCCAGGTACAGCGGGTAGTTCCACGGCACCACGATGCCCACTACGCCCAGCGGCTGCGGCATGATCCGCGACGACGCGGGCTTGAACCACAGGCCCGTGGAGCGGCGGCGCACGCGCATCCATGCCTTGCCGTGCGCGAGCGCGTGTTGCAGGCCCTCGATGCTGGGGAACACTTCTGCAAGCTCGGTTTCCTGCGCAGCCCGGTGATGGAAGTCGGCGCTGATGGCGGCGGCGATTTCCTGGCGGTTGTCTTTCACCAGCGCACGCAGGCGCTTCAGGCGGTCGGCGCGCTCGTTCCACGGCGGCGTCTGTGCGCGCAGGCTCGCGGCACGCATCGTGTCGAAGGTCTGTCGCATGTCGTTGTGTGTCATGGTTTTTTGCGAAGGCCTAAGCCCGCTTGTTGATACACCGGCCAGCGATCCTGCACCTTGCCGCCGCGTACTCCACGGCCGCCGCCGTCAGAAGGGCTCGACGGGCAGCGCGCGCTTGTGGGCGCTCTTGCGATGCGTCGCAAGAATGATCTGGCGGGCCGTGGCCGACACCGGCTTGCCTTCGAGGAAGTCGTCGATCTGCTCGTAGGTGACGCCGAAGGCATCTTCGTCGGGCTTGCCCGGCACCAGCGATTCGAGGTCGGCGGTGGGCACCTTGTAGACCAGCGCGTCGGGCGCGCCCAGCAGCTGTGCCACCGCGCGCACACGGCGCTTGTTGAGGCCGGTTAGCGGCGTGATGTCGGCCGCGCCGTCGCCGAATTTGGTGAAGAAGCCCATCAGCGCCTCGGCCGCATGGTCGGTGCCGATGACGATGCCGTCGTGCGCGCCGGCCACCGCGAACTGCGCAATCATGCGCTGGCGTGCCTTGATGTTGCCGAGCACGAAGTCTTCGTGCGCCGCGTCGCGGAACGTCAGGTCGCCGGCCTTCAGCGCGGCGAGCATGCCGTCGGCGGCGGGGCGGATGTCGACGGTGATGGTGCGGTCGGGCTTCATCACCGCGAGCGAAGCCTGCGCTTCGGCTTCGTCCTTCTGCACGCCGTAGGGCAGGCGCATTGCGATGAAGGTGGCGTCGTAGCCCGTGGCGCGCAGCCGCTCGACGGCGCGCTGCGCGAGGCAGCCGGCGGTCAGCGAATCGACGCCGCCGCTGATGCCCAGCACCAGCGTCTTCAGGCCGGTGCGCTTCAGGTAGCTGGCGAGAAAGTCGGTGCGGCGCTCCAGCTCGTGGGCGGCATCGAAGACGGGCGCGACATGCAGCGCCGCGATGATCTCGCGCTGCGTGTCGTCGACGGGAGTGAGGTCTGCGCTCATTGTGGGATACGACGTGTGAAGTGAATCAGAAATCGACGAGGCTGAGACCAATGCTCAGCACCGTGCGCTTGCGGTTGTAGTCCACCAGCGTGTCGCCATAGCCCGAGAACAGCTGCGTGTGGAAGCGCAGGTTGCTCTTGGTCGGGTCGCCGATCGCCTTGAGCCATTCGAGGCGCACCGAGCCGCGGCCGCTGTCGCGCAGGTTGTTGCGCACGGTCACTGCGAGCTGGTTGTCGCGGTTGAGGTTCCAGCGGCCGGTGATTTCGGCGCGGCCGTAGTAGTCGGCGATGTCGGGGTTGTCGTCCTTGGCGGCATTCTCGGAAATGCGCTTCCAGATGCGGCCGGTGATGGTGAAGCGGTCGTCGAGTTCGGCGCCGCCCATCAGGTACACGCGGTTCCAGCTGCGCGACAGCGGCAGGGTCTGGCCGTTCGACTGGTGCACGATGCCCAGGCCCGAATAGCGCCAGCGCCAGCCGCCCGGCAGCTTGAAGTCGGTCGGGTAGACATACATCAGCTCGGGTTCGTGGTCGGTGGTGCGGAAGGGCCGCGAGATGGCGCCGTTGAACAGCTGCCAGGTCGACTGCTGGCTGTAGGCGAACCACAGCGAGTCTTTCTTGGTCGGGTCGTCCTGCGTGAGCATGCCTTGCGCGAGCTTGGTGCGCACCGACAGGCCGATGCGCATCTCGTTGGCCTGGTAGGCCACCGGGTCGGCGGTGTGGCCGGCCGAGGGCGAGGTCGGCGTCTCGGGCTTCTTGGTGGCAGCCGAGACCGATACGTTGAGCGGGCGGTAGCCTCGGAAGCCGAAGGTGCCGCAGTCGGTGGCGTTCTCCAGTTCCCAGAAGCGCGAGAGCGCCGAGTACTGGCGGTCGCGGCAGCCTTCGGTGGTGGCGACCGAGACGATGCGTGTGGCCGGGATCGATGAGTCCACCGGCGGCTGCGTGGTCGCCAGCACGGGCGGCGCCACGGGCACCGACACCGAAGGCAGCGTCTGCTGCTGCGCCCAGCGGTCGAAGCAGGCCAGGCGCGCTTCGTTGTTGGCGCCGAGCGCGGCGCACTGCTGCCAGGTGAGCTGGGAGTCGGCCAGCGGGCTCGCTGGCTTGTCCACGGCCTGTGCGTGCACCGCGGCGCCGCCGCCGAGGCAGGCGGCCACGGCCGCGAGCGCGCGGAGGTTGAAACGGGGTTGTCGTCGTGTCGTCGTCATCATTGCTTTCCTTCCTGGGCAACCGTCTTGCTGAGCACGAAGGGATGCGTGCTTTCGTCCGCGGCGTTGCGCCACGTGCCCCTGAATTCGCGCCCGCAGGAGCCGGCCTGCAGCTTGCCCGACCACACGCCGCTGATGGCGCGGCCGTCCTGCGATTCGTCGATGGAGAGCGCGCCTTCGTCGTCCACATCGCCCGCGAGCTGCGCGACCGTAGCCTTCGCGGGGTTGGCGCCGTTGCGCGTGATGGTGCCGCGCACGCCGTCGTAGTCGGGGTGCTTGCCGAGCTGCACGGCGGCCACGGCCGGCAGGTTGTCGAAGCGAGCTTCCCAGCGGCCGTAGAGCGATTGCACCGGCAGGTCGCGCGCGTCGGCGGGGCAGTCGGCGCTGCCCCGGGTGGAGGCGCAGCCCGACAGTGCGAGGAGGGCGCCGGCCAGCAGCGCGGCAGTGGCGGTCGTTCTCATGGCGCCGCTGCGGCTGCCGCCGCCTTTGCCGCGCTGTCCTGCGCCTTGCGCGCGAACTCGGCGCGCAGAGCCTTGAGTTTTTCGCGCGGGTCTTCCTTGATGGTTTCCTTGTCGAGGCCCATCTCGGCGATGAAGCGGCTGGGTATGCAGGGCACCATTTCGCGGCCCTGCTTGCGCTTCTTGGTCCAGCTCACGGCCAGGCTGCGTTGCGCGCGCGTGATGCCCACGTACATCAGGCGGCGCTCTTCCTGCAGCCGCTGCAGCGTGTCTTCGCTCACCTTCTGCTGGCGGCCGTTGTCGTCGTCGAGCTTGAAGGGCAGCAGGCCCTCGCTCACGCCGATCAGCATCACGTGCGGCCATTCGAGGCCCTTGGAGGCGTGCAGCGTCGAGAGCGTGACCACGTCCTGGTCTTGCTCGCGCTCGCTGATGGTCGACAGCAGCGAGATGGTCTGCGCCACCTCGAGCAGGCTCTTGCGTTCGGTTTCGATGTTGTCGTTGGCGCCCGAGGCGTCGTCCAGCGTGCCGCCGGCGCGCTGCGACATCCAGTCGACAAACTCGAGCACGTTGGTCCAGCGCGAGGCCGCGGCGGCTTCGCTGTCCTCGCCGTCGTAGAGGTGCTTCTCGTAGTCGATCTCCTTCAGCCAGTCGAGCATGAAGGTGCGCGAATCTTCCGCGCCCATGGTGCGGCGCGCGCGGTATTCCAGGTCGTTGATGTAGCGGCCGAACTCGTGGATGCCCTCGAGCGTGCGCTTGGGCATCACGCTGGGCAGCGAGGGGCTGAACAGCGCCTCGAACAGGCTCAGCTTGTACTGGCTTGCGAAGGTGCCCAGGCTCGCGAGCGTGGTGTGGCCGATGCCGCGCTTGGGCGTGGTGATGGCGCGCAGGAATGCCGGGTCGTCGTCGTTGTTGACCCACAGGCGGAACCAGCCGCACAGGTCCTTGATTTCGGCGCGGTCGAAGAAGCTCTGGCCGCCCGAGACCTTGTACGGAATCTGCGCCTTGCGCAGCGCCTGCTCGAACACGCGTGCCTGGTGGTTGGCGCGGTACAGGATGGCGAAGTCGCGGAACTCCTTGTGCTGCTTGCCCTGCGTGATGGCGTCGCCTGCGCGAATGCTCACGATGCGCGCCACCGCGCGCTCGGCCTCGTGCACTTCGCTGTCGGCATCGACGATGCGCACCGGCTCGCCTTCGCCGAGCTCGGAGAACAGCGTCTTCGGAAACAGCTTCGGGTTGGGGCCGATCACGTTGTTGGCCGCGCGCAGGATGGCGCTGGTGGAGCGGTAGTTCTGCTCCAGCTTGATGACCTTGAGCTTGGGATAGTCGACCGGCAGCTTGCGCAGGTTGTCGAGCGTGGCGCCGCGCCAGCCGTAGATGGACTGGTCGTCGTCGCCCACCGCGGTGAAGTGGCCGCGCTCGCCGGCCAGGGCCTTGAGCACTTCGTACTGGGTGGCGTTGGTGTCTTGATACTCGTCCACCAGGATGTGGCCGAGCGCGGCCTGCCACTTGGCGCGCACCTCGGGAAATTCGTAGAGCAGCTTCAGCGGCATGCCGATCAGGTCGTCGAAGTCCACGCTCTGGTAGGCCGCGAGGCGCTCTTCGTAGCGGCCCATGATCTTCGCGGTGATGCGCTCGTTGTCGTCCGCGGCCTGGGCCTCGGCCTGCGCGGCGTTCAGGCCCATGTTCTTCCACTTGCTGATGGTCCACTGCCAGATGCGGGCGGTGGCCGCGTCGGTGGTGCCGCCGGCGTCTTTCAGGATCTTGGTGACGTCGTCGCTGTCGAGAATGCTGAAGGCCTTCTTCAGGCCGAGCACGGCGCCGTCCTCGCGCATCATGCGCACGCCCAGCGCGTGGAAGGTGCAGACAACGACCTTGCGTGCGTCCTTGCCGATCAGGTCTTTTGCGCGCTCGCGCATTTCTGCGGCTGCCTTGTTGGTGAAGGTGATGGCCGCGATGCGCTGGGGCGCGATGCCCGACTGGATGAGGCGGCCGATCTTGTGAGTGATCACCCGCGTCTTGCCCGAGCCCGCACCGGCAAGCACCAGGCAGGGACCGTACATGTAGTTGACAGCTTCGAGCTGCGCGGGATTGAGACCGTGAGACATTGGAGAAAAAGAGAACCGGAAAAAGGCCGTGAAGAACGCCGTGGGGAACGGCAGGCGCAAAGCGGGCAATGATACGGGGCCGGCCCCCCGCGGGGTTGTAGGCCAGACACGCCGATGCAGCCTGCTGGTGGGCAACGACAATGGTCCGGTGCTGCCTGTATTCCTTGTTACCTTCCCTTTCTTCGCGTTAATCGCGGCCGGCTATGGCGCGGCCCGCGCCCGCATCCTGCCGCTGGACGCGATTCCCGGCCTCAACACCTTCGTGCTGTATTTCGCGCTGCCGTGCATGCTGCTGCGCTTCGGCGCGGGCACGCCCATCGGCCAGTTGCTGGACGGCAGCGTCGCACTGGTCTGGGGCATCAGCGCGCTGGCCGTGGTGGCGGGCGTGGTGACGTTCACGCGCAATGCGCGCATCGGCTGGAACGACGCGGCCTTCGGCGCACTGGTGGCGGCGTTTCCGAACACCGGCTTCATGGGCGTGCCGCTGCTGGTGGCCATTCTTGGGGCTCAGGCAGCGGGGCCGATGATCATCACGATCGCGTTCGATCTCGTGGTGACTTCGTCGCTGTGCATTGCGCTGTCGCGCCTCGACGGCGCGGGCGGCGCGGGGCGGCACGGCGCCACGCTGGCGGCGCGCAAAGCGCTGCGCGGGATCGTCGTCAACCCGATGCCGTGGTCGATCCTACTGGGCGTTCTGCTGTCGGCTGCGCGCTGGCCGCTGCCCGGGCCCATCGAGCGCACCATCGCCATGCTGGCCGATGCGGCCTCGCCGGTGGCGCTCTTCACCATCGGGGCTGTGCTGGCCCGTTCGGCGCTGCTGGCGCGCGAGCATGGCGCCAGCGCCGCGGTGGCCGAGGCCATGGGCACCACGGCGCGCAGCCCCGCGACCAAGGCACCGTGGAGCGACGTGCTGCCGGTGGTGGCGGTGAAGCTGCTCGCGCATCCGCTGCTGGTGTGGGGCCTGGGGCTGGGCGCCATCGCGCTCGGGTTGCCGCTGTCGCACGAGGCGCTGGTGGTGATCGTGCTGGTCGCGGCGCTGCCGAGCGCGAGCAATGTGTCGATGCTGGCCGAGCGTTTCGGTGCGGACAACGGACGCATCGCGCGCATCATCCTGTGGACGACGGCGATCGCCTTCTTCAGCTTTCCGCTCGCGGTGAGCGTGCTACGGGGTTAGGACGCCGAGCTTGTACGGATCGGCATCGGCAAGGCGCTCGCACTTCGAGAAGTCGCGGCCCTGCGTGCCGTCGCAGTAGTAGGTGTTGTAGATGCGGCCGAAGAGCGTCGGGCTCGCGGTGAAGAGCACGCCGTGGTCGGGCTGCCAGTTGTCCTTGACGACGGGCGGGGCGCTGGCTTCCACCGGCTTGGCTGCCGAGGTGGTGGTGGGCGTGAAGTCGGCCAGCGTCTTGTGGGCCTCCTCGCCGCGCCAGCGTATTGCCAACTCGGCGGCCGTGGGGCGCGACGCGACCGGCAGCAGGATGCCGTTGACCTGCAGGCCGTAGCCGAAGCGGTGCGTCTTGCCGGCCAGGAAGGCATAGGCGCAGGCGGCCATGCACTGGCCTCGTATTTCGGTCTGCACGCCGCTCGCGCGGATGGCGTCGGCATATGCACCCGCTGCTTCGGCGGTGCCGCCGAACGAATCTTCGAAGACCACGGTATGGACTGTTCCGCTGCCCAGCTGGTCGGTGAATTCCTTGATCGCGGTGCCGTCGAGCATGCCCGACACCACCAGGCGGCTGCCCTGCAGATCGAGCTCGGCCGCCGAGGCGGCGGGTGCGGCAAAAACGCAGGCGAGGCACGACGCGAGCGAGAGAACCCAACCTGAGAAAGACGGCGGTTTCACGGCGACCTACCCTTTGCCTTCGATGAGCGAGCCAGTTTGGAACGCGAAACCCGCGAGGAGTTCGCGCGCTGTTACAGCTTGAACAGCGACGAGGCATGTCGTCAACTCTTTTTTCACAAATTTTCGGGTAGGCCGAGGCAGGCCGTAAGACATAGATATCGCTATGACTTCAGATGAATGCTTGAGTTTGCAGATGCGCTGCTACAGTGCTTGCAAGTCAAAGGTGTGAAGGGGCGCGCAATGGCAATTCTTTTTCGCATCCTGCTGTGGTTGGTATGTCTCGCCGGCGTCGGCTGGTTCTGGCATGCCGGCAAGTTCGGTACCGCCACCGGGCTCGCGCTCGCCGCGCTGAGCCTCGTGGTGTTCGCCTGGCCCGTGAGCATCGCGCGGCGCAGGCACAACGAGCTGCGTTATGTGGACATGGGCAAGGAGCCCACTGGCTACCACTGAAACCGCGGTCTCAGGTTGACCAGTCGCCGATCCATCGGCTCAGATGCTGTGCGGATCGACGTCGACGAGCCAGCGGATCACGCCTTTGCCCTCCGGCGTGCGCCGCAGCTCGTGCAATAGCGGCTGCCAACTCGCAAGCAGCCGCTGCAGCGCGGCGCGCGAGGGGCTTTCGATCAGCATCTGTGCGCGCTCCACATTGGCTACGCGCTGGATCGCCAGCGGCACCGCCGGGTAGCGCGTGACGAGGTCGGAGCCCGGTATCGCCTCGGCCTGATCGGCTGCGATGTTCAGGAAGCCCTGCGCCACCGACTGCTCTCGCGCGTCGGCCCGCAGCAGCGCCTGGAACGCGAAGGGCGGCATGCCGGCCGCGCGGCGCTCGTCGAGCTGCTGCTGCGCGAAGCTGGCGTAGTCGTGCTTGCGCAGCGCCATGAACAGCGGGTGCTGCGCATGATGCGTCTGGATCCACATTTCGGCCTTCGCGCCCTGCGCCGCGAGATACGCGGCGTCGCGGCCCGCGCGGCCGGCCGACTGCATCAGCAGGCTGAACAGCCGCTCGGGCGCGCGGAAGTCACTGGAGAACAGCGCGCCGTCGGGGTTCACCGCCGCCACCAGCGTGATGCGGCGAAAGTCGTGGCCCTTGGCGATCATCTGCGTGCCGACCAGCACGTCGACCTCGCCCGCGTGCACGGCCGCGAGCTGCGATTCGAGCGCGCCCTGCTTCTTGGTGCTGTCGGCGTCGATGCGTGCGATGCGCACCGCGCTGCCATCGGGGTGCTTCACGGCCGAGAACAGCTCGGCCAGGTGCTCTTCGAGCCGCTCGGTGCCGCGGCCCACGGGCGCGATGTCGGGGTTGCCGCAGGCCGGGCAGGCGCGCGGCACGCGCTCGGTAAAGCCGCAGTGGTGGCAGCGCAGCGTGCGGTCGATCTTGTGGAACACGCGGTAGGCGCTGCAGTGCGGGCATTCGCTCTTCCAGCCGCAGTCGCCGCAGGCCAGCACCGGTGCGTAGCCGCGCCGGTTCAAGAAGATCATGCTCTGCTCGCCGCGCGCGATGCGCTGGCCGATGGCGTCGAGCAGCGCGCCCGAAATCACCGTCTTCGGCGGCTGCAGGTTCATGTCGACCAGCCGCACGGCCGGCAGTTCGCCCGCGCCGATGCGCGATGGCATGGCCAGCCGCACGTAGCGCCCGCCCGGGTCTTCGCCTTCGGCGGGCCGGCTCTGGTGCCAGCTTTCGAGCGAGGGCGTGGCCGAGCCCAGGATCACCTTGGCCTTTTCGCGCTGGCCGCGCCACACGGCGAGGTCGCGTGCGGAATAGCGCGCGCCTTCCTGCTGCTTGTAGCTCGGGTCGTGCTCTTCGTCGACCACGATGAGCTTGAGCCCCGGGATCGACGCGAACACCGCCATGCGCGTGCCCAGCACGATGCGTGCCGCGCCGCTGTGCGCCGCCAGCCAGCTCGCCAGCCGCTGCGGGTTGGTCATGCCGCTGTGCAGCGACACCACCGCTTCTTCGCCGAAGCGGGCCTTGAAGCGGGCTTCGAGCTGCGGCGTGAGGTTGATCTCGGGCACCATCACCAGTGCCTGCGCCTCGGGGTCGCGCGCGAGCAGGTCGGCCACGCAGCGCAGGTAGACCTCGGTCTTGCCGCTGCCGGTGCTGCCGACCAGCAAAAAAGTACCTGCTTCGGCCTCGATGCGCGCCAGGGCGGCCGTCTGCTCCGCGCTCAGCGCGATCAGGTTCGCCGACTCGGCTGTTTCGGCCACTGGCCCGGCCGTCGTCTTGCGCTTGAGCCGGCGCGCCAGCTGCGTCGTCGAAAGGTCGCGCAGCTGCGGCGGCAGGGCGGCCAGCGCGATCTCGCCGATCGAGCGCTGGTAGTAGCGCGCTGCAAAGGCCACGAGGTCGCGCCACGCCTCGCCCAGCGGGGCCAGCGCGTCGAGCGCCGCGCCCACAGGCTTCAGCGCCATGTCGGGCTCGGCACCCACCAGCGAAACCGGCTCGTTCCAGACCACGCCCAGCACTTCGCGCTTGCCCAGCGGTACGCGCACCAGCGTGCCGGGCGGCATCGGCTCGGCGCTGGCGTAGCTCAGCAGGTCGCCGAGCGCGGCATGCGCGGGCGTCTGCACCGCGATGTCGAGTCGCCACGGCAGGGCCGGTGGCGCACCGTTCGTCGGCTGGGAAGCGCTGTCTAAGGGGAGGCCGGCTGTGGAGATGAGCGGTCCTTCTTGGAAAGGTTTGTTAAGAAGACTTTGAGCAAGAGCGCTTAAGTCGTTGATTTTTCAGAGCTTTGGAGGCCGTCCAGAGTTTCTGTGGATAACTTTGTTGACAAGCCGGCTCGATTCGCTGCGGGGCCTTGAAAATCAAGGCTCTGGCTGGAATGCCCGGAAAAAAAGCAAAGTTCAAATCCTATATAAATCAATAACTTAGCGTCGCTATCTCTTTAGGAGCAAAGAGGGAGGTCCCCCGGAAAATCTTGCGCAGTGCAACACGGGTTTTGTGCATAAGTCAGACCGATATGCCGTTTTTGCGCTTGACAAACGGCTTCGTACCAACTTTACGGGGCGCCTCGGTGCCCCGCCGGCCCGTTCCCGAAGACTGCAGTGTTAACTGCGCAGCGCGCGCGATTGGGCGTGCACCGCCTGCACCAGCGCCGCCACGTGGTCCGGCGGCGTGAACTGGCTGATGCCATGGCCCAGGTTGAAGATGTGCGTCGGGCCCTGGGCGTTGCGGTCGGCGTGCGGCTTGCCGAAGGCCTGCAGCACTTTCGCCACCTCGGCCTCGATCTGCGCGGGCGGCGCGAACAGCACGTTGGGGTCGATGTTGCCCTGCAGGGCCTTGGCCTTGCCGTCCGAGCCTTCGGCGATCTGCTTTCGCGCCGAGGCCAGGTTCACGGTCCAGTCGACGCCCAGCACTTCGCAGTCGAGCTCGCGCATCGCGTCGAGCCACAGGCCACCGCCCTTGGTGAACACGATGCGCGGCACGGGCTGGCCGTCGGCGCCGGTGCGTTTGAGGCCGGCCAGCACGCGGGCCGTGTAGGCGAGGCTGAATTCCTGGAACGCGCCGTCGGCCAGCACGCCGCCCCAGCTGTCGAACACCATCACGGCCTGCGCGCCGGCGTCGATCTGGGCATTGAGGTACGTGGCTACCGAGTCGGCATTCACGGCCAGCAGGCGATGCATGAGATCGGGGCGGCCGTAGAGCATGCTCTTCACGAGGCGGTAGTCGCTGGAGCCCGCGCCTTCCACCATGTAGCAGGCCAGCGTCCACGGGCTGCCCGAGAAGCCGATCAGCGGCACGCGGCCGTCCAGCGCCTTGCGGATCGAGGCTACCGCATCGAACACGTAGCGCAGCTTGTCCATGTCGGGTACTTCGAGCGCGGCCACGGCCGCTTCGTCGCGCACCGGGCGCGCGAAGCGCGGGCCCTCGCCGGCCTCGAACGACAGGCCCAGGCCCATCGCGTCGGGCACCGTCAGGATGTCGGAAAACAGGATGGCCGCGTCGAGCGGATAGCGCTCCAGCGGCTGCAGCGTGACCTCGGTGGCGTAGTCGGTGTTGGTGGCCAGCCCCATGAAGCTGCCCGCCTTGGCGCGGGTAGCAACGTACTCCGGCAGGTAGCGGCCGGCCTGGCGCATGAGCCAGACGGGCGTGTGGTCGGTGGCCTGGCGCCAGCAGGCTCGCAGGAAAGTGTCGTTTTGCAGTGGGGCGAAAGGCATCCCGTGATTGTCGCAGGGGTGTGTCCTGGCCTCTCAGTTGACGGGCTTGCCGCCGAACACCTCGGCCATCAGCGACACCAGCCATTTCAGGCCCGGGTCGCCGTCGTGTGCGGCCGCCCACAGCAGCGACACCTCGTAGCTGGGCGTCTCGAAAGGCAGCGGGCTCACGGCCAGCCCGAGCGCGTCGCGCCACGTGGCGGCGGCGAAGGTGGGCACGGTGGTGATGGCGGGCATCTGCCGCACGATGAAGGGGCTGGTCGCGAAGTTGCGGCTGGAGAAGACGACCTGGCGCGCATGCCCCTGCTCGCGCAGCAGATCGTCGACGAGGCCGCTCAGGTCGGCGCTGAACGAGGTCAGCAGGTGCGGGTGGTGCAGGTATTCCTGGAGCGTGATCCGCTTGCCGCGTGTCTTAACGAGCGCGGCGTTGTAGACGCAGACGAAGTGCCAGCCGAACAGCGCGCGTTGCCGGTGCCATGCGGCGCACTCGATGAACACGCCCACCGCCAGCTCGATCTCGGTCGCATCGAGCATGCCGGGCGCGTTGGTGCGGTCGGCCGCGCGCGCGATGAGCCGCACCCCCGGCGCCTGTTCGGAAAGTCGCTGCATGAGCTGCGGCATCAGCGCCACCTCGAGCGCGTCGCTCAAACCGATGCGGAACACGCGCTTGGCCGTGGCGGGGTCGAATGCGGGCTGTGCATGCAGCGCCTGCTGCAGCGACAGCAGCAGCGGCTCGATGACGCGCGCGAGTTCGAGCGCGCGCGGCGTCGGCGTCATGCCGTGCGAGGTACGCACGAACAGCTCGTCGCCCAGCGCGGCGCGCAGGCGCTTGAGTGCGCCGCTCAGGGCCGGCTGGCCGATGAACAGGCGCTGCGCCGCACGCGTGACGCTGCGTTCGTGCAGCAGCGCGTGGAACACCAGCAGCAGGTTCAGGTCGAGCCGCCTGAAATCACTTTCGTTGATGTATTCCATGGTTTCAAACGATTTGAATGATAGGGCGCTGCTCCCTAACCTGAAGGCACTTTCTTCATCAGGCATTCAAAGGAGTCGACATGGCTTTGGAACAACAGACAGTGGTGGTGGTCGGCGGATCGTCGGGCGTGGGGCTCGAAACCGTGCGGCGGCTCGCGGCAAGCGGTGCGCGGGTGATCGCGACCGGGCGCGACAACGGCAAGCTGCAAGAGGCGATCGGCGGACTGGGCGCGAACGTGAGCGGCGCGGCCTTCGATGCCTGCGACCGCGGCGCGCTCGATGCCTTCTTCGAGAAGACCGGGCCCGTCGACCACCTGGTGCTCACGCTCAGCGGCGGCGAGGGCGCGGGCGAGTTCGCGCAACTCGATCTTCAGTCGCTGCGCCGCGGCTTCGAGGCCAAGTTCTGGCCGCAGCTCGAAGCGGCGCAAGCCGGTGCGCGGGTGCTGCGCAAGGGCGGCAGCCTGACCTTCGTGACGGCGATCTCCGCGCGCAATTCGCTGCCCGGCACTGCCGGGCTGGCAGCGATCAACGGCGCGATCGAAGCGATGGTGGGCAGCCTGGCGCGCGAGCTGAAGCCGAGCCGGGTGAATGCCGTGTCACCCGGCCTCATCGACACGCCGTGGTGGAACCGCGTGCCAACCGCGATGAAGGACGACCTGTTCCGCCAGCAGGTCGAGACGCTTCCCGTCGGCCGCGTGGGGCAGCCGCAGGACGTGGCGCATGCCATCCAGTTCCTGATCGAGAACGGCTACACCACGGGCACGGTGATCGAGTGCGACGGCGGCTTGCGGCTGGTGTGAAGAAGAAGACGGCGGATCAGACCGCCGGCACGCGCCGTGCGTCCGCCGGACTCACGTTGCGCCGGTAGAGCACCAGCGTCGCGATCAGCCCGCAGATCGCGGCTGCCGTCATCCACAGGCCCGGCGCGCCCTTGTCGCCGGTCATCTCGATCAGCCCGGTTGCAATTGCCGGCGTGAAGCCGCCGAACAGCGCCGTCGCCAGGCTGTAGGCCAGCGAGAAGCCGGCGGTGCGCACGTTCACCGGCATCACTTCGGTCAGTGCCACGACCATCGCGCCGTTGTAGCTCGCGTAGAGGAACGACAGCCACAGCTCCACTTCGAGCATGCGCGCGAAGCTCGGCGCGCCCACCAGCCACTTGAGCGACGGGTACGCCGTGAGGATGGTCAGCACCGTGAACAGAATCAGCAGCGGCTTGCGGCCCACGCGGTCCGACAGCGAGCCCATGATCGGCAGCCAGATGAAGTTGGAGATGGCCACGCACAGCGTGACGATCAGCGCGTCGGTTGTGCTCAGGTGCAGCACGGCCTTGCCGAAGGTGGGCGTGTAGACGGTGATCAGATAGAACGACACCGTGGTCATCGACACCAGCATCATCCCGGCGACCACCAGGCCCCAGTTGGCGACCATCGACTGGAAGATCTCGCGCGCGTCGGGGCGGTGCTTGCGCGCCATGAACTCCTCGGTTTCCTGCAGCGAGCGGCGGATGATGAACAGCACCGGCACGATCAGGCAGCCCACGAAGAAGGGAATGCGCCAGTAGAAGTCGCCGATCTCCTGCGAGGTGAAGGTCACGTTGAGCCAGTAGCCGAGCGCGGCGGCGACGACGATGGCCACCTGCTGGCTGGCCGACTGCCAGCTCACGTAGAAGCCCTTGTGGCCCGGCGTCGCCATTTCCGACAGGTACACCGACACGCCGCCCAGCTCCACGCCGGCCGAGAAGCCCTGCAGCAGCCGGCCGATCAGCACCAGCAGCGGCGCGGCCAGGCCGATGGTGGCGTAGGCCGGCACGCAGGCGATCAGCAGCGTGCCCACGGCCATCAGTGCGAGCGTGACGATCAGGCCCTTGCGGCGGCCGACGCGGTCGACGTACGCGCCGAGAAAGATCGCGCCCAGCGGCCGCATCAGGAAGCCCGCGCCGAAGGTCATGAAGGTCAGCATCAGCGAGGCGAATTCGTTGCCCGCGGGGAAGAACGCCTTCGAGATCTGCGTGGCATAGAAGCCGAACAGGAAGAAGTCGAACATCTCCATGAAGTTGCCGCCCGTCACGCGCAGGACGGTGGCGACCTTGGAGGACGAGGCGGTGGAGGCGTGGGCGGCCGTGCCCGATTGCGCAGCGTTGGGCGCAGGATTCATCTTTTTGTCCCCTTGGGCTGTATTGGCGATGTGCTCGCACAAGGGTAGGCCGGACTCCCCGACCGCTACCTGACTGCGCAGGTCAGGTAGCTGTCACGCGCGCATTGCGTTACGTTGCGTCGCGCGGACGGACTTCAGGTTTTGTACTTGATCGAACAGCCGTAGGGCCGCGTACTGGCGGCCGATATCGGCTTGCCGCCGAAGGCCTCGCCCAGCGCCTGGTTCACGTAGTTGGTCGCGGTCTTGATGTCGTCCGCCCGCGCCGAGGCGATGCTGTCGATGCCGCCCGCGTACACCAGCGTGCCCTTGGGGTCGATGATGAAGATGTGCGGCGTGGTGCGCGCGCCGTAGACCTGGCCGATCAGGCCGTCTTCGTCCATCAGCACGGCGGTGGGTGCGGCCTTTTGCGACCTCATCCACGCGTCGAGCGCGTCGGGCTTCAGGTAGTCGGTGGCGGCGCGCTCGGTGGAGTTGATGGCCAGCCACACCACGCCCTTGTCGGTCGCGGCCTTCTGCGTGGCGGGCATGTTGCCGCTGCCGTAGTGCTTGCGCACGAAGGGGCAGCCGGGGTTGGTCCATTCGAGCACCACGAACTTGCCGGCGAAGTCCGAAAGCTTGTGCTTGGCGCCGCTGGTGTCTACGGCAACGAAATCGGGCGCCTGCTGGCCCACGGCGGGTGCGGCGGCGGCATTGCTGCCCATCAGGAAGGTGGCGCCGAGCGCCACGGCGGCGGCGACTACGGCACGGCGGGAGGCACGGCTCAGGGCGGCGCGGGCATGACGCGCGGCACGACGGGAACGCGAGTCTGTGGATGGCGAAAGAGACATGGCCAGCTTGAACTCCAAAACAAAATTCCAAACAACGAGTGCAGCTTAGAACGGTTTCTTCAAGTGCATGTGACAACCCATGTCACGGCGGTGGTCAAAGCGCGGCGAGCGCGGCGCGGACCTCGTCTTTACCGAGGATTTCGGTCAGCACGACCGGAGGCTTGCCCGGCGCCTGCAGCACGTACACCGGCACGCCGCTGCGGCCCAGCGCGGTGAGCGCCGCGGTGATGGCGGGGTCGCGCCGGGTCCAGTCGGCGCGCAGCATGGCGACCTTCTTGGCGTCGAAGTCGGCCAGCACCTGCGTGTCGGCCAGGGTGCTCTTCTTGTTGTACTGGCAGGTCACGCACCAGGCGGCGGTGAAGTCGATGAACACCGGCTGGCCGGCGCCAGACAGCTCGGCCACGCGCTCGGCGGACCATGGCTGCCAGCGCTGGCTGGCGGTGCCCTGGGCAGATGCCAGTCTGGCCGGCTCCACCACTTGCAACACATTGCGGCCGATAGTGGCGGTGAGCACGGCGGTGAAGCCGATCAGCATCGTCGCGATCACGACCCGCGTGCGTCCGCGCAGCGTGAACGCCCAGACGATGGCGGCCAGGCAGACCAGCAGCGCGAGCAGCGTGCCCGCGCCGTCGATGCCGCTTTGCTGGCCCAGCACCCACACCAGCCACGCCACGGTGGCGAACATCGGGAATGCGAGCAGGCGGCGCAGCGTGTGCATCCACGGGCCGGGCTTGGGCAGCAGGTGCGCGACGGCGGGCACGAAGCCGGCCAGCAGATACGGCAGCGCCAGCCCGAAGCCCAGCGCAACGAACAGCAGCAGCGCCTGGGCGGCCGGCAGGCCGATGGCGAAACCCATCGACGCGCCCATGAACGGCGCGGAGCACGGTGAGGCGATGACCACGGCAAGCACGCCGGAGAGGAAGTCGTTGGCCAGCGGGTGCTTGGCCTGCGCGCTGCACACCGACGAGGGTGCGGCCCGGCCGAACTCGAACACGCCCACGAGGTTGAGTCCGATCAGCGTGAACAGCGCCGCCAGCGCCGCGACCACGCCCGGCGACTGCAGCTGGAAGCCCCAGCCCAGCCCGGCGCCGGCCGCGCGCAACGCGAGCATGCCGCCGCCCAGCGCGAGGAAGGACAGCATCACGCCGCCCGTGTAGGCCAGCCCGGCCTTGCGGTGCGCGCTGGCGTTGCCCGCCTGCCGCGCGAAGCCCAGCACCTTGATCGCGAGGATCGGGAACACGCAGGGCATGAGGTTGAGCAGCAGGCCACCGAGCAGCGCGCCAAGCAGGGCGGCCATGAAGGTGGTCGAGGAGGGGGCGGGCAACTCGCCGGCCGGCGTTGCTGCTGCGCCGTTGTTGGCAGCGTTGGCGGTGAGCGCGGCCTGCAGCGCTGGCGACACCTCGGCGCGCGGCGCCGCGCCCGCAGGCCAGGCGCCCGTGACCGGCGCTTCGGCGCGCCAGGCCACCGGCTGGCCAGCTTGCCGGTCGGCCTCGGCCAGCGCCACCACCACCGGCATCGTCGTGGGGCTGGCGCTGCGCTGGTCGGCCAACGGCATCGTCGCGGTCCAGGTGCTGCCCTGCCAGGATTGGGTCCAGTCCTTGCCGGAGACGGCCGCGGTGCGGATCACCTCGGGAGTCTCGGGGAAGAAGCCCAGCGTCTTGCCCTGAACGGCGGCCGGCAGGCCTTCGAGCCGCACCTTCAGGTTGTGGCCGTCGACTTCGACGGTGCCGGGCTTGGCCAGCGGCTGGGGCTGGGCCGCCGCGGCGGTGTCGAAATCGGCCTTGTGCAGCGCGGTCGAGCCTTGCAGCGGCAGGGCCAGCGTGAACGTGCCCTCTTCGGGAATGCATTCCTTGCGGCAGACCAGCCAGGAGGCCTTCAGCTGGATGTCCATCGCCGGCGTGCCGCCCAGCACCACCGGCGGCTTGTAGAGCGTCGACACCTCCAGCGGCACCGGCAGCAGCACGGTGTTCTCGTAGCCGTAGTTGGCGAGGCTGCCGACCGGAATCTTCTTCGGCACCGGCCAGGCGATTTCGCCGGTGGACACGCCGGCCGGCAGGGTCCACGTCATCTCGGTGGGCAGGCCCGAATCGCCGGCGTTCTTCCAGTAGGTGTGCCACTCGGGCTGGTGCGTGATCTGCAGGCCGACCCACACCGGGGCGCCGGGCGTCACGCCGTCGGGGGCGTGTGCGATCAGTTCGGCGCGTACGTGGGGAGTGGTTACAACCGCGCCCGGCTTGGATGGCAGGCTGGCCGTCGATTGCGCCGCAGCCGGCATGCTGGCTGCGGCTGTTGCTATCAGAAGCGTAGCGAAATGGATGCGCGAAAAGATCATGCCGTCAGTCGGAGCATTCAGTGGGGGCGAAGTTCCGGGTGTTTCAGGCGGCCAAATCGGCTGATGAGGCCCAACCCAGCACCACGCGCCGGCTGTTGGCGCTCTTCTTCTCGATCTTGGTGACCACTACCGCCCCGATTTCCGAAGTGTTTGCAACATGCGTGCCGCCGCAGGGCTGGAAGTCGATCTGCGCGTCGCCTTCGCCCGTTCCGCCGATTCGGATGGTGCGCACCGTGCCCGTGCCGCGCGGCGGCTGCACGCTCATGCTCTTGACCAGCGCGGGGTTGGCGTCGAGCTCCTCGTCGGTGATGGCGCCCACGGTCAGCGGGTGGGCGGCTTCGACCAGCCTGGCGAGGCCGGCGGTCAGGGCTTCCTTGTCCAGCGGGTCGGTCATGTGGAAGTCGAGCCGTGCGTACTCGGGGGTGATGGAGCAGCCGTTCACCGGCTGCGGCACCAGATGGCACAGGAGATGGGTGGCGGTGTGGAAGCGCATGAGCCGGTGGCGGCGCTCCCAGTCGAGGCGGGCGGTGACGGTGTCGCCGGGCTCCAGCGCGGCCAGCAGCTCGGCTTGCTCGGGGGCCGGCACGTGGACGAATTCATTGGTCGGCAGGCCCTCCGCATCCTTGGCCTTGCGGGTGTCGGCAATGACCAGTTCACGCCCGTCGGCCAGGGCCAGCACGCCGCTGTCTCCAGCCTGCCCGCCGCCCAGCGGATAGAACACGGTGCGGTCCAGCACGATGCCGGTGTCGTCGATGCGCAGCACGCGGGCCTCGCAGGTGCGCAGGTAGGCGTCGGCACGGAACAGGTCGTCGGTCATCAGGCGATGGTAGCGGCGATGCGCAAATGAGGTGCGCCCACGCCAGAAAGCGCCCACGACCGACAACCCCGGGGCTGCCCGCCTGTGGATGATCCGGTGCATGCGGCCCCCGGCCGCGCAAGGACCATGCATGAATGAACCGCAGCAAGCACCCACCCGCACAGTGTTTCCCTGGCAGACGACCACCCTGGCCCTGGCCGCCGCACTGCTGGTCGCCGGCTGCGGCGAGGCCGCCAAGCTGGCGCCCGAGCTGACCACCGGCCCCCGCCCACAGCTGGCCGAGCCGAACAAGACCCTGATTCCCACCGTCAACGTGGCCACCGCCGTCGGCTGGACCGACACCGCCTCGCCCACCCCGGCCGAAGGCCTGCAGGTGACGGCGCTGGCACGCGGCCTCGACCACCCGCGCTGGGTCTACACCCTGCCCAACGGCGACATCCTCGTGGCCGAGAGCAACAAGCCGCCCAAGCCCGGCGGCGGCGCCACCGATGGCGGCGATGGCCTCATGGCCAAGATCCGCAACTGGGTCATGGGCAAGGTCATGGGCCGCGCCGGCGCCGGCGTGCCCAGCGCCAACCGCATCACCCTGCTGCGCGACGCCAACGGCGACGGCCTGGCCGAAGTCAGGCAGGTGTTCATGACCAACCTGATGTCGCCCTACGGCATGGCGCTGGTCGGCAACGAACTCTTCATTGCCAACGCCGATGCGCTGGTGAAGGTGCCCTACACAGAAGGCCAGACCTCGATCAGCGCCAACCCCACGCTGGTGACGCCGCTGCCCGCCGGCATCAACCACCACTGGACCAAGAACGTGATCGCCAACGCAGACGGCAGCAAGCTCTACGTGACGGTCGGCTCCAACAGCAACATCGGCGAGAACGGCCTCGCGGCCGAAGAGGGCCGCGCCGCCATCTGGGAAGTCGACACCAAGACCGGCGAGAAGCGCCTGTTCGCCAGCGGCCTGCGCAACCCCAACGGCATGGGCTGGGACCCGGACACCAAGGCGCTGTGGACCGTGGTGAACGAGCGCGACGAAATCGGCAGCGACCTCGTGCCCGACTACCTCACCTCGGTAAAAGACGGCGCCTTCTACGGCTGGCCCTGGAGCTACTACGGCGGCATCGTCGATGCGCGCGTGACGCCGCAGAACCCCGAGATGGCGGCCAAGGCCATCGCGCCCGACTACGCGCTGGGCTCGCACGTCGCGCCGCTGGGCCTGGCGTTCTCGCGCGCGGGCGGCATGCCCGAGCAGTTCGCCAGCGGCGTCTTCATCGGCGAGCACGGCTCGTGGAACCGCAAGCCCAAGTCGGGCTACAAGGTGGTGTTCGTGCCCTTCATCGGCGGCAAGCCCAGCGGACCGCCAGTCGACGTGCTGACCGGCTTCCTGACGGCCGACGAGAAGGCGCAGGGCCGGCCGGTGGGCGTGGCGCTGGACAAGGGCGGCGCGCTGATCGTGGCGGACGACGTGGGCAACGCCGTGTGGCGTGTGTCGAAGGCGAGGTAACGCTTCTTCAGCGCTGGATTCGGTAGAGGCGGTGCCGGCGCAGCGGATGCCCCTCGGGCACCAGCGGGTGATCGAATGCACCGGCCACGTCTTCCTTCATTCCGATGCGTTCCATCACCGCTGCCGATCGGGTGTTGTTCCAGGCGGTGAATGCCACGATCTCGGCGAGCCCGAGCTTTTCGAAGCCGACCTGCAGCGCACCGCGCGCCGCCTCGCTCGCAAAACCCTGGCCCCACCACTTGCGAGCGAAGCGCCAGCCGATCTCGACGCATGGCGAAAACGGCAGGTCGGCCAGCGGCGAGTTCAGCCCGGTGAAGCCCATGAACTCGCCGGACGCCTTGTGCTCCACGGCCCAGAAGCCCCAGCCGTTCTCGGCAATGCGCGTCTTGATGCGCTCGACCAGCGCATCGCTGTCGGCCCGCGTGGCCAGCGGCAGCAGGAATTCCATCACCTGCGGGTCGCAGGCAAGCGCAAAAAATGGCGCGAGATCGCTCTCGCGCCATTGGCGCATCCGCAGGCGTTCGGTTTCGAATTCGATGATGAGGCGAGGACGGGCAGCGTTATCGGTCATGCGACCGATTGTGCTGACTCAGAACCCCGCCAGCACCACCTTGCCCTGCGCCTTGCCGCTCTCGACCAGCGCATGTGCACGCTGAAGGTTCGCGGCGTTGATGGTGCCGAAGCTCGCGTTCGCCGTCGTGCGGATTCGGCCCGCGTCGACCAGCGCCGCCACTTCCGCCAGCAGCGCACCCTGCTCGGCGATGTCCGGCGTCTCGAAGCGCGAGCGCGCGAACATCATTTCCCAGTGCAGCGAGATGCACTTGGTCTTCAGCGGCATCGCGTCGAACACCTTCATGTCGTCGATCACCGCCAGCTGGCCCTGGGGCTTGAGGCTTTCGATGATCTGCGCGTAGTGCTGCTCGGTCTGCGTGAGGCTGGCGACCATGTCGACTTCGCCGATGCCGGCCGCCTTGAGCTCGGCCGCGAGCGGCTTCGAATGGTCGATGACCACGTGTGCGCCCAATTCCAGGCACCACGCGCGCGTTTCGGCACGCGAGGCGGTGGCGACGATGCGCAGCTTGGTGAGCTGGCGCGCCAGCTGGATGAGGATGGAGCCGACTCCGCCTGCGCCACCGGTAATCAGCAGCGTCTGGCCTTCGCCGCCGCCAGCACTACCGTTTTTGGGCACCTGCAGGCGGTCGAACAGCAGCTCGTACGCGGTGATGGTGGTCAGCGGCAGCGCGGCGGCCTGTGCGTCGTCCAGGCTCTTCGGTGCGATGGCGGCGATGCGCTCGTCCACCGCGTGCAGCTCGGCATTCGCGCCCGGCCGGATGATCGAGCCCGCGTAGTACACGCGGTCGCCCACCTTGAAGTTCTTCACGCCGCTGCCGATGGCCTCGACCGTGCCGACGGCGTCCCAGCCCAGCACCTTGGCCTGGCCGGCCTCGGGCGCGGCGTTCTTGCGGACCTTGGTGTCCACCGGGTTGACCGACACCGCCTTCACGCGCACCAGCAGGTCGCGGGGGC
Source organism: Variovorax sp. GW821-FHT09D05 (assembly GCF_059416325.1). Classification (NCBI taxonomy): domain Bacteria; kingdom Pseudomonadati; phylum Pseudomonadota; class Betaproteobacteria; order Burkholderiales; family Comamonadaceae; genus Variovorax; species Variovorax sp. GW821-FHT09D05. The sequence continues at coordinate 167,457 of NZ_JBWKOZ010000007.1, read as the reverse complement.
CCGCCACGGGAGCGGGCAGCTCGATGTCCTGCAGCGATTCGGGGTTGTCGATGGGGAGGGGCTGGTAATAGCCGACGGCTTTCATGACGGGAACCTTTCAGTAACGATGCCTCGAATGTAGGATCGCAAGACCGGTTTGATAAGGTGGCTAAAACCAGCAACACTTTCAAATGAAGATTGAAAATATCTCCGATCTGCAGGTGCTGGTGCACACGGCGCGCGGCGGCACGCTCACGGCGGCGGCGCATGCGCTGGGCATCACGCCCGCGGCCGCCAGCGCCACGCTCAAGCGGCTGGAGGCCCAGCTCGGCGCGCGCCTGTTCGAGCGCTCCACCCGCGCCATGCGCCTCACGCCGCAGGGCCAGACGCTGCTCGACTACGCGGTGCGTGCGTTCGAGCTGCTGGACGAGGGCGAATCGCTGGTCACGGCCGACCGCGGCGAGCTGGTCGGCACGCTGCGCGTGGCCTCGCCGTCCGATCTCACGCGCAGCACGCTGCTGCCGTGGTTCGACGAATTCCTGGCGCTGCACCCCGGCGTGCAGCTGTCGCTTTCGGTGGGCGACCGCCCGCTGGACGTGATGCGAGACGAGGTCGACGTGGCGCTGCGCTACGGCGCGCTGGCCGATTCGCGGCTGGTGGCGCGGCCCTTTGCCCTGACCAACCCGGTGCTCACCGCCTCGCCCGATTACCTGCGCCGCAATTCCGCGCCGAAGGTGCCGCAAGACCTGGTGCACCACAACTGCCTGACCTTCAATCGCTCGGGGCGGCGGCATCGCGTGTGGCGGTTTGCGCAGAACGGGCAGTGGACCGAGGTGCGAGTGAACGGCAATCGCAGCGTGGATGACGCCTCGCTGGCGCGCGAATGGACGGTGGCGGGGTATGGCGTGTCGCTCAAGTCGGCGCTTGATGTGCGTAACGACATTCGTGAAGGGCGCCTCGTGCGGCTGCTGCCTGAATGGGAGACCGAGCCTTACCCGCTGCATGCGCTGTTGCCGAGTGGGCGCTTCGTGCCTGCGCGGGTACGGGCTTTTGTCGACTTTCTTGCTTTGAAGTTCGAGACTTTGCTGGCCTTGGGGTGAGTTTTTTTCCGGGGCCGGGACTCGCCCCGGCGGGCGACTTGCCCTCAGATCATTGGGGTGACGGCGCCGTCCATCGCCACGATGGCGCCGGTCACGTAGCTTGCCTTCGGCGACGCCAGGAATACCACCGTGTTGGCGATTTCCTCTGGTGTTGCGATGCGGCCCAGCGGCAAGCGGGCCTTGGCGCGCTGCAGTGCTTCGTCGGTGCCGATGCCTTGCAGCTTCGCGTCGGCCTTCATGCCTTCCTGCAGCCGCTCGGTCAGTGTGAGTCCTGGGTTCACTGCGTTCACGCGCACGCCTTTGCCGGCGTAGGCAGCGGCCATGCCGGCGCTCACCAGCATCAGCGCCGCATTGGCCGCGCCGCCGGCCATGTGCACGGGGCTCGCGACTTTGCCGCCCTGGCCGATCACGTTGACGATGGCGCCGCGGCCGCGTTGGCCCATGCGCTTCACGACCGGGTCGATCATGTGGATGTAGGTGAAGTACTTCGCGTCCATCGCGTCGTGCCACGAGGCGGCGGTCAGATCGTCTGGCGGGGTGCGGCGCGCGGCGCCGGCCGAGTTGACTAGCACGTCGACCGCACCGAAGGCTTTCTCTGCCGCATCGAGCGCGGCCACTGCGCTGGCCGGGTCCTTGAGGTCGGCCGCATGCACGGAGACCCGGCCTTCGGCCTGCGCGAAGGTCTCGATCAGCGTCTCGCGGCCCTGCTCCAGGTTGGCGATGTCGCGTGACACGAGGCTCACGCGCGCGCCTTCGCGCAAAAAGCCCAGTGCGCAGGCCAGCCCGATGCCCTTGCTGCCGCCGGTGATGAGTACGTGCTGGTCCTGGAGCTGGAGGTCCATGAAAGAGTCCTTGCCGTGATGAGTGGTGTGAATCGGCGATTGAAGCATCGCCGCGAAACCCCTGCACGGACGCGGCTGTACCCCTCAGCGCCGCGCGGCTGCGCGCTGCAGCGGCTCGGGCTCCAGCGCGCCCGGCGCGGTGTCGGTGGCGTCGCGCAGGTGGCCGTTGTTGTCGTGGTGCACCAGCAGCTGCCGCGTGCGCTGCCAGGCCGACAGCCGCGCGGGCGGCACCTCGATGTACGAAGCCAGCGCGAATAGCGACGACTGCTCCTGCTCCGGCGGGGCCTCGCGCCGGTGCTGGCGGCGGCGCCACGGCGCCATCATCAGCATCGACACCAGGATCACGCCGATCACTACCGCATACAGGCCCAGCAGGTGCAGCACCTCGGGTTGCGAGCGCGCGCCCAGCACATAGGGCCACGCATACCAGACCGCGCAGAACCAGATCGCGATGGTGATGGCGGGGCGCAGCACGCGCAGCCACAGGTACATGGCCAGCGTGCGCTGCGGCGAGCGGCCGCTGCCGAACGCGCGCAGCGAGATGCGCGCGGCGTCGATGATCGGTTCGTCCACGGCGGGCTGCCCCCAGGAGCGCTGGCGGCTCGGCGGCGGTTTGTCGTCGTGCGGTCGGCTGTGGGCATGGGTCTCAAGGTGCATCGGAAACTCCTCGGTCAGGGCTCGTCCACACCGCGCGCTTGCCGCGGCGGCGTATCAGAGCGTTGGGAAGGGCGACGACGGTGCTCGCCATCGTGATGGTCCAGAAAGCGATCGGATACCAGATCGTTCCGGCGAAATAGCGCATAAGGTCGCGGTCGTAGCGGCGGTCGATCCACAGGCTCAGCAGCATCTGCAGGATGCAGGTCATGGCCAGCAGCGTGCCCTGCCAGTGCGGCAGCAATGCCGAGTGCCAGGACGAGTCGGCCGGCAGGAACGGGCGCACCAGGCTGACGAGCAGCACCCCGGCCATCGCATAGGCCCAGACCACGCTCGTCATGTACTCGAAGTAGATGAGCCACATGCGCCAGTGGCGCGGCCGCAGGATCTTCGAGGTGTAGCGCAGCATGGTCTGGATGCCGCCGACGGCCCAGCGCAGGCGCTGCTTCCAGAGACCGCGCAAGGTCTCGGGCATCAAGATCCAGCACAGCGCGCGCGGCTCGAAGCGCAGCTGCCAGCCGCCGAGCTGGAGCTTCCAGCTCATGTCGATGTCCTCGGTGAGCACGTCGGGGCTCCAGAAGCCCACTTCCAGCACGGCGCGGCGGCGGAACATGGCAATCACGCCCGACACCGTGAACAACGTGCCCACCAGCTGCTGCGATCGCTTGATGAGCCCGATGATCGAAGAGAACTCGCCCACCTGCATGCGTCCCAGCAGCGTGGTGCGGGTGCGGATGCGCGGGTTGCCCGTGACCGCGCCGATGCGCTCCGACGCCAGCATCGGCTGCAGCATCCACGCAATGGCGTCCTCGTCGATCAGCGCGTCGCCGTCGATGCCCAGGATGTATTCGCCGCGCGCGAGCTGGCAGGCGGTGTTGAGCCCGACTGCTTTACCCTGGTTGCTGGCGTTGTGGATCACGCGCAGGCGGCCGTACTCCTTCGTCATCTCGTCGAGCAGCTCGCCGGTGCCGTCGGTGCTGCCGTCGTTCACGGCGATGACCTCGTAGTGCGGGTAGCGCGTGCGCATCAGCTGCTCGATCACCTCGCGCAGGTGCGGCGCTTCGTTGAAGCATGGCACCACCACCGTGACCAGCGGGTGCGAGGGCAGCAGGGTGAGCGGGTTCACGTCGACGTCGCGCTTGCGCTCGAACACCCACGCATGCGAGAGGCCGCCCGCCATCCACACATAGGCCATGAAGAACGGGTAGTAGAAGACGAAGCCGAACAGCAGCGTGGGCAGCGTCTGCGCGAGGAACTGTGTGGTGGTCATGGCGACCGTTCTCCTGGCGCGGCTTGCGCGGGCTGTGCGGGAGTTTCCGCGGCGGAAGGCGTGCGCAATGCGCGCGGCAGCAGCGTGCGCACCGAGATCGCGCGGCGCACGGTCTCCAGCGATGGCTGGTTATCGAGGAAGTCGTCGGGGTAGTAGCCCAGGTGGCGCACGCCGGCGCGCTGCAGCAGCGTCCACTGGCGCGCGAGTTCCGCGTCGGGCACGGGCTTGCCGGTGCGCCAGTCGCGCGCCTGCAGCTCGAACACCGTGCCGTCGAGGCCGCGCGGCGTATCGGCCACGCGACGCGCGAGCCGGCCCAGCCACGCGTCCGCATCGGTCTCGCGCTCCATGCGCGGCATCGCCATCAACGCGACGTAGTCGTAGGCGGCGAGCGAGGCTTCGTAGTTCTGCGCGAACCACTGCTCGGCCTGGGGCTCCAGCACCGGGCGCGCGTAGAGGTTGCGCGCAGTTTCCAGCGCGGGCCGCCAGGCTCCCACGCGCGCGGCGAGCTCCTGCGTGAACGCGATCAGGTAGCGGGTCTTGGCGGTGGTCCAGCGCGCCATCAGTTCCGGGTTCGCGCGGATCGCGGCCACGTCTGCCGGCAGGCCCCATTGCGCATAGGTGGCCAGCGCGGCGGGGCTCGCGTCCTCGTCGTCGGACAGGGTCGCGTCGTCGTGGAACAGCAGACCTTCGAAGAAGGCGTGGCTGCCAAGGTCTTCGTAGATGTCGCCGACCAGCGCGCGCACCGCGGGGTCGAAGGGTGTGAGCCGGTGGTAGCGGTCGGCCGGCATCGCGGCGCCTTGCGCCGCCACCGTGTGCGTGGCGAGCGGGTTCGAGGCCGGCAGCCGGAAGGCCGTTACCGGCATCCACGCGTAGACCTTCACGCCGGTGCGGCTGCGCAGTTGCCACGCAGCGCGGCCGAACAGGTCGGCGCGCACCGGCAGATGGCGGTTGGGAAAGTACAGCGCGTCGGCCACGCCGTCGCCGTCGGGGTCGGCATAGGCCTGCAGGAACACCGAGCGCGGGCGCACGGCGGCCACGCGGTCGATCAGCGCCGAGAGGTTGCGCTCCTGCTGGGCCGGGTCGGGGTCGTACACGTAGTCGAGGTCGACGTGCATCACGCGGTTGACGGGCCGCACTTCGCCGCCCACGGGGCTGCGCAGCAGCTGCGCGTATTCGGGCGCCTCGTTGTCGTAGGCCGCGAGCGCTCGGCGGATTCGGGTGAGCGGCACGGTGGGCGTGTTCGAGCCGTCGTCCAGCGTGAAGGTGATGGGCATGCCCGCGCGCGCGGAGGCTTTCAGCGCCGCGTCGTTGTAGGCGCCGTAGGGCCACACCATGGCGCGCACCTTCGCGCCGGTGCGTTTCTCGATGAGCTCGCGGCTGCGGCGCAGGTCGGTCTCGATGCGCCGGGTGTAGGCGGCGTCGTCCTCGTAGCGGCCGGTCTTCGGGTCGTAGCGGTGCGTGGCCGCGGCCGGCAGCATGTTGCCCTGCGGGTTGGCGAGGATGCCGGTGTGCATTGCGTCGGTATGGCTCGCGAACTCGACGAGGCCCGAGCGCGCCATCTCGGCGGCTTCGCTCCACAGCAGGAAGTCTTCGCGCGGCGCGGGCTTGTCGCCCCAGTGCACCTGCTGGCCTTGGGGCACTTCGAGCCAACTGGTCACCAGCGCCATCAGCGCGGGGTAGTTGTAGCGCTTGAGCAGCGGAAACACCTTGGTGTAGGCGCTGCGGTAGCCATCGTCGAAGGTCAGCAGCACGGGCCTGGGCGGCAGCGGCTTGCCGCCGGCGCGCGCGTCGACGATCTGCTGCAGGCTCACCGGGTGGTAGCCGCTGTATTGCAGCCAAGCGAACACTTCGGCGAAGGTGCGCTCGTCCACGGCAGTCTCGTCGGGCGAGGTCTCGAAGCTCGCACGCACGTTGGTGCGCACGTCGTGGAAGGAGATCACGCGAAAGCTCAGGCCGTCGTCGGTGTCGGCGCTCGGCAGCGGCTGTGCAAGGGCCGGCAGGCAGAGCGCCAGCAGCAGCCATGGCAGGGCCGCGCGCAGGAAGGTGAAAGGGTTCTTCGTCGTTCTTCGCATCACGGCAGGGGCGTCGAGAGGTTCAGGAAGGCGCCGCGCTGTCGTTCGCGCACGCCGTCGTAGGGATGGCTGGAAATGCTCAGGCCGTAGCGCAGCGCGAGCCTGGGGCCGAGGTTCCAGCGGTGCTCGTAGCGCAAGGTCCACATCGGGCCGCTGCCGAAGCCGGCCTGCCGGTAGCTGCCACCGCCGAGCTCCACGGCCTGGAAGAACTGGCGGTCGTCGCGCTTCCAGTTGAGCCATTGCGCGCGCACGCTGAGTTGCACGCTGCTGTCGCTCGAGGGGTTGAAGTAGGGCGCGGTGCCGATGACGCGGCCGCGGCTCGCGTCGGCGCCAAGCTTCGTTTCGAGCTGGAAGCCCGGCGTGCTGACCCAGCGCTCGCTCCAGCCGATGTCGAAGCCGTTGCGCAGGTTACCGTCGCTGAAGTCCAGCTGCTGCCACTTCAGGTCGAAGCGGCGCGACTCGTTCACCACATAGCCCACGCTCGCGCCGGCTTCGCGCGCGCCGATGCCGGCCACGCGCGCCTTCCACGGCAGCTCCTTGCTGTCGCCGTCATAGGTGGCCGACAGCCGCCACGCGTCGCCCGCGCGGTAGTCGAGCCGGCCGGCCACGCTGTTGCGGTAGGGGCCGCTGTTGGCGTGCTGCAGCGCGCCTTCGGCCAGCCAGCGGCCGCGCTGCCAGCCCAGGCCGAGGCCGCCGCGTGCCCAGTTGGCGTTGCCGATGTCGGTGACGCCGCGGCCCAGCGACTGGTCGTAGAACACGCGCCACTGGTCGTCGATGAGGCCGGAGCTGAGCCGGCTGTCGATGCGCCATTCGCGGTTGGCGATGGCCGCGCCGCCGGAGGAGGCTTCGGCGTCCACGTCGAGCCGCGGGCCGACCTGGGCGCGGCGCTTGCGCTCCATGTCGCGCACCTGCACCGAGTCCGGCAGGTCGGCCGCGAGCGATTCGGCGCGCCGGCGGGCTTCGGCGAATTCGCCGGCATCGAGCAGGGCCTCGACATGGCCGGTGCGCGCGCCGATGTCGTAGGGCGAGTCGGCCGCCAGCGCCTCGAAGCGCGCGAGCGCGGCTTCGGGGTGTTCGCGCAGGCGCTCGGTGAGGGCTGCGCCGTAGGCATAGCCCGGGTTGAGCGGCGCTTCGCGCGTCAGCACCGAGAAGCTCTGCTGCGCCAGCGCCGGCCGGTCTGTGTAGAGCTGCGTCAGGCCGCGCAGGCCGCTCACGTCGGTGTACTCGCCGTTGGGGCGGCCGGCTTCGGGCGTGAGGCGCAGCAGGGCGGGCGTGCCGTGCTCCAGACGCTGCAGCAGCGCCTCGGCGTCCTCGAAGCGGCCTGTGTCCTGGTAGGCGTAGAGCAATCCGAAGTAGAGCGGGTCGGGCGTCTGCAGCTCGGCGCCGCCGCGTGCCACGGCCGCCTCGTAGACCGGCACGGCCTCGGCCGAGCGGCGCTCCTGCGCGAGGGCGCGTGCCGCGGCCCCGAGGCCGTAGAAGGGCAGCTCCATGCCAGTGGCGCGCGCCGTGTCGTAGAGCGCGATGGCGTCGGTCGGGCGGCCGCTTTCGACCAGCGCCAGCAGGCGATCGGACAGTAGGCGCACGCGCACGGTGCACCATGCATCGGCATCGCTGGCGTCAGCTTGCAGGGCCGCGGCATCGGCCCGCGCCATCGCGGTCTCCTGGTCGGCGAGCACGCGGTCGAGCGCGACGAGGCGCTCCGCGCCCAGTCGCTGGTCGCGCGCCTGGATCGCCCAGCGCAGCCGCTGCGCCAGCGCCTCCTGCTGCAGGGTCGAGAGCGCCAGCGGCGAGAAGCTGCCCGGCGCGGCACGCTCCGCCGCTTCTGCGTCTTCGAAGGCGCTCGATGCGGCGCCGGCGCTGGCGAGCAGGAAGTCGGCCTCGCGGCGGATGTCGCGGCGTTCGGGCCGCAGCGCGCCGGCCTCGGTGTAGGCAGCGAGCGCCTGCAGCGGGTCTTTCGCCGCGCGCGCCAGGGCGGCACGCAGCTCCAGCAGCGCGACGCGGTCTTCGATCTGCGTGGGCGCCGGCTGCGACAGCGCGCGGTACAGCGCCTGCGCGCCCGCGACGTCGCCGCTGTCGATGCGCCACCAGGCTTCGTGCAGGCGCGGCTCGCGGGCCCTGGGCTGCCGAGCGCGCCAGACGGCCACGGCCTCGCCCTGCAGGGCGAGCTCATGAGTGCGCCGCGCGGCCAGCGCGAGCGGGCCCAGGGCATAGTCGCTCAGCTTCGACGGTGCGAACTGGCGGCCCAGCGCCACGGCTTCGGCGAACTGGCCGTCGCCAGCGGCGATCGCGATGGCATCGGAAGCCACGCGCTGGCGGGCGTCGTCGCCGATGGGCGCCGCAAGCCAGGCCTTCAATTGCTGGAGCGCCTGGGTCGCGGTAACGCGGCCTTCGCGCCGCGCGACGATCAGCGCATCGTGCTGCCGGACGTCGTAGGTCGTGGCGGCGATAGCGGCAGACGGCTGCGCGAGCACTGCGGGCGTGACGAGGGCCAGTGCGCAGGCTGCTAGAGGTGGAAATCCTTGTGATGTATGTGCAAGGCGATGAGACAACGAGCAGGCGAGCGCAGCTTTGCGCCCGGCCATGACCGTGCCTCCAGCTTTTTTCTGGATGAACACTCTGCTCCCTTGAATTCGGACTGCGGTTTCCGGCGACCGAAGCCGCAGCGAAAACCGGGTCGCCAGCGTATGTGACAGGCCGGCAACCTTGAAAACTCACTTGGGAATCACTCTAGAGAGGATCATTAACAATGGCAAACCAAAGTGTCACGAACTGGTTGTATGTGTGAACAGATTCGCGTTTTTGGCGTCCCTGTCGTTTACTTTTGTGGTCCGGAAGCCATCGATGCCGGCTCGCGACCGGCCTAAGATCGCGCGATGAACGCTGCTACCCAGGCCCCTTCGCCTTCGCTACTTCCCCGCTTCTGGTCCCGCCTCACCACGCGCGACTTCGCGTCGCTCGATGCGGCAACCACCGTCGCGGTGCTGCCGCTGGGCGCGACCGAGCAGCACGGCCCGCACTTGCCGCTGGGCGTGGACACGGTGCTGGCAGACGGCATCGTCGCCGCGTCGCTGCCCCTGCTGCCGGTCGAACTGCCGGTGCTCTTCTTGCCGACCCAGCAGATCGGCCTGAGCCCCGAGCACGCGCGCTTCGCGGGCACGCTCACGCTGTCGGCCGAGACTTTGATCCGCCTGTGGAACGAGATCGGCGCGGGCGTGGCACGCGCGGGCGTGAAGAAGCTGGTGCTGTTCAATGCACACGGCGGCCATGTGGGCGCGATGGACATCGTGGCGCGCGAGCTGCGCGCGGCGCACGGGCTCATCGTCTACAGCGTGAGCTGGTTCAACCTGCCGCTGGGCGACGCGGGCGCGCAGTTCAGTGCGCAGGAGCACCGCTTCGGCGTGCACGCGGGCGAGATCGAGACTTCGATGATGCTGGCGCTGACGCCGCAACTCGTGCGCATGGGCGAGGCGCAAGACTTTCGCTCCACTTCCGAGCAGCGCGCGGCCGACTACGCCATCCTGGGCAACGGCAGGAGCGCCAAGCTCGGCTGGGCCATGGAGGACTACAACGCCCACGGTGCCGCCGGCAACGCGGCTGCCGCCACGGCGGAGCATGGCCAGGCGGTGATCGATGCGGCGGCGAGGCAACTGGCGCTGCTGCTGGCAGAGGTGTCGCGGCTGCCGCTGGGCACGGCAAACACCGGCCCACTGCCTTGAGTTGATGGCGCCCCCGTGGCGTTAACGTTGACCTAACGGTTCTGCGCTACCTTCGCGGCGCACCAACCAAACAACGGGAGACGGCGTGCGCGTGCTGCTTGTCGAAGACGACGAAATGATCGGGAAGAGCCTGCTGCGCGGCCTCGAGAGATCGGGCTGGGCGGTGGACTGGGTGCGCGACGGCCTGCTCGCGCGCAGCGCACTGGCCGATGGCGACTACACCTGCGTGCTGCTGGACCTGGGCCTGCCCGGAATGGACGGCATCGAGGTGCTGCGCCACGCGCGCGGCCTCAAGAACGACACGCCGATCCTCATCCTCACCGCGCGCGACGGCCTCGGCCAGCGCGTGGAGGGGCTCGACCTCGGCGCCGACGACTACCTGCTCAAACCCTTCGAGTTGCCCGAACTGCTGGCGCGCATGCGTGCGGTGGTGCGCCGCCGCCACGGCGCCTCCAACTCCATCATCGGCAGCGGCAAGGTGCAGCTCGACCTCACCACGCGCGAGGTGCTTTACCAGGGCACGCGCGAAACGCTCTCGGCCCGCGAGTTCGCGCTGATGCACGCCATGCTCGAGCGGCCGGGCGCGATCCTGTCGCGCGAGCAACTCGAGAACCGCATCTACGGATGGGGCGAGGAGGTGATGAGCAACGCGGTCGACGTGATCATCCACAACATGCGGCGCAAGCTCGGTGCCGACACCATCCGCAACGTGCGCGGCCTGGGCTGGCGCGTGGTGGATTCATGAGTTCTCCAATGACCGCCGCGCCAGGCCGGCCCTGGTACTCGCCGAGTTCGCTGCGCAACAGGCTGCTGATGTGGCTGGTGGTGGTGCATCTTCTCGCGGCGGCCGGCGTCGCGTGGTTCACCTATGCCAGCTACGACAGGCTCATCGTCACCTTCAAGGACGACCAGATGCAGATGCTGGCCGACTCCTACGCCAGCAACGTGGCAGTGCCCGAACTCAGGCCGGCGGACGAACGCAGCATCTTCGGTCGCGGCGCCTTCGTCATCCAGATCTGGAACGGGCGGGGCGAACTGCTGGTCAGTTCATGGCCCGCGCTGGCCGTGGCCCGCCAGCCGGCGGAGGGGCTGAGCACCGTGCGCATGGGCTCCGGCGACGACGGTGTTTGGCGCATCTATTCCACGGCGCCGGTGGCCGACGCCGACCGCTTCCAGGTGCAGGTGATCCAGAACGGCGGCTTCGTGCGCCGGCTGGTGGCCAAGCGCGCGCTGTCTTCGACGGCGCCCATCGCGCTGCTGCTGCCCCTGTCGCTGGCCGTGCTGTGGCTGGTGGTGTGGGCCTCGTCGCGCAAGCTGCGCAGCGTGGTGCTCGACGTCGCGGCGCAGGACGAGCGCAGCCTCTCGGAGCTGTCGGTGTCGCGCGTGCCCGACGAGATCGCGCCGCTGGTGGAAGCCTTCAACAGCCTGCTCGGGCGGCTTCGCCAGGCCTTTGCCGCGCAGCGCCGCTTCGTGCAGGACGCCGCGCACGAGCTGCGCACACCCATCGCCGCCATCGGCCTGCAACTCGACAACATGCGCGCCGAAGTGCCGGCCGAGAGCATCGCCGAGCACTACACGCACCTGAAGGGCGGCGTGACGCGTGCCCAGCACCTGATCGAGCAGCTGCTGCGCCTGTCGCGCCAGGAAAGCAGCACCGAGCCCGAGGCGCCGGAGTCGCTCGACGTGGCCTCGGTGCTGCGCGACAGCGTGGCCCAGCTGATGGTCGTGGCCGACCGCCGCCGCATCGACATCGGCTTCGAGGGCGAGACCTCCGCGACGGTGACCGCGCCCCCGGCCGAGCTGCGCAGCGTCTTCGACAACCTGATCGACAACGCGTTGCGCCATTCGCCCGAGGGCGGGGTGGTCGACGTGCGACTGCACGAGGTGGAAGGGCGGCCGGTAGTCGATGTGCTGGACAACGGGCCGGGCATTCCGCCCGAGCTGATCGACCGCGCCTTCGACCGCTTCTTCCGGGTGCCGGGCAACCCGACCGAAGGCAGTGGCCTGGGCCTGGCCATTGCGCGCATGGCCGCGCTGCGCAACGGCCTGCGCATCGTGCTGGCCAACCGCCATGACGCGCAGGGCCGGCCTGCGGGGCTGCAGGCGCGGGTCCACCTGCGCGATCACGGGGTGGGCCGCGCGGCTTAACGCTCAGGTAACTCTCGCTTAAAGGTCGCATAAAGCGGGCTTCCTACAGTGACTCCAGCCGCGAAAGCGGTCGCGCCGCAAGGCGCCAACCCAGTCTTCAAAAGGAGTTCACATGCGAAAGACCCTCGGCCTCCTGGCCATCCTGACCCTGGCCGGTGCGGCCCATGCAGAGAGCTACGACGGCGTGCACCAGGGCCCTGGCCTGCTCGCGCGCGACGACGTGGCGGCCCAGGCCGTGGCCACGGCCCACGCCCCCGACCAGAACGTGACGCGCGGCTCGCGCGGGCCCGATCCCTTCACCTCCACCGTCTCGCGCGAGGCCATGCGCCAGGTCGCGGTGGCGGCCGCCAATGCGCCCGACCAGAACGTGACCAGCGGCTCGCGCGTCAACAGCGTCGTCATCTCCACGATGCCGCCCGCGCGGTCTGCCGCAAGCGCTGTGAACGACAGCCGACTCTGAAGCAAAAACACCGGGGGAACCCACGATGAATCCCGAAACCCCAGACGGCTACACCCGCCGCACGGTGCTGGTGACCGGCGCGGCCGGTGTGGCGGCTGCCGCGTTACCGCTGGCGGTGGATGCCGAGCCGGTGGCGCATGACGCCGCCGCGCAGGGCCCGACAACGGATGTGAGCTTGCGCATCAACGGCCAACTGCACGCCCTCTCCATCGACCCGCGCGTCACGCTGCTCGACCTGCTGCGCGAGCGGCTGCACCTCACGGGTTCCAAGAAGGGCTGCGACCACGGCCAGTGCGGCGCCTGCACGGTGCTGGTCAACGGGCGGCGCATCAACAGCTGCCTCACGCTGGCGATGCTGCACGAGGGCGACCAGGTGACGACCATCGAGGGCCTGGGCGAGCCGAAGAAGCTGCACCCGATGCAGGCCGCCTTCGTCAAGCACGACGGCTACCAGTGCGGCTACTGCACGCCGGGCCAGATCTGTTCGGCGGTCGGCATGCTCGGCGAGATGCGCGGCGGCATGCCGAGCCATGTCACGCACGACCTCTCGGCGCCAACGGTCTTCAGCAGCGAGGAAATGCGCGAGCGCATGAGCGGCAACATCTGTCGCTGCGCGGGCTATCCGAACATCATCGCGGCCATCCGCGAAGTGGCGGGAGTTGCGACATGAGGGCCTTCACCTTCGAACGCGCCGCCACGCCAGCCGCCGCGGCGCTGTCGATGCAGCAGCATCCGGGCGCGCGCTTCATCGCGGGCGGCACCAACCTGCTGGACCTGATGAAGCTCGACATCGAGCAGCCCACGCACCTGATCGACGTCAATCGCCTGGGGCTCGACCGCATCGAAGCCCTGCCCGACGGCGGGCTGAAGATCGGCGCGCTGGTGCGCAACAGCGACCTCGCCGCCGATGCGCGCGTGCGTCGCGGCCATCCGCTGCTGTCGCGCGCCTTGCTGTCCGGCGCCAGCGCGCAGTTGCGCAACAAGGCGACCACCGCCGGCAACCTGCTGCAGCGCACGCGCTGCTTCTATTTCTACGACACGACCAAGCCATGCAACAAGCGCACGCCGGGCAGCGGCTGTGCAGCCATGGAGGGGTTCAACCGCATCCACGCGATCCTCGGCGCGAGCGCGCAGTGCATTTCGGTGCATTCGTCCGACATGGCGGTGGCGCTGCGCGCGCTCGATGCGCAGGTGGAAACCGTGTCGGCCAGCGGTGCCGTGCGCCGTATCCCCATCACCGAACTGCATCGCCTGCCGGGCACCACGCCGGAGGTCGAGACCGTGCTGGCACCGGATGAGCTGATCACCGGCGTGACCCTGCCCGCGCCGCTCGGCGGCGTGCAGCTCTACCGCAAGGTGCGCGACCGCGCGTCTTATGCCTTCGCGCTGGTCTCGGTCGCGGCCGTGGTGGTGCGCGAGGGCCGCACCGTGACCGCCGCGCGCCTGGCCTTCGGCGGCCTGGCCGCGAAGCCGTGGCGCAACGAGGAAGCCGAGCGGCGACTGATAGGCACCGACGGCGGCGCGCAGGCGCGCGATGCGGTTGCCGACCTGTTGCTCGCCGATGCGCGCGGCCACGGGCACAACGATTTCAAGATTCCGCTGCTGCGCCGCACCCTGCACGCCACGCTGGCGCAGGCGATCGAAACAACCTGAAGGGAGCAGGCACCATGCAATTCACCGAAGCCGCAGGGCCGAGCGCCCTGGACCGCGAACGCGTGCTGGGCCGCCCGCTCGACCGCATCGACGGGCCGCTCAAGGTCAGCGGCCGAGCGCACTACAGCTACGAGTGCCACGACGAAGTACCCGGTGCCGTCTACGGCTGGGTCGTGCTCGCCGGCATCGCCAAGGGCCGCATCACGCGCATCGACACCGCCGAGGCGCAGCGCGCGCCGGGCGTGCTGCTGGTCTACACCTACGCCAACGTTCCGCGCATGGTGCCGAAGGGGCGTGCCAACGTGGTTTCGCAGCTTTCGGGGCCGGAAGTTCAGCAGCACGGCCAGGCAGTGGCCTTCGTGGTGGCGCAGACCTTCGAGCAGGCGCGCGCGGCCGCGTTCATGATCCGCATCGACTACGAGCGCAGCGCGGGCCGCTTCGATCTTGCGGCCGCGCAGGCGAGCGCCCCCAAGCCCGGCGACGACCCGAGCGCCGGCAGCGAGAGCGCGGCCGACACGGCGGTGGGCGACTTCCAGGGCGCATTCGACACCGCGCCCGTCACGCTCGACCAGAACTACACCACGCCCGACCAGCATCCCGCGATGATGGAGCCGCAGGCCACCACCGCGCGCTGGGACGGCGACCGGCTCACGATCTACACCTCGCACCAGATGCCGAACTGGGCCGCAGGCGACGTGGCCGCCATGCTGGACGTGCCAGTCGCGCAGGTGCGCGTGGTCTCGGCCTTCGTCGGCGGCGGCTTCGGCTCCAAGCTGCGCACGCATGCGGACGCGGTGCTCTCGGCCTTCGCGGCGCGCGAACTGCGCCGACCGGTGAAGACGGCGCTGGCGCGCGAGCAGTTGCTCAATCACACGACGCGCCGCGCCGCGACCATCCAGCGCGTGCGGCTCGGCGCCACGCCCGACGGCCGGCTCACCGCCATCGGCCACGAGACCTGGACCAGCAACCTGCCGGGCCGCAACTACTACGAGGGCGCATCGCGCCAGACGCGCCTGCTCTATGCCGCCCCCAACCGCATGACGGCGCATCGCCTGGCCGCGCTCGACCTGCCCGAGGCCGCGGCCATGCGCGCACCGGCTACCGCCAGCGGCCAGCTGGCCTTCGAGGTGGCGCTCGACGAACTCGCCGAGAAGCTGCGCATCGACCCGGTGCAGCTGCGCATCCTCAACGACAGCCAGCATGACCCCGAGCGCGGGCCGTCGCGCCCCTACTCGGGGCGCAAGCTGGTCGAATGCCTGCGAGAAGGCGCACAGCGTTTCGGCTGGGCGAAGAGAAGCACTGTGCCGGGGCGGGTGCGCGACGGCCGCTGGCTGGTCGGCATGGGCGTGGCCAGCGCCATTCACCACCACTCGGTGCGGCCGTCGAGCGCGAAGCTGAGCCTCGACGCGCAGGGCCGGCTGCTGATCGAGACATCGATGACCGACATCGGCACCGGCACCTACACCGTGCTGGCGCAGATCGCGGCCGAGATGACGGGCATTCCGATGGACCGCATCGGCGTGCGGCTGGGCGACACCGCGTTTCCCATGGGCGCGGGGTCGATCGCCTCGATAGGCGCGTCGAGCGCCGGTGCCTCGGTGTTCGATGGCTGCCAGCAGCTGTGCCGCCTGCTCGCCGAGCGTGCCGGCTTCGACGCGCAGAAGGCGCGCTTCGAGCGCGGCCGCATCGCCCTTGGGCGCCGCTCGCACGAGCTCGGCGAACTGGCCGGCGCGGAAGGCCTGAGCGTGCTCGGCAACGTCGAGCCCGGCGATCTGCACCGCCGCTATGCGCAGGCCGCGTTCGGCGCCCACTTCTGCGAGGTGGGCGTGGACATCGACACCGGCGAGACGCGCGTGCGCCGCATGCTCGGCGTGTTCGCGGCGGGCCGCATCCTCAACATGAAGACCGCGCGCAGCCAGGCCATCGGCGGCATGGTGTTCGGCGTGGGCGCGGCGCTCACGGAAGAGGCAGTGGTCGACGTGCATCACGGCTACTTCGTCAACCACGACATGGCCGAGTACCTGGTGCCGGTGCACGCCGACATTCCGGACATCGACGCCATCTACCTGCAGGACGCCGACGATCTCGCGAGCCCGATCAAGTCGAAGGGCATCGGTGAGCTCGGTACTTGCGGCTCGGGCGCAGCGGTGGCGAACGCGATCTACAACGCCACCGGCGTGCGCGTGCGGAACTACCCGATCACGCTCGACAAACTGCTGCCCGGGCTGCCGATGCGTGCTTGAATGGCACCGCCATGCCCGCCGCAGCCTCTTTTGTCGCACTGACTCGCAAGCTCCTGCTGGCCGCTGCAGCCTGCGTTGCCCTGTCGCTCGCCGGATGCGCAACGCTTCCCGACGAAGGGCCGCGCACCGCCAGCACCTCGCTGCCCGTGCAGGGCCCCGCCACGCCGCTCGACCGGATCGCCACCGCGTCGATGGAGGGGGCAGAGCCCGGAGCCAGCGGCCTTCGCCTGATGCTGGGCCTTGCCAGCATGGACACGCGTCTTGTGCTGCTGCGCGGCGCGCAACGCTCGCTCGACCTGCAGTACTACCACCTGCACGACGACGCGACCGGCCGGCTGGTGCTGCGGGAGCTGCGCAACGCGGCCCAGCGCGGCGTGCGCGTGCGGCTGCTCGTGGACGATCTGTACACGGAAGACATCGGCCCCTTGCTCGAGGGCCTGGGCGCCTATCCGAACGTGGAAGTGCGCATCTTCAATCCCTTTCCCACGCGCGGCGGCATGGCCACCCGCTTCGGCTTCGCCCTGTTCGACTTTGCCCGCGTCAACCGCCGCATGCACAACAAGCTGTTCGTGGCGGACGGCGTGCTGGCCGTGGCCGGCGGACGCAACCTCGGCGACGTCTACTTCATGCGCGACACCGACGACAACTTCTTCGACTACGACGTGCTGGTAGCGGGCGCAGTGCTGCCGCAGATGGCGAGCATCTTCGACGAGTACTGGAATGCGCCGCAGGTGCGCACCGCAGCGTCGGTGCTGCGCCCGTCGGGCGACGCCGAAGCCGCGCGCCGGGACTTCGATGCACGGGTGGATGGCGCCGACACGCCCGAGCCGGTGCCGTTCCGCACCGTCGATCCCTTGGGCCGCGTCACCCTCGGCGACGAACTGGGGGCGGGCCGTGTGAAGCTTGCGTTCGGCACGGCGCAGGCCTTTGCCGATTCGCCGGCCAAGGCCTGGGGCCAGGCGGAGACGCAGCGCCTGCCGAGCGGTGCGCTCATCGACACCAGCCGCCGGCTGCTGGGCGAGGCGGCGCAACAGGCGCAGGTTGAAATCATCACGTCGTCGCCGTACTTCGTGCCGGGTCCGGTGGCACTCGACGGCATGCGCCGCAATGCGGCGCGGGGCATTCGCCAGACGCTCATCACCAACTCGCTGGCCGCGACCGACGAGCCGGTAGTCCACACCGGCTATCGCCGCTACCGCGCCCGGCTGCTGGGCGACGGCATGCAGATCTACGAGATCCACCCGAACGCGGGCCGGGCGCTGTTCGTCGGCAGCATCGGCGCAGGCACGCAGGTGCGGCTGCACACCAAGGCGCTCGTGATCGACAGGAAGACCCTCTTCCTGGGCTCGGTCAACATGGACCCGCGCTCGGACGCGCTGAACACCGAGTTCGGCCTGCGCATCGATTGCCCCGCGCTGGCCGAGGAGGCGCGCGCCTTCTTCGGCGAACTCATGCAGCACTCGGCCTTCCAGGTGCGCCTCAAGCCGGGCAGCGACAGCGAGCTGGAATGGTGGCGAGTGGACGGCGACCAGCCGGTCAAGGTGACCGACGAGGAGCCCGGCGCCGACCTGGCGACGCGCGCGAAGCTCTATCTGCAGTCGCTCGTGATTCCCGAGTCGATGCTGTAGGGAAGAGGGCGCTAAGACGCGTTGCGCCCGAGCACGCCGGCGAACATGCCGGTATCGACATTGCCCCCGCTCACGCACACGCCCACCGTCTTGCCGCGCCAGCGCTCCTGCTGCTGGAGCGCGGCCGCCAGTGCGGCTGCGCCGGCGCCTTCGGCCACGTTGTGCGTGTCGCTGAAAAGGATGCGCATGGCCTCGGCGATCTCGTCATCGGTGACGGTGACAACGTCGTCGGCTTCGCGCAGGATCACTTCGACCGATTCGGGCACCGGGACGCGGCAGGCCATGCCGTCGGCCAGCCGCGTGGTGACGGGCGACTCGACGGGCTTGCCTGCGCGAAAGGAATCGCGATACGCCGTGGCGTGCGCCGACACCACGCCGATGAGCTTGGTCGACACGCCGCAATGCGCGCGTGCTGCAGCCGCGGCGGCAAAGCCGGAGCCCAGGCCGATGGGCACGAACAGCACGTCCGGCGGCGCGTCTTTCAATGCGTCGAAGAACTCCACATACGCAGTCGAAACACCGCGCACCAGTTCGCGGTGGAACGAAGGCACGCGGTGCAGGCCGTCGCGTTCGGCCAGCACGGCCGCATGCTCGGAGGCCGCCTGGAAGTCGTCGCCATGCTCGACCAGCGTGACGCCGAGCGCGCGCATCGCGGCGTTCTTCTCGGTCGAATTGCCGTGCGGCACCACGATGGTCGCTGCCAGCCCGTGGCGCCGCGTGGCGAAGCCGACCGACTGGCCGTGGTTTCCGCGCGTGGCGCTGATGGCATGGCGCACTCCGGGCTGCTCGCGCGCCAGGGTTTCGAAGTAGGTCAGGCCGCCGCGGATCTTGAAGGCGCCAGCTGGCGTGTGGTTCTCGTGCTTGGCCCATACGGTGGCGCCCAGGCGATGCGAAAGCAGCGGCCAGGCGTACTGCGGCGTGGGCGGCATGGCCGCATGCACGGTGCGCTGCGCGGCTTCGATTTCTTCGCGGGTGAACTTCACGGGATGTCCTTACTTGCGTTCGGTGAGTGCCACGCGAACGGCCAGCGCGGCCAGCACGCTGCCCATGATGTAGCGCTGCGCACGCAGCCAGCCCGCGCTTTGCGACAGCACGGCCGTGATGCTGGCGGCGCCGACGATCATCACCGTGTTGACCACGGCGCTGGTCGCCATCTGCGCGATGCCCAGTTGCATGCTCTGCAGCAGCACCGAGCCGCGCTCGGGGTGGATGAACTGCGGAAAGAACGAGAGGTAGAACATCGCCACCTTCGGGTTCAGCAGGTTCGTGAGAAAGCCCATGCGAAACAGCTTGCCCGGCGGATCGGCCGGCAGTGCGCGCGCTTCGAAGGGTGCATTGCCGCCGGGCCTGACCGCCTGCCACGCGAGCCACAGCAGGTAGGCCGCGCCGGCGATGCGGATCGCGTCGAAGGCCAGTGGCACGGCCAGCAGCAGCGCGGTGAGCCCGAGCGCCGCGGCGAACAGGTGCGCCAGGAACGCCAGCAGCACGCCGCCCAGCGAGATGAGCCCCGCGCGTCGACCCTGCACCAGCGTGCGCGAGACGCAATAGATCATGTTCGGCCCCGGCGTGAGCGCCAGCAGCAGCGAGGCGAGGGCGAACCAGGCGATTTCGGTGAGGCTCAGCATGATCGGGTCAGAGTCCTTGCGATTCGAGCGTGACGGGGCCGCGCGGCGTGTCGAGCACGGCGATGAGATTGGGCGGGCCGGCATCGACCTCCATGCCGGTCATGCCGATGGCCGACAGCGCGGCGACCAGCGTGGGCGCGCGCGGGTGCACGGCGCGCAGCGAGCGCATGGCGAGGCCAGAGTTCGGCATGGCGTCGGTGGGGTGCACGGGGCCCCATTGAATGAGCGTGGGCAGTGCGCCATAGAACAGCCGCTGGCCGTCGTCGCGCACGGTGATCTGCCATTCGAGCCGGCCGGCGGGCGTGTCGCGCGAGGCTTCGAGCAACTGGCCGCGGTCGATGTGCGCGTGCTCTTCATGTGCGAGCGCTCGCGTTGCCGCATGCGCGTCGGGCACGCGGGCGACGAAATGAATCAGCTTCGGGCCATGCTGTGCGAGCCCGGCCTGCAGCGCGGCGTCGTCGAGGTCGAACCAGCGGTGCGTCTTGGGGCGCGAGGGTTGCTTGCCCGGCTCTATCGCGATGATTTCCGCGTAGGCTGCGGGGAAGGCGTCGCTTGCGATGTTCAGCAGGCGGTTGTGCGTGCCCATCAGCGGATGCGAGCCGCCCGGTGCCGGCGTGACGCCGAGCGTTGCCTCGCACCAGGCCACGCCCTCGGCGAGCGAGACGGCGGCAATCACGAGGTGGTCGAGTTGCGCGTGCATGGCGGGCCTCGGGCGTTGCGCTTACAGCGTGACGTGGCCGTCGACGCAGGTCACGGCGTCGCCGCCGACCCAGATCTTTCCTTCGGCATCGCGCTCGATGTAGACGCGGCCCGCGCGTCCCAGGCACTGGCCCTGCGCGGCAAGGTAGCGCTCGGGCATGTGGCCGTCGGCGATCAGCCATTCGGCCAGGCTGGCGTTGAGGCTGCCGGTGACCGGGTCTTCCTGCACGCCGATGGGCTCGGCGAAGGCGCGCACCTCGAGGTCGATTTTCGCGCCGTCTTCGTTCGGGGTCGCGGGCCGGTTGCCGAAGGCGCGCGCCTCGCGGTTCGAGCGGCCGATGAGCAGCGCGGTGTCGTGCGCCGCGGGCACGCCCGCCACGCCGGCCTTCACGCCCAGCTCCTTCAGGGCGCGGTGATCGGGCTGCAGCGCCAGCACGGCGTCGGCGTCGTTGACCAGCAGGCCGAACCAGACCGGCCCGTTGTCGAGCACCTGCGCCGCGATGACCTGCTGCGCCTTCAGGCCCAGCGCGCCGGCCACCTTGGCCAGCAGCGCGGGGCTCGGGGCGCTGCGCTTCAGGGGCGGCGCGGCGAAGGCCAGGCGCTCGCCGTCGCGCCGCAGGGGCACGAGGCCGGCGCCGCATTGCTGCACCACCAGGCCTGCAGCCTTGGGCTTGCCGCCGGCCTGCAGCCACGCATGGCAGCTGCCGATGGTCGGGTGGCCGGCAAAGGGCAGCTCGCCGCCGGGAGTGAAGATGCGCACGCGATAGTCGGCGGCCGGATCGGTGGGCGGCAGCAGGAAGGTGGTTTCGGACAGGTTGGTCCATTGCGCGAAGCGCTGCATGGCGGCGTCGTCGAGGTCCTGGCCATCGATCACCACCGCGAGCGGATTGCCGTAATAGGCGGTGGCGGTGAAGACGTCGACTTGCTTGAAGGGGCGGGATTTCATCGGGTTCATTCGAGGGGAAGGTCGAGCACGCCGCGCGTGCCCGGGCGGGAAAGCAACTCTGAATACCAGCGTTCGACGTTCGGCCAGTTCGGCCTGCGGTATTCGGCAGCCGGCAGGTTGAACCAGCGGTGCGCCTCGCAGCCGACCGGGATGTCGGCCATGGTGAAGCGCTGGCCGGCCATGTACGGCTGGCTCGCAAGATGCGCGTCGAGCATCGAGAACAGCGCTTCGCTGTCGCGGACGGACGCCTCGATGAGCACGCTCTGGCGTTCCGACGGCGGCGTGCGCACCCACTGGATGAAGGCGTCGCGGCTCGTGCGGTTGAGCGTGGTCTGCTGCCAGTCCATCCAGCGCTCGGCGTCGAAGCGCGCGGGCAGCTCGCTTGGGTAGAAGTTGCCGTGCGAATGCTTCGCGCAGAGGTAGCGCACGATCACGTTCGACTCCCAGAGCGTCACGCGCTCGGCGCCCTCGCCGTCGTCGATGGTGGGCACCATCGCATTCGGATTGAGCGCAAGGTATTCGGGCGTCTGCACCACGCCGAACTTGCCGCCGGCCTCGGTGCGCTGGAAGTCGAGCCCGAGCTCCTGCGCGCACCACACCACCTTGCGGACGTTGATCGAACTGATGCGGCCCCAGATGTTGAGCATGGTCGGTTTCTTTCTATCTTTTCTTTGCTGCCCGCTTCAGCGGGGCGAGGGACGATCGAGGAAGAGCAGGCGTATGGCTAGCCCCAGCATCACGGCGGCCAGCAGGCCGCTCTGGAACCGCGCCGCGCCGGGCCGGTTGTGCAGCCAGCGGCCGATCTGGCCGCTGCACGCGCCCAGCAGCGTGTTGAAGGCCAGCGCGGCCATCGACAGCACCACGCCGAGTTGCACCAGCTGCAGCGGCACGCTGCCGCGCGAGGGGTCGACGAACTGCGGCAGGAACACCATGAAGAACAGCAGCGCCTTCGGATTGACGAGGTTGTTCAGCAGCGCCATGCGAACGATGCGGCCGAAGCCGGCGGGCTGCGCCTGCGCACCGATGCGAAGTCCGCCACCGTTGCGTAGCGCTTGCACCGCCAGCCACACCAGGTACAGCGCCCCCGCATAGCGCAGCACGTCGAACGAAGGCGGCCACGCGGCCACCAGCGCGGTGACGCCGGTGGCCGCGAACAGCGTGTGCACCAGGTCGGCCGCAGAGATGCCGATGGCCGCCGCAAAACCGCCGCGCGGGCCATGGGCCACACCGTGCGAGAGCACGAAAGCCATGTTCGGGCCGGGCGACAGGAACAGCGCCAGAACCGCGAGCAGGAAGAGCGACAGCGTTGCAAGGCCGATCAAGGGAGGCTCCTGGTTTGTGCTTTCAGACCTGTGCGGCGGCCAGCTTCTTGTCGCCGAGCAGCACCAGCTCTTCGCGCAGCGTCTGCGCCAGCGCGGCGATGGCGGTGTCGATTTCTTCGATGCTGGCCGTCACGAACGACAGGCGCAGCGTGCGCGGATCGCCTTCGCCCGCGTAGAACGGCGCGCCGGGCACGAAGGCCACGTTGCGCTCCACCGCCTTGGGCAGCAGCGTCACGGTGTCGATGCCCTCGGGCAGGCGCGCCCAGAGGAACATGCCGCCCTTGGGCGCGTTGAACTTCACGTCCAGGCCGGCCATCTCGCGCTTGAGCGCGGCGATCATCGCGTCGCGCTGGCGCTTGTAGAGGGCGCGGATGGTGGGCACGTGGCGGTCGAGGAACTTGTCTTTCATCACGGCCGAGACCATGCGCTGCGTGAAGATCGGCGTGTGCAGGTCGACGGCCTGCTTGGCCTGCAGCAGCTTCGGGTAGATGGACTTGGGCGCCACCAGGAAGCCCAGGCGCAGGCCGGGGGCCAGCACCTTCGAGAACGAGCCCAGGTAGATCACGCCTTCGGGATTGCGCGCGGCCAGCGGCAGCGGCGGGGCTTCGTCGAACCAGAGTTCGCCGTAGGGGTTGTCCTCGACGATCGGCAGGTTGGCTGCCGCAGCGGCGGCCGACACGGCGGCGCGGCGCTCTTCGGTCATGGTGCGGCCGGTGGGGTTCTGGAAGTTGGGCAGCAGGTAGACGAAGCGTGCGTCCTTGGCCTTGGCCACCAGGTCTTCGACGATCACGCCGTCATCGTCGCTGGCCACGCCCACGGGGTGCGGCTCCATCGGGCCGAAGGCCTGCAGTGCGCCGAGGTAGGTGGGCGTTTCGACCAGCACCTTGCTGCCCGGGTCGATCAGCACCTTGGCGACCAGGTCGAGGCCCTGCTGCGAGCCGGTGGTGATGAGCACCTGCGAGGCGTCGACGTCCCACGGCAGCATGTCGGCCACGGCCTGGCGCAGCGGCGCGTAGCCCTCGCTGGCGGCGTACTGCAGGGCGGCCTGGCCGTCGTTGTGCAGCACTTCGGCGCAGGCGTCGGCAAAAGCCTGGATCGGGAAGGTCTTGGGCGAGGGCAGGCCGCCGGCCAGGCTGATGATGCCGGGGCGCTCGGTGACCTTGAGGATTTCGCGCAGCACCGAGGGATTCATCTTGGCGGCGCGGGCGGCGAGTTTCCAGTTCATGGCTTTCTTCTTTCAGGCGGTGAGGTGAGATTCGAATGATGCGGGCAGGCGTGGCGGCGCTCAATCCGGCTGGATATCGCCACGGTATACGACGCGGGCCTTGTTGTCTTGCGGCTGCGAGAGGCGCTTGCCGATGACCACCGTGGCCACCACCGCGACGGCGAAGCCCAGCGTGACCATGTCGAGCGGCTCGCCCAGCAGCGGGATCGACGCGAGGATCGAGAGAAAGGGCTGCAGCAGCTGGGTCTGGCTCACGCGCAGCGCGCCGCCCAGGGCCAGGCCGCGATACCAGGCGAAGAAGCCGATCCACATCGAGAACGTGCCGACGTAGACGAAGCCCAGCCAGGCCGACGCGGCGACGGGCTGCTGCGGCCACAGCGCCAGCGCGGCCGGCAGCGTGAAGGGCAGCGCCATCACGCAGACCCAGCAGATCACGCGCTCGGCGCCCAGCGACGGCGTGACCTGCGCGCCGTAGATGTAGCCGATGGAGGCGGCAATGACCGCGCCGACCAGCAGCAGATCGGCCCATTCGAAGCCGAAGCCATGGCCGCTCTGGCTCGCGCGCAACACCGAGAACGCCACCACCAGCAGGCTGCCCGCAATGGCGCAGAGCCAGAAGCCGAGCCGCGCGCGCTGGTGCAGCACCAGGGCCGCGACGGCGGCCGTGACCAGCGGCAGCAGGGCAGTCACCACCGCCGCATGGCTGGCCGTGACCACGCGCAGCGCATAGGCCAGCAGCAGCGGAAAGCCGATGGCATTGCCCAGCACCGCGAAGGCCAGCGGCTTCCACTGGTGCGCTGCAGGCCGCGGCGAGCGCGTTGCCAGCAGGAAGATGGCCGACAGCACGCCCGCCAGCGCCGCGCGCCCGAGCGTGACGAACCACGGCGACAGCTGCGGTGCGTCTTGCGTGCCGGTGGCCAGGCGCGTCATCGGCAGCGTGACGGCGAACATGGCCACGCCTACGACGCCGAGCCACATGCCCAGCGTCTCGTCTTTCATGGCGAGCTTCATACGCTCACCATCCACCAGGCTGTCAGCACCAGTACCAGGCCCATCGCACGGTTGAACCACAGCAGCCGCGAACCCTTGGCCAGCCATTCGCGCAGCAGCGCGCCGACCAGTGCGTAGGCGAAGTTGCTGACGAAGGCATAGGTCAGCATCACCGGCGCCACGATGGCGAAGCGGCGCAGCGCATCGGGCTGCCCGGCGATCCAGCCGGCCACCAGCGTGAGCGCCAGCAGCCAAGCCTTGATGTTCACGAACTGCAGCATCACGCCCTGGCCGAAGCCGACCGACAGCTTGGTGCCGTCGGCCTTGCCGAGCGTGGCGCTGCCGCTGAGCTTGTACGCGAGCCACAGCAGGTAGCCGATGCCCAGCGCCTTGATGGCAAGGCGCAGCGAAGGCATTGCCACCACCAGCGCGCCGATGCCGGCGGCGCACAGCGCCAGCAGCAGCGTCCAGCCGACGGGCACCGCAACCACGAAGCGCATGGCGCGCGGCAGGCCGCCGTTGGCCGCCAGGGCGGTGGAGAGCGTGGTGTTGGGACCGGGCGAGAAACTCATCGCCGTGGCCAGCACCAGCAGCGCGGTGAATTCTTGCCAGTTCATGACACACACTCTAAACTTGAGACCATTACAGTTCCAGTACAGTTGGTCGAACAATCGGGCAATCTGTATTGGTCACTCCTTCGACACAGAAGCCGGCACAGCCCAAAACAACGCATGCTGACACGCACCTCCACACAGTCGCTGACGGGGCAACTGGCCGACCGCCTGGCCGAGCGCATCCGCACCCGCCTGCTGCCGCCCGGCGCCCGCCTGCCCTCGGTGCGCGAATGCGCGCGGCAGCAGGGCGTGAGCCCGTACACCGTCGTCGCCGCGTACGACCAGCTGCTGGCGCAGGGGCTGGTCGAGGCCCGCCGGCAGCGCGGCTTCTATGTGCGGGATTCGGCACCGGTACAGGACGGCCGTCCGAACCACGGCGCGGACGCCGGTGGCGCGAGCGGCATGCCGGCGGCGATGGCGGTGCAGATGATGGCCTCGCGCATACCGGCCGACGCGAGTTCGCTGATCCGCAGCATGTTCCACCGCCCGAGCGACAAGCCGCAACCGGGCATGGGCGTGTTTCCGCCGGACTGGATGTCGTCCACCTTCATGCCCACGGCCGTGCGGCGCATGACCAGTACAGCCGCCCTGCAGGAGCTGTCGCTCCAGTACGGCGAGCCGGCCGGCGACATGAGCCTGCGGCGCAGCCTCTCGCAGAAGCTGGTGGGCATCAACGTGCCGGCCTCGCCCGACCAGATCGTGACCACCATCGGCGCCACGCATGCGCTGGACATCGTGAGCCGCACGCTGCTGCGCGCCGGCGACCCTGTGATGGTCGAGGAGCCGGGCTGGGCGCTGGAGTTCGCGCGGCTGGAGGCGCTGGGCATGCGCATCCTGCCGGTGCCGCGGCGCGCCGACGGGCCCGACCTGGAGGTGATGGCGCAGTACTGCGCGCTGCACCAACCCAAGCTCTTCGTCAGCGTGAGCGTGCTGCACAACCCGACCGGCTACAGCCTCACGCCGGGCAGCGCACACCGCGTGCTGAAGCTGGCCAACGAATACGACTTCCACATCGTCGAGGA
Source organism: Variovorax sp. GW821-FHT09D05 (assembly GCF_059416325.1). NCBI lineage: Bacteria > Pseudomonadati > Pseudomonadota > Betaproteobacteria > Burkholderiales > Comamonadaceae > Variovorax > Variovorax sp. GW821-FHT09D05. The sequence continues at coordinate 141,249 of NZ_JBWKOZ010000007.1, read as the reverse complement.
CGACACCTACAGCCACCTCGCGCCCGAGCACGCCACCCGGCTCAGCGCGCTCGACGGGCTGCAGCGCACCATCTACGTGAGCGGCTTCGCGAAGATCCTGGCGCCCAACTGGCGCATCGGCTTCCTGGCCGCGCCCCCGGCGCTGAAGGAGCGGCTGCTCGAAACCAAGCTGCTGGCCACGCTGACCTCGCCCACGCTGTTCGAGCGGGCTTTGTCGTGGTGCATCGACCAGGGGCAGCTGCGCCGGCATTCGGAGCGCGTGCGCATCCGCCTCGACGGGGCACGGGGGCGGGCGGTGAAGCTGGCGATGTCGCATGGCTGCACCTTCGCCTCGGAGCCGGCGGGGCTGTTCGGCTGGGTCGACACGGGCGTGGACACCGACGCGCTGACGCAGCGCATGCTCGACCAGGGCTACCTGCTGGCGCCAGGCTCGCTGTTCCATGCGCGCCGGCCGCCGAGCACGATGATGCGGATCAACTTCGCGACGTCGCAGGATGCGACCTTCTGGAAGGTGTTCAGCAAGGTCCGAAGCGAGCTCTGATGGCAGGTAAAAGGCGGGGAGGTCCGGGCCAAAAGGCCGGAGGCTTGGAGTAAGCTGGCAACACAAGAAAACCCACCCAGGAGACCACCCGCATGAGCACCGCCAGCAAGCCCTTCGACTTCAGCCAGTTCGTCCCCGGATTCGACTTCCTGAAGAACCTCGCCGGTGGCGCCGCAGCGGGCACCGGCGCCGGTTCGGTGCCAGGGATTCCGAGCCTTGCGAGCTGGGTGGCGCCCACGCTGAGCGTGGAAGAGGTCGACAAGCGCATCCAGGAGCTCAAGACGGTGCAGTACTGGCTCGAGCAGAACGGCCATGCCCTGAAGGCCACGATCCAGGCGCTCGAAGTGCAGAAGATGACGCTGTCGACGCTGCGCGGCATGAACGTGCGGATGGAAGACATCGCCAGCGCGTTCACCAAGCAGGCAGCCGCGATGGCGCCGGCGCCTGCCGCGGCAGCTCCGGAGCCCGAACCCGAAGAGGTCGAGGAAGAGGACGAGATGCCCGAAGAAGAGGCTCCAGCACCGACGAAGTCGCGCAGCAGGCCGGCTTCGGCCAAGGCGAAGGCCGCGGCAGCCGATGGCGCCGGCGTGGTCGATCCCATGCAGTGGTGGGGCTCGCTCACCGAACAGTTCCAGCAGATCGCCAGCTCGGCGCTGCAGGACGCGGCCCAGCTGAAGGTGCCGGCCATGGCCCAGCCGCTGGCCGATGCGGTCGGCAAGGTCATGGGCAAGCCGGCAACAACGGCCGCCCGCAAGCCTGCTGCGGCCAAGAAGGCTGCAGCGCCGGCTGCCAAAAAGAAGACGTCGACCGCCGCGCGCAAGCGAACCTCCGCCCGGCGCTGACGTCATACACATCCATTTGTTGAAGAGAACGGGTTGGCACGCATCATGAAGTTGTTTCCCTCCGGTCACGCCACCCATCCGCAATGGCGCATGGCGGCCGGCCTCGTGCTGGCCCAGTTGCGCGCACAGATGGCCCTGCCCGACTACGCCTCGTCGCCGACGCTGGGGCTGCTCTACATCACCGACCACTATGCGAGCGAGGCGCAGGACATCCTCGACCACCTGAGCGCCGAGCTGCCCGAAGTGACCGACTGGTCGGGCACCGTCGGCATCGGCGTGTCGGCCAACAACGCCGAGTACTTCGACGAACCCGGCATGAGCCTGATGCTTTGCGCCTTGCCGAGCGACCAGTACCGCGTGTTCTCGGGCGTGGCGCCGCTGGGCAATTCCGAAATGAGCGGCTTCGAGGCGCACACGGCACTGGTGCACGCCGACCCGGCAACGCCCGACCTGGCCGAGCTGATCGCCGAGATGGCGGGGCGCACCGACACGGGTTATCTGTTCGGCGGGCTGTCTTCGGGGCGCGGCAGCGCGCTGCAATTCGCAGTCGGCGGCAACGGCAACATCCGCGGGCACGGGGCGGCGGGTGGGGTGTTCTCGGGCGGCCTGTCGGGCGTGGTGTTCGGCGAAGGCGTACGGCTGGTGTCGCGCGTCACGCAGGGCTGCCAGCCGCTGCGCTCGGGGGCGGTGCGCGAGCGCGAGATCACCGAGGCGGACGGCAATCTGCTGCTGAAGCTCGACGGCGAGCCGGCGCTCGACGTGCTGCTGGCCGATCTGCAGGTGTCGCTCGAACGGCCGCAGGAGGCCATCGACGCCGTGCGCAACACGCTGGTCGGCCTGGCCGATGCCGGTAGCGACGGCATCCGCCGCACCGGCGACCTGGGCGCCGACGTGCTGGTGCGCCACATCATCGGGCTGGACCCGACGCGGCGCGGCATCGCCATTGCCGATGTGGCCGAGGCCGGCATGCGGCTGACCTTCTGCCGCCGCAACGCGCAGGCCGCGCGGGCCGACCTGATGCGCATCTGCGCGGAAATCCGCGAGGAGCTGGAGCCCGAGGAGCAGACGCTCGCCACCGCGCGCGCCGTGGCGGCGGGCGAGGCCGAGGCGGCGCCGCATCCGGCACGGCGCATCGCAGGGGCGGTGTACGTGAGCTGTTCGGGGCGCGGCGGGCCGCACTTCGGCGCGCCGGGCGCTGAGTTGCAGATCGTGCGGCACGCGCTGGGCGACGTGCCGCTGGTCGGGTTCTTCGCTGCGGGCGAGATTGCCCGGCATCACCTGTATGGCTATACCGGGGTGCTGACGGTGTTTACCGCCAACGACTGAACGCGATCAGGCCGGCTGCAGCGCGCGCTGCGCGGGCGCAGGCATGCCGGTGAACGCGAAATCTACCTCAGGCGCCAGCCCGCTCACGATCCGCGCGATCGACTTGCCCGAGCCGCAGGCATGCGTCCAGCCGAGCGTGCCGTGGCCCGTGTTGAGGAACAGGTTTGGCAGCCTGGTCTTGCCGATCAGCGGCACGTTGCTCGGCGTGGCGGGGCGCAGGCCGGTCCAGAACTGGGCCTGCGTGGTGTCGCCGGCGCCGGGGAACAGCTCTTCGACGCGGCGCACGATGGCCTCGCAGCGCACGCGGTTCAGGTCGCGGTCATAGCCGTTGAGCTCGGCCGTGCCGGCGATGCGCAGGCGGTCGCCCGACTCCGAGGTGTAGCGCGAGAACACGAGCTTGAATTCGTCATCCGTCAGCGAGACCTGGTGGGCCTTCGACGCGTCCTTGACGGGCAGCGTCACCGAATAGCCTTTGGCCGGGTAGATCGGCAGGCGAATGCCCAGCGGGGCGGCATACAGCGGGCTCAATGAACCCATTGCCAGCACGAAGGCGTCGCCGCGGATGCGCTGGAAGCGGCCTTCGCTATCGGTGGCTTCGACGTGATCGATGCTGCCGCCGGCTTCGCGTAGCGCGGTCACGGTGTGGCTCATCAGGAACTTCACGCCCGCCGCGGTGGCCAGGCCCACCAGTTCGCGCGCGAAGCGGTTGGCGTCGCCGGACTCGTCCTCGGCCGTGTAGGTGGCGCCGGCCAGCTTCGGGCGGATGTGGGCGAGGGCGGGCTCGATCTTCACGGCTTCGTCGGCCGAGATGACCTGGCGCTCGCAGCCCAGGGCGCGCATCTGCTCGGCGGGCGCGAGGGCGCCGTCGAACTCTTTTTGCGTCGTATAGAAGTGCAGGATGCCCTGCGTGCGCTGGTCGTAGTTCAGGCCGGTGTCGCGGCGCAACTGTTGCAACATCGAGCGGCTGTATGTTCCGAGACGCACGATCTGCTCGATGTTGTGGCGGGTGCGCGCCGGCGTGCATTCGCGCAGGAACTGGAGGCCCCAGAGCCACTGGCGCATGTCGGCGCGGATGCGGAAGAGCAGCGGGGCGTCTTCCTTGCCCAGCCACTGCAGCAACTTGAGCGGCGCGCTCGGGTTGGCCCAGGGTTCGGCATGGCTGACGGAAATCTGCCCGCCATTGGCGAAGCTGGTTTCAGCGGCCGGGGTGGCCTGCCGGTCGATCACGGTCACTTCGTGGCCGAGTTGCTGGAGGTAGTAAGCCGAGGTCACGCCGAGCAGGCCGGCGCCAAGAACGATCACGCGCATTTCAAGTACCTTTGAGGTTGCAGCGCTTGAACGACGGGCGTGGTGTGCTATTGAATGAATAGCAAAGCAACCGGACGACCGTAGTCCAAGTTGCCGCTCCCCCTGTCCTCGGTACCTGAGAGATTCACTTGTTGCGTCTTTGCAACAAATTTGCTCCTTCGGTGCATCGCAGCCACTTGGGGTGACGATGGCTCTCCAGACGGCGTTTGATGTGATGCAGTATTCACCCCTTGCCGAAATCTCCAAGACTTCGTCGGGCCGACCTGAGCGTTTATGGGAGTTTGCGCCTTCGGTAGGGCCACCCAGGTGTGTGTGGCCCGCTCTCCTGCAATAGTGCGATTGTAAACACGGTGCTAAGAGAACGGTAGCGCCTTGCGTTTCAGCCCACAGCCCCAATGGGATAATCGCGCGTTAACGTTCGTTCATTGCGACAGGGCGATGAACTCCAACATTCAGGGGATTCCATGATCTTGGTTACCGGCGGCGCTGGCTTCATTGGCGCCAATTTCGTACTCGACTGGATCGCCAACGGCGACGAGTCGGTCGTGAACCTCGACAAGCTGACCTACGCAGGCAACCTCGAGACCCTCGCGTCGCTCAAGGGCAACCCGAAACACATCTTCGTGCAGGGCGACATCGGCGACAGCGCTTTGGTCGACCGCCTGCTGGCCGAACACAAGCCGCGTGCAGTCGTGAACTTCGCCGCCGAATCGCATGTGGACCGCTCCATCCACGGCCCCGAAGACTTCGTGCAGACCAACGTGCTGGGCACCTTCCGCCTGCTCGAATCCGTGCGCGGGCACTGGAGCGCGCTGCCGGCTGAGCAGAAGACGGCCTTCCGCTTCCTGCACGTGTCCACCGACGAGGTCTACGGCTCGCTGTCGAAGACCGACCCCGCCTTCACCGAAGAGAACAAGTACGAGCCCAACAGCCCCTACTCGGCCAGCAAGGCCGCCAGCGACCACCTCGTGCGCGCCTGGCACCACACCTACGGCCTGCCGGTGCTGACCACCAACTGCTCGAACAACTACGGCCCCTTCCACTTTCCCGAGAAGCTCATCCCGCTGATGATCGTCAACGCGCTGGCCGGCAAGAACCTGCCCGTGTACGGCGACGGCATGCAGGTGCGCGACTGGCTCTACGTGAAGGACCACTGCAGCGCCATCCGCCGCGTGCTCGAAGTCGGCAAGCTTGGCGAGACCTACAACGTGGGCGGCTGGAACGAGAAGCCCAACATCGAGATCGTCAACACCGTGTGTGCGCTGCTCGACGAGCTGCGCCCCAGGGCCGACGGCAAGCCCTACAAGGAACAGATCACCTACGTCACCGACCGTCCCGGCCACGACCGCCGCTATGCCATCGATGCGCGCAAGCTCGAGGCCGAGCTCGGCTGGAAGCCCGCCGAGACCTTCGACACCGGCATCCGCAAGACCGTCGAGTGGTATCTGGCCAATGGCGAGTGGGTGCGCAACGTGCAAAGCGGCGCCTACCGCGAGTGGGTGGAGAAGCAATACGACGCAGCACCTGCGAAGGCCGCGGCATGAAGTTGCTGCTGCTGGGCAAGGGCGGACAGGTCGGCTGGGAGCTGCAGCGCAGCCTGGCGCCCCTGGGTGAACTGGTCGCGCTCGACTTCGACAGCACCGATTTCAACGCCGACTTCAGCCGGCCCGAGCAATTGGCCGAGACAGTATTGAAGGTTCGCCCCGATGTGATCGTCAATGCGGCGGCGCACACGGCCGTCGACAAGGCCGAGAGCGAACCGGACTTTGCGCGCAAGCTCAACGCCACCTCTCCGGGGATCGTGGCCGAGGCGGCGCAGCAGATCGGCGCGCTGATGGTGCATTACTCGACCGACTATGTCTTCGACGGCAGCGGCACCAGGCCCTGGAAGGAAGACGATGCGACGGGTCCGCTCAGCGTGTACGGGCGCACCAAGCTCGAAGGCGAGCAACTGGTGGCCCAGAACTGCGCGAAGCACCTGATCTTCCGCACCAGCTGGGTGTACGCGGCGCGCGGCGGCAACTTTGCCAAGACGATGCTGCGGCTGGCGAAGGAGCGCGACAAGCTGACCGTCATCGACGACCAATTCGGCGCGCCCACGGGTGCGGAGCTGCTGGCCGACGTGACGGCGCATGCCATCCGGGCGACGCTGCAGGACCCGGCCAAGGCCGGCCTCTATCACGCCATCGCTGGTGGCGAGACCAGCTGGTACGGCTATGCGCGCTTCGTGCTCGAAATGGCGCAGCAGGCCGGCGTCGAACTCAAGGCCGGGCCCGATGCCGTCGAGCCCGTGCCAACCAGCGCATTCCCGACGCCCGCGAAGCGCCCGCACAACTCGCGCCTCGATACCAACAAGCTGCAGACCACGTTTGGACTGCGCCTGCCGCCTTGGCAGGAAGGCGTCGCGCGCATGCTGCGCGAGATCCTTTGAAGAATCCCACGAGAAGAAAGAGCATGACCAAGACGACGCAACGCAAAGGCATCATCCTGGCCGGTGGTTCGGGCACGCGCCTGCATCCGGCCACGCTGGCGATGAGCAAGCAGCTCCTGCCCGTGTACGACAAGCCGATGATCTATTACCCGCTCAGCACGCTCATGCTGGGTGGCATGCGAGACATCCTGATCATCAGCACCCCGCAGGACACGCCGCGCTTCCAGCAGCTGCTAGGTGATGGCGGCCAGTGGGGCATCAACCTGCAGTACGCAGTGCAGCCCAGTCCGGACGGGCTGGCGCAGGCCTTCATCATCGGGGACAAATTCGTAGGAAATTCGTCGAGCGCGCTGGTTCTGGGCGACAACATCTTCTACGGGCATGACCTTGCCCACCTGCTGTCGGACGCCGATTCACAGCAGAACGGTGCGACCGTCTTTGCCTACCACGTGCATGACCCGGAGCGTTACGGCGTGGTCGCATTCGATGCGGCAGGCAAAGCCAGCAGCATCGAGGAAAAACCGGCGAAGCCCAAGAGCAGCTATGCGGTGACAGGCCTGTACTTCTACGACAACCAGGTCGTCGACATTGCGAAGTCGGTGAAACCGAGCGCGCGTGGCGAGTTGGAGATCACTGCGGTGAACCAAGCCTACCTCGACCTAGGCCAACTCAATGTGCAGATCATGCAGCGCGGCTATGCGTGGCTGGATACCGGGACGCATGAGAGCTTGCTCGAAGCCGGGCAGTTCATTGCAACCCTGGAACATCGCCAAGGCTTGAAGATTGCTTGCCCAGAAGAGATCGCGTGGCGCAACGGCTTCATCGATCGGGAGCAATTGGCAAAGCTGGCTGCGCCGTTGCAGAAGAACGGCTATGGCAAATACCTGAATCACCTGCTGGCTGAGGAGGTGCGCTCGTGAAAGTGACACCGACTGCGATTCCTGAGGTGCTGATCATCGAGCCGAAGGTCTTCGGCGACGCACGTGGCTTTTTCTACGAGAGCTTTAACGGCAAAGCCTTCGACGAGGCTGTCGGGCGGCATGTGGAGTTCGTTCAGGACAACCATTCTCGCTCGACCAGGGGCGTGCTGCGGGGATTGCACTACCAGATCCAGCAGCCGCAAGGCAAGCTGGTGCGCGTGGCACGGGGTGCGGTGTTCGACGTGGCTGTGGACATCCGTAAGTCGTCGCCGACCTTCGGGAAATGGGTGGGCGTGGAGCTTAGCGAGGATAACCATAGGCAATTGTGGGTGCCGCCTGGCTTTGCGCATGGCTTCGTGGTAACCAGCGAATCGGCAGACTTTCTTTATAAAACCACTGAGTTCTACGCGCCTGCTCACGAGCGCTGCATCGCTTGGAACGATCCGGCGCTGGGTATCGTCTGGCCAGACTTGGGTCTCGCGCCGCAGCTGTCCGCCAAGGACAGGGGCGGCGTCTGCCTCAGCGAGGCTGAGACTTTCTGATGGATCAATACAGCGTCTCCCTACCCCAAATGATCGTCGGCGGGTGGCGTAATCGGCCGCTGGTCGCGGCCTGGGTCCTGCGTGAGGTCATCATCGGTCGCTGGGTGGGTTACGCGCTCATCGCGGGTCTTGCCGGTCTTCCGATGCAGGTCATCGAGCGCAACAGCCTCTGATAACACCAGCGCGGGCGCGTGCCCGCGCGTCCCGAATAGATATTGCAATGCACAAGTCAGCGCTGAGTTATGGAAAGTTGTTCTTCGATGTATACGCCGCTGGTCGCGACCAAGGCCTAGTCGTTGATATTGGTGCCCAGGATGTCAACGGCAGCTTGAAGGACGTATGTCCATCACAGCTCGACTACTGCGGCGTGGATTTCGTCGCGGCCAAGGGGGTTGATATCGTCATCACCGACCCCTATCACCTGCCGTTCGAGGACGGCAGCGTCGACATAGTGATCTGCAGTTCCTGCTTCGAGCATTCTGAGATGTTCTGGCTGCTCTATCTTGAGATCCTGCGCATCCTCAAGCCCACCGGGTTGCTCTACCTTAACGTTCCGAGCAATGGTTACGTGCATCGGTACCCGGTAGACGCCTGGCGCTTCTACCCCGACTCTGGGCGCGCATTGGTCACCTGGGGCCAACGCAGCGGCTTCGATCCTATGCTCCTGGAGTCCTTCATCGGCGACATGGCCGGCACGACGGAAGAGGGCGAGGGCTGGAACGACTTCGTGGCCGTCTTCCTCAAGTCGGCCACCAATCAGCAGCTGTATCCCCGGCGCATGATGGAGCTGAGCAAGGCCTTCAGCAATGGATTGCGCGCCGGCTCGGAGGAGTTCATCAATCCTTTCGAACGCAGCCAAGACCAACGCATCATCACCGAGCTGCGTAGCGCGCTCGTCACGCGAATGGGCGAGCATGCCGCCGAGCAAGAGCGCGCCGCCCAGTCGAGGCAGCAGATCCAGGGCGAGCTTGACACTGCCCGGCGAGCCCACGCCGAGGCGCTTGACCAATCCAGCCGGCTGGCGGTCGAACTCCAGCAGGCGCGCGCGGACCTGCTTCAGCAGCAGCACGACCTGCGCCTGCAGCAGCACGAGCTGCAGCAAATCCGGTCGACCGTTAGCTGGAAGATCACCAGCCCTCTGCGCCGCATCCGTTCCCTGCTGAGATCGCGAGGAAAGATGTGAGCGGCTATCGCGTACTTCTGCTCGATACCAAGCGCAGCAATCCCAACCATTACATCTGCCTGGGCTTGGCCCAGGCGCTGCGCCAGTCACCGTCCGTGGAATCGGTCTTCAAGGCTGATCCGGGCGACGCCATCGCCTTGGCGCGTGAAAACCGTTGTAACTTGTTCTTTGCCTTTGACGGCGAGGAGCTTGATCCGCTGATCTGCGCCCGCCTCGCCGCCCAGTGTGGTAGCTCGGTGCTCTGGGTCACGGAAGATCCCTACGAGATCGTCGTCAACGTCGCCAACGCAGCGCTGTTCGACCTGGTCTTCACCAACGACTCCGGCAGCGTCGCCGCCTATGGCGCCAAAGGTCGGCATCTGCCCTTGGCCGCTTCCACCGAATTCCACTGGCGCGATGTGCTGCCGGCCGAGGCTGACATGCGCTACGACGTCTTCTTCGCCGGCACGGCTTGGCCCAATCGCGTGGAGCTAGTGCGCGACCTGCTGGCCAGTTGCGAGAACGCGCCGCTCCGAGCCAAGATCGCATTGCCTACTAATGCGCATCTGCCCAAATTCGAGTTGCCCATACCTCTGAGCCAGATGGATTGGCGCACCTCGCCTGTGGACTTTGCTCGCATGGCGAACATGAGCGTGGCCACTCTGGTGCTGCCGCGCGTCTTCTCATCTTCCGGCGAGAACGAGTTTGCGGAGACACCGCCGCCGCGCTTGTTCGAGGCCGCCTTGGCTGGGACCGTGCAGCTGGTGCACTCCAAGATCGCCGAAGCCGCCGAGTATTTCGCCTTGGGCGAGGACTTCCTCTACTTCGACGATGTCGTCCAGTTGCGTGAGCAGATCGACCGGCTCAAGGCCGAGCCAGACTATCGCCATTCCGTTGCTTCGAGTGCGCAGCAGCGCGCCGCGCGGCTTCACCGCTACGAGAACCGCGTCGCGACCGTCCTGAACGAGCTCGACACTTTGCGATGCGAGATGGCGCCTGCCACGCCCATCGAGGTGGCCGCAGCCATGGTGCCCGCGACACTGCCCCGGATGCTGCTGGTGGCTCACAACGTCACCTTGCGCGGCAACTTTGGCGGCGTCGAGGTCTACCTGCGCCAGCTCGCCCATGAACTCGATGACCGCTACGAAGCCCTCTTCTGGTTGCCCAGCGTGGAAGGCGAGCCGCCTGGCGCCGTCGTTACCGATGCTGCCGGCAACCTAATCGAGGATTACCGCTTCAGCCAGCCCATCACCGCTTGGATGCTGTCCTGCCCCGAACGCGAGTCCGCGTTCGCGCGGGCCTTGGTCAACTTGCGGATCGAGGTCGTGCATTTCCACCATCTGCTGGGCCATGTGCCCAGCATGATTGAGGTGGCTCGGGCCGTGGGCGTGTCCAGCGCACTGACGTTCCACGATTACTACACCGTTTGCCACAACTTCACCCTGGTGTCCTTTAAGGGCCGCTACTGCGCGCCCGACACTATCGCGCCCGAGCATTGCGACGTTTGCCTTTGGAACGGCCACCATGTGCTGCCCGGCAGCCAGTCGGTGCGGCGCGCCTTCTGGGACCGGATGCTCGGCCTGGTCGACATGCTGGTCTTCAATACTGCCGGTGCCCTGGCGCTGGCGGGCGACATTTTCCCGGCCGTCGCGCGGCACCGCTGCACGCACATCGTGCCGGTGCCGGTGGAAGATGAACCGGCGCCGCCGTCTGAGCGCTCCAGCGCGGTAGACACCACTTTCCGGGTTGCCGTTATCGGCAACTTCGCCGGCCACAAGGGCAGCGACGTCATCACCCGCGTGATACCTCTATTCGAGAACGTCGGCGTGGAGTTCCATGTGTTCGGCCGGGTCGAACCAAGGCACGGGTGGATGCTTGACCGTGAACGTTTTCCCTACGTGCATGTGCATGGCGGCTACCAACCGGGCGAACTGCCGGAAGCCGCGCGCGACTGCCACGTGTCTTTGCACTTGTCCATCTGGCCCGAGACCTACTGTCTCACGCTGTCTGAAGCCTGGGACCTGGGTCTAGTGCCCATCGTGTCGGACATCGGTGCGCTGGCCGAACGTGTCACCCATGACGTCAACGGCCTGAAGGTGCCGGTCGATTCGGAAGGCGACCTGGTGCAGGCCATCCGCCGACTGATGGAAACTCCTGGCTTGCTGCACCGGCTGCGCCAAGGCGCGGCCAACGCGCCCATCGCCCGAATGGCCACTCACGCGGAGCAACTCCACGCGCTCTATCAGGACATGCTGGCGATGGCACCGATGGCGCTGGATATGCCGGTTGCCCCGCTGGCCGACGGCTACCAACCGCCTGTGAAGCCGCTTCTGCGCCGTACTTGGGCGCTCGTCGAGGCACCCCCAGCGTCGGACCTACCATCGCCGCCACCCCCACCATCCTTCTATCGGCGCCTGCGCGGGCTAGGCCGCCGGACGGTCGAGCATTTCCGGCGCAAAGGCGCCGTCTCGGCCATTGGTGCCGCGGTTCGCTTGATCCGGAGGAAGCTATGAGCCATCCGCCCAAAGTCTTGGTCGCTAGCGCTTCGCCCGATCGGGTCAACCACAACGCTGTGCTCCGCCAGTACGTGGCGCGCGGCTTCATGGAGGTGCTCGGTCCGTCGCAGGTGATCGAGTCATCCTTCGATCGTTCGGAAGCCGCAGCACGCGAATTCTCGCCCGATGTTGTACTGGTCTTCGGTTCATGCATGCCCGGCGTCTGTGACTACACGCGCTTGCGCCGCTACTGTGATCGGCGCGGTGCGGCCCTTTTCTTCTGGCTGCATGACGACCCCTACGAGTTCGACTTCAACTACAAGATCTTGCCCTATGCCGACGCGGTCTTCTCCAATGACCGCTGGGCCGTGTCGCATATCGACCATCCTCATGTCCTGCACCTGCCGCTGGCGGCCGATCGTCTCGCACATTTCTGCCCCTTGGGCGCGCAGCGCGCGCGCGACCTGTTCTTCTGCGGCGCCGCTTTCCCCAACCGCGTGCAACTGCTGCGCGACCTGCAGACGCCCTTAGGCGGCATGCATGTGGAGGTGTTCGGCCCCGACTGGCCGGCCGATCTTTCCTTCGCTCAGGCTGGCCGGCTGGCCAATGAGGCCTTGCCCGCCTATTACGCAGCGTCGCTCGTCACCCTGAATGTTGGCCGGCGCTTCAACCTAGCCAACGCCAAGTACCAGCTCGACGCCAGCACGCCCGGCCCGCGAACCTTTGAAGCCGCCATGGCCGGCGCTGTCCAGTGCCTGTTCGTCGAGGGGGCGGAGATCGAAGACTACTTCGTGCCAGGCCAGGAAATCCTGCTGTTCGACACGCCGGATGAACTGCGCCTGCTGATCGAAGAGTTGCGCGATGTGCCGGCTCGCCGCGAAAGCATATCCGCTGCAGCGCAGGCCCGCGCCATGCGCGACCACACCTATGCCTCCCGGGCCCGCACGATCTGCGCCCTCTATACGGCATTGCTGGAACAGGCAGGTTGATGAATCTTTGGAATATGGCCTATGGCCTGATGGGCATGGGCCTGTTCACTGCGCTTATGTTGCTGGCGGCTATGCCGTTGCTGCGCGGCCAGTTGCTGCCGCGTTTGCGCACGGCCCCTGGCTTGATCGAGCTGCAGTGTTATGGGGCCGTGGTCACAGTCGTCTATCTCGGCTTGGCCGGCTTGGTGATCGCGCTGCTGCCGGTGCCGGCTAAGCGGACGGTGGCGTGGCTGGCCCTGATCTTGCCCTTCATCGCGGCATGGCGCGCTGGCCGGCGTCCGGCGAGCCACAGCGCCGCCGACGGGCAGGGCTTCTACTTGCGCGCGGTGCTGTTCTTCACCGTACTGCTATTGGGCATCGCCAGCTTCAACTGGCCCCTGCCCACCAAGTTGCCCGACGGCGCGTACGTGAACAAAGAAAACGTGAGTTCGGTGCGCATCCAGCGCTTTACTGGCAACCTGCCGGCTGACAACGTAGTGTCCTTTGTCGCCATGGAGTACATGGCGCGCAACATTTCCTTTGTCGGCAACGCGCCGATACTCCCCGGCCAGCAGGTGACCAACCGTCCGGTGCTGGCGGCCCTGGTCGCGCTTCCTATACGACTGGTTTTGCGGCCAACGCGCGCGCTGCCAGAACTGCCACGCTTCGACTATGTGGACGATCGGTGGCCGGATTTCCGCGTGTTGGTGCGCGATGAGCGCCTGTTCGCGGTCTACCTGGGTGTGCTAGTACTACTCAACGGACTGATGCTGCTGGGAGCTGGCGCTTTGGTCAGCCGCGCCTGCGGCGCCAGCACGCAGGCGCGCTGGCTGTGCGTGCTGCTCTACTGCAGCAGCCCATACTTCCTGATCCAGACGCTCTTCACCTGGCCCAAGGCCCTAGCGGGCTTTTTTGTCTTGCTGGCTGCCACCGCCTGGTGGTGGCACCGGCGGCCAGCTTTGGCCGGCGCCTTGGTCGGGCTGGCCTATTTGTCGCATCCCTATGCCATAGGCTACGCGGCGATCGGCGTGGCTGCTATGGCGTTGTGTGGCCCCGGCCGTTTCGCCCAGCGCTTCAAGGCTGCGGTTTTACTGGCCGCTGCTTTTGCCGCCGTGGTGTTGCCCTGGTGGGTGTGGACCTACGTCGTCATTGACCTGCCCTCGGATCTCGTGACGCAAAACATGCTGGTCGGTCAAACCGATCCCTTCGCCATCGCCTGGATGCGGGTGTCTAACATCGCCAATGCGCTGCTGCCTGTGCACCTGACGAATCCCCGCGCGCTCTTTATCGAGAGCTTCGTTCAAAGCGCCCGCAATGTCACCGGCGCGGTGGGTACGCTGGCCGTCGCCGCTTGGCTGATGGCCCGCGTGAGCCGTCCTGCAGGGCCGGCAGCCGGTAGCCCGCCGGCGCCGGTCTCCATGTTGGTGGTGTTCGCCATCGCCTCGGCCATGCTGGCCATGGTCTTCAGCATGCCGGCCGTGCCCGCCATCCATGGCGCGCAACCGCTGGCCGCGCTGATGCTGTGCGCCGCCGTGCATGCTGTATGCGGCACCGGCCTGCGCTGGGCGGTCTGGCTGCTGTGGGCCCAGATCTTGATCAATCTGCTGATGTGGGGCTGCTACTTCCAAAGCGTGCTCTCGCTGCCCGCGCTGTGAGCGGATATATGCCTTTGCTTCGCCATCAAATTTCAACACCATTGCCATGACTGAAAAAGTTTTCCCCAGGGTCATCGCCGTGGATTTGGACGGGACCTTAGTAAGGTCGGACATGTTGGTGGAGAGCGTGTTCCTGTTCCTGCGTACTCATCCGCTGCGTCTCTTCGAAATGCTGACTTGGCTGTTCGGCGGCAAGGCTGCATTCAAGCGACGCCTGGCTGACGCTGTACTGCCCGATGCCAGCAGCTTGCCCTACAACCAAGCCCTGGTGCACTGGCTCCGGCTACAACGCGAGGAGGGTTCCATGCTGGTGCTGGCCACCGCCTCCGACCACCGCATCGCCGACAAAATCGCTGCCCACTTGGGCATCTTCGAGGTAGTGATGGGCACAGACGGCCGCAACTTGGCTTCTGACCACAAGCGCGACGCCTTGGTCCAACGCTTCGGCGCGGGCAGTTTCGAGTATGTTGGCAACTCCAAGGCCGACATGGCGGTGTGGCGCCAGGCCCGGCTGGCACATGTGGCGGATCCCGAGATCGGCGTAATGCGGCGAGTGCAGGCCCTGCCTCATTTCGGCGAGATCTTTGATGACCGCAAGCCCTACGCGCGCAGCATGGCCAAGGCCATGCGACTGCACCAGTGGGCTAAAAATCTGCTGATCTTCGTGCCTTTGATTGCCGGTCACCACTTGTTTGACCTGCGCCTGTTGGGCCAGTGCGCCGTGGCTTTCCTGTGCTTTTGCGCATGCGCGTCCAGCGTTTATCTGCTGAACGACATGCTCGACCTGCAGGACGACCGGCAGCACCGAACCAAGCGCAACCGTCCGTTGGCGGCTGGGACATTCCCGATGTTCCATGCCATGCTCTGGATTCCCGCGCTGCTCTTCATTTCCTTTGGCGCCGCGCTTGTCTTGCTGCCAATCAAGTTTTCGCTGGTGCTGCTGGGCTACTACGTGTTGACTCTGGCCTACTCGTTGGTGCTGAAGCGGGCAGTGATGATCGACGTGGTCGTGCTGGCGATGCTCTACACGACGCGGGTGGTGGCGGGCACCTCAGCTATGTCGCTTAAGCCGACCTTCTGGATCCTGGCGTTCTGCATGTTTGTTTTTCTCAGCCTAGCCTTGGTCAAGCGCTATACCGAGCTGTACGAGGCTCGCGAAAAGGGCGTACAGCAAAAGGCTCCTGGCAGGGGCTACGTCGCATCGGACTTTGAATTGCTGGCGTCATTGGGTGGTTCGGCCGGGTACCTGTCGGTGCTGGTGCTGGCGCTCTATATCAACGATCCCCAGTCGCACATACTCTATCGACACCCGCACTGGCTTTGGGCCGCGTGTCCGCTGCTGCTGTTCTGGCTGAGCCGCGTCTGGATCATTGCCCATCGCGGCGAGATGCACGATGACCCCATCGTGTTTGCCTTGCGCGACCGCATGAGCCGATGGGTCTGTGTCTGCTTCATCGCGATTTTCGGAATCTCGGCGCTTTGATGCCGACGCTCGGCTCATGGGGGCGATATCCCCGCCACCCCCAGACCCCACATCCTGTCGCCTGGCCTTTCGAGATCGAAAGTGCCCTCTCGCATCTGCGAAGCCAAGGGGTCGAGTCGACCCTCGGCTATGGTTGCGGGCGCAGCTATGGAGACTCCTGCCTCGCCCAGTCCGATCATGTGATTGCATTGGCGGGAATGGACCGTCTGATCGCCGCCGACTGGCAGTCCGGCGTCGTGACGGCGCAAGCCGGGGTCACGCTGGACGGACTCATCCAGGTCGGCTTGCCGAATGGCTGGTTCTTGCCGGTCACGCCTGGGACCAAGTTCGTGACTTTGGGCGGCGCCGTGGCGAACGACGTACATGGCAAGAACCACCATGTGATGGGGACCTTCGGGCGGCATGTGCGCCGGATTGTTCTGTACCGGTCCAACACCGGTGTGTGCGAATGCTCTCCCACGGTCAATACAGAGCTGTTCAATGCGACCGTCGGTGGATTAGGCTTGACCGGCATCATCCTTGAGGTGGAGCTTCAACTGCGCGCTGTGCGCTCCAGCGACATCTCGCAGACATGCATCAAGTTCGGCAATCTCGACGAGTTTTTTGCGTTGTCTGCGCAGCACGATTCCAAGTACGAGTACACCGTGTCGTGGGTCGATTGCCTGGCCGGCGGCAAGAGTGCCGGCCGTGGTCACTACATCGGCGGAAATCATGCGACCGAAGGCGAGCTCGAAGTGGCGCGCCACAAGGCCAAGCGCATGCCCGTCGACCCTCCTTTCTCGCTGGTCAATACCTTGACCTTGAAGGCGTTCAACACCCTGTACTACCAGCGTCAAGTGCGCAAGGTCGTGGAAACACGGGTCGACTACGACCCTTTTTTCTATCCGTTGGACAAGCTGCTGCAGTGGAATCGGATGTACGGCAAGGCTGGCTTCCAGCAGTACCAGTGCGTGATTCCCCCCGAATCCGGACGCGATGCGGTCGCCGCCATTCTTCGGGAGACATCGCTCAATGGCGCGGGATCGTTTCTCGCGGTGCTCAAGCAGTGCGCAGACATTAGGTCTCCGGGCTTGCTGTCGTTTCCCAAGGCAGGCGTTTCGCTGGCGCTGGATTTCGCCCAGCATGACGCGCTCAACATCCGCCTGTTTGCTCGGCTCGATGCTCTCGTGCACGAGGCGAGGGGGCGGCTTTATCCGGCGAAGGATGCGCACATGAGTGCCCATCATTTTCAGCAGGCGTATCCCGCATGGACCCGGCTGGAATCGCTGCGCGACCCCATGCTCATGTCGCGTTTCTGGCGACGTGTGACTTCTTGAATGGCTTGATCATGAAGAAAAAAAACTTACTTATCATCGGCGCCAGCTCCGGCATTGCCGAAGCGGTGGCGCGGCGCTACGCGGGGCGGGGCAGCAACTTCGTGCTGGTTGCGCGCAATCAGGCAAAGCTGGATGTCATCGCCGCCGATCTGATCGCACGCGGCGCAACCGGAGTGCAGACGAGGGTTTGGCAAGGACACGACATCGCGTCGTTGCCCGAGATCGCAAGCTTTGCCTGGCGCACGCTGGGCACCGTCGACCTCGCGCTCGTTGCGCACGGCACCTTGCCGGATCAGGCCCGGGCTCAACGCGATCTGCCCTATGCGGTGGAGCAGTTCCGCACCAACGGCGAAAGTGCCGTGGCCTGTATGCTCGCCGTGGCAGGGCATCTCGAGGCGCAAGGCAATGGCGTGCTGGCCGTCATCGGCTCGGTCGCGGGCGATCGTGGCCGTCAAAGCAACTACGTCTATGGCGCCGCAAAGGCGGCAGTGGACGCTTTCGCTTCGGGTCTGCGCGCGCAACTCTTCAAGAAGGGCGTGCATGTGTTGACGATCAAGCCCGGTTTCGTTGCCACGCCTATGACAGCCGAACTCGACTTGCCGGCAGCACTCACTGCAACGCCCGATCGCGTGGCGGCCGACATCGAGAAGGCCGTCAACTCGCGTCGCAATGTTCTCTACACACCGTGGTTCTGGGCTTTGATCATGCTGATCATCCGGCTCGTGCCGACTGCGATATTCAAGCGCTTGAGCCTGTAGCCGTGGCGATGACGCATGACGATTTGCCCGTTAGAACTGGATGGCGCTTTCGTCGAGAGCTTGTGCGCACTCAGCCAGCCTTGAGTTCGCATGCCTTCGAGGTCTGCGCTGAACCGATTTTTCTTGCGTCCCCATAGAAATATTTCCATGAATAAGATTGTTTTACCTGGCGGCGCTGGCCTGGTCGGTCAAAATCTTGTCGCCCGTTTGCGCGCAAAGGGCTACTCGAACATCGTTGTAATAGACAAGCACAAAGAGAATCTGGCAACGCTCAAGAGCGTGCAGCCCGACGTTGTGGTCGAGTTTGCAGACCTGTCGAAACCCGGCGATTGGCAACGCCACTTCGAAGATGCCTCGGTGGTGGTGATGTTGCAGGCCCAGATCGGCGGCATCCACTACCAGGAATTCGTCGATAACAACGTGACTTCCACTCACCTCATTCTGGAGGAAGTCCGCAAGAACAAGGTCCCTCAACTGATCCATATCAGTTCCTCGGTCGTCGAGTCGGTGGCCGACGATTTCTACACGAGGTCGAAAAAAGAGCAGGAAGAAATGGTCCTCGCGAGCGGTATCGAATGCCCTGTCCTCCGGCCTACGCTGATGTTCGGCTGGTTCGACCGCAAGCATCTTGGCTGGCTGTCGCGCTTCATGGCCAAGCAACCGGTGTTTCCCGTGCCGGGCGATGGGCGTTTCATGCGGCAACCGCTTTACGTGGGTGACTTCTGCAACGTGATCATCAGTTGCATCGAGAACAACGTCCGGCAAGGCATCTTCAATATCTCGGGGCATGAAAAGGTCGATTACATCGACATCATTCGCGAGATAAAGCGAGCCACCAAGGCGAAGGCAAAGATCGTCACGATTCCCTACGGGCTGTTCTACAGCTTGCTGTGGATCTGGGCGCTGTTCGACAGGAATCCTCCGTTTACGACACAGCAGTTGCAGGCATTGGTCGCCAAAGATGAATTCGAGGTCATCGACTGGCCCGGAATGTTCGGTGTCCGAAGCACCCCCTTCGCCGAGGCGATCAATGAAACCTTCAACGATCCCGTCTACAGCAACATCGTTCTGGACTTCTAGGCCATGACGCAGTCAAAAGAATCGCAACGCATCGCCGTGTTGGGCGCCGGCCCCATGGGGCTGGCGGTGGCCTATCAGCTCGTGCTGGACGGTCACCGCCCCGTGATATTCGAAGCCGACGACCGCGTGGGTGGGATGACTGCAGCCTTCGATTTCAGCGGGTTGCAGATCGAGCGCTACTACCATTTCCATTGCATTTCAGACACTGCGTTCCTGGAGGTTCTCGACGAACTGGGGCTGTCCGAAAAAATGAACTGGATCGCGACGAAGATGGGCTACTGGTATCAGAACCGGTTGCAGCCTTGGGGCAATCCGATGGCCTTGCTGACATTCAAGGGGCTCGGTTGGATTGCGAAGTTTCGCTACGGATTGCATGCGTTCCTCTCGACAAAGCGGAATGACTGGAAGCCGTTGGATCATGTGGAGGCAACGGGCTGGATCAAGCGCTGGGTCGGCAAGGAAGCGTACGAAGTGCTTTGGCGGCGGTTGTTCGACTACAAGTTCTATGACTACACCTCCAACCTGTCGGCGGCGTGGATCTGGAGCCGCATCCGTCGCATCGGACGTTCGCGCTACAACTTGTTCAAGGAGAAGCTGGGCTATCTGGAGGGGGGGTCGCAAACCTTGCTCGACGCACTGAAGTCGGCGATCGTGACCCGTGGCGGGGAGCTTCGGCTGTCGACCCCGGCGTCCGAGGTGGTCGTCGAGCAGGGCGAGGTCAAAGGCGTCAGAACCGCGGCGGGCTTCGAAGCCTTCGACAAGGTCGTAAGCACGGTTCCCCTGCCTTATGTGCCACGGTTGATCCCCGGCCTGCCGGCATCGACCGCCGAGGCATTTGCCGCGCTCAAGAACATTGCGGTGGTTTGTGTGATCGCAAAGCTGAAAAAGCCGCTCACCGAAAACTTCTGGCTCAACATCAACGACCCGGATATGGACATCCCGGGCCTGGTGGAGTACAGCAACCTTCGGCCGCTCGATCCCCATGTGCTGTATGTGCCGTTCTATATGCCTGGAGAGCATCCGAAGTTCAAGGACGCCGATGAAGTCTTCCTCGACAAGGTCAGGAAGTACTGCATGAAGATCAATCCGGACCTTGCGCCGGAAGATTTCATCGACATGCGGGCCAGTCGCTATCGCTACGCGCAGCCGATTTGCGATCCTGGCTATCTTGATCGCCTGCCCCCTGCGAAGCTGCCGGTCAAGGGCCTGTGGGTCGCGGATACGTCCTACTATTACCCCGAAGACCGCGGCATTTCGGAGAGCATTGGCTTCGGGCGGAAGCTTGCCAAGGCTGCCGTCGCCGGGGCCGACATGCCGGCATGCTGAATAGACAGTTCATCCGATTCCTGGTCGCGGGCGGGATTGCCGCCGCTGCGAACTATGGATCGCGCTTCCTGTTCAGCACCTGGCTGAGCTATGGCCCGGCGATCGTGCTGGCGTACCTGGTTGGAATGGGGGTGGCGTTCGTCCTCATGCGCCAGCATGTGTTCTCCGCCACGGGCACCGCATTGGGGCCGCAGGTCGTCAAGTTTGTCGCAGTCAACCTTTTGGCGGTTGTGCAGACACTGGTCATCAGCCTGGTCCTTGCGCGCTGGGTGCTGCCGAGCCTCGGCATCGTGACCCATGCCGAGGCCATCGCTCATCTGGCGGGAGTCCTCGTTCCTGTGGTGACCAGCTATTTCGGCCATCGGATGCTGACGTTCAGGAAAGCGTGAGCACACCGGACGTCGAGTCGAAGGCGTTGCCGGGCAAGACGATGTCCCGGCTGCTGCGTTGGATGATCCTGTTTGTGCTCCTGGGCGCCACCTTGAGCCTGGGCGGCATGATCTGGAGCGGCTGGAATGAGGTTACGCACGCGCTTGCGCGGCTGGGCATTCTCTTGCTGGTTGGCACGGCGGTCATTGCCAGCCTTGCATATGTGATTCGATTCTTGCGATGGCACCTGGCCCTTCGGTGCTTGGGGCATCGTGTTCCGCGACGAATCAATTTTGCAATCTACCTCTCGGGTTTGGCTCTCACCACGTCCCCGGGCAAGCTGGGGGAGACCATTCGGTCCTTGTTTCTGCGGCCGTTGGGTGTGCCGATGACCAAGAGCCTAGGGGCTTTCCTTGCAGATCGCTTGTCCGACGTTGTTGGTGTGTGCCTGCTTGGGGCCGTTGCGGGCTTACTTGCACGAGGCACGCTGAATGTTGCTGGCTTCGTCTTGGGAGGCGTCCTTGCGGGGAGCTTTGCATTTCGTTGCCTCGTTCGAACGCCGCCGCTGTTCGATCGCGCAATGGCGATTGCCGGCAGATGGGGGCTTGCGCCTGGTCGTGCTGCTGTAGAGGCGCTTGCATGCTGGGCACAGATCTGGACATTCCGCAACGCAACATTGTTTGCAGTTATGGCGTCGTTGGCCTATGGGATCCAAGCGGCAGTGTTCTTTGCCCTCAGCAACTCATTGCGGTTGCCGTTGCAGCCGTCGGTCGCCTTGGAGATCTTTGTTAATGCTACGCTCTTCGGTGCTGCGACCATGGTGCCGGGAGGGCTTGGCACCATGGAGGCATCACTTGTTTTGCAATTGATGGGTCATGGCATACAAAAAGCCGATGCGGTCGCCATAGCGATAGCAACCCGATGCGTCACGCTTTGGTGCGGCGTTTTCATCGGCCTGATCGCCTTCGCGGGTGTTTGCCTGCGCGCGGGGCCGAAGGTGCCTTCTTTGACCTGAGAACTGGCGATGGACCGGTAGCGCCAGACCAAAGCCATATGCCTTGAGCGAAGTCTAGTGATTCGCCGGAGCAGGGGCCGGGCGCTCAGCGCTCGACGATCCTTCCATGCTCGAGATGGATCACCCGGTTGCATTCCTTGGCAATCAGTTCAGGCGAATGAGATGCCAGCACCAGAATGCCAGATTTCGACACCACGTCCCGCATGCGTTGCTCGGCCTTTTCGGTGAAGGCCGCGTCGCCCACGGAGAGCCATTCGTCCATCAGCAGGATGTCGGCTTCGACGCTGGTCGAGATCGAGAACGCGAGGCGCATCATCATGCCGGTCGAGTAGGTGCGAACGGGCATGTTGACGTACTCGCCCAGGCCGCTGAACTCGCAGATCTCGGGTGTAAGCCGATCGATCTCTTTCTTGCTCATGCCCATCACGAGACCGCGAAGCATGATGTTCTCGACGCCGGTCGCGTCCATTTCGATGCCGAGGGCGGGGTCGATCAGGCTGGCCACCGTGCCCTGGCGGGTCAGCTCGCCCGAAGACGGTTCATAGACGCCCGCCAGCGTACGCAGCAGCGTGGACTTGCCGGCACCGTTGTGGCCGATCAGGCCGAGCCGGTCGCCGCTTTTCAATTCGATGTTCAGGCCGCTGAGCGCCTGCACCACAGTGACCCCGGTTTCCTTGCCGAAGCGTCCGCCGGTGACAGAAGCCGCGATCGTCTTCTTGAGCGACGCCGAGCCTGCGCCATAGATCGGAAAGCTGACCGAAACGTTCTTGAGTGAAATGAATGCCATGAATCAGAGCCAGTAGACGACGCGGCGGCGGTATTTGACGAACAGCATGCTCGCCACGGAGAGGCACAGCACGGTCCAGAAGCCGATGCCGATCCAGCTGTGGAGATGGGCTTCGCCACCCATGAGTGGAGTGCGCAGAAGGTCGAGCATCTGTGCGAAAGGATTCCACAGGACGTATTTGGCGCGACCAGGAAGGTTCTCGGGCAGCCAGAACACGGGGGTCAGGAACATCAGCATCTGCATGACGCTGGTGACGATCTGGGTCACGTCGCGGTAGCGGGTGCAGATGAGTCCCAGCAACAGCCCGAGTGCGTGCGCGTTGACCACCAGGATGAGGAAAGCGGGAATGACCAGAAGGACCGACCAAGAAAGCGAGATGCCGGCCCAGAGTGCCACGGGAATGTAAAGAACGATCTGGTGGGCGAACTGGATCAGGTTGCGGGCAAGAGCCCGCCACACGAAGAGGCTGATCGGAAAGTAGCCCTGCTTCAGGTAGTTGGACGACCCTACGAAGGCATTGCAGGCGTCAGTGACTATGGTGGAGAACAGGCCCCAGAAGATCACGCCGAGTGCCAGATGGGGGAAGAACTTGTCGAGATGCGTGCCGAAGAGCGAGGCATACAGCGGCCCCATACCGCCAATCATGACGCCCATACTCAGCGTAAGCCACAGCGGCCCCAGCATCGAGCGTCGATAACGCAGGACGATGTCGAACCATGCGAGGGTCCACCAGATGTCCGTGCGGCGTGTGCCTTCCCACCAGTCGGCCAGCGCGCTGCGGTGAAGGTTGGAATGTACTTGGCTCATGTGCGTCGATACGAGACCTTGGGGGCGGACAGCGGCGTCTTCGCCCGGACAACTCCAAGCTGCCACTGGACAAGCACGAGCGTCTTGCCGGGGGCGCCGGAGGCGCGGCCTCATTTTCTATCCTTTGTGTGAACCGTGCGATTTTACCGGGGGAGGTGAACAGGGTGTGTCGATGACCTGCGGGAGGCGCCGCACCAGGTTGAAAGGGGGAGCGAAGATGATCGCCCGCTGGACGGCACCGAGCCCTCGCTCCTCCTTCGAGCCGCATGTGCAGCGCATATATCGGCGGCCTGCCGCATGCCTTCAACATCATCGACGGCTGCAACGGGTTCGCGGGCACGGTAGCTGTGCTGGTGTGCCTGATCGGCGCCACCTTCGGCTTCCTGGTGTGGAACTATCCGCACGGCAACACCTTTGCCGGCGACGGCGGGGCCTATGGTCATCGCGGTGGCGGTGGTCAAGCTGGTGCAGCGCCATCGTGTGGTGTCGCCGCGGTTCCCGATACTGCTGATCTATTGCGTCCTTTGGGCTCAAGCTGAAAGCTTGTTCCTGGCGGGTCAACCATCTGTTGGAGCACATCCTGGGTCAGGAACAAGTGGTCCTTGTTGGTCACGACTATCAGGTCGCCGGTTCCGCATGC
Source organism: Variovorax sp. GW821-FHT09D05 (assembly GCF_059416325.1). Taxonomy (NCBI): domain Bacteria; kingdom Pseudomonadati; phylum Pseudomonadota; class Betaproteobacteria; order Burkholderiales; family Comamonadaceae; genus Variovorax; species Variovorax sp. GW821-FHT09D05. The sequence goes on along the minus strand of NZ_JBWKOZ010000007.1, from coordinate 117,478 downwards.
CTGACCGCGTTCGACGGCCCGTTGCAGCAACGGGGAGCCACCAATTTTCATGAATGGCTTAGAAAGGCTAATTGCTCAATTTGCGGGCAGCCCTCGGGTCACCCCCGACGCCTGGTGAAACAACCGCCGTCGATCTTCGTGGGGGGTGCGAAGATAATCTCCTCCCACGCGACTGCCGGCGCATTGCTTCGGTGCCGCCACGTTTTCCTGGGATCCCCCCAACAGGCCACGCTTCATTCGCCTCGCGACTTCGCAATCTATGAAATCTGTCTATCGATTCATCCTCGGCTTAGCCGGACTCTGGCAAGGCCCCGGAATGATGGGGCGCGTGCAGCGGGCATGGCGAATGTTCAGGAAGTCGGGCTGGCCGGGCATCCGGTGGGAGCTGGGCCGGCGTTTCGGGGGCTACAACGACTACACGAAGTGGGTGCAGCGCTACGACACCCTGACGCCCGAGTTGCGCGAGAAGATCGTTCAACGGGTGGCAGCCATGAAGGATCGGCCGCTGATCTCGGTCGTGATGCCCACCTACAACCCCAACCCGGCCTGGCTGCGCGAAGCGATCGAGTCGGTGCGCGGCCAGATCTACCCGAACTGGGAGCTCTGCATCGCAGACGACGCATCCCCTTCGGCAGAGGTGCGCGAGATCCTCAAGTCGTACAGCGAGAGCGACCCGCGCATCAAGGTCGTGTTCCGTCCGAAGAACGGCCACATCTCGGCGGCTTCCAACAGCGCGCTCGAACTGGTCTCCGGCCCCTGGGTCGCGCTCATGGATCACGACGACCTGCTGCCGGCCCATGCGCTCTTTTGGGTGGCCGATTGCATCGAGGCCCATCCTGACGTGAAGCTGATCTATTCGGACGAGGACAAGGCCGACGAGGGGGGGCACCGCTTCGGGCCATATTTCAAGTCGGACTGGAACGTCGATCTCTTCCGTTCGCAGAACATGTTCAGCCATCTGGGCGTGCTCTCGACCGAGCTCATGCGCTCGGTTGGCGGCTTCCGCGTGGGCATGGAGGGCTCGCAAGACTGGGACCTGGTGCTGCGCTGCATGGAGCGGGTCGAGCCCAGCCAGATCCGCCACATTCCGCGCGTGCTGTACCACTGGCGCGTTCACGTCGAAAGTACGGCCAAGTCGATGAACGCCAAGCCGTACGCCGCCATCGCGGGCGAGCGCGCGCTGAACGAGCATTTCATGCGCACAGGCGTGCGTGCCACAGCCGAACACCTCGATTTCGGGTACCGCGTGCATTACGCCTTGCCCGATGTCTTACCGCTGGTTTCCGTGATCATCCCGACGCGCAATGCCTTGCGGCTGACCCGGCAATGCGTCGAATCGATCCTGGAGAAAACCAGCTATTCGAACTACGAAATCATCATCGTCGACAACGGCTCCGATGATCCGGACACGCTGGCCTGGTTCAAGCGGATTGCCGCAGAGAAGCCGAATGTCCGCGTGCTGCGCGACGACCGCGATTTCAACTACGCGGCACTGAACAACGGCGCGGTTGCCGCGGCCAATGGCGAACTAGTGGCCCTGGTCAACAACGACATCGAGGTAATCACGCCGGACTGGCTCAGTGAGATGGTGAGCCTTGCGGTGCAGCCGGGCGTGGGCGCCGTGGGGGCGCGGCTGTGGTTCCCCAACAAGACTCTGCAGCACGCCGGCGTGATCCTGGGCGTGGGGGGCATTGCCGCGCATTCGCACCGCCGCATGCCGATGGGCCGCGAAGGCTATGCTGGCCGCGCGGCGTTGATCCAGACGCTCTCCGCGGTCACCGCGGCCTGCCTCGTGATCCAGAAGTGCCACTACCTCGAAGTCGGCGGCCTTGACGAAGTGCATCTGAAGGAATCTTTCAACGACATCGACTTCTGCCTCCGGCTGCGCGAAGCGGGCCTGCGCAACGTCTGGACGCCTTACGCGGAGCTGTTCCACTACGAGTCCGCTACCCGCGCCAAGGATGTCTCGCCGCAGAAGCAGGCACAGTTCCAGGAAGAAGCCGCCTACATGCACAAACGCTGGGGCGCCATCATCCAGAACGACCCCGCCTACAGCCCCAACCTCATGCTGGCCCGCGAAGATTTCAGCTACGCCTGGCCGCCCCGCCTGCCTCCGGTTTGATGGCCCTCGACGTTTCCGTCGCGCTCTGCACCCGCAACGGCGCGCGCTATCTCCCTGAGCAGGTCCGCAGCATCTGCACGCAGACGCCGTTGCCGCGGGAGATCGTGCTGTCCGACGACGGCTCGACCGACGACACCCTGGCCGTCGTGCGTGACACCCTCGCGCAGTGCGGCGTGGCGGACCAGGTCGCGCTGCGCGTGTTCAGCAATACGCCGCCGCTGGGCGTCACGCGTAACTTCGAGCAGGCCGCGCGCGCCTGCAGCCATGAGCTCATCGCCCTGTGCGACCAGGACGACGCCTGGCACCCAGGCCGGCTCGCGCGCATGGTGGCGCAGTTCGAGGCGCGGCCCGACCTGCTGCTGCTGCACACCGACGCGCGCCTCGTCGATGCCGAACTGAAGCCCCTGGGCTCCACGCTCTTCCACGCGCTGGAGGTGCAGCCTGCCGAACTGGCGGCCATCGCGGGCGGCGAGGCCTTCGGTGTCCTGCTGCGGCGCAATCTCGTGACCGGCGCCACCACGATGTTCCGCAAGACCCTGCTCGACACAGCGCTGCCGTTCGCGTCGGAGTGGGTGCACGACGAATGGCTGGCCGCCGTGGCGGCAGCCATCGGCCGCATGGACGTGCTGCCCGAGCCGACCATCGACTACCGCCAGCACGCCAGCAACCAGATCGGCGCACGGCGGCTCACGTTGTCCGAGAAGATGGCCAAGGCCTTTGCCGAACGCGGCGACAAGCACGTGGCACGGCTGCGCAGGGCCGAAGCGCTGCTGCAGCGCTTGCAGCAGCTTGGCGCCCGGGTGCCGGCCGCTTACCTGGAGGCACAGCGCGCCAAGGTCGAGCATCAGCGGTTCCGGGCCGAGCTTCCTGCGGCGCGGGCGCTGCGTCTGCTGCCGATCCTGATCGAGGCGGCGCGCGGCCGCTATGCGCGTTTCGGCCGCGGCGGGCACGCCATCGCGCAAGACTTGCTCGAACGCGGCTGACAGACTTGATCGGTCAACCGCGAAGCCGCCAGTACCGCCAGAACGACCCCGACAGCCACACCTTCAGCAGGCTGGTCACGTGCCAGTACAGGTATTTCTTGCTCCGGTGGCTTTCTCGTTGCGCGTCGTGCCGGGCGACCAGGTCTTCGCCGACCTGCAGTTTCCACCCCGCGAGCCGGGTGCGGGCGCAGATGTCGAAGTCTTCGCCGTACATGAAGAATTTCTCGTCGAAGCCACCGAGCTGCCGGTAGACCTCGCTGCGAAACAGCATGAACAGTCCCGGAATCCACGCGGGCACCGTCGGCCGCACATAGCCGGGCTTCCTTCTTCCTACGATTTCAAGCGGCGTGAGCATCGCCCGGTGCGGCTCCGGCTCGGCCTTGCCGGGCTCCAGGATGCGCGGCGTCAGCAGGCCGGAGTCGGCCGCGGCCTGCGCGAGCAACGGCGTCAGCACGTCGCTGTCAAAGCGGATGTCCGGGTTGAGCACCAGGAACCACGGCGTGCCGCAGCGCTCGAAGGCCTGGTTGTGATTGGCACCGAAGCCCTTGGGGCTCGCGTTCTCGATCCGCTCCACCTCGAAGCCCCAGTTGCGGCCAGCGAGCACATCGGGCTCGGGAATGTTCAATGTGAGCAAAACCTTGTCGATGACTTCGCGGCTGTGCCGGTCCAACTGCTCGAGCAGCGGCAGCACCAGCGCGAGCTGGCCGTGGCTCACGATTGAAATGGTGATCGGGGGGCGGGGGGAAGGGGGCGTGGGCATGGTCTAATTTCGCTCGGGAATTCTAGGGTTCCCCAACCCCCACACATGATTGCTCTGATCGTCATCAGTTTCTTCGTCGCTGCCTTCTCGGTCCAGCTGTTCATGCGCCGCGCGCGCAGGCATGCCCGCCTCTACGGCGCCGACATGCCCCAGCGCTTTCACAAAGGCCACGTGCCGCGCCTGGGCGGTGCGGGCATCCTGGTGGGCATGGGGGTGGCCTGGCTGGCCGCCGGCATCACCGGCACCGATCCGTTCAATGTGTCGTGGCCGGTCAAGACCTCGATGCTCACGCTGCTGTGCATCTTGCCGGCGGTGCTGGGCGGCATCGTCGAAGACGTTACCCAGAACGTGAAGGTGCGCTACCGGCTGGGGCTCACCATCGGTTCGGCGCTGCTCGTGTGCTGGCTGCTGGGGCTGGGCGTGGCACGTACCGGCTTCGAGACGGTCGACGGCTGGCTGGCGATGATTCCGTACGCCACCGTGTTGTTCGCGGCCCTGGCCATCGGCGGCCTGCCGCATGCCTTCAACATCATCGACGGCTACAACGGGCTCGCGGGCACGGTCGCCGTGCTGGTCTGCCTGGCAATTTCCCACGTGGCGCTGCAGGTGGGCGACCGGCAACTGGCGGCCATGGTGATCTGCCTGGTCGGCGCCACCTTCGGCTTCCTGGTCTGGAACTACCCGCGCGGCAAGATCTTCGCCGGAGACGGCGGGGCCTACGTCTGGGGCATGGTGATCGCCGTGGCCTGCGTGACGCTGGTGCAGCGGCACCGCGTGGTGTCGCCCTGGTTCCCGATGCTGCTGCTGATCTACCCGGTGTGGGAGACGCTGTTCTCCATCTATCGCAAGCTGGCGCGCGGCCAGTCGCCCGGCACGGCCGATGCGCTGCATTTCCACCAGCTGATCTTCCGGCGCATCGTGCGAGTGGCCTTCGCGGACGACGAGGCCCGGCAGCTGCTGGCGCGCAACAACCGCACCTCGCCGTATCTGTGGATGTTTGCCGCGCTGTCGGTGGTGCCGGCCGTGCTGTTCTGGAACAACACGATCATGCTGATGTTCTTCTGCCTGCTGTTCGTCACCACCTACGTGGGCGCCTACCTGATGATCGTGCGCTTCAAGGTGCCCCGTTGGCTGCGCCCCTGACGACATCTTTCTTTGCGAGAATTTCCCTTGTCCTTCGCTTTGGAGCCTGACCGCCCATGACCGACCCCGTCCTCAACATCCCCCCGCGCGACAAGGCCGAGATCCTGGCCCAGGCGCTGCCGTACATCCGCAAGTTCCACGGCAAGACCATCGTCATCAAGTACGGCGGCAATGCCATGACCGATCCGGCGCTGCAGGCCGACTTTGCCGAAGACGTGGTGCTGCTCAAGCTGGTCGGCATGAACCCGGTGGTGGTGCACGGCGGCGGCCCGCAGATCGAGGCGGCGCTCAACCGCCTGGGCAAGAAGGGCAGCTTCATCCAGGGCATGCGCGTCACCGACGCCGAGACCATGGAAGTCGTCGAATGGGTGCTGGCCGGCGAGGTGCAGCAGGACATCGTGGGCCTGATCAACCAGGCCGGCGGCAAGGCGGTGGGCCTCACGGGGCGCGACGGCGGGCTGATTCGCGCGCAAAAGCTCAAGCTGGCCGACCGCGCCGATCCCAACGTGCACCATGATGTGGGCCAGGTCGGCGACATCGTCTCCATCGATCCCAGCGTGGTGAAGGCGCTGCAGGACGACGCCTTCATCCCCGTCGTCAGCCCCATCGGCTTCGGCGAGGACAACGAAAGCTACAACATCAACGCCGACGTCGTGGCCGGCAAGCTGGCCACAGTGCTCAAGGCCGAGAAGCTCATGCTCCTGACCAACACGCCCGGCGTGCTCGACAAGGACGGCAAGCTGCTCACCAACCTGAGCGCACGCGAAATCGACGACCTGTTCGCCGACGGCACCATCTCGGGCGGCATGCTGCCCAAGATCGAAGGCGCCCTCGACGCCGCCAAGAGCGGCGTGAACGCGGTGCACATCATCGACGGGCGGGTGCCGCACGCGATGCTGCTGGAGATCCTGACCGACCAGGCCTACGGGACGATGATCCGCGCCCGCTGAGAGGGGGCTAGCGGTATCCTTCCGGATTGGCTTGCTGCCATCGCCAGCTGTCTGCGCACATCTGGTCGAGGTTTCGATGCGCACGCCAGCCGAGCGTGGCCTGAGCACGTGATGGATCGCCCCAGTAAGCGGGAACATCGCCAGGGCGGCGTGGACCGACCTCGTAGGGAATAGGTCCGGAGCTTGCGCGTTCGAAGGCGCGAACCACATCTAGCACCGACGCCCCCTGGCCAGTGCCGAGATTCAGCGTGACCAGCCCTGCATGGGTCTTCGCGTACTTCAGCGCTGCAACGTGTCCCTCGGCCAGGTCCATGACGTGAACATAGTCGCGAACGCCAGTGCCATCGGGCGTTGGATAGTCGGCGCCATGTACATGTAGCTTGTCGCGCAATCCCGTAGCCACTTGGCACACGAATGGCATCAGATTGTTAGGTTTGCCTTTCGGGTGCTCGCCTATCAGCCCGCTCTCATGAGCCCCGACCGGATTGAAATAGCGAAGCAGCCCGATGCACCAGCCTGGCTGCGATCGATATAGATCCGTCAGGGCCTCCTCCACCACGAGCTTCGAGCGTCCGTAGGGATTGGCTGGCCGCCGTGGCGCATCTTCCGGGATCGGCGAATGGTCGGGTGTGCCATAGACCGTGGCTGAGGAGGAGAAGATCAGAGTGCGCACCTCCGCTTGCTGCATTGCAGATGCAAGAACGAGACTGCCATGCACGTTGTTGTCGTAGTAGTCCAGAGGGGCCGCAACCGAATCGCCGACTGCCTTCAGGCCCGCCAAATGGATCACGGCTGCCAACTCTTGTTGGCCGAATATCTGAGCAAGCAAATTTCTGTCACGGACGTCACCTTCTATCAACTTGGGCGCGGTGCCCGTGATTTGACGCAACCGCTCCAGCACGCGCATATCGCTGTTGCAGAGGTTATCGAGGATGACCGGCGTATAGCCCTCGGCTGCGAGCGCCACGCAGGTATGACTGCCAATGAAGCCAGCTCCGCCGGTGACCAGAATACGTTGGCTCATGAAGGCTCTTTGTCTTGCCGAAAAAGTAGATTCTGTATCAGCTTTTGCCCACGGGCGTTGGCATGCGCTCACTGCGTCGCGCTGTGCGAGAATCAATTGATTACATCTTTGCACGCGCTCCCATGCAGAACGAAGAGACGACCAGTGCTTCCGGCGTAGAGACCCCCGCGGACACGCTCACTCCCCCGGCGCGCAAGCGCCCGAAGCCGGGTGAGCGGCGCGTGCAGATCCTGCAGGCGCTCGCCGCCATGCTCGAGCAGCCCGGCGCCGAGCGGGTCACCACCGCCGCGCTGGCCGCCCGTCTCGAAGTGAGCGAGGCCGCGCTCTACCGCCATTTCGCCAGCAAGGCCCAGATGTTCGAGGGCCTGATCGATTTCATCGAGCAGAGTGTTTTCACGCTGGTCAACCAGATCCTCGAGCGCGAGGGTGCCATCGGCGCCCAGCAGGCCGCCAAGATCCTCACGCTGCTGGTCCAGTTCGCCGAGCGCAACCCTGGCATGACCCGCGTCATGGTGGGCGACGCGCTGGTCTACGAGAACGAACGCCTGCAGCAGCGCATGAACCAGTTCTTCGACAAGATCGAAGCCACCCTGCGCCAGGTGTTGCGCGGGGCTGCCGCGGCCGACGGCTCGGCCACGCCCAGCGTCGACGCCCAGGTGCGCGCCGCTGCGCTCACGGCCTTCGTCGTGGGCCAGCTGCAGCGCTTTGCGCGCTCGGGTTTCCGCCGCGCACCGTCTGAGCACCTCGAAGCCACGATCGCATTGATCGTTTGATTCGCGCTCGTCCCTTGCGGGGCGTCGACCGGCTCGCCTTGGGTCTTCGAGCGGAGTAGCATCAACTCGCCCCTTGCCGCCGGGCCTCGGCGGCAGGCCAATGTTTGCGCAGGTTCCTCGATGGAGGGCGCATGCCCGATGACGCGCGCGACAACCGGCAGCCCACGCTGCAGACGATCCTCCTCACGGCGGTGGCCATGCTCGCGTTCGCGGCCAATTCGCTGCTGTGCCGGCTCGCGCTGCAGTACAAAGGCATTGATGCAGCGAGCTTCGGCAGCGTCAGGCTCGTGGCGGGAGCGCTCATGCTGGGGCTCATCGTGCGGTTCAGGGCGCAGCCGCCGGTCTCGTCCGCCCGCGTCGATTGGCTGGCCGCCGTCATGTTGTTCGGCTATGTCGCGTTCTTCTCCTTCGCCTACCTCAGCCTGTCGGCGGGCACGGGCGCGCTGATCCTGTTCGGCGCGGTCCAGCTGACGATGTTCGGCGTGGGCTTGCGCTCCGGCGGCGAGCGCTTCGGGGCTCTCGCATGGTTCGGCTTTGTCCTGGCGGCTGGCGGACTCGTCTACCTGGTGTCCCCGGGCATCGCCGCGCCGCCGCTTCTCGGCGCCGTGCTGATGGCGATCGCGGGTGTGGCGTGGGGCGTGTATTCCTTGCGCGGCCGTGGGGTGGCTGACCCGCTGGCCGCTACGGCACGCAACTTCACGCGGGCCGTGCCGCTTGCCTTGGCGTTGAGCCTGGTGTTTGCGGCCAGCGCTCGCGTGGACGCGACCGGCCTTGTGCTTGCCGTGGCTTCCGGCGCGTTGACATCGGGCCTCGGCTACGCGGTCTGGTATGCGGCGCTGAGCCGTCTTTCGGCCATGCGCGCGGCCACCGTGCAGTTGTCGGTGCCGCTCCTGGCTGCGTTCGGCGGCGTGCTGTTCCTGTCGGAGGCGATCACGCCGCGGCTGGCGGCTGCTTCGGTGGCAATTCTAGGAGGCATCGCGCTGGTGCTGAGTCAGAAGTCGCGAAGCGCCCGCCGATAGCCGCCGGCGCCAAAGCCCTATGCGACGGCCACGCCTACCTTGGCTCCCGCCGCGACGATTTCTCCCCACGTCGCGTCGTCCACCCAGATTCCGTCCTTGCGCCGCGCCGCGCGCGCCTTGCGCTCCGGCTCGCCGGCAATCTGCACTTCGTCGAAGCCTTGCCCCGGCGGGCTCTGCCGCAGCCAATCGACGAACTCCCGCGCCTCTTCATCGAAGGACTTTTGCGTGCCCAGCCGCGCCGGGTCGATCAGCACCGTCAGCATGCCGTTCAACACCGTGCGCGCCGTGTCCGCCGGCCGGTGCCACGTGCCGCCGCCAGTGAGCGCACCGCCGAGCAGCTCGCACGCCACTGCCATCCCGTAGCCCTTGTGCTCGCCGAAAGTCATGAGCGCGCCGAAGAGCCCGTTGCCCTGCGGCACCACCACCACGCCGGGGTCGTTGGTCGGCGCGCCGTTCTCGTCGATCAGGTAGCCGTCGGGCACGCGCTCGCCCTTGTTGTGCGCCACGCGCATCTTTCCCTGCGCCACGCGGCTGGTCGCGTAATCGAGCACGAAGGGCTCGGCACCCGCGAGCGGAATGCCGATGCAGCACGGGTTGGTGCCAAAGCGCCCGTCGCCACCGCCCCACGGCGCGACCACCGGCCGCGACAGCACGTTGACGAAGTGCATGGCCACCAGCCCCTGCGCCGTCGCCATTTCCGCGAAATGCCCGATGCGCCCCAGATGGTGCGCGTGCGAGAGCGTGAAGATGCAGCTGCCGTGCTGCTTGGCTCGCGCGATGCCGAGTTCCATCGCCTGCACGCCGACGATCTGCCCGTAGCCGTGCTGGCCGTCCAGGCCCATCAGCGTGCCGATGTCGAGGTTGACGCGCACCGCTGCGTTCGGCTTCAGTCCGCCCTCGGCCACTGCATCGACGTAGCGCGGCAGCATGCCCACGCCGTGCGAATCGTGGCCGCTCAGGTTCGCCAGCACGAGGTTGGCAGCCACCTGTTGCGCTTCGGCCGGCGAACTGCCCGCGGCCTCGAGGATGCGGGTGACGGTGGCTTGCAGGCCGTTGGCCTCCAGTGTTCTGGACATGGATCAGACTCCCTTCGCGTTCAGCGTGATGGCATAGAGCGACGTGGTCGCGCAGATGAAAAGGCGGTTGAGCTTGGGCCCGCCGAAGCAGACGTTGGCCACGCGCTCGGGGATCAGGATCTTGCCGAGCAGCGTGCCGTCGGGGTGATAGGCGTGCACGCCGTCGAGTGCGCTGGTCCAGATGCGGCCTTCGGTGTCGAGCCGGAAGCCGTCGAACAGCCCGTTGGTGCATTCGGCGAACACCTCGCCGCCGTCCAGCCTCCTGGCATAGGGGCCGACACTGAAGCGGCGAATGTGCCGCGGCCCGTCCGCCGCATGGCTCGCACCCGTGTCGGCGATGTACAGCGTCGATTCGTCGGGCGAGAACGCCAGGCCGTTGGGCTTCACGAAATCGTCGGCCATGCGTTCGACTTCGCCGCTCGCCGGGTCGATGCGGTAGACATGGCAGGCGCTGATTTCGCTGTCTGCCTTCAGGCCCTCGTAGTCGGAGAGGATGCCGTAGCTCGGGTCGGTGAACCACACGGCGCCGTCCGAATGCACGACCACGTCGTTGGGCGAATTGAGACGCTTGCCCTGCCAGTGCGAGGCCAGCACGGTGATCGTGCCGTCATGCTCGGTGCGAGTCACGCGCCGCGTGAGGTGCTCGCAGCTCACGAGCCGGCCCTGGCGGTCGACCGTATTGCCATTGGTGTTGTTCGACGGCTCACGGAAGATGCCGACCGTGCCATTGACTTCGTCGTAACGCAGCATGCGGTTGTTCGGAATGTCCGACCACACCAGCGTGCGGTGCGCCGCGAACCACACGGGGCCTTCGCACCAGCGCGCACCGGTCCACAGGCGCTGCACGCGCTCGGGGCCGGGAATGCAAGACTTGAAGCGAGGGTCTCTATGCTCGAAGCCGGTGCCCTCGAGAAAGCCGAAGGGGAGGTTGGCCATGTCGTTCCTTGCCGATGGATTCACATCACGTCACATCACCGCGCCGACCTGCCACGGCACGAACTCGTTCTGGCCGTAGCCGTGCTGTTCGCTCTTCGACTGCGCGCCCGAAGCGGTCGCCAGCACCAGCTCGAAGATGCGCTGGCCCATCTCCTGGATCGACGCCGTGCCGTCCACGATCTCGCCGCAGTTGATGTCCATGTCTTCTTCCTGCCGCTGCCACAGCGCGGAGTTGGTCGCGAGCTTGAGCGAGGGCGAAGGCGCGCAGCCATACGCCGAGCCGCGCCCGGTCGTGAAGCAGATCAGGTTGGCGCCGCCGGCCACCTGGCCCGTGGCGCTCACCGGGTCGTAGCCCGGCGTGTCCATGTAGACGAAGCCGTGCGCGGTGACGGGCTCGGCGTATTCGTACACCGCCTCGAGGTTGCTGGTGCCGCCCTTGGCCACCGCGCCCAGTGACTTTTCGAGAATGGTGGTAAGCCCGCCGGCCTTGTTGCCCGGCGAGGGGTTGTTGTTCATCTCGCCTTCGTTGATTTCGGTGTAGTGCTCCCACCACTTGATGCGGTCCACCAGCTTCTGCCCCACTTCGCGCTTCACCGCGCGGCGCGTCAGCAGGTGCTCGGCGCCGTACACCTCGGGCGTTTCGCTGAGGATGGCGGTGCCGCCATGCGCCACCAGCAGGTCGACCGCCGCACCCAGCGCCGGGTTGGCGCTGATGCCCGAGTAGCCGTCCGAGCCGCCGCACTGCAGTCCGATGGTGATGTGCGCCGCACTGCACGGCTCGCGCTTTGCCGCGTTGGCGCGCGGCAGCATCTCGTTGATGAGCGCCACGCCCTTCTCGACCGTCTTGCGGGTGCCGCCCGTGTCCTGGATGTTGAAGGTGCGGAAGTTCTCGCCCTCGGCGAGATGGCCGGTCGCGAGCCAGGCGTTGATCTGGTTGGCCTCGCAGCCGAGCCCGACCACCAGCACGCCCGCGAAGTTCGGGTGCGTGGCGTAGCCCGTCAGCGTGCGCTCCAGGATCTGCATGCCCATGCCCTGCGTGTCCATGCCGCAGCCGGTGCCGTGCGTGAGCGCGACGATGCCGTCCACGTTCGGGAACGCCGCGAGCGCCTGCGGGTTGGTCTTGCGCGAGAAGTGGTCTGCAATGGCGCGCGCGGCCGTGGCCGAGCAGTTCACGCTGGTCAGCACGCCGATGTAGTTGCGCGTGGCCACGCGGCCGTCGGCGCGCTTGATGCCCATGAAGGTGGCCTCGCGCTTCGCAGGGGCGGGCTTCACGTCGGCGCCGAAGGCGTAATCGCGTTCGAAGTCTCCCTTGTCCGGGCCCATGTTCAGGTTCTGCGTGTGCACGTGCTCGCCGGCGGCAATGGACTTGCTCGCGAACCCGATGATCTGGTTGTAGCGCCGCACCGGCTCGCCCTGGGCGATGTCGCGCATCGCGATCTTGTGGCCCGGCGGAATCAGGCCGCGAACGGCCACACCTTCGACGACGGTGCCGCCGAGCAGTTGCGAGCGCGCGATGACGACGTCATCGGCGGGGTGGAGTCGGATGTAGGGAGTCATCGTGAGTGCCTGTCGGCGCTTGTTTGTTTGTCAGGAGACCTTCGCGCGGCGCCAGCTCGCGCTGAATCTCTGGTGGAACTTGTCCATGTGCTGGTGCATTGCCTCGCGCGCCGCTGCCGGGTCGCGCGCAGCGACGGCGTCGAGGATGGCTTCGTGCTCGCCGATGGCGGCCTGCCACGAGTCCATGGTCTCGAAGTAATCGATCATCCGCGCAAAGATCGGCCCGTGGCGCGACTCCAGGAAGCCCTGCACCGTCTCGGTCAGCACCACGTTGCCGCAGGCGTTGACGATGGCCAGGTGGAAGGCGCGATCGCCCTCGTGCGGTACTTCGCTGCGCGCGGCCATCTCGCGCATCATCTTGATTGCGCGGCGGATGGCGTCCACGTCCTTGCGCTTGCCGTACTGGGCCGCCGTGGCGGCGGTCTCGCCTTCGACCAGGCGGCGCGCGCGGATGATTTCGAGCGGCCCCCACTCGGCGCCAGCCGCTCCGTTGGCGGGCGGCGCCGTGCGGTGCGAGCGGTCGAGCACGTACACGCCCGAGCCGGTGCGGATCTCGACCCAGCCTTCCACCTCCAGCGCGATCAGTGCCTCGCGCACCGAGGGCCGGCTCACGCCCAGCTGCTTGGCCAGGTCGCGCTCGGCCGGAATGCGCGCGCCCACCGCGAACTCGCCCTTGCCGATGAGCACACGCAACTGTTCGGCAATCTGGCGGTAGAGGCGCTGGGGTTCGAGGGTCTGGATCGGCACGGGAACGAAAAAAGGAGGTCGAGGGGCTTAAGGGTTGTCCTGAATTGGACAAGTGGTAAGGCCAATTCAGAATACGATACACCGCCCGCGCCATCATCGGGCCTAACCCGAAGACACGACCAGAGGAGACACCGATGAGATTGCAGGGAAAGACCGCGCTGGTCACCGCCGCCGGCCAGGGCATCGGCTACGCCAGCGTGCTGGCCATGGCCGCCGAGGGCGCGCAGGTCTGGGCCACCGACGTCAACGAGAAGCTGCTCGAGCGCTACGCGGGCGTGCCCAACGTCACCGCGCTCAAGCTCGACGTGCTCGACAAGGCAGCCATCGGCGCGCTGGTGGCGAAGCTGCCCGCGCTCGACGTCCTCTTCAATTGTGCGGGCGTGGTGCACAACGGCACCATCGAGCAAGCCACCGACGACGAGCTGCTTTTCGCCTTCAGCCTCAACGTGCGCGCCCAGATGTGGACCATCCAGGCCGTGCTGCCCGGCATGCTGGCGGCCGGGCACGGCAGCATCATCAACATGGCGAGCGTGTGCTCCAGCATGAAGGGGCTGCCCAACCGCTTTGTCTACGGCACCACCAAGGCGGCGGTGCTGGGCCTCACCAAGAGCGTGGCGGCCGACTACGTGGCCCGGGGCATCCGCTGCAATGCCGTGTGCCCGGGCACGGTCGACACGCCCTCGCTTGGCGACCGCATCAACGCCAATGCCGACCCTGACGCCGCGCGCAAGGCCTTCATCGCACGCCAGCCCATGGGCCGGCTCGCGCAGGCCGAGGAAATCGCGCCGGTGGTTGTATTCCTTGCCAGCGACGAATCGGTCTTCGCCACCGGCCAGGCCTTCACCGTCGACGGCGGCATCACCATATGAACCAGCTCGACTTCAAGGGCCGCCACGCGGTCGTCACTGGTGGCGCCACGGGGCTCGGCTTCGGCATCGCGCAGCGGCTCGTGGCCTCGGGCGGCAGCGTCACGCTGTGGGACCGCGATGAAGACGCCGCTGCGAAGGCTGCCGAATCGCTCGGCGACAAGGCTTTTGCGCTGAAGGTCGACGTGTCGCAGCAGCCCTCTGTCGCCAAGGCCGTGGCCGCCACGCTGGCGCACGCGCCGCGTATCGACGCGCTGGTCAACAGCGCCGGCATCACTGGCCCCAACACCAAGCTGTGGGACTACCCCGTGGACGACTGGCGCCAGGTGATGGACGTCAACATCAACGGCGTGTTCCTGTGCTGCCGCGAAGTGGTCGCGCAGATGCGCAAGCAGGGCCCCGGCGGTAGCGGTGGCTACGGCCGCATCGTCAACATCGCCTCGGTGGCCGGCAAGGAGGGCAACCCCAACGCCAGTGCCTACAGCGCGAGCAAGGCGGCCGTCATCGGGCTGACCAAGTCGCTCGGCAAGGAGCTGGCCGACACCGGCATCCGCGTGAACTGCGTGACGCCCGCGGCCGTGAAGACGGCCATCTTCGACCAGATGACGCCCGAGCACATCGCCTTCATGCTCTCGAAGATTCCCATGGGCCGCTTCGGCACGGTGGAGGAGGTGGCCGCGATGGTCGGCTGGCTCTGCACCGAAGATTGTTCGTTCTCCACCGGCGCGGTCTTCGACCTCTCCGGTGGCCGCTCCACGTACTGATCAATTCAATTCAACGCACTGAAAGGAAAGCATGAAACTCGTCCGCTATGGCAACCCCGGCAAGGAAAAGCCCGGCCTCATCGACGACAAGGGCCAGCTGCGCGACCTGAGCGCCGTCGTCAAGGACATCGGCCCCGAGCAACTGGGCGATGCCGCCATTGCCAAGCTGCGCAAGCAGAAGATCGACAAGCTGCCGCTGGTCAAGGGCAAGCCGCGCTTCGGCAGCCCCGTGGCCAACGTCGGCAAGTTCATCGCCATCGGCCTGAACTATGCGGACCACGCGGCCGAATCCGGTCTGCCGGTGCCCAAGGAACCCGTGGTGTTCACCAAGGCCAACAGCTGCATCCAGGGCCCGAACGATCCGGTGATGCTGCCCAAGGGCTCGGTCAAGACCGACTGGGAGGTCGAGCTCGGCGTGGTCATCGGCACGCGCGCACGCTACGTGTCGCAAAAGAGCGCGCTCGACTACGTGGCCGGCTACTGCACCATCAACGACATCAGCGAGCGCGAATACCAGATCGAGCGCGGCGGCACATGGGACAAGGGCAAGGGCTGCGACACCTTCGGCCCGCTCGGCCCCTGGCTGGTGACGCGCGACGAAATCGAGAACCCGCAGAAGCTTTCGATGTGGCTCGACCTGAACGGCCAGCGCGTGCAGACCGGCAGCACCAAGACCATGATCTTCAGCGTGGCCAAGATCGTGAGCTACGTGAGCCAGTTCATGACGCTGATGCCCGGCGACGTCATCACCACCGGCACGCCGCCCGGCGTCGGCATGGGCATGAAGCCGCCGCTGTTCCTGAAGAAGGGCGACGTGATGACGCTGGGCATCGAAGGCCTGGGCGAGCAGCGCCAGGAAGTGATTCCGTTCAAGCTCTGAACGCGGTTCTCTGAGATCATCCGGCGGATGAAGACGCCGCCGGACCATCGCTCGCAGGTCTTTGGAACGCCCTGGGAGGGCGTCCACGGCACCGCGATGGACAGTGCCCGCCACTACGGCCGGCACTGGCATTCGACCTACGGCGTCGGCCTGCTCGACCATGGCGCGCAAAGCTCGGCCAGCGGCCGCGGCAAGGTCGATGCCTATGCGGGCGATCTGATCACCACCAATCCCGGGGAAGTGCACGACGGCCGGCCGCTCGGCGGGCCGTCGCGGCGTTGGCGCATGGTGTATCTCGACGCGGCAGTGATGGCGGGCATGCTGGGCGGCGCCGCGATGGACGGCAGCGTTGAATTCACACGGCCCGTGCTCAAGGACTTGCGGCTGGTCCAAACACTGCGCCGCCTGTTCACCCGTCTCGACGATTGGCGTAACTGCGCCGCGAGCGCCTCTGCAAGCGCCGAAGCCCTCGCCTGCGAAGAGTCGCTGGTCGAAGTCTGCGGCCTGCTGCTCGATGGCCATTCCACCGCCGTGCCGCAGCCCGAGATCGATGGCGACGTGCGGCTGGTGCGCGAGCGCCTCGCCGATGACCTGCTTGCCGCGCCCATGCTCGATGAGCTTGCAGCGATGGCCGGCCTCGGCAAGTTCCAGCTGCTGCGCCGCTTCCAGAAAGCCTACGGCGTGCCGCCCCACGCATGGCTTTTGCTGCAGCGCGCCGAACGCGCACGCGCCTTGATCCGCCGCGGCACGAGCCTCGCGGACACCGCCGCCGCAAGCGGCTTCGCGGACCAGAGCCACATGACGCGCATCTTCACGCGCCACTTCGGTTTCACGCCCGGCGCCTGGCAGCGGGCGTAGCGTTCAGCGCAGCACGCGGATCAACTCGTCGTACACCAGCCGCACGCGCGCCGGCACAGGCGCCCGTTGCGAGCGGTAGACATAAATCGGCCACGGCTCGGGCGCCTCGGCCTCCAGCACCGACACCAGCGCGCCGCGCTCGATCCAGGGCTCGGCCAGCGAGCCGATCAACTGGGCGAAGCCCAGGCCTGCGAGCACCGCGGCGCACTCGGTGTCGAAGTCGTCGGTGACGAAGGCCGGCGAGGTCACGGCCAGCTGGCGCTCTTTGCGGAACATCATCGGCCAGGGCCGGCCCGACTTGCGGTCGATCAATGCGGTGAGCGGCAGCGAGGCCAGCGCCTCGATCTTCTTCGGCACGCCGGTACGCGCGATCAGCGAGGGCGCGGCCACCACGTGCAGCGCCATCCGGCCGACCGGCCGCGCGACGAAGCGGGCATCGCGCAGCGGGCCCACGCGCACGCCGATGTCGATCTGCTCGCCGACCACGTCGGCATGCGACTCCGAGACGCGCAGGTCGAGCACCAGGCCCGGGTGCGCGGCGAGCATCGGCGCCAGCGCCTGCGGGATGAGCTGGCGCCCGAAGATGCCCGGCGCCGTGACCCGCACCGTGCCCTGGTGCTGCGACAGTGCGCGGCGGTCGGTGCGATGGAAGAGTTCGTCGACTCCGCTCAGGGCAGTGCGCGCCCGCTCCGAGAGCTGCCGACCGAAGTCGGTGAGCTGCACGCCGCGCGTGCTGCGGTGGAAGAGGGGCTCGCCGAGCTCGTCTTCGAGCTCGCGCACCGCGCGCGTCACCACCTGCGGTGACACCGAAAGCCGCGCCGCCGCGTCGCGGAAGTTGGCGGCATCGGCGGCGGCGCAGAACACGCGCAGGGCTTCGAGACGATTGGACATGGTGTTGAGAGTTCCTTTCTGAGGAATTCTGAAGTCGCCAGAGTTTCATTTACGGGAACATGTGGATTTTCCACACTGGAGGCACTTCTTCCACACACCCGAAAGGAATTTCCCATGACATCCGTTCAAGACAACATCAAGGGCAAGGTCGCCATCGTTACCGGCGCGAGCAGCGGGCTCGGCGAATCGACGGCGCGTCACCTGGCTGCGCGCGGCGCAAAAGTGGTGCTCGCGGCCCGCCGCACCGACCGGCTCGACAAAGTCGTCGCCGAGATCCGCGAAGCCGGCGGCGAGGCCATCGCCGTGGCCACCGACGTGGCCAAGCGCGCCGACCTCGACAAGCTCGCAGCCGCCACCGTCGAGGCCTTCGGCCGCATCGACGTGCTGGTCAACAACGCGGGCGTGATGCCGCTGTCGCCCCTCGACAAGCTCAAGGTCGACGAGTGGGACCGCACCATCGACGTCAACATCAAGGGCGTGCTCTACGGTATTGCCGCCGTGCTGCCGCGCATGCAGGCGCAGGGCAGCGGGCACATCGTCAACGTCGCATCCATTGCCGGGCTGAAGGTGTTCACGCCCATCGGCACCGTCTACAGCGCAACCAAGCACGCGGTGCGCGCCATCTCCGAAGGCCTGCGCGTGGAAGTGGGCAACAGCGGCGTGCGCGTGACCATCGTGTCGCCCGGCGCGGTCGAGTCGGAGCTGAAGTTCGGCAGCAGCGATGCCGAGTCCGCTGCGGGCGTGAAGGCGTTCTACGACGCCAACCAGATCCCGTCCGATTCGGTGGCGCGCGCCATCGTCTACGCGGTGGAGCAGCCGGCGAACGTGGACATCAACGAAGTCGTGCTGCGGCCGGTGTCGCAGGAATTCTGAAGAGAGCTTCCGAGGGGTAGGGATGGGGCCGATTGCGCCCCGTCCCGCATCAATTAACCTTCAATACCTGAAGGTTTCTTGCGGGCGAAAGTGGTAAAGCCCTGCAAAATAGAACGACCGTTCGTTTTTGCATGGAAATTCCACGATGACCGCAGCAGCCGTTCCCGCCAAGCCCGTTCGCGCCGCCCAGAAGGGCCAGCAGACCAAGGCCGTCATCGTCGACGCCGCGCTGGCGCTAGCCGCGCAGATCGGGCTCGAGGGCCTGTCGATCGGTGCGGTGGCTGAAATCACCAAGATGAGCAAGTCGGGCGTGTTCGCCCACTTCGGCTCGCGCGAAGAACTGCAGATCTCGGTGGTGCGTGAATACCACGCACGCTTCGAGCAGGAAGTGTTCTTCCCCGCCCTGAAGGCGCCGCGCGGCCTGCCGCGCCTGCGCGCCATGTTCGCCAACTGGATGAAGCGCACCTCGACCGAAATCGACTCGGGCTGCATCTACATCAGCGGCGCTTCCGAATTCGACGACCGCCCAGGCCCGGTGCGCGATGCGCTGGTCGAGTCGGTCAGCATCTGGCAGGCGGCAGTGCTGCGCGCCATCGTGCAGTCGCAGAGCGAAGGCCATCTGCGCGCCGATGCCGACGAGCGCCAGGTGGCGTTCGAGATTCACGGCCTGATCCTCGCACTGCACTACGAAGCGCGCTTCCTGCAGGTGCCCGGCTCCATCGGCCGCGCCAACGTCGGCTTCGACAACATCCTCGCGCGCAGCGCCACGCCCGATGCGCCCAAGGCCGACACGGCTGCGCCGGCCGGCCGCCGCCTCAAGACCGTGCGCTGAAGAAGCGCGCGGCCTGCCCCGTTTTCGTTTTCCCCTTTTTCTTTTTTCTATCTAGCTTCGACCAGGAGAGTTCCGGATGCCTACCTACAACCCACCCGTGCGCGACATGCAGTTCGTGCTGCACGAAGTGCTCAACGTCGCCGAGGAACTCAAGGCGCTTCCGGCACATGCCGAGACCGATGCCGACACCATCAACGCGGTGATCGAAGAGGCCGGCAAGTTCGCCGCCGAAGTGACCTTCCCGCTCAACATCAGCGGCGATGAAGAGGGCTGCACGCTCGACAAGACCACGCATGAAGTGAAGACGCCCAAGGGCTTCAAGGACGCCTACGCCAAGTACATCGAAGGCGGCTGGCCCGCGCTGTCGTGCGACCCGGCCTTCGGCGGCCAGGGCCTGCCGTTCGTGGTGAACCAGTGCCTGTTCGAAATGCTCAACAGCGCCAACCAGGCCTGGACCATGTACCCCGGCCTCTCGCACGGCGCGTACGAGGCGCTGGCGGCCCACGGCACCGACGAGCAGAAGAAGACCTACCTGCCCAAGCTCACCAGCGGCGAATGGACCGGCACCATGTGCCTGACCGAGCCGCACTGCGGCACCGACCTCGGCCTGCTGCGCACCAAGGCCGAGCCGCAGGCGGACGGCACCTACCGCATCAGCGGCAGCAAGATCTTCATCTCGGCCGGCGAGCACGACATGACGAGCAACATCATTCACCTGGTGCTGGCCCGCCTGCCTGACGCGCCCAAGGGCAGCAAGGGCATCAGCCTGTTCGTGGTGCCGAAGTTCAAGGTCAAGGCCGACGGTTCGCTCGGCGAGCGCAACCCGATCTTCTGCGCCGGCCTGGAGCACAAGATGGGCATCCACGGCAACGCCACCGCGCAGATCGTGATTGAAGGCGCCACCGGCACGCTGGTGGGCGAGCCCAACAAGGGCCTGGCCGCGATGTTCGTGATGATGAACGCCGCGCGCCTGGGCGTGGGCAACCAGTCGCTGGGCCTGACCGAAGTGGCCTACCAGAACGCGCTGGCCTACGCCAAGGACCGCATCCAGATGCGTTCGCTCTCCGGCGTGAAGGCCAAGGACAAGGAAGCCGACCCCATCATCGTGCACCCCGACGTGCGCAAGATGCTGCTCACTGCCAAGGCCTATGCCGAAGGCGGCCGCGCGCTGCAAATTTTCTGCACGCTGCTGCTCGACAAGGAACACAACCACCCAGACGAGAAGGTGCGCAAGGACTCCGGCGAACTGGTCGCGCTGCTGACCCCCATCGTCAAGGCCTTCATCACCGACAACGGCCACGTTGCAACCAACGCCTGCATGCAGGTGTTCGGCGGCCACGGCTTCATCAAGGAATGGGGCATGGAGCAGTTCGTGCGCGACAACCGCATCAACATGATCTATGAAGGCACCAACACCATCCAGTCGCTGGACCTGCTGGGCCGCAAGGTGCTGGGCAACAACGGCGCCTCGCTGAAGAAGTTCGGCAAGCTGGTTGCGAAGCTGGTGGAAGAAGAGGGCGTCAACGAGAAGATGGCCGAGTTCATCAACCCGATCGCGATGCTGGGCGACCAGCTCACCAAGTTCACGACCGAGATCGGTTTCAAGGGCTTCCAGAACCCCGACGAAGTGGGCGCCGCTGCTGTCGACTACCTGCGCGTGGCTGGCCACTTCGTGTTCGGCTACCTGTTCGCCCGCATGGCGCAAGTGGCCCTGCGCGAAATCGCCGCCGGCAACACCGACCCGTTCTACGTCGCCAAGCTGCAGACCGCGCGCTTCTACTTCGCCAAGCTGTTCCCCGAGACTGCGACGCTGATGCGCACCGCGCGCGCCGGCAGCAAGGTGCTGATGGACACCGACGCGGCACTGGCCTGAAGCAAGCCCTTTGCCTTTTCCTTCACTTCGCCGGGAGACACGCATGAAGAAAACATTCGCCGCCGTTCTGTTCGCCGTCACCGCAGCCTCGGCCATGGCCCAGGTCACGCCGGTCGGCCTGTGGCGCAACGTTGACGACAAGACCGGTGAGGTCAAGGCCGAGATCCGCATCGATGAAACCAACGGTGCGCTGCTCGGCCGCATCGAAAAGGCACTGGGCAAGGACGCCAAGCCCGGCGCCACCTGCGACGAATGCAGCGACGACCGCAAGGGCAAGCCCATGGTGGGCCTGGACATCATCCGCGGCGGCAAGAAGGCCGAAGGCAAGGAAGTCTGGGAAGGCGGCAAGATCCTCGACCCCGAGAACGGCAAGGAATACCGCGCGAGCTACACGCCCGTCGACGGCGGCAAGAAGCTCGAAGTGCGCGGCTACCTCGGTCCCTTCTGGCGTACCCAAACCTGGAACCGCGTGCAGTAACAAGCCTGCGCGCAACCAATCCAAGAAATACCAAGCAACATGTCCCGATTTCAAGTGAAGAAGGTCGCCGTGCTCGGCGCCGGCGTGATGGGCGCGCAGATTGCGGCCCACCTCGTCAACGTGCGCGTGCCTGTCGTGCTGTTCGACCTGGCCGCAAAAGAAGGCCCGAAGAACGGCATCGTCACGCGCGCCATCGACAACCTCAAGAAGCTCAAGCCCGCGCCGCTCGGCGACGTGGCCGATGCGGGCCTGATCGAACAGGCCAACTACGAAGACGACCTTGCCAAGCTCGGCGAGTGCGACCTCATCATCGAAGCCATTGCCGAGCGCATGGACTGGAAGCTCGATCTCTACAAGAAGATCGCGCCCCACGTTGCCAAGCATTCGATCCTGGCCTCGAACACCTCGGGCCTGTCGATCACCAAGCTCAGCGAGGCACTGCCCGAAGCGCTGAAGCCGCGCTTCTGCGGCATTCACTTCTTCAACCCGCCGCGCTACATGTTCCTGGTGGAGCTGATCAACACGCCCACCACGCAGCCGCAGGTGCTCGACGACCTCGAAGCCTTCGTCACCAGCACGCTCGGCAAGGGCGTGGTGCGCGCGCACGACACGCCCAACTTCATCGCCAACCGTGTCGGCATCGCCGGCATGCTGGCCACGCTGAAGGAAGTCGAGAAGTTCGGCTTGACGCCCGACGTGGTGGACGACCTCACCGGCAAGAAGCTGGGCCGCGCGAGTTCGGGCACCTTCCGCACCGCCGACGTGGTGGGCCTCGACACGATGGCCCACGTCGTGAAGACGCTGCAGGACAACCTCAACGCCGAGACCGATCCGTTCTACGCCAACTTCGCGACGCCACCGGTGCTCGCCAAGCTGCTGGAGCTGGGCAACCTGGGCCAGAAGGCCAAGGCCGGCTTCTTCAAGAAGGTCGGCCGCGACATCCTTCGCTTCGACCTGAAGAGCGGCGAGTACGTGCCCGCCGGCGCCAAGGCCGACGAGGTGTATGGCCGCATGCTGAAGAAGCCCGCGGGCGAACGCCTGAAGCTGCTGCGCGAGAGCGAAGGACCGCAGGGCCAGTTCCTCTGGGCCATCTTGCGCGACGGCTTCCACTACGCCGCTGTGCACCTGGGCGACATCGCCGAGAGCGCACGCGACATCGACTTCGCCATGCGCTGGGGCTTCGGCATGAAGCAGGGCCCGTTCGAGCTCTGGCAAGAGGCCGGCTGGGCGCAGGTCGCCAAGTGGGTGCAGGAAGACATCGACGCCGGCAAGGCACTGAGCAGCGCGCCGCTGCCCAAGTGGGTGTTCGAAGGTCCGGTGGCCGAGGCCGGCGGCGTGCACACGCCCGAAGGCTCGTGGAGCGCATCGCAGAACAAGTTCGTGCCGCAGCGCAGGCTGCCGGTGCATGACCGCCAGCTGTTCCCCGAGAGCGTGCTCGGCGCGAACGCAGCCGATGCCAACACCGCCGGCACCACCATCAGCGACGAAGGCGACGTGCGCGTGTGGACGCTCGATGGCGAAGTGCTCATCGCCAGCATCCATTCGAAGATGCACGCTATCAGTCCCGACGTGGCCGAGTCGCTTGGCGCCGCGGTGGAGTTGGCCGAGGCCGACTACAAGGGCCTGGTGATCTGGTCGCCCGACGAAGTGTTCTCGGTCGGCGCCGACCTGCAGGCGATGCTGCCGGCCTTCGTGGTCGCGGGCATTGGTGCGGTCGAAGGTGCCGAGGAAGAGCTGCAGAACGTGATGCTCAAGATCCGCTACGCCAGCGTGCCGGTGATCTCGGCCGTGCGCGGCATGGCGCTGGGCGGCGGCTGCGAGCTGGCCGTGCATTCGGCCAAGCGCGTGGCGGCGATGGAAAGCTACATCGGCCTGGTCGAAGTCGGCGTGGGCCTGATCCCCGGCGCTGGCGGCCTGACTTACATCGCACGCCGTGCTGCGGAGAACGCAGCGGCCTCCACGGGTAGCGACCTGCTGCCGTTCCTCACCGAAGGCTTCACTGCTGCGGCGATGGCGAAGGTCGGCACCGGTGCGCTCGATTCGAAGAAGCTGGGTTACCTGCTCGATAGCGATGTGATCGTGCCGAACAAGGACGAGCTGCTGTACGTGGCGCTGCAGCAGGCCAAGGCCATGGCCGACGCCGGCTACCGCGCACCACTGCGCCGCACCTTCCGCGTGGCGGGCCGCAGCGGCGCCGCGACCATCAAGGGCCAGCTCGTGAACATGCGCGACGGCGGCTTCATCAGCGCGCACGACTTCCACATTGCCAGCCTGATCGCGAACGTGGTCACCGGCGGCGACGTGGACGCGGGCTCGCTCGTGACCGAGGAATACCTGATGACGCTGGAACGCAAGGCGTTCTGCTCGCTCATCGTGCATCCCAAGACGCAGGAGCGGATCATGGGGATGCTCAGCACCGGCAAGCCAGTGCGCAACTAAGGACAGATTTCATGAGCAAGCAAGTACAAGACGCCTACATCGTCTCCGCCACCCGCACCCCCATCGGCAAGTCGCACCGCGGCTACTTCCGCAACTACCGTCCTGACGACCTGCTGGCCACCACGCTGCGCGCGGCGCTGGCCGCCGTGCCCAGCCTCGACCCGAAGGCCATCGAAGACATCATCTGCGGCTGCGCGATTCCCGAATCGCAGCAGGGCCTGAACGTCGCGCGCATCGGCGCGGTGCTGGCAGGCCTGCCGACCAGTGTCGGCGGCATCACCGTCAACCGCTTCTGCGCTTCGGGCCTGTCGGCTGTGCAGATGGCTGCTGACCGTATCCGCGTTGGCGAGGCCGACGTGATGATCGCAGCCGGTGTCGAAAGCATGAGCATGGTGCCGATGATGGGAAACTCGCCCTCGCTGTCGCCCTCGATCTTCGAGCGCGAAGGCGACGTGGGCATTGCCTACGGCATGGGCCTCACGGCCGAGAAGGTCGCGCAGCAGTGGAAGGTGAGCCGCCAGGCGCAGGACGAGTTCGCGCTCGCCTCGCACCAGAAGGCGCTGGCCGCGCAGAAGGCCGGCAAGTTCGCCGACGAGATCACGCCCATCGAAGTGACCGACCGCACGCCGAACCTGGAGACCGGCGAGTCGATTGCCAAGACTCGCACCGTGAACCTCGACGAAGGCGCGCGCCCCGACACCAGCATCGAAGGCCTCGCCAAGCTGCGCACCGTGTTCGCCGCGCGCGGCACGGTCACGGCCGGCAACAGCTCGCAGACCTCGGACGGCGCGGGCGCGCTGATCCTGGCGAGCGAAAAGGCCGTGAAGCAGTACGGCCTCACGCCGCTCGCACGCTTCGTGAGCTTCGCCAGCAAGGGCGTGCCGCCGCACATCATGGGCATCGGCCCGATCGAGGCGATTCCGGCCGCGCTGCGCTATGCCGGCCTGAAGCACGAGGACATCGACTGGTTCGAGCTGAACGAAGCCTTTGCCGCGCAGTCGCTGGCCGTCATCAACACGCTGGGCCTCGATCCGTCGAAGGTCAATCCGATGGGCGGCGCGATTGCGCTGGGCCATCCGCTCGGCGCTACAGGCGCCATCCGCTCGGCGACCGTGGTGCATGCGCTGCGCCGCGAGAACCTGAAGTACGGCATGGTCACGATGTGCG
Organism: Variovorax sp. GW821-FHT09D05; assembly: GCF_059416325.1. NCBI lineage: Bacteria > Pseudomonadati > Pseudomonadota > Betaproteobacteria > Burkholderiales > Comamonadaceae > Variovorax > Variovorax sp. GW821-FHT09D05. Next base: position 92,467 of record NZ_JBWKOZ010000007.1, on the reverse strand, counting down.
TGGGCATGGGCCAGGGCGCTGCCGGGATCTTCGAAAGGGTTTGAGCAAACCCCCAGGCTTCGCGCACTTCGTGTCGCTGCGCCAACCCCCTTGCAGGGGGCAACACCTGCGGCCCGGCAAAGCCGGTTCCGCGGTGTTCCGCGAATGGACCGTGACCGTTCTGGAGAAACGAGCATGCAACAGGAAGTTCTGAAGGTCGACGGCGGCGCACAGCAACTGGCGGTACGCCGCTACGAGCCCGCCGGCGCACCGCGCGCCAGCATCGTGATCGGCGGCGCAATGGGCGTGCGCCAGTCGTTCTACGAACCCTTCGCGCAGTGGCTTGCAGAACAGCAGGGCCTGCGCGTCTGGACCTTCGACTACCGGGGCTCGGGCGATTCGCGCGGCGATGCGTCGCTGCGCGGCTTCAAGGCCGACCTGTTCGACTGGGCGCGCGACTATGAAGCGGTGATCGATGCCGCCAAGGCCGCACTGCCTGACCAGCCGCTCTACCTGCTGGGTCACAGCCTTGGTGCGCAGTTGCCGGGCTTCCTGCAGCGCCCGGAACAAGTCGACGGCCTCGTCAGCATCGCGGCCGGCAGCGGCTACTGGCGCGAGAACGCGCCGAAGCTCAGGCGCAGCATCCTCTACTTCTGGTTCGTGCTCGTGCCGCTGGTCACGCGACTGTTCGGCTACTTTCCGGGCCGCAAGCTGAAGAAGGTCGGCGACCTGCCGCGCGGCGTGATCCTGCAATGGCGGCGCTGGTGCCTCAACCCGCGCTACAGCGTGGGTGCCGAGGGCGAGCTTGCATCGCAGAGCTACGGACGCGTGCGCTTCCCGGTGCTCGCGCTGTCGATCACCGACGACGAACTCATGACGCTCGCCGGCACCGAAAGCCTGGTGAGCTTCTATGCCGGCGCGCCGAGCGCGGTCGAGCGCATCGCGCCGGCGGACGTGCAGGCCCGGCGCATCGGCCACTTCGGCTTCTTCCGCGAGCAGTTCAGCCAGAGCCTGTGGCCGAGCACGATCGACAAGCTGCACCGGCTGGCTGCGTTGACCGAACGTACTGCGGTGCAGCACGCCAACGTCCCGCACACGACTGCGTGACGCCATCCTCCGGAGGCACACTGCCGATCATGACGACCACGCAGCACCCCTTCGACAAAGCCCTGACGATCCACCACAGCGACATCCGCGTGGGGCACTTCACCGGCATGACCAGCCCCGACTACTGGAACATGGTCGGGCCCTTTGGCGGCACCACTGCGGCCCTGGTGCTGCAGTCGGTGATGCAGCACCCCGACGTGCTGGGCACGCCCATCGCGCTCACCGTCAACTACGCGGCGGCGATCGAAGCCGGCGCGTTCGACATCCAGGCCACTGCCGTGCGCACCAACCGCTCGACGCAGCACTGGACGGTGCAGATCACGCAGGCCGGCCCCAGCGGTGCGCCCAACATGACGACCACCGCCACCGTGGTGACGGGCGCGCGCCGCGACACCTGGGGCGAGAGCGACATGCCGATGCCCGAGGCGCCAAGGCCCGAGACGGTCGACCGCATGAGCATCGGCCCGTCCGGCGTGGCGTGGATCAACCAGTACGAGATGCGCCCCTTCAGCGGCGGCATTCCCGCGAAGTGGGACGAGAGCCTGCACCACAGCGAAACCCGCATCTGGCTGCGCGACGCACAGCCACGGCCGCTCGACTTCGCCTCGCTCGCCGCGATGAGCGACATGTTCTATCCGCGCGTGTGGCTGCGCCGCGCGAAGCACGTGCCCGCGGGCACGGTGTCGATCACTACCTACTTCCACGTCGGGCCGGCGCAGCTGGCCGAGGTCGGCACGGGCTATCTCCTGGGCCGCGCGGCGGGGCAGCAGTTCTTCAACGGCTTCTTCGACCAGGCGGCGCATCTGTGGAGCGAGAACGGCGTGCTGCTGGCTACCTCGAACCAGATCGTCTACTACAAGGAATAAAGAGACATGACCACCCTGCAGAAAGCCGCACTCGTCGTCGGTGCCGGCGATGCCACTGGCGGTGCCATTGCCCGCCGTTTCGCGCGCGAAGGTTTTGCCACCTGCGTCACGCGCCGCAGCCTCGACAAGCTGCAGCCGCTGGTCGCGCAGATCGAGGCCGACGGCGGCCGTGCGCACGCCTTCGCCTGTGATGCGCGCAAGGAAGAGGAGGTGGTCGCGCTCGTCGAGCAGATCGAATCGACCATCGGGCCGATCGAGGTGATGGTGTTCAACATCGGCGCCAACGTGCCCGAGAGCATCCTGAACGAGACCGCACGCAAGTACTTCAAGGTGTGGGAGATGGCCTGCTTCTCGGGCTTTCTCAATGGACGCGAAGTGGCGAAGCGGATGGTGGCGCGCGAACTGCCGAAGGGCGGGCATCGCGGCACGATCATCTTCACGGGTGCGACGGCATCACTGCGTGGAGCGGCCAACTTCGGCGCTTTTTCGGGCGCGAAGATGGCTTTGCGTGCGCTCGCACAGTCAATGGCACGCGAGCTTGGGCCACAGGGCATTCACGTTGCGCACGTTGTGGTCGATGGCGCTATCGACACTGAATTCATCCGCAGCAATTTCCCCGAGCGCTATGCGTTGAAGGAGAGCGACGGCATCCTGAACCCGGAGCACATTGCCGACAGCTACTGGATGCTGCATTCGCAGCCTCGTGACGCGTGGACGCACGAACTCGACCTGCGGCCGTGGTCCGAGAAATTCTGAGAGAAGGAGACAACCCCATGGCGAAATCCGTCGACTTCTATTTCGACTTCGGCAGCCCCGCCGCCTACCTGGCGGCAACGCAGTTGCCGCACATCTGCGCCGACACAGGCGCCGAGCTGGTGTGGAAACCCATGCTGCTGGGCGGCGTGTTCCAGGCCACCGGCAATCATTCGCCCGCCGAGATCAAGCCCAAGGCCCCGTACATGACGACCGACCTGAAGCGCTTTGCCAAGCGCTACGGCGTGCCCTTCGTGCACAACCCCCACTTCCCGATCAACACGCTGCTGCTGATGCGCGGCGCCACGGGCGTCCAGATGAAGGAGCCGGCGCGTTTCGATGCGTACGTCGATGCGGTTTTCCACGCGATGTGGGTCGATCCGAAGAACCTCAACGACCCGGCAACCGTCGGTGCCGTCTTGCAAAATGCGGGCTTCGACGCCGCGGGCCTGCTTGCGCTGGCCGGTGCTCAGGAAACCAAGGACCGCCTCAAGGCCGTCACGCAGGAAGCCGTGGAGCGCGGCGTGTTCGGCGCTCCCACCATGTTCGTCGGCAGCGAGATGTTCTGGGGGCAAGACCGCCTCGATTTCGTTCGCGAAGCCCTTTGCGCCTGACCGCGGCGCCAATCTTTTTCATCCAAGGACTACCACCCATGAGCGACATCCTCGTCCACACCGAAGCCGGTGTGATGACCATCACCTTCAACCGCGTCGACAAGAAGAACTCCATCACCAGCGCCATGTATGCCGAGCTGGCCGACGCGCTGGCTACAGCCGAAAGCGAAGCGGCCGTGCGCTGCGTGCTGATCCAGGGCGACCCGACGATCTTCAGCGCAGGCAACGACATCGGCGACTTCCTCAACGGCCCGCCGTCGACGGAAGAGTCGCCGGTGTTCCGCTTCCTGCGCGGCATCGCGACCTTCCCCAAGCCGATCGTTGCGGCTGTGTGCGGCCCGGCTGTGGGCATCGGCACCACGATGCTGTTCCATTGCGACCTCGTCTATGCGGGTGACAACGCCGCTTTCTCGATGCCCTTCGTGAACCTTGGCCTGTGCCCCGAGGCAGCGTCGAGCCTGCTGGTGCCGCAGATGCTGGGCTACCACCGCGCGGCCGAGGCGCTGCTGCTCGGCGAACCCTTCATGGCGGAGGCCGCGCTCGAAGTGGGCCTGGTCAACCGCGTGGTGCCGCCGACCGAAGCGAACGCCATCGCGCAGACGCAGGCTCGCAAGCTGGCCGCCAAGCCGCTGAGTGCGCTGGTGGAAACCAAGCGTCTGCTGAAGAAGGCGCAGATGCCCGCCGTGCTCGAACGCATGGGTGAGGAGGGCGCGAGCTTCGGTCGCATGCTGCGCGAGCCGGCGGCACGCGAGGCTTTCGGTGCTTTCATGGAGAAACGCAAGCCGGACTTCTCCAAGGTCTGATGCGTTTTCGGGGCTTGCACGCGTACACTGGCCGCCGTGCAAGTTTCAGAGACAAGAACGCTCACAACGCCCGTCCAGCGGGCGAATGATGCTACTGAAAAAGTAGCAATCGACTTCACGCGCCGGCGTACTTTCGGCTTGCTGGCGGGTGCCTTGGCAGCGCCTTCGCTGGCCTTGGCGCGTGTGCGACCGCTGCGCATCGGCGTCATCGGCTCATGGTCCGGCCCTTACGCGGGCGGCGGGCGGCAGTTCGATGCCGGCATGGCCGTCTGGCTGGCGGCGCACAACCAGAACATCGCTGGCCGGCCGGTCGAGCTGCTGCGGCGCGATGTACCCGGCAGCGCGCCCGAGCAGGCACGCCGCCATGCGCAAGACCTCGTCGAAAGCGAGCGCGTCGACATGCTGGCGGGCCTGGATTTCAGCTCCAACGCCTACGCCGTCGGTACCGTCGCCACGCAGGCCAGGCTGCCCCTGGTGGTGATGAATGCTGCCTCTTCGGGCATCACGGCGCGCTGCCCGTTTGCGGTACGGGTGTCCTTCACCATCGGCCAGGTCACGCTGCCGCTGGCGCGATGGGCGCTCCAGCAGGGGTTGCGCGACGTCTGCACCGTGGTGGCCGACTACGCCTCGGGCGTCGATGCCGAAAGCGCCTTTGTCTCGGGCATCACCGCGGGCGGCGGCCGGGTCGGCGCGATGCTGCGGGTGCCGCTGAACACGCTCGACTACTCGGCCTACATGCTGCGGCTGCGCGAACTCAAGCCGCAGGCGGTGTTCTTCTTCCTGCCCTCGGGGCAGATGCCGGCCACCTTCCTCAAGTTCTGGCGCGACCGTGGCATGGCCGACACGGGCATCCGCCTGCTGGCCACCGGCGACGCCACCGACGACCACTACCTGGAAGGCATCGGGGAGCTGGCCGATGGTCTCGTCACCAGCCACCACTATTCGTTCGCCCACGAATCGCCGGCCAACCGCCGCTTCACGGGCATCTTCGAGACGGAGTACGGCAGCCATCTGCGCCCGGGGTATTTCGCGGTCGCGGCCCACGATGCGCTTGCCGCCATCGATGCGGCGATGAGCTCGCCCGTGGCGCGCGGCGGCGTGGTCGGGGAGCGGCTGGTGGATGCGTTCCGGGGCGTGAAGCTCGACAGCCCGCGCGGCCCGGTAGAGATTGACGCCCACACCCGGGACATCGTGCAGACCGTGTACATCCGCCGCGTCGAGCGGCGCGACGGGCGCTGGGTCAACCGCGAATTCGAACGCTTCGAGCGCGTGCGCGACCCGGGCGTCTGAGCCCGGGGGCGTTGCTCAGGGCTGCTGTTCGATGGGCCGTGGGCGGCCGTTGTCGTCGATGGCCACATAGGTGAACGTGGCCTGCGTCACCTTGATGTATTCGCCCTGCGCCCGGAAGCGCTCGGCAAACACCTCGACCGTCACCGTGACCGAGGTGCGCCCGATGCGCACCAGCTTCGAATAGAACGACAGGATGTCGCCCAGCCGCACCGGCTGCTTGAAGATGAATTCGTTCACCGCCACCGTGGCCTGGCGGCCCTTGGCGTAGCGCGCGGGGATCACCGAGCCGGCCAGGTCGCACTGCGCCATGACCCAGCCGCCGAAGATGTCGCCGTTGGCGTTGCAGTCGGCCGGCATCGGAATGACCTTGAGCACCAGCTCCATGTCGGTGGGCAGGCTCTTGAGGATGGCGGCAGCGGCAGCGCTGGAAGTATCTGACATGGGCACAATCTGGAACAAACAAGCAACCACGATTGTCTCCCATGCGCCGCAGCGGCGAAGCCCTTCCCCCCTCCCACTCCGTCTCCGGCCACCCGCCGGAGCGCAGCGACCGTTCCGACTGGGCGACGCTGCGCCGCCTGTTTCCCTACCTCTGGCAGTACAAGTGGCGGGTGGCCGCGGCGCTGGCCTTCATGGTGGGCGCCAAGGTGGCCAACGTCGGCGTGCCGGTGCTGCTGAAGAACCTGGTCGACACGATGACGCCCAAGCCGGACATGGCGCAGGCGCTGCTCATCGTGCCCATCGGCCTGCTGCTGGCTTACGGCCTGCTGCGTTTCTCGACCTCGCTGTTCGGCGAACTGCGCGAGCTGATCTTCGCCAAGGCCACCGAAGGCACGGCCCGGCAGATCGCGCTGGAGGTGTTCCGTCACCTGCACGCGCTGAGCCTGCGTTTCCACCTGGAGCGCCAGACCGGCGGCATGACGCGCGACATCGAGCGCGGCACGCGCGGCGTGCACTCGCTCATCTCGATGTCGCTCTACAGCATCGTGCCGACCATCATCGAGCTGGTGCTGGTGCTCACCATCCTGGGCGTGAAGTTCGATTCGCTGTTCGTCTGGATCACGGCGGCGGCGCTGGTGCTGTACATCACCTTCACCGTGACGGTGACCGAGTGGCGCACGCAGTTCCGCAAGACCATGAACGAGCTCGACTCGGTGGCGCAGAGCCGCGCGGTCGATTCGCTGCTGAACTACGAAACCGTCAAGTACTTCAACAACGAAGACTTCGAGGCCGGCCGCTACGACGCCAGCCTCGACCGCTATCGCAAGGCCGCCATCAAGAGCCAGCGCACGCTGAGCATGCTCAACACCGGGCAGCAACTTCTGATTGCAGTGAGCCTGGTGCTGATGCTGTGGCGCGCCACCTCGGGCGTGGTCGAAGGGCGCATGACGCTGGGCGACCTGGTGATGGTCAACGCCTTCATGATCCAGCTCTACATTCCGCTGAACTTCCTGGGCGTGATCTACCGCGAGATCAAGCAGAGCCTGACCGACCTCGACAAGATGTTCGTGCTGATGGAAAAAGAGCGCGAGGTGCGCGATGCGCCGGGCGCGCAGCCGCTGGCCGGCGCCGACGCCACCGTGCGCTTCGAGGACGTGAGCTTTGCCTACGAGGCCGCGCGCCCGATCCTCAAGCACGTGAGCTTCGAGATTCCCGCCGGCAAGACGGTGGCGGTGGTCGGGCCCTCGGGCTCGGGAAAGTCCACGCTCGCGCGGCTGCTGTACCGCTTCTACGACGTGCAGCACGGCCGCATCACCATCGGCGGGGAAGACATCCGCGAAGTGACCCAGTCAAGCGTGCGCCGCGCCATCGGCATCGTCCCGCAGGACACGGTGCTGTTCAACGACACGGTCGAATACAACATCGCCTACGGCCGCCCGGGGGCGAGCCGCGAAGAAGTGGAGGCCGCCGCACGCGCCGCGCGCATCCACGACTTCATCGTGGCCACGCCCAAGGGCTATGAAACGACCGTGGGCGAGCGCGGCCTCAAGCTATCTGGCGGCGAGAAGCAGCGCGTGGCCATTGCACGCACACTGCTGAAGAACCCTCCGATCGTGATCTTCGATGAGGCCACCTCGGCGCTCGACTCGGCCAACGAGCGCGCCATCCAGTCCGAGCTGAAGAGCGCCGCGCAGGACAAGACCACGCTGGTCATCGCGCACCGCCTGTCGACGGTGGTCGACGCGCACGAGATCCTGGTGCTGGAGTCGGGCGTGATCGTCGAGCGCGGCACGCATGCCGAGCTGCTCGCGAAGCAGGGCCGCTACGCCCAGATGTGGGCTTTGCAGAAGAGCGAAGCAACTCCATTGATGTAGCGCGATCATCCATTCCTTTTTATCGATCTCAGGAGTTCAGACGTGTCGACCAAGATTCCCCTGCTGGTGCTCAGCGGCCTCTCGAGTGCCCACCAGGCCCAGATTGCCGAGGTCTATGACATGACCTACGCCTTCGACCCCGCCCTGCGCGCGGCCGCCATCGCCGAGCACGGCAAGAAGTTTCGCGCGGTGCTGACCATAGGCGTCATCGGCATCACGCCCGAGGAAATCGCGGCGATGCCGGCGCTGGAGCTGATCTGCTGCATGGGCGCGGGCTACGAAGGCGTGCCGCTTGAAGTGACGCGCGCTCGCGGCATCGCGACGGCCAACGGCGCGGGCACCAACGACGACTGCGTGGCCGACCACGCCTTCGGCCTGCTGATCAGCATCGTGCGCGAGTTCCGCAAGCTCGACCGGTTGTGCCGCGAAGGCGTGTGGCGCGAAGCCATTCCGCAGCCGCCGAACGTGTCGGGCAAGAAGCTGGGCATCCTGGGGCTGGGCACCATCGGCCAGAAGATCGCGAAGCGGGCGGCGGCCTTCGACATGGAGGTCGGCTATCACAACCGCAAGCCGCGCGAAGGCGCAACGCAGCGCTACTTCGACGACCTGAAGTCGCTGGCCGCGTGGGCCGACTTCCTGGTGCTGGCCGCACCGGGCGGGCCCGCGACCAAGCATCTGGTCAATGCCGAAGTGCTCGACGCGCTGGGGCCGCAGGGCTACCTGGTGAGCATCGGGCGCGGCAGCGTGGTCGACACCGAGGCGCTGGCGGCCGCATTGCGCGAGAACCGCATCGCCGGGGCCGGCGTCGACGTGTACGAGAGCGAGCCGAAGCGGCCCGAGCCGCTGGTCGGCCTCGACAACGTGCTGCTGACGCCGCACATGGCCGGCTGGTCGCCCGAGGCGACGCAGAAGTCGGTGGACCATTTCCTCGCGAATGCCGAAGGGCACTTCGCGGGGCGCGGCGTGTTGACGCCGATCTGAGGCCTCAGCCCAACGCGGAGGGGCGGTACGCCGCCCAGCCGCAGGCCTGGTCATAGGCATGCCCGAGCCGCAGCACGTCGAGGTCCGCATGGATCGGCCCCGCCAGCTGCAGCCCCATCGGCAGCCCGCCTTCGCCGAAGCCGGCGCGCACATTCAGCGTCGGCAGCCCTGCCAGCGTGAACGGCGTGACGATCTCCATCCAGCGGTGGTACGTGTCGCTCTTCACACCGTTCACCTCGGCAGGCCAGTGCAACTCGGCATCGAACGGAAACACCTGCGCCGTCGGTGCCAGCACGAAGTCGAAACGTTCGAACAGCTTCAGGAACGCGCGGTACACGTTCGAGCGGTACACCGATGCCTGGTACAGCGAAGCCGCATCGAGGTGCCGGCTCTGCTCGATTTCCCATTGGGCCTCGGGCTTGAGCTGCCCGAACAGCTTCGGGTCGCTGAGGTAGGCGCCGAGCTTGCCGCCCACCAGCAGTTGCCTCAACCGCAGCCACGCGCTCCAGTTGTGCTCGCGCGGCACGTCGAGCGTGCAGGGCTCGACTTCGCAGCCGATGGTGCGGAAGGTGCCGAGCGCCTTCTCACCCAGCTCGCGGATGCCGGGGGCCAGCGGCAGGTCGGGCCAGATGCTGCCGAGCCAGCCGATGCGCAGACCCTTGCCGTCGCCGTCCAGCTGCAGCGCGTCGGGCGAGGGCAGGGCGTGCGGCGACGACAGCGGCACGCGCGTGTCGAAGCCCGCCTGCACGGCCAGCAGCCGCGCCGCGTCTTCCACCGTGCGCGCCATCGGGCCTTCGCAGCCCAGTTGCTGGAAGAACAGTTCCTCGTCGGGGTTGCCCGGCACGCGCCCGCGCGATGGCCGCATGCCGATCACGTTGTTGAAGGCGGCCGGGTTGCGCAGCGATCCCATCATGTCGCTGCCGTCCGCCACGGGCAGCATGCCCAGGGCCAGCGCCACGGCCGCACCGCCGCTGCTGCCGCCCGCGCTGCGCTCGGGTGCATAGGCGTTGCGCGTGATGCCGAACACCGTGTTGTAGGTGTGCGAGCCGAGCCCGAACTCGGGCGTGTTGGTCTTGCCGATGACAACGGCGCCGGCCGCCCTGGCGCGGGCCACGTGCAGGCTGTCGGTGCGCGCCGGCGAATGCGGTGACAGCGGCGAGCCCATCGAGGTCGGCAGGCCGGCGGCATGGCTCAGGTCTTTCACTGCCAGCGGAAAGCCATGCATCCAGCCGCGCCGGTCGCCTCGCGCCAGCTCGGTGTCGCGTTCATCGGCCTCGACCAGCAATTGCGCCGGATCGCGCAGCGACACGATGGCGTTGAAGCGCGGGTTCAGCGCCTCGATGCGGGCCAGCGAGGCCTGCATCACCTCGCGGCAAGACACGTCGCGCGCGGCGATGCGGCGGGAGAGTTCGGTGGCGCTGAGTTCGAGCAGGTCGGCTGAAGGCATGGCGAGTGCGGGAAAAGGAGGGGGCGCCCAGTATGGCGCGGCGCTCGCATAATCGCCGCGTATGGAAACCAAGTGGCTCGAAGACTTCATCAGTTTGGCGGAAACCCGCAGCTTCAGCCGCTCGGCTCAATTGAGGCATGTGACCCAGCCGGCGTTTTCCCGCCGCATCCAGGCGCTCGAAGGCTGGGCCGGCACCGACCTGGTAGACCGCAGCTCCTACCCCACACGGCTCACGCCAGCGGGCCAGACGCTCTACAGCCAGGCCATCGAGATGCTGCAATCGCTGCAGAGCACCCGCGCCATGCTGCGCGGGCACTCGGCCGCCGGGCAGGATGTGATCGAGATCGCCGTGCCGCACACGCTGGCCTTCACCTTCTTCCCCTCGTGGGTGACCAGCCTGCGCGAGCACTTCGGGCCGATCAAGAGCCGCCTCATCGCGCTCAACGTGCACGACGCGGTGCTGCGGCTGGTCGAAGGCAGCTGCGACCTGCTGATCGCCTACCACCACCCCTCGCAGCCGCTGCAGCTCGATGCCAACAAGTACGAGATGGTCAGTCTCGGCGAGGAAACCGTGGCCCCCTGGGTCAAGGCCGATGCCGAAGGCGCGCCGCGCTACCGGCTGCCGGGGCGTCCCGGCCAGCCGCTGCCCTACCTGGGCTATGCGCCCGGCGCCTACCTGGGCCGCGTGGTCGACCAGCTGCTGAAGGAGTCGGGCACTGCCATCCACCTCGACCGCGTTTACGAGACCGACATGGCCGAGGGCCTGAAGGTCATGGCGCTCGAAGGCCACGGCATCGCCTTCCTGCCGCAGAGCGCGGTGCGCAAGGAGATCAAGGCGCGCAAGCTCGTGAGCGCGCTGCCGCCCGAAATCGACAGCCTCGAGGCGACCATGGAAATCCGCGCCTACCGCGAGCGGCCCGGTGCGCCGGTGCCGGTCAAGGCCGGCGCCAGCCGTGCCGCCAGCAAGGCCGCGGCCGCTGACAGCCTGCAACCCAAACGCACCGCCGATGCGCTATGGTCTTACCTGGTCGGCACCCAGCCGCACCGCTGACAACGGAGATTTGTGCACCGCACAATCTATAAATGCCGCGCATAGGACTCCCCGCAAACGGCATTGGCGCCCCGAACCCGGCGCCTCTACAGTCGCGGCTGCTTTTAGTCGCTGTCACAGCAACATCTCCGGCACGCGCCCTGCGCGTGCTTTTTTTTAAGCCGAGGAACCTGTATGAGCCCCAATTTCAGGACTGAACACGACTTCCTCGGCGACAAGCAGATCCCTGCCGTCGCCTACTGGGGCGTGCACACGGCGCGTGCGGTCGAGAACTTCCCCATCTCCGGCACGCGCATCTCGGCCATGCCCGACCTGGTGCGAGCGCTGGCCTACGTGAAGAAGGCCGCCACGCGCGCCAATGCCGACCTCGGCGCCATCGACCGCGACCGCGCGGCGGCCATCATCCTGGCCTGCGAGGACATCATCGACGGCAAGCTGCTCGACGAGTTCGTGGTCGACGTCATCCAGGGCGGCGCGGGCACCTCGACCAACATGAACGCCAACGAGGTCATCTGCAACCTCGCGCTCGAAAAGCTGGGCCACGAGAAGGCGCGCTACGACGTGCTGCATCCCAACGACCACGTCAACGCCTCGCAGAGCACCAACGACGTGTACCCCACGGCAGTGCGGCTGGCGCTGTGGTTCGCCATCGGCCGGCTGCTCGAATCGATGGCCACCCTGCGTCGCAGCTTCGAGGCCAAGGCGCTCGAGTTCAAGGACATCCTCAAGATCGGCCGCACCCAGCTGCAAGACGCGGTGCCGATGACGCTGGGCCAGGAGTTCCTGACCTACGCGATCATGATCGGGGAAGACGAGGCCCGCCTTGGCGAGGCCCGCGCGCTCATCGAAGAAATCAACCTCGGCGCCACCGCCATCGGCACCGGCATCAACGCGCCGCACGGCTACGCGAACCTGGCCTGCCAGTACCTCGCCGAGCAGACCGGCGTGCCGCTCAAGCAGGCGGCCAACCTCATCGAGGCCACGCAGGACACGGGCGCCTTCGTGCAGCTGTCGGGCGTGCTCAAGCGCGTGGCGACCAAGCTCAGCAAGACCTGCAACGACCTGCGCCTGCTGTCCAGCGGCCCGCAGGCCGGCTTCGGCGAAATCCGGCTGCCGGCGCGGCAGGCGGGCTCGTCGATCATGCCGGGCAAGGTCAATCCGGTGATTCCGGAAGTCATGAACCAGGTGGCCTTCGAGGTCATCGGCAACGACGTCACCGTGACGATGGCCTCCGAGGCCGGCCAGCTGCAGCTCAACGCCTTCGAGCCGATCATGGGCTGGAGCCTGTTCAAGAGCATCCAGCACCTGAGCCGGGCCTGCATCACGCTGCAGGTGAACTGCGTCGACGGCATCGAGGCCAACCGCGAGTTCCTTGCGAAGAGGGTGCGCGAATCGGTCACGCTGGTCACGGCGCTCAACCCGCTCATCGGCTACGAAAAGGCCGCGCTCATCGCCAAGACCGCGCTCGCCACCGGCGGGCCGATCGACCTGGTGGCCGAATCGCTGGGCATCATGACGCGCGCCGAGATGGAGGCCCTGCTCGTGCCCGAGAACCTGACGCAGCCGGTGCGCCTGTCGGCCGCACCGGTTCCGCCGGCTGCCGAGCCTTCGGGCCAGGCTTCGGGCATAAAGGCTGCTTAGTGAAAGTCGGACAATGCCAGGAGGCAGGATCGCACCAGGCTGGCGCTGCCATGCGCATGCCCGGTGCAGTGTGTGTGTGTATGCACCGGGTTGGTCCGGGTATCACGCAAAATGTAAATGTCTAGAATTTAGTTGTATCTGTTTCAGTCACCCTCAGGAGTTTTCCGTATGAAAAAACAAGTATTGGCATTGGCAGTCGCGGCACTGGCCGCTGGCGGCGCGATGGCGCAAGCCAATGACACGCTGGCCAAGATCAAGGCTTCCGGTGTCATCACCGAAGGCGTGCGTGAATCGTCGGGCCTGTCGTACACACTGGGCAATGGCCAATACACGGGCTTCCACTACGACGTCTGCGCCAACATCATCAAGGACCTCGAGAAGGCCGCCGGCAAGAAGCTCGAAGTCAAGTACCAGCCCGTGACCTCGCAGAACCGCATTCCGCTCGTGCAGAACGGCACCGTGGACATCGAGTGCGGCTCGACCACCAACAACGCCACCCGCCAGAAGGACGTGGCTTTCGGCGTGACCACCTACGTCGAAGAAACCAAGATCGTCGTCAAGGCCAACTCGGGCATCAACTCGCTGGCCGACCTGAAGGACAAGACGGTTGCAACCACCACCGGCACCACGCCGCTGCAGACCGTGCGCAAGCAAAAGCGCGCCGAGAACCTGACCTTCAAGGAGGTCTACGGCAAGGACCACTCCGACAGCTTCCTGCTGCTCGAAACCGGCCGCGCCGACGCCTTCGTGATGGACGGCTCGATCCTGGCTGCACTGGCCGCCAAGTCGAAGTCGCCCAAGGACTACAAGATCCTGTCCGACGTGCTGGCCGTCGAGCCCATCGCCATCATGATCCGCAAGGACGACGCCGCCTTCAAGAAGGCCGTGGACGACAGCATCAAGGCACAGGCCAAGTCTGGCGAACTCGCCAAGCTGTACGACAAGTGGTTCCTCAAGCCGATTCCGCCCGCAGGCGTGACCATCGGCCTGCCGCTGGGCGAAGCCACCAAGAACGCTTGGGCCAACCCGAACGACAAGCCTGCTGAAGACTACGTCACCAAGGAATAAGCGCCGCGTCGCTGCGTGATGACGCCCACCTTTCGCGGTGGGCGTTTCTTTTCAAGGGACTGGTTTTCGAAGAGCTGAAGGAGTAAGAAAATGGGCAACTGGGATTGGCAGGTATTCTTCAACGATCCTGGCGGTGAATATCCAACTTATTGGCAGTGGCTGCTGTCGGCCTGGGGTTGGATGCTGTCAACGGCGTTGCTGGCGCTGGTTGTTGCGCTTGTGGTCGGTTCCTTGATCGGCATCATCCGCACACTTCCCGACAGTCCCTGGCTGGTTCGTCTGGGTAATGCATGGGTTGAACTGTTCCGCAACATTCCGCTGCTGGTGCAGATCTTCCTCTGGTACCACGTGGTCCCAGCCTTGATTCCGCCCATGAAGTCAGTCCCTAGTTTCACGCTCGTGGTGCTGGCACTGGGCTTCTTCACGTCAGCGCGTATTGCCGAACAGGTTCGATCAGGCATCCAGGCACTGCCCAAGGGGCAGCGTTATGCAGGGATGGCGGTGGGTTTCACCACCTACCAGTACTACCGCTACGTGATCCTGCCGATGGCCTATCGGATCATTCTTCCGCCTCTCACAAGCGAGACGATGAACATCTTCAAGAACTCGTCAGTGGCATTCGCTGTGTCGGTGGGCGAACTCACCGCATACGCGATGCAGGTGCAGGAAGAAACCTCGCGTGGTGTGGAGGTCTACCTTGCGGTGACAGTTCTCTATGTGATCTCGGCCCTGCTGGTCAATCGGATCATGGCCTTCATTGAGAAGAAGACACGAGTTCCTGGCTTCATTGTTTCGGCCAGCGCTGGCGGCGGAGGACATTGACATGGCTGAACTCGACCTATCCTTTTACAACTGGGACATCATCAAGAATTTCGTGCTGAAGGGCTTCTACTTCAGCGTCATGCTGACAGTGGTGGCCACGATCGGCGGTGTGATCCTTGGCACCTTCTTGGCGCTCATGCGACTGTCGGGCAAGAAGTGGCTCGATACGCCTGCGGCCATTTATGTCAACGGTATGCGCAGCATTCCGCTGGTGATGGTGATCCTGTGGTTCTTCCTGCTAATGCCGGCTTCGTTCTATTCGTTGTTCGGTGCTTGGGGGGCCAACTACCGTTCCGAAATCTCAGCCGTGATCACCTTCGTGGCTTTCGAAGCTGCCTACTTCAGCGAGATCATGCGCGCCGGTATCCAGTCGATCCCGCGCGGCCAGGTGAATGCCGGCCAGGCGGTCGGCATGACCTACGGCCAGAACATGCGCTTGGTCGTGCTGCCGCAGGCCTTCCGCAACATGCTGCCGGTGCTGCTGACCCAGACCATCATCCTGTTCCAGGATACGTCGCTGGTCTATGCGATTGGCGCCTACGACTTGCTGAAGGGGTTCGACACAGCCGGCAAGCAATACGGTCGAACAGTCGAGGCCTATCTGTTGGCCGCCGTCGTGTATTTCGTTTTGTGTTATTCGCTCTCTTGGCTGGTCAAGCGCCTGCACAAGAAGATCGCCATCATTCGCTGATTGTTTGAGTGGCTGAACCGGAGAGAAAGAAATGTCCGAAAAAATGATTGAAATCAAGAACGTATCCAAGTGGTATGGCCCGGTGCAGGTGCTCAACGATTGTTCGGTGAGCATTTCCAAGGGCGACGTGGTGGTGGTGTGCGGGCCTTCGGGCTCGGGCAAGTCCACCCTCATCAAGACCGTGAATGCGCTGGAGCCCTTCCAGAAGGGCGAGATCACCGTCAACGGCATTCCGCTGCACGACCCCAAGACCAACCTGCCCAAGCTGCGCTCCAAGGTCGGCATGGTGTTCCAGCACTTCGAGCTGTTCCCGCACCTGTCGGTGACCGAGAACCTCACGATCGCGCAGATCAAGGTGCTGGGCCGCACGCCCGATGAAGCCAAGACCCGTGGCCTGAAGATGCTCGACCGCGTGGGCCTGATGGCGCACAAGGACAAGTTCCCGGGCCAGCTGTCGGGCGGCCAGCAGCAACGCGTGGCCATTGCCCGTGCGCTGTCGATGGACCCGATCGTGATGCTGTTCGACGAACCCACCTCGGCACTCGACCCCGAGATGGTCGGCGAAGTGCTCGACGTGATGGTGAGCCTGGCCAAGGAAGGCATGACCATGATGGTGGTCACGCACGAAATGGCTTTCGCCCGCAAGGTCGCGAGCCGCGTGATCTTCATCGACGTGGGCGGCAAGATCCTGGAAGACTGCCCGAAGGACGAGTTCTTCAGCCACCCGGAAAACCGCCAGCCGCGCACCAAGGACTTCCTGAACAAGATCCTGCAGCACTGATCCGCTGCTGCCGCGCAGGAAAGCCAAAAGCCACGCTGTTCTGCAGCGTGGCTTTTTTCATTCTCGACCGGGCAATGCCTTGTCGAAGAAGGCCGGAATCTCAAGGCCCAACTGCGCCAGGAAGGCCTTCCTATCGAAGCCCGGCGGGTCGTTCCTGATGTCTCCGTCGTCGCTTGGAATGGCGCTGGCCGGGGTGTCCATGAACGCGAAATGCCAGGCGTTGGGAACCCGGTGGAGTTCGGCGCGGGGCATGTTCTGCGCAATCCATTCGGCGTGAAAACGCGGGACGAGGAACCGGTCCAGCTCCGCCTCATAGATCTGCGTCGGGATCCTGATCTCCGCCAGCGAAGACGCCGTGAAGACAACACCCGCCGGCGCCAGCAGCACGACTGCACGCACCCGCGGGTCGCGCAGCGAAGGCAGCACCGATGCCGCAGGTGGGCTGGCCGTCGTTGGGGCGTTCCGGCCCACGCCGCAAAAAACTGGATCGGCCTCGCGCTCACTCTCGCAGTGCCTGCGAATGCGCGACAGGTCGACCTGCCCACCTGCCAGTGCCAGCACGGTATAGCCGCCGGCCGAATGCCCCACCGCGCCAATGCGAAAGCCCTGGGCGTCGCTGGCGATGCGATCCTTCCACTGCGGGTCTTGCAGCAAGGCGTCGATCACGCGCGATACCTGCCGCGGCCGTTCGGTGAAGTAGACGCTGCCGCCTTTCTGCAGCAGCGACCCGTCCTGCCAGTTGTCGCCGGGATGGCGAAGGGCCGCGACCATGTAGCCGTCCCGCGCGAGGGCCTCGGCGAGGCTGCTGTGGCCCAGTTCGGTGCCGCCGATACCGTGGCTCAGCACGATCAATCCCTTGAACTTGTCCTCGGGCGGCGCCTGGATGGCCGCCTGTACCGTGAACGGGCCCATGGCCGTCGTGCGCTCCGTCGCCTTCGTCGGGTAGTAGAGCGCGACCACCGTGGGTGCGGCGTCGGGCGTGGCGCCCGGAATGCGCAGCTGCCGCCAGCCGGCCTGGGCGGCCAGGAGCTGGAAGGACAGCAGCAGGCCCGAGGCAAGCAGCAGGGTCTGGCGAAAGAAGAAGGCAGTGCGCATCGCGGATCTCCATCACATGGTTATGGAGTGCGCATGGTTGCCGCGCCGCGGCGCAACTTCCATGCGAATGCGATGAAGTGCGCCAAAGGCGGCGCGAGATGACCGGATGAAGCGCGCGCCGGAGCCCCGCTATCCCGCCGCCACGATCACATGTGCCTGAATCTTGCCGGCCACCGGGCCCTCTTTGCCATGGCGGCTGGCGATCGCCTCCGTTGCGCGCTCCGTAGCGAGCTGAAGCAGGCTGGCGTCGCGCGCCTCGATTTCGTTGCGCAGCGGCGTTCCCTGGCAATAGGCGGTGGCAACGTCGCGTGCCGAGGGCGCGCGACTCAGCTTCTCGCGCGTCTCGATCCCGATGTTGGTGAACCCTGCACGGCTCAAATCATCGCGGATCAGTGCGGTGTCGTGATAGCCGTGCGGCGTGCGGGCGAGAAATCGCGGAGGGTCATGCGGAAACACCGTGGCGACGGCGTTCGTGACGTCGTCGGCAAAGGCGTTCTCTTCGATGCGGTCCCACACGCTGAAGACAAAGCGCCCGCCCGGCCTCAGCACGCGACGCGCCTCGGCGTAGCCGGCAACCCGGTTGGGGAAAAACATCGCGCCGAACTGGCAGCAAACAACGTCGAACGATGCATCTTCGAACGGCAGGGCGAGCGCGTCCGCCTGCCGCCACTCGATACGGCCATCGGGCCCCTGCCGGGTGGCTGCATAGTCGAGCATGGGCTGGTTGAGGTCGGTTACCACGTAGCGCGCGCCGGCGCCGAGTTTTGGCGCAAGCGCCCGCGTAACCACACCGCTGCCGGCCGCCGTTTCAAGCACCGAGCCGGGCGAGGAGGCCGCAACAAGCTCTGCCATGTCGGTGGCGTAGGCCTCGAAGATGAGGGGGACCATCAGCGTGTCGTAGAACTTCGGGATCGAGCCTGCGAATACCTTGTCGCTTTCAGCCATGAGACCTCCTCGAAAGCCCTGAAATGGCGCGTTTGCTCACCTATTCCAGAGCGGGCAGGCCTCCCCGACGAGTCCGCCGCCTAGCTGGGCATTGGCGACGGTGCACCATGGTGGCTCCGCATGCCACTGCCGTCAACGTCGTTCTGGGGCGATGCAGCTCAAGGCAGGCGGGAAATGCGCTGCGTCAGCAGATCGAAGAACCCCTGCGCATCCCCCTCGGCAATCCAGTTCACGTTGGCGGGCTTCTTCAAACCGCCGTACCAGTCGACCACCGTCTGGCCGAAGCCCAGCCCTTCGCGGCTGTCGACTTCCACGTTCACCTTCCGGCCCCTGAACAGCGAGGGCTGCAGCAGGTAGGCGATCACGGTAGCGTCGTGCACCGGGCCGCCGGGCAGGCCGTAGTACTGCATGTCGTGCTGCACATAGGCATCGAGGATGTCGGCCACCGTCTTGCCTGCCTGGTTGCCGATGCCGCGCAGCCTGGCAATGCGCTCGGGGCTGGTCAGCACCTTGTGCGTGAGGTCTAGGGGCAGCATGGTGATCGGCACGCCGCTCTTGAGCACGATCTCGGCCGCATGCGGATCGGCGAACACGTTGAACTCCGCAGTCGGCGTGATGTTGCCGCCGTTGAAATGCGCGCCGCCCATGAGCACCAGTTCGCGCAGGCCGCGCGTGATGTCGGGAGCCTGTGTCAGCGCCAGCGCGAGGTTGGTCTCGGGCCCGAGCATGGCGAGTGTCACGCTTTTTTCGGGCGCCGCGCGCAGCGTGCGGATCAGGTAGTCGACCGCATTGCCATCGGCCAGCGGCTGGCTCGGCTCGTGCACCTTGACGCCGGTGATGCCTTCGCTGCCGTGGATGTCGGCTGCATAGATGGGCGTGCGCAGCAGGGGCCGCGGCGCACCGGCGTAGACCGGAATGTCGGGCCGCTTCGCCCACTCGCGCGCCAGGCGCGCATTGCGCGAGGTCTTGGCGAGCTGCACGTTGCCGGCCACGGTGGTCAGCGCCTGGATCTTCAACTGCTCGGGCGAGGCCATGGCGAACAGCAGCGCGATCACGTCGTCGGCGCCGGGGTCGGTGTCGATGATCAGCGTGTGCACGGTGGCATCGGCTGCATGTGCCTTCGGGGTGATGAAGCTGGTGGTCAAGAAAACGAGTGCTGCGAGAAGAACCGAAAAGATCGCGAAGCGCGATGGCCGTGTTGTTGCGACGGTCGATGCGGTGGACCTGAGATGCATGGTGAAGGAGGCTCCTTGCTGCGCGAAGAAGTGCGCTGTGCAAGTCAGTCTGCCAGAGCATCTCGCGGCGCGGCATCGGATCGCGGGTGCATTGTCGGTGGCGATGCACGGGCTCGCAACGGTGCGCATACCAAGGGGTTAGCGCGTGCGGGCGGCCGAAGTGGAAAGTGCGCAAACACGCCCAGGAAGAGGTCGGCCGCCTGTTGTGAAAACGCCGCTTGCTCAGCGCCGACGATCCAGCAGCCGCAGCGCAAAGAACGCCAGGATCTCGTCCCTTGCAGCAAGCGTCGGCTGCCCGGCCTCATCGATCAGGTGCGCCGTCACCACGCTGTGCGGGCTGGCCACCACCTGCGCGAAGAAGGGCGGCGTGTTCGGGTTGGCTGCGCCGTCGGGCAGCACGCGTGCGACAAAACGCTCGCCCAGTGCTTGAGAGAACGCAGCAAAGCGCTCGGCCTTGCAGAACCTGTCGCCGTCGAAGCGATAGGCCATCACGCTCAGGTCCTCGCGCTCCAGGCGTTGGCGCACGGCTGCGAGTTCGTCGGCCGCCACGTTCATGCCTGCCGGATCGTCGAGCGGCAGCGAAGGCTGGCACACCACCGGCGCGAGCATGGCCGGCTCCATCATCATCGAGAGCGCGAAGTTGCCGGTGAAGCACATGCCGATCGCGCCCACGCCCGGGCCGCCGCATTCCTCATGCGCCAGCCGCGCGAGCGCGCGCAGCCATTGCGTCACCGGGCTCGATGCGTTCGATGCGAAGGCGCGAAACTCCGCGCTCACGCAGGCGCGCTTGAACACGGCGGTGCCTTCCTCGGCCTGCGGCACCGCGCCGTCGCGGCCGAACAGCGAAGGCATGTAGACGGTGAAGCCCGCGTCGCGCACCCAACGTGCAAAGCGCGCCACGTGCGGGCTGATGCCAGGCATCTCGGTCATCACGATCACGGCGGGGCCCTGGCCCATCAGGTAGACCTTCTTCTCGATGCCGTCGAGCGTGATCTGGCGCGGAGTGAAGTCGTCGAGCGGATCGTCTTCGTTCAGGGAGCGGGTCGGTGTCATGTGAGTGCGGCCGTGGACGGCACGGGGAAAGCGGATGAGCTTGTATTGGGCCGCCCGCGTCGCCAGAATGGCAGTGTCAAATTTGACCGTTTCAGGGCTGAATCAGACATGCACGATTTCACCGTTCTGGTGCTGCCCGGCGCCTTCAATTCCAGCGTGGCGGTCACGCTCGACATCCTGGGCGCCGCGCAGGCCGTGGCCGCTCGTGCCGGCGTGGCGCCGCCGCGCTGGAGGCTGTGCTCGGTGCAGGGCGGCCCGGTGTGGTTGCAAGCGGGCATGAGCCTGGAGACCGCGCGCCTGCCCGTTCGAGTGCGTGACGACCGTTCGACGTGGGTGGTGCCGGGGCTGGGGCTCAACACGCCGGGCGAGATTCGGCGCTGCCTCGACGGCGATGACGCGGCCAAGGCCATTGCGGGCCTCGTGCGTCATGCGAAGGCCGGCGGGCAGGTCGCGGCCTCGTGCTCGGCGGTGTTCCTGCTGAATGCTGCGGGCCTGCTGCAGGGACGTCGCGCGACGACTTCATGGTGGTACGCAGCGCTGCTCAAGCAGATGGCGCCGGGCTGCATCGTCGACGTCGACCGCATGGTGTGTTCCGACGGACCCGTGGTCACGGCCGGCGCCGCGTTCGCGCAGACTGATTTGATGCTGCATCTGCTGCGCGAGCGCTGCGGCAGCGCGCTCACCGATCTTGTCTCGCGCATGCTGCTGATCGACGGGCGTCAGGCGCAGGCACCGTTCATCGTGCCGGAGGTGCTGGCCAACGGCAACGACCTTGTGGCGCGGGTGGCTGCACGCGTCGAATCGGCATTGCCCGATCCGCCCGCGGTCAGTGCGTTGGCGCGCGAGTTCTGCATGTCGGAGCGCACGCTGTCGCGCCACATCCAGAAGGCCACCGGCAGGAGCACGCAGGCGCTGGTGCAAAGCGTGCGTTTGCGGCGCGCCCGCGCGCTGCTCGAGTCGAGCCGGATGACTGTCGAGCAGGTGGCAAGCGCCGTGGGCTATCAGGACGCCACGGCGCTGCGGCGCCTGATGAAGAAGATGGCGGGCGCGAACCCGAGCCGCTATCGCGGCTGATGCGCCCGCACGGCGCCGTGCCTGCTCTTACTTCTTGCGCGCGGCAATCGCCTGCTCGGCCTTCGCCACCAGGTCGGCACCCACGGTCGGCTTCCACTTGTCGTACACCGGCCGCGTCGCCTTCACGAAGGCATCGCGTTCGGCCGGCGTGAGGCTGGTCACCGTTACGCCCATGCCCGCGATCTCCTTCAGCAGGGGCTTGTCGGCTTCGATCAGGCCTTTGCGCGCGATGACGATTTCTTCCTTGCCCGCATCGATGGCGGCCTGGCGCACGATGGCCTGGTCAGCCGGCGTCCACGATGCCCAGATTTCCTTGTTCACCACGAACACCAGCGGGTCGGCCACGTAGCCCCAGGCGGTCAGGAATTTCTGGCCCACGTTCTGCATCTTGAGCACGGTGAACAGGAACAGCGGGTTCTCCTGTCCGTCGACCGCGCCGCTCGCGAGTGCGGGCTGTGCGTCGGCCCAGCTCATCTGCGTGGGGTTGGCGCCGAGCGCGGTGAACATGTCGGAGTAGATGGGCGAGCCGACCACGCGGATCTTCATGCCCTTGACGTCGGCCGGCGACTTGATCGCCCGCTTCGAGTTGGTGATTTCGCGGTAGCCGTTCTCGCCCCACGCGAGCGGCACTACGCCGGCCTTCTCGAGCGTCTTGAACATTTCCTTGCCGACTTCGCCTTGGGTGAGCGCGTCGATGGCCGCGTAGTCGGGCATCAGGAATGGCATGGAGAACAGGTTGAGCTGCTTGACCTGCGGCGACCAGTTGATGGTCGAGCCCACGGCCATGTCGATCACGCCCTGGCGCAGCGCGCTGAACTCGCGCGTCTGGTCGCCCTGAATGAGCGACACGCCGGGGTACAGCTTGATGTTGATGCGACCCTGGGTGCGCTCCTTCACCATGTCGGCCCAGATCTTTCCGGCCTGGCCCCAGGGCGTGGGCGGGCCGAGTACCAGCGACATCTTGTATTCGGGCTTGTAGGCGGCTTGCGCCATGGCGCCGGTCGAGAACATGCCCAGGGCGGTTGCTGCGGCGGCGAGGCCGAGAAGGGTGCGGCGGAATTTCATGATGAGGGCTCTCCTTATGGTTCTGAGACGGGACAAAAATCAGTAGCCGAGCTTGCGCGGCAGCCAGAGTGCGAGTTCGGGAAAGATGATGACCAGCACCATCACCACGAACATCGAGAACAGCATCCAGCCCACCCAGCGCACGGTTTCTTCCATGCGCACCTTGGCGATGCGGCACGACACCATCAGGTTGACCGCGAGCGGCGGCGTGAACTGCCCCAGCGCCACCTTCAGCGTGAGGATCACGCCGAACCACACCGGGTCCCACTTGTAGTACTGCACGATGGGCAGCAGCAGCGGCACGAAGATCAGGAAGATCGACACGCCGTCGAGGAACATGCCGACCGTGATGAGCAGCAGTATCAGCAGCGCCAGGATGCCGTACTCGCCAAGGCCCGAATTCACGATGGCGCGCGTCACCGGATCGATCACGCCCAGCGTCGACAGCGAATACGCGAAGATGCCCGCCAGTGACACCACCAGCAGGATCACGGCAGAAAGCTCGCCCGACTCGCGCAAGATCACGAACAGGTCGCGCACCTTGATGGTCCGGTGGATGCACATGCCCACGAAGAGGCCGTAGAACACCGCCACTACTGCAGCCTCGGTCGGCGTGAACCAGCCCGCGCGCATGCCGCCGAGGATGAGCACCGGCGCGGCCAGCCCCCAGGTTGCTTCACGAAAGCTCTTCCAGAACGGCGGGCGCGGCAGCGTGGCTTCGAGCGCACCCATCTTGTGCTTGCGCGCCAGCATCACGGCCGGAATCATCAGCGCCAGGCCGGCCATCACGCCGGGGATCATGCCGGCCGCGAACAGCGCCGGCACCGAAGCACCGGGCACCAGCACCGAATACACGATGAACGCGACTGAAGGCGGAATCAGGATGTCGGTGGCCGCCGCAGCGCCCACCACGCTGGCCGAGAAGGCGGCGGGGTAGCCGGCGCGCGACATGGCCGCGATCATCACCGCGCCCACTGCGGCTGCATTGGCTGGGCCCGAGCCCGAGATGCCGCCGAGGAACATCGCCACCGCAATTGCCACCAGCGGCAGCATGCCGGGGCCGCGCCCAACGATGGCAATGGCAAAGTTCACGAGCCGCAGCGCCACGCCCGAGCGGTCGAAGATGGAGCCGACCAGCACGAACATCGGAATGGCCAGCAGCGGATATTTGCCGAGACCTGCATAGAAGTTCTGCGGCACGGCGAGCAGGCCGAACCATTGGGCGTCGCTGTTGGCCAGTGCGATGCAGGCGGCGCCTGCCAGGCCCAGCGCGGCGCCAATGGGCACGCCCACCAGCATCATCACGACGAAGGCAACGAAGAGCAGGGTGGCGATCACTTGGCGTCGTCCTTGCTCTCTTTGGTGTCCGAGCCGTAGTTCGTCTTGCGTCCGCGCCGGATCATGAGGCCCACCGCGCGCAATGCGATGGCGAACGACACGATGGGCAGCCAGATCGAATACCACCACGCGGGCAGCCCGATGCCCGGCGTCGTCTCCTCGAAGCGGAAGTCGTCCCACACCATGCGGATGCTGAGCGCGCCGATGAGCGTGAACAAAATGGCGATTGTCAGCGCGCCGAACTGCGCGAGCCGCTTGCGCCGCGCCATCGAGCCGCTTTCGGAAAAGTATTCGATGCGGATGTGCCGGTCGCGCGCCACAGCGGCCGAGCCGGCCACCAGCGCCAGCATGATCATGAGGAACACCGAGAACTCTTCGGTCCACGCGAAGGACGAGTCGGTGAAGTAGCGGACGATGACGTTGGCAAAGGTGATGAGCGCCAGCGCGCCCATGATGATGACCGTGAGCCAGTCCTCGATGGCAAGGGGAACCTTGGTCGGTTCGTCTGCTGCTTCGATGTCGGGGGGAAGGGGGCTGGCGGCGTCCAGCGTGGGGCCGGACTCGGGTGGAGTTGTCATCGCGGGATGGTCAGTGAGGCACGAACGGCGGGACGCGTCCGGTACACCTCGACAGGGAACAGCCTTCGATGCTAGGTGGTCGATGACCACTCATGTATCGGGGGTTTCCTTAGCTGCGGGGCTTGGGAAAGGCACTTCCGGGGTGTGTGCACAGGCCGCCGGGTACTCCCCTCCGCGAATGTCCCCCGCCCTTCGGGCTCCTCCTTTATTTCGCTGCGGGGAGTACCCGACGCCCTGTGCACGTTGAGTGCGGCTGTGGGGTTGGTGGTTCGACCGCTGCGGCGGATTGCTGATGGACGTGCGGGGACGTACCGCTGAGTTTTCGTGAGAGGCGAGCGCTGGACTAGCATTAGTCCGAAGGGCTGGTGTCGGCTGCGGTCGCGACCCGCGCGATTTGGCGGGCAGAATGCACGGAAAGTGCCGCAATGCTGAATGGGCACCCGCAAGGATGGATTTATGAACCAAGTCGAACAACAATTTTTCAACGACCTAGAAAAAAAGCTCTGGACATCCGCCGACAAATTGCGCTCCAACCTGGACGCCGCCGTGTACAAGCACATCGCGCTCGGCCTGCTGTTCCTCAAGTATGTGTCTGACGCCTTCGATGAGCGGAAGAAGCAGCTGGAGGCTCAGTTTCGCGACCCGTTCCATGACTACTACATGGACCCGGCGGACTTTCCCGAAGACTACGAGGCGAACGTCGCAACCGAGCTGGAAGTGCGCGACTACTACACCGAGAAGAACGTGTTCTGGGTGCCTGTCGAAGCCCGCTGGCAGACCCTGGTGAGCTGCGCTCAACTGCCACCCAAGTCTCCTCTGCCGTGGAACAAGCCCGGCAAGGACGAGCCCGAAGAGATGCGAAGCGTGGGCTGGCTAATCGACAACGCCATGGAAGCGATCGAGCGCGAGAACGCCAAGCTCAAGAACGTGCTGAACAAGAACTTCGCCAGCACTGAACTGGCATCGGCCAAGCTGGCCGACCTGATCGCCTTGTTCTCGGACACGAACTTCCACGCCACCGAGTACAAGGGCCAACCGCTGAACCTGCAGGCCAAAGACATCCTGGGCCACATCTACGAGTATTTTTTGGGCGAGTTCGCGCTGGCCGAAGGCAAAAAGGGAGGCCAGTACTACACGCCTAAGAGCATCGTCAGTCTGATCGTGAACATGCTGCAGCCCTTCAAGGGCCGGGTGTACGACCCGGCCATGGGCTCGGGTGGCTTCTTCGTGCAAAGCGAAGACTTCATCGAGCAGCACGCCGGCAAGAGCGCCAAGGACCAAGGCAATAAGGCCAGTGGCCAGATCAGCGTCTACGGCCAGGAGAGCAACCCTACCACCTGGAAGCTGGCGGCCATGAACATGGCCATCCGCGGAATCGACTTCAACTTTGGCGGCGGCCCGGGCGATACGCTGCAGAACGACCTGCACCCCGACTTGCGCGCCGACTATGTGATGGCCAACCCGCCCTTCAACATGAAGGAGTGGTGGAGCGAGAAGCTGGCCAATGACCCGCGTTGGCTGGCCGGCACGCCGCCGCAGGGCAACGCCAATTTCGCCTGGCTGCAGCACATGCTGTACCACTTGGCGCCCACCGGCAGCATGGCCCTGCTGCTGGCCAACGGCTCGATGAGCAGCAATACCAACAATGAAGGCGAGATCCGCAAACGGCTGGTGGAAGAGGATTACATGGAATGCATGGTGGCTCTGCCGGGCCAGTTGTTCACCAATACGCAGATTCCAGCCTGCATTTGGCTTCTCACCCGCGACAAGGCCAACGGGTACAACCTCAGCAAGAAGAAGCGCGACCGGCGTAGGCAGTTCCTCTTCATCGACGCCCGCCAGATGGGCTACATGAAAGACCGCGTGCTGCGCGACTTCACAGGGGAGGACATCCAGAAGATCGCGGATGCCTTTCACGCGTGGCAGCAGGGTGTGGGGTACGAAGACGTCAAAGGCTTCTGCTATTCGGCAAACTTGGACGACGTACGCAAGCACGAGCACGTACTGACGCCCGGGCGCTACGTGGGCGCCGAAGAGCAAGAAGATGACGGCGAAGCCTTCGCCGATAAGATGGCACAGCTGACGGCACAGCTGACGGAGCAATTTGCGGAGAGCGCGAAGTTGGAGGGCGAGATCAAGAAGAACTTGGCGGGGTTGGGCTATGGCCTTTGACTGGAGCCAAGCGACCGTCGGTCAATTCGTTGATCTCCAAAGGGGCAACACTTACCGCAGTGAGCTCTTGGATCAGCCTGGTCCGGTTCTCCTCGGTTTGGCATCGATTGAGCGAGACGGCGGATTCCGGTCGGGCAAGCTTCGTACATACGGTGGCGACAGCCCCAGGAAGTTGCTTGTGTATCCAGGCGACATCTACGTGTCACTGAAGGACGTGACCCAGTCTGGCGATTTGCTGGGTTCCGTTGCGCGCGTACCTGACATGGTTGCGGTGGGTCGAATGACCCAGGACACGGTGAAGCTCATATTCAAGAGCGATTTGATCGATCGGGCCTATTTGTATTGGGTGCTGCGTTCGCCGGAGTATCGAAAGTACTGTCGTTCGCGGTCAATGGGGACTACGAACTTGTCGTTGAGTCGAGACGACTTCCTGGCCTTCCCGATCCCGATACCTTCCGAGACACGACTTCTCCTTGTCAATGTGCTGGACGACGTAGAGGCCAAGATCGACCTCAACCGCCGCATCAACCGAACCCTGGAGGCTATGGCGCAAGCCATCTTCAAGTCGTGGTTTGTGGACTTCGATCCCGTCAAAGCCAAGATCGCAGCCAAGGACGAAGGCCGCGACCCGCTCCGCGCCGCCATGAGCACCATTAGCGGCAAGCCCGACGCCGAACTTGACACCATTCCCCCCGACCAACAAGCCCAACTCGCCGCCATTGCTGCGCTGTTTCCGGAAGCGATGGAGGGCTCTGAACTGGGGAGGATTCCGAAGGGATGGCAGGTCAAGACGCTCATGCAAATTGCCAGATTCCCCGGCGGGAAAATCGATGTGTCGAGCCTAGGCGCTACCACCTACGTTTCAACTGAGAACATGCTGGAGAACCGTGGAGGCATCACTGAAGCGAGTTCTCTCCCCAGCGTCACTTCCGTGCCCAGTTTCTCCTCAGGGCAAGTTTTGGTGTCCAACATTCGCCCCTACTTCAAGAAGATTTGGCTGGCCAGATTGGCCGGCGGTAGATCAAACGACGTGTTGGCGTTCGAGCCCATGGATGCCGACAGTTCAGAGTTCCTGTTCAATCTGCTTTACCAAGATCAATTCTTTGAGTTCATGAACAGAACGGCAAAGGGTGCCAAGATGCCTCGCGGTGACAAGGACGCAATCGCAGGATGGAAATTCGTCTGTGCGGGGGATTCTTTATTGAAGCTCTTTTCAGAAAAGGTCCGTCCCTTCTATCGCTACATCGACAGTCTCGCTCGGGAGTCGAGGGGGCTTGCGTCTGCGAGAGACTCGTTACTACCCAAACTTTTCTCCGGCGAGCAGCAGGTTCAAGATGTCGAGGCGGAGGCTGAAGCGTGACCGAGAACAGCCTGGGGCCCGGAGCCGAAGAGCCGGCATCCCCCAGCGACTACTTCACCCGCATCCCGCTCTGGAGCGTTGACGGACATACGAAGCGCTTCGAGGTGATGGCTGACGAGCTGAGCGGGCGCATCCCGGTCACGCGGCTGGAGAGTTGGCGCGACTTCACCCTATTACTTGAGGCCCCGTTCTTCAACCGCCCGGGCGTGCAGCTGGTGTTCCGCGGGCACCGTCGCCACGACTGGGACCTGATGCCCACGCTCGGCCGGGTGACGACCAACGGAATCGTCTCGGAGGCACTTGCCACGGCCCAGCTGGATCTGTTCAAGCGCGCGGTGCGCGGCCGGCTCAGCGACACAGGCTTGGTGGACCAAGACGATGAGCTGTGGGCGGTGGGCCAGCACCACGGGCTTATGACACCGCTGCTGGACTGGACCTATTCGCCCTACGTGGCGCTGTTCTTTGCCTTCCACAGGGAAGACGACAAGGACGAAAAGGACAACCCTTACCGTGCGGTGTATGTGCTCGACAAGAGCTTTCTATCCGCCAACGAGGATGAAACCGGCATTCGCGTGTTCGAGCCACGCAAGGACCAGCACGGCCGGCTGGTGAACCAGGCGGGCCTGTTCACCTTCTCCCCTTTCGACGCGACGCTGGAAAACAAGCTGACCGATGTGCTGACCGACGAAGAGGGCTTCACCGATGAGGCCTTGCGCGCGGCATCAGAGGAGGAGCAGCCCGAAATCCTGGCTCGCTACATCTGCAAGATCTACGTCCGCAACGAAGAGCGCGGCGCCTGCGTGCGCCACCTGCGGCGCATGAACGTGCACCACGCCAGCCTGTTTCCCGATCTGATCGGCGCATCGGAGTACTGCAACATCCTCACCGCCGAGGCTGAGCAGGCGGCAGAGATCGTCCGCCAAGCTGTCCGCCAA
Organism: Variovorax sp. GW821-FHT09D05; assembly: GCF_059416325.1. Lineage (NCBI taxonomy): Bacteria > Pseudomonadati > Pseudomonadota > Betaproteobacteria > Burkholderiales > Comamonadaceae > Variovorax > Variovorax sp. GW821-FHT09D05. Next base: position 63,408 of record NZ_JBWKOZ010000007.1, on the reverse strand, counting down.
GCCGTAAGCACCCCGACGCCGCCGGAGGATGCGTCGGAGGCGGGAGCGCCGACACCCGATGCAGCGGGCGCCACAACGCAGAGCATCGAAGACATCCTGCGCCAGCCGGCAGAAGCCGCGCAGGTCGAGCCCGGCCGCATCGGCTTGATTGCCCAGGAACTAGCGAAGGCCATCGAGCAGAACAAGGTGGTGGACTGGGTCACTCGCGATGCGGTCCAGGCCCGGCTGCGTACAGCAGTGCGCGTGCTGTTGCGCAAGCTTGGCTACCCAACCACCGCGCGCGAAGCCGTCGTGGAGCACGTCCTGGTTATGGCCATCGCCGAGAGCAAGAAGGGCGGCAATTATGCTGAATGAGCACCAGCTCGAAGAGCAATGCATCCGTTGGTTTGGAGAGTCCGGCTGGCGGTATGTGCACGGCCCGGATATTGCGCCTGAGGGGGCGCATGTCGAGCGGGCAGACTATCGGCAGATGGTGCTACGTGGCCGTCTGCTGGGCGCCCTAGCGCGCATCAACGCGCACATTCCGCCGCAGGCGCTGGAAGAGGCAGCCGATGCCATCGCCAGGGTGAGTGAGCCGTTGCTGGTGGTGCGCAACCGCGCCGTGCACAGGCTGTTGTTGGGCGGCGTGGAGGTGAGCTTTCCTAGACCTGACGGCGAAGGCAAGACCACGGATCTGGTCAGCCTGATCGACTTCAACAACCCGTCGAACAACGAGTTCCTGGTGGTAAACCAGTTTACCGTTCAAGGCAGCAAGCAGCCGCTGCGGCCTGATCTGGTGGCCTTCATCAACGGCCTGCCAGTGGCAGTGATCGAGTTGAAGAACCCGGCCAACGAGCAGGTCGATATCTGGGATGCCTTCAACCAACTGCAGACCTACAAGGCCGAGGCCGCCGACCTCTTCAACTGCAATGCGGCGCTGGTCGTCAGCGATGGCTTTACGGCCCGCGTGGGCTCGCTGACTGCAGACGCCGAGCGCATGTTGCCCTGGCGCACCATCGCTCACGAGGACGACCGACCCCAGCTGCAGATGGAGCTGGAAACGATGGTGCGCGGCTTCTTCAAGCCGGAACTGTTGCTGGACTATCTGCGGCACTTCGTGCTGTTCGAGCAGGACGGTGACATCCTGATCAAGAAGGTGGCGGGCTACCACCAGTTCCACGCAGTGCGCGAGGCGGTGGCCGCCACGGTGATCGCCGCCCAAGAGGCCGACAAGGGCCTGCTAGAGGTGCAGGAAGAGCGCGCCACCTACGGCAGGCAGGTGCAGCCCGGCTCGCGCAAGGCGGGGGTGGTGTGGCACACCCAAGGCTCGGGCAAGAGCATCACCATGGCCTGCTATGCCGGCAAGCTGTTGCAACAGTCGGCGATGAAGAACCCGACAGTGGTGGTGGTAACCGATCGCAACGACCTCGATGGCCAGTTGTTCGGCACGTTCTGCGCGGCCAGTGACCTGCTGAAGACCACTCCGCTGCAGGCCGCCGGCCGCGATGATCTGCGCGACATGCTGGCTTCACGCCAGGCCGGCGGCGTTATCTTCACCACGGTGCAGAAGTTCGCGCTGCTGGAAGGCGAAGAGCTACACCCCGAGCTGTCGGCGCGGGCCAACATCGTGGTGATGTCGGATGAGGCCCACCGCAGCCAGTACGGCATGAATGGGCGGCTGAACACCAAGACGGGCAAATATGTGTTCGGCTTCGCCAAGCACATGCGTGACGCGCTGAAGAACGCCACCTTCATCGGCTTCACCGGCACGCCCATCGCGCTCGAAGACAAGGACACCCGGGCGGTGTTCGGTGACTACGTGAGCATCTACGACATCCAGGATGCGGTGGATGACCGTGCCACGGTGCCCATCTACTATGAGAGCCGGCTAGCCAAGTTGGATGTGAACCAGGCCGAGATTGACCGGCTGAATGCACAGGTCGATGAAGTGGTGGAGGACGAGGAAGACGTCGCCAGCCGCGAGAAGACCAAGAGCGAATGGGCGGCGCTGGAGAAGCTGGTGGGCGCCGACCCGCGCCTGAGGCAGGTGGCGATGGACTTGGTTCAGCACTTTGAGGCGCGCGTCAGCGCGATCGATGGCAAAGCCATGATCGTGTGCATGAGCCGCGAGATCTGCGTGCGGCTCTACGACGCTATCACGGCGCTGCTGCCGGGCTGGCACAGCGACGACCCAGCAGAAGGCGCCATCAAGGTGGTGATGACGGCGTCATCTGCTGACAAGGCGCTGCTACAACCGCACCGCTACACCCATGCGGTGAAGAAATCGCTGGAGAAGCGATTTAAGAACCCGGCCGACTCGCTGAAGCTAGTGATCGTGCGTGACATGTGGCTGACGGGCTTTGACGCCCCTTGTTGCCACACGATGTACGTGGACAAGCCCATGAAGGGCCACAACCTGATGCAGGCCATCGCTCGAGTAAACCGGGTGTTCAAGAACAAGCCTGGCGGCCTGGTGGTGGATTACATCGGCATCGCCAACGAGTTGAAGGCGGCGCTGAAGACCTACATCGACGCCAAGGGCAAGGGCGATCCGACTCACAACGCTGCCGAGGCGTTGGCCGTGCTACTAGAGAAGATGGACGTGCTGCGCGGCTTGATGCACGGCTTTAACTACACCGCCTACGAGACTCAGGCGATGGTGCTGCTGGTGCCGGCCGCTAATCACCTGCTGGGTCTGAAGGACGGCAAGCAACGCTTCCTGGATGTAATGACGGCAGTGAGCAAGGCGTTCTCGCTATGTGGCACGCTGGATGAGGCGGTGGCGCTGCGCAAGGAGATCGCTTTCTTCGCGGCGGTCAAGGCGGCCATCACCAAGTTCACCACGGTGGACAAGAAGCGCACCGCCGAGGAAAAAAACAGCGCGCTCAAGCAAATCCTAGACAACGCCATCTTGGCCGACGGTGTGTCGGACATCTTCGCGCTGGCCGGTCTGGATAAACCCAATATTGGCCTGCTGTCCGACGAGTTCCTGGAAGACATTCGGCAGATGAAGAGCCGCAACCTGGCCGTGGAACTGCTGGAGAAGCTGCTGCGTGACGAGATCAAGGCCCGCGCCCGCAACAACGTCGTCCTGGAAAAGAAATATGGCGACCGGCTGTTGGAGACACTGCGGCAGTACCACAACCGCGCGATTGAGACGGCCCAGGTCATCGAAGAGCTGATCGCCATGGCCAAGGAGTTCCAGGCCGTGCTTGAACGCGAGGCTGCGCTAGGCCTCGGCCATGATGAGATCGCCTTTTACGACGCGCTGGCCAACAACGAAAGCGCGGTGCGTGAGTTGGGCGATGACACGCTCAAGAAGATCGCTATCGAGATCACCGAAAAACTGCGGGCCAGTACCACGGTGGACTGGCAGGTACGTGATAGCGTGCGGGCTAAGCTGCGCATTCTGGTCCGCCGAACGCTGCAGCGTTGGAAATATCCGCCCGATCAACAGGCTGACGCAGTGGAACTGGTGTTGAAGCAGGCTGAAACGCTATCGGACGAGTGGTCCAAGTAATCGGGTGATGGCGGCCAAGCGCCTGGAATGACTAGTTCGACGTTGCCCGCTCACCCGCAGACCGGCCTCTACCCGCCAGCGTCAGACGCCCCGCGCCGCGCCTTCTCGCTCATCTGAAACAACTCCCCAGCCTTGCGAGCCAGTTCAGCCGCAAGCCAAAGCAGGTTGTCCAATCGTCGAGGCCCATCCCCGCTGCACCAGTCGATGTCTTCCCCGTGGCAGACCCACAGGAGAGCTTCAAGCTGAGAGAGGGTGTTTTCGAGAAGATCCGCCGGGTCTTGGGCGTTGTCTTCGGAAGCTACCGGCGTGAGAGGCCGGGCTATAGTCTTGGTAGCCATTTTTGTGCGGTCCTTCCAAGGTGTTGCACGAACTTGGTTAGACGGCTGGGGTGCTAGTAACGCCCTGGCCGTCGCCTTTTGATACCTCGCATCTGCATCGCTGCTTTCGCACCGACAACCTGCCGCGAGGCAAGCAGCCTTCAAACATTTCGGTGGTGGCTTGGTGTGTTGCGCCTTTCTTCTCCCCTTGTTGGGGTGTTGAGTGACAGGGGCATCCACTCTAGAGAAGAACCCGGCGAAGTAAGCGTTCCATGCGGCACGAAGTCTCGGCGACTGCCAACAAATGCAGCTTCCGCAGCGGCTCCGAACGATCACGCCGATGGGGTGCCTTGCGCAGCGAAATAAAGGAGGAGGCCGAAGGCCGGGGGACATTCGCGGAGCAAGGCACCCCGTCGGCGTGAGCGCCCCCCGATGCAATCCAAAAGCTTCAGTCCATCCAGGCCCGCGCCCGGTCCAGATGCTCCCGGCACTCACGCACCATGCGCTCGAGCAGCTCGGCACAAGTCGGAATGTCGTCGATCAGCCCGATGCACTGCCCGGCCGAGACCACGCCGTTGTGCACCTCGCCAGACTCCAGCGCCGCACGGCCCCGCGCGCCGGCCACCAGCGGTCGCACGTCCTCGAACTCGCAGCCACCCGGGCGGTTCTCCGTAGCCACCACCTCTTCGGAGATGGCGTTGCGGAACACGCGCGCCGTGTTGTGCAGGGTGCGGAACATCAGCTTCGTGTCGCGCTCGGTTGCCGCGACCAGCGCCTGCTTGATGTTGTCGTGGATCGGCGCTTCCTTCGTCACGCAGAAGCGCGTGCCCATGTTCACGCCTTCGGCACCCAGTGCCAGTGCGGCGGCCATGCCGCGCCCGTCGGCAATGCCGCCCGACGCAATGATCGGAATGCGCAGCTTGCGCGCCGCGACGGGCAGCAGCACTAGGCCGGGCACGTCGTCCTCGCCCGGATGGCCCGCGCATTCGAAGCCGTCCACCGACACGGCATCGACGCCATTGCGCTCCGCCGACAGCGCATGGCGCACCGAAGTGCACTTGTGCACGATCTTCACGTCATGGCGCTTCAGTGCCTCGATGAAGTCCTTCGGGCTGTTGCCCGCGGTCTCCACGATCTTGATGCCGCTGTCGATGATGGCTTGCACGTACTCCGCATACGGCGGCGGCTTCACCGCCGGCAGGATCGTGAGGTTCACGCCGAAGGGCTTGTCGGTGAGCGTGCGGGTGCGCGCGATTTCGTTGCGCAGGTCGTCGGGCGTGGGCTGCGTCAGCGCGGTGACGATGCCGAGGCCCCCGGCATTCGACACGGCCGCGGCCAGCTCGGCGCGGCCCACCCATTGCATGCCGCCCTGGATGATCGGGTAGCGGATGCCGAGCAGTTCGGTGATACGGGTCTTCATCGTCGAAGACCCCTTACAGCGCCTTCACCAGTTCCGGCACGGCCGTGAACAGGTCGGCCACGAGGCCGTAGTCGGCCACCGAGAAGATCGGGGCTTCTTCGTCCTTGTTGATCGCCACGATCACCTTGGAGTCCTTCATGCCGGCCAAGTGCTGGATGGCGCCCGAGATGCCTGCTGCGATGTACAGCTGCGGAGCGACGATCTTGCCCGTCTGGCCCACTTGCCAGTCGTTGGGGGCGTAGCCCGCGTCGACGGCCGCGCGGCTGGCGCCAAGGCCTGCGTTCAGCTTGTCGGCCAGAGGGGCCATCACTTCGGTGAACTTCTCTGCGCTGCCCAACGCCCGGCCGCCCGAGACGATGATCTTGGCCGCCGTCAGTTCGGGGCGCTCGCTCTTCGTGACTTCACGGCCCACGAAGCTGCTCTTGCCGCTGTCTGCAACGCCTTCGGCCGTTTCAACCGCTGCGCTGCCACCCGTGGCGGCTGCGGCATCGAAGCCGGTCGTGCGCACCGTGATCACCTTGGTTGCGTCACTGCTCTGCACGGTGGCAATGGCGTTGCCCGCGTAGATCGGTCGCTCGAAGGTGTCGGGGCTGTCGACTTTGGTGATGTCGCTGATCTGAGCGACGTCCAGCTTGGCAGCCACGCGAGGCGCGACGTTCTTGCCGTTGGCGGTCGAGGGGAACAGGATGTGGCTGTAGTTGGATGCGATCGCCAGCACCTGGGCTGCGACGTTCTCGGCGAGGTTCTCAGCCAGGCTGGGGCTGTCGGCCACGATGACTTTGGAGACTCCGGCGATCTGTGCGGCGGCCTTGCCGGCTTCGGCTGCATTGGCACCGGCCACCAGCACGTGGACATCGCCACCGCAGGCCAGCGCAGCGGTCACGGTGTTCAGGGTCGCGGGCTTGACGGTCGCGTGGTCGTGTTCGGCAATAACAAGTGCGGTCATGTTCAGATCACCTTCGCTTCGTTCTTCAGTTTGTCCACCAGCGTTGCAACATCGGGCACCTTGATGCCGGCGCCGCGCTTGGGGGGCTCAGCCACCTTCAGGGTCTTCAGGCGCGGCTTGACGTCCACGCCCAGGTCCTCGGGCTTGAAGACGTCGAGCGTCTTCTTCTTGGCCTTCATGATGTTGGGCAAGGTGACGTAGCGCGGCTCGTTCAGGCGCAGGTCGGTGGTGATGACGGCCGGCAGCGTGAGGGAGATGGTTTCCAGGCCGCCGTCGACTTCGCGGGTGACGGTGGCTTTGTCACCAGCGACTTCGACCTTGGAGGCGAAGGTGGCCTGGGGCAGGTCAGCAAGAGCCGCCAGCATCTGGCCGGTCTGGTTGGCGTCGTCGTCGATGGCTTGCTTGCCCAGGATGATGAGCGACGGTTGTTCCTTGTCCACCAGCGCCTTGAGCAGCTTGGCGACGGCCAGGGGCTGCAGTTCTTCGGTGGTTTCCACGAGGATGCCGCGGTCGGCGCCGATGGCCATGGCGGTGCGCAGGGTTTCCTGGCATTTGGCATCACCGCACGAGACGGCGATGACTTCGGTCACGACGCCCTTTTCCTTCAGGCGAACGGCTTCTTCAACGGCGATCTCGTCGAAGGGGTTCATGCTCATCTTGACGTTGGCAATGTCCACTCCGGTGCCGTCGCTCTTGACGCGCACTTTCACGTTGTAGTCGACGACCCGTTTGACAGGTACAAGAACCTTCATGGCTGTTCCTTTGAATGACGAAGAAATGAATGAGTGAATGGGTTACTCGAGCTTGGCGCCCGACTGCTTGATGAGGCGCTCCCACACCGGGCGCTCGGCCTTCCAGGCGGTGGCGAAGAGTTCGGGCGAGCTGTCCTTGATCTCGAAGCCCATGGCTGCCACGCGTTCGCGCACGTCGGGCTGCTGCGTGGCCTTGCGCACTTCTTCGGCGATGCGGTCCACGATGGGTTTCGGTGTCTTTGCAGGAGCCGCGATGGCGAGCCAGCCCGTCACGCGGTAGGCCTCGTCCTTCAGGCCCTGCTCTGCCAGCGTAGGCACGTTGGGCAGCGTGCTCATGCGGCGCTCGCCGCTCACGCCGATGGCGCGGATCTTCCCGGAATCGATGTGCGGCTTGGCCACCAGCGCGCTCGCATAAGCCATCTGGATCTGGCCGCCGATCAGGTCCTGCATCATCGGCGCCTCGCCCTTGTAGGCGACGTGGTTCATGTCGGACTGCGTGGCCAGGCTCATGTGCGCGCCGGCCAGGTGCGGGTATGCGCCCACGCCGTACGAGCCGTAAGCCACCTTGCCCTTGTTGGCGGTGACGTACTTCAGCAGCTCGGGACCGGTCTTCACGGGAACGCTCGGGTGCACCACCAGCACCAGCGGCGCCATCGCGATCTGGTAGACCAGCGTGAGGTCGCGCTGCGTGTCGTAGGGCAGCTTCTCGTACAGGAACTCGTTGGTCATCAGCGAATTGCTCAGCCCCAGCACGATGGTGTAGCCGTCGGGCGCAGCCTTGGCGACCGCGTCGGTGCCGATGATGCCGGCCGCGCCGGGCTTGTTGTCGATGATGACGGGCTGGCCCAGGCCGGCCGACATCTTCTGGCCGATCACGCGCGCGAGCACGTCGGTGGCGCCGCCGGCGGCGAAGGGCACGACCATGCGGATCGGTTTGTTGGGGTAAGCGGTCTGGGCATTTGCTGCGGGCAGCGCGCACAGCGTGGCGACGGAAGCGGCGGCGCACAGCAAGGCGCGGCGGTTCGGAAGGCGGATGGTCATGGCTTGTCTCTGTCTCTCTGTCTTGGTTTCAAAAATCACTGCGCCCCGATGCGCGTCTTGAAGGGCAGCGGCTCCAGCGCCTTCTGCAGCCGCTCCTGAAGCGATGCGGCCAGTGCGCCCGCTGCCGCGTTGTCGATCAGCACGCGCACGAGGCTTTCGCCTTCGGTCTTCACCACAGGGCGCGCGGCCTCGGGCAGGCCGAGCGATACGCACACCTCGACGACCGTCGCGCTCACCACCTGGCGTGCGGCCATCGCGCGCAGCTCGGGCTTGTAGATCTTTCCGACGTTGGTCATCGGCATGGTCTCGATCACCGACACCCACTTGGGCTTTGCGGGCGCTTCGTCCACGCGCTCGGCGGTGAAGGCCAGCAGCTCTTCTTCCGTTGCCGAGGCGCTGGGCACCAGCGTCGCGAAGATCACGGGCAGTTCGCCCGCATAGGCATCGGGCGCGCCCACGGCGGCGCACAGTTGCACGGCGGGATGCGCGCCCAGCGCGTCCTCGATGGTCTTGGGGTCGATGTTGTGGCCGCTGCGGATGATCAGGTCCTTCGAGCGGCCCGTGAGGTTGAGTCGCTCCTCGCTGTCGATCCAGCCCAGGTCGCCGGTCGCGAGCCAGCCGTCGGCCGTGAAGGCCTTGGCGTTGTCGGCCGGGTCCACGAAGCCGGAGAACACATTGGGCGACTTGAACAGCACCATGCCCTGTTCGCCGGGCGCCACCTCGCGGTCGCTGGCGTTGCCGTTCTCGTCGAGCGCCACCACGCGCATCTGCATGTAGGGCAGGCGAAAGCCCACGCAGCCCGCGGGCCCGTCCACGCCCGGTGGTGTGATGGTCGAGATGCCGGCCATCTCCGTCATGCCCAGGCTCTCGTGCACGTGCAGGCCGAACAGCCGCTCGAAGCGCGCGGCCAGCTCGGGCGCGAGCACGGCGGCGCCGGTGCGGCAATAGGTGATCGATGAAATGTCCGCGCCGTCCAGCGGCACATTGGCCAGCGCCGCGAGCACGGTGGGCACGGCCGACAGCGAGGTCGGGCGGTACTTCGCCACCAGCTTCCAGTAGTTGGCCAGCACCTCCTTGTTGCGCAGCAGCGAGGGCGTGGGAATGATCACTTCCACGCCCGCCGACAGCGACGAGAGCGATGCCGGCAGCACGCCCGCCACGTGGAACAGCGGATAGCCGTTGATGGAGATGCCGCTCTCGTTCATGCCCGCGACCTGCACGCTGGCCCAGGCCGTGAACACCTGCGCGCCGTGGCTGTGGCGCGCGAGCTTCGGCGCACCCGTGGTGCCGCCGGTGTGGAAGTAGGCGGCGATGTCGGTCGGCGCGATGTCTCGGCCGCTCACGAGGCGGTCGTCGGGTTGCGCGGCGCGCAGCACGTCGAACTCGGCAACGCCCGGCAGCGCGGTCGCGCTGTCCGATCCTGCTCCAGGCAGCGTGCCGGCAGCGCCCGGCGCTTCGTCGTGCGGCGCCACGCGCAGCACCGTGGTCAGCGTCGGCACCTGGCCGCGCAGGCGCATCGCCTTCGACCACATGCCCGATTCGCTGTCCGAGCCGTAGGCGATCAGCACCTTGGCGCGGCCCGCGGTCATCAGCGCGACCAGCTTCTCGTCGGTGAGCAGCGGGTTCAGCGGCTGCACGATGCCGGCCGCCTCGCCGCCCCACAGCGCGAGGTGGTACTCCAGGCAACCGGGCAGCAGCACCGCCACCGCGTCGTCAGGCCCCACACCCAGCGTGTGCAGCATGTTCGCGGTCTGGTGGATGCGCGCGAGCAGTTCGGCGTACGACCAGCGAATGGGTTCGTCGGCCGGGTTGCCGGTGCGCAGGAAGGTCAGCGCCGTCTTGCCGCCGAAGGCGTGGCCCGCGTTGCGGAAGATCTCGTAGGTGCTGCGCACCGTGAGCGCCTGCTCCAGCGGCGTCTCTTCGAGCTTGCGGATGTCGGCGAGGCTGCGAACGGGAAGGGCGGGGCGGAACGGCGCGCCGACCGGGGTGCTGTAGTTGTTGTCGTGCCTGTCTGTCATGTCTTGTCTCCTTGGTGTTGTCGCCCTGCCGGCCCGGCCGTTTTACTGGTTCGTGATGTGGTTGTCGCGAATGACCTTGCCCCAGCGCTCGAAGTCCTCGCGCATGCGCACGCCCGTCTGCTCGGGCGTGCGGTAGGCCGAGAAGGTGCCGACGCTCTGGAGCTTGTCCTGCACTTCCTTGTCGGCCAGCGCGGTCTTGAGTTCGGCGCTCATGCGGTCGATCACGTCCTTGGGCGTGCCGGCCGGCGCCAGCAGGCCGCCCCAAGAGGTTGCGTCGAAGCCCGGGAAGCCCTGTTCGGCCACCGTCTTCACATCGGGCAGCAGGCTCACGCGCTGGCCGGAGCCGACCGCGATGGCGCGCAGCTTGCCGGCCTTGATGTGCGGCAGCACGCCCACAAGGTCAGAGAACATCGCGGGCACCTGGCCGCCGATCAGGTCGGTCACGGCCGGCGCGCTGCCGCGGTAGGGCACGTGCTGCATGTCGAACTTGCCGATGGTCTTCAGCTGCTCGGTCGTCAGGTGGCCGAAGCTGCCGGCGCCCGCGCTCGTGTAGTTGAGCTTGCCGCCTTCGGCCTTGGCCTTGGCGATCAGGCCCTGCACGCCGGTCACGTCGGGCAGCGACTTGGGGTTGACCACCAGCACGATCGGCAGGTCGTACACCGAGCCCACGGGCGTGAAGTTCTTGAAGATGTCGTAGCCGGTGGGGCCGTACAGGTGCGAGGCCAGCAGCGTGGGCGTGGCCAGCATCACGAAGGTGTAGCCATCGGGCGCGGCGCGGGCCGCGGCAGCAGCGCCCACGGTGCCCGATGCGCCGCTGCGGTTGTCGATCACGATGTTCTGCTTGAGCGCGACCGACATCTTCTGCGCCACGATGCGCGAGGCCACGTCGGTCGGGCCGCCGGGCGGGAAGGGCACGATCAGCGTGATCAGCTTGGCGGGCCAGGCCTGCGCGAAGGCGGTGCCGGCCACCAGGGGCAGGGCGAGTGCAAGAAGGGCGCGGCGAACGGGACTGCGAAGGGAACTGCGAAGGGAAGAAAAGGATGCCATTGGGTCTTGTCTACTTTGGAAATGCGGGCGCCTGTCTTCTTCAGACGACGCCACTTGTTTTAAGCGCGGCCAGCTTTTCATCCGACAGGCCGAGCAGGGACTGCAGCACGTCGTGCGTGCCTTCGCCCAATGTGGGCGGCGCGCTGCGCACCGGCAGGCGCTCGCCGTCGAAACGGTAGGGCGGTGCCAGCACGTTGACCGTGCCGGCCACCGGGTGCGGCTGCGTGGTCACGAGGCCGGCATCGGTCGCACGCTTCGATTGCAGCGCTTCGAGCAGGCCCAGCACCTCGCCGCACGGAATGCCCGAGGCGGTGAGCTTCGCGAGCAGGTCGGCGCGCTGGCGCTTGGCCAGCTCGGCATGCAGCTCGGGCAGCAGTACCGCGCGGTTTGCAGAACGCAGGATGTTGGTCTTGAAGCGTTCGTCGGCAGCGAGGTCGGGCCGCTCGATCACGTCGGTGCAGAAGCGCGCGAACTGCGCGTTGTTGCCCACGGTGATGACCAGCGGGCCGTCGGCCGCATCGAACACGCCGTAGGGCACGATCGACGGGTGCGAGTTGCCGTAGCGCGGCGGGTCTTCGCCCATCAGCAGCGCTTCGAGGCCGTAGTAGGCGGTGATCATCAGGCCGCAGTCGAACAGTGCCATCTCGACATGCCGGCCCTTGCCGGTTTTCTCGCGCTGGTACAGCGCGGCCAGGATGGCCTGCGCCGAGTACATGCCGGTGAACAGGTCGACGGCAGCCACGCCGAACTTCAGCGGCGGTTGGTTCGCTTCGCCGTTCAGTGCCATCAGGCCGGCTTCGCCTTGCACCACGAGGTCGTAGCCCGGTCGCGCGGCTTCGGGGCCGGTGCGGTCGTAGCCCGAGATCGAGCAGTAGATGAGGCCGGGCTGCTCCTTGCTCAGCTGTTCGTAGCCCAGGCCCAGCTTGTCGATGCCGCCGAACTTGAAGTTCTGGATCACCACGTCGCATTGCTTCGCGAGGTCGCGCGCGAGCTGCTGGCCTTCGGGCGTCTGCAGGTCGAGCGTGACCGAGCGCTTGTTGCGGTTCACGCTGTTGAAGTAGGCGGTCTCGGTCTTGCCGACACGCAGGCCCCAGTCGCGCGTGTCGTCGCCGCGGCCGGGGTGTTCTACCTTGATGACCTCTGCACCCATGTCGGCCAGCACCATGCCGCACCAGGGGCCCGCGAGGATGCGGGACAAGTCGAGGACGCGCACGCCGGCAAGCGGCAGCGAGGAATTCAGCGAAGACATGGCAGCTCCAGAAAGACGAAAAACCTCCGCACCTGCGTGCAAGAGGTTGGAAGGGTGAGCACGGCGCGTGTCAGGACGCGTCCTGCTTCTGTCGGCGCAGCGCGACGAAGTCGGCCTTGCGCTTGCCGAGGAACGCGCCGATGCCTTCGGCCGCTTCGGCGTCCGCCTGCGACTCGACCATGAACACGGCCTCGGCGTCGAGCTGCTCTTCCAGCGTGGCGCGGTGTGCCTGGCGGCACAGCGTCTTGATGCGGGCGCTCGCGCGTTGCGGGCCGCTCGCCACCTTGGCTGCGAGCGCGATGGCTTCGGCCAGCGCCGCGCCCTTGTCGGTCAGGCGGTTGACCGCGCCCAGTGCGTGCAGGCGCTCGGCCGGCATGCGGTCGCCGGTGAGGCACATCTCCGTCAGCACCTGGCGCGAGACGAACTCCGACAGGAATGCCGTGGCGCCGCCGTCCGGCGTGAGGCCGACCTTGACGTAGGCCACGGTAAAGAAGGCGTCTCGCGCCGACACCAGCATGTCGCAGGCCAGCGCCATAGACAGCCCAGCACCGGCAGCGCCACCTTCGACCGCCGCGATCACGGGCTTGCCGGAATCGCGGATCGCGCGGATCAGGTCATGCAGGCCTTCGAGCTTTTCGCGGCGCTCCGAGGCGGGCAGCTCGCGGCGCTTGGCCAGCAGGTTGAGGTCACCGCCGGAGCAGAAGAAGTCACCTGCGCCGGTGAACACCACGGCGCCCACTTCGGGGTCGTTCTGTGCATCGGCGAGTGCGGCCGAGAGTTCGGCGTACAGCGTCGGCGTGATCGCGTTGCGTGCGCCGGGGTTGCTGTTGGTCAGGATGCGTACGTCGCCTTCCTGCGAGATCAGAACCGTCTTGTCCGTCATGCCGCCAGCTCCTTGCCGGACTCTTTGCCCAGGGCAATGTAGCGCTGCAGATGGTGGTCTTCGTCGCCCAGCTGGTGGTCGATCATCACGAGGCGCTTGGCGTAGTGGGGCATCGGCAGCTCCCACGTCATGCCGATGCCGCCGTGCATCTGGATGCTTTCTTCCGCCACCAGCGCGCCGATGCGGCCGATGCTGAACTTGGCGGCCGACAGCGCACGCTCGCGCGTCACGCGGTCGCCGGTGTCGATGGCTGCCGCGGCGTTGATGACGGCCGAGCGGGCCTGTTCGATCTCGAGCAGCAGGTCGGCCATGCGGTGCTGCAGGGCCTGGAAGCTGCCGATCAGCGTGCCGAACTGCTTGCGCGTGCGCAGGTACTCCAGCGTCGCGGTCTTGGCCGCTTCCATCGCGCCCAGCGCTTCGGCGCACAGTGCGAGCACGCCGCGGCCGATGGCGCGTTCCAGCGTAGCGTGGCCCTGGCCTTCGGTGCCCAGCAGTGCATCGGCGCCCAGCTTCACGCCGTCGAACGAGAGTTCGGCGACACGGCCACCGTCGATGGCGGGGCAGCCGCGCACCGTGAGGCCTGCCGTCTTCGCGGGCACGAGGAACAGCGAGATGCCGGCTTCGTCGTCCACCTTGCCCGAGGTTCGGGCGGACACGAGGAAAAGGTCGGCCTGCTCGCCCTGAGGCACCACGGCCTTGGCACCGTGAAGCACCCAGCCATCGCCACAGCGCTCGGCCTTGGTAGCCACGCGCGTGCGTTCGTAGTGCGTGTCGGCCTCGTCGTGCGCGAAGGCTGCCACGGTCACGCCGTTGATGATGTCTGCGAGCTTCTCTTTCTGCGCGTTGGTGCCTGCGGCGCTGAGTGCCTCGCCGACCATCACGGCGCCCAGCAGCGGCTCGATCACCAGGCCGCGGCCCAGTGCCTCGAAGACCACCGCGATGTCGAAACCGCCACCGCCGAAGCCGCCATCGGCCTCGCTGAACAGCGCGCCGATCACGCCCAGTTCGGCGAACTGCTGGAAGATTTCCTTGCTGAACCCGTGCTCCGATTTCGCGATGCGGTCGCGTGCGTCGAACGCGTACTGCTCGGCGATGAAGCGGTTCAGGCTGTCGGCGAGCATGCGCCGGTCTTCGGTGTGTTCGAAGTTCATTGCATGTCTCCTTACAGACCCAGGATCATCTTGCTGATGATGTTCTTCTGGATTTCGTTCGAGCCGCCGAAGATCGACAGCTTGCGGTTGTTGAAGTAGCGCGAGGCGGCGGCCGATGCATAAGCTGGTCCGAAGGTCTCGCCGGTGAAGCCGTCTTTCAGCGCCTCGGCGATGAAGGGGCGGCCATAGACGCCCATCGCGCGGCGGGCCAGCGAAGAAATCTCCTGGCGGATCTCGGTGCCGCGGATCTTCAGCATCGAGCTTTCCGCGCCTGGCACGCCGCCACCGGCCACCGCCGCAATCACGCGCAGGTTGGTGGTCTTCATGTTCTCCAGGTCGATCTCGACGCGCGCCATGCGTGCCGCGAAGGCCGGGTCTTCGGCCAGCGGCCTGCCGTTCTTGGTCTGCGTGGCCGCAATGCCCTTGAGCTGTTCGAGCGCGGCCACCGAGAAGCCCACGCCCGCGATGTTGGTGCGCTCGTACGTCAGCAGGTACTTGGCGCAAGTCCAGCCCTTGTTCTCTTCGCCCACGAGGTTCTCGGCGGGCACGCGCACGTCGGAGAAGAACACCTCGTTCACCTCATGCTCGCCGTCGAGCGTGATGATCGGGCGCACTTCCACGCCGGGCGAGTTCATGTCGATCAGCAGGAAGCTGATGCCCTCCTGCTTCTTCGCCTCGCGGTTGGTGCGCACCAGGCAGAAGATCATGTTGGCGTGCTGGCCCAGCGTGGTCCAGGTCTTCTGGCCGTTCACGATGTAGTGGTCGCCCTGCGCGTCGATGCCGCGCACGGCTGAGGTCTTCACCGCTGCCAGGTCGGAGCCTGCGCCGGGTTCCGAATAGCCCTGGCACCACCAGTCGGCGCCGTTCAGGATGCGCGGCAGCCAGTAGCTTTTCTGCGCTTCGTTGCCGTACTTGATGAGCACAGGGCCGAGCATGTTCACGCCGAAGGGCACGATGCGCGGCGCAAAGGCCAGTGCGCATTCGTTCTCGAAGATGAACTTCTCGACCGCCGTCCAGCCCGGGCCGCCGTACTGCTCGGGCCAGTGGTTGGCCAGCCAGCCGCGCTCGTTGAGGATGGCGTGCCATTCCTGCATGTCGGCCTTCTCGAGGATCTTGCCGCCGCGCACTTTCTCCGACAGCCGCACGGGCAGCTTGTCGGCCAGGAAGGCGCGCACATCGCTGCGGAAGGCTTCTTCTTCGGGGGTGAAGTTCAGGTCCATCGCTGGCTCCTCAATAGATTTCGAACAAGCCGGCCGCGCCCATGCCGCCGGCGATGCACATCGTGACCACGGCGTACTTCGCGCCGCGGCGCTTGCCTTCGATGAGCACGTGGCCCGTGAGGCGCGCGCCGGTCATGCCGAAGGGGTGGCCGATGGAGATCGCTCCGCCGTTCACGTTCAGAAGCTCCGACGGAATGCCCAGCTTGTCCTGGCAGTAGATCGACTGCGAGGCGAAGGCTTCGTTGAGTTCCCACAGGCCGATGTCCTGCACCTTGAGGCCGTGGCGCGCGAGCAGCTTGGGCACTGCGAACACCGGGCCGATGCCCATTTCGTCGGGCTCGCAGCCGGCGACTGCCAGGCCGCGGAATGCACCCAGCGGCTTGATGTTGGCGCGCTCGGCGTCCTTGGCTTCCATCAGCACGCAGGCCGATGCGCCGTCCGACAGCTGCGAGGCGTTGCCTGCGGTGACGAACTTGTCCTCGCCCATCACGGGCTTCAGCTTGGCGAGCGCCTCGTAGGTGGTGCCTCGGCGGTTGCAGTTGTCTTCGGTGGCAGTGACTTCGCGGTAGGTGACTTCCTTCGTCTCCTTGTCGGTCACGGCCATCGTGGTGGTGCAGGCGACGATCTCGTCCTTGTAGCGGCCGGCGATCTGCGCTTCTTCGGTGCGGCGCTGACTTTCGGCGGAGAAGCGGTCCTGCGCCTCGCGGGTAATACCGTAGCGCTTTGCCACGATGTCGGCGGTTTCGATCATCGCCATGTACAGCTCGGGCTTGTGCTCGACGATCCACGGGTCCATGCCGCTGTCGCCAGCATCGGTGGCGCTGCGCGAGCGGATCTGCGAGATGCTTTCGACGCCGCCCGCGATCATGGCCGGCGCGCCGTCCACCACGATGCGGCCCGCGGCCATCGCAATCGCCTGCAGGCCCGAGGCGCAGAAGCGATTGACCGTGGTGCCGGCGATGCTGATCGGCAGGCCCGCGCGGATGATGGCCTGGCGCGCGATGTTGCGGCCGGTGGTGCCTTCGGGGTAGCCGCAGCCGAGGATCGCGTCCTCGATCAGCGCCGCGTCGAGGCCCGAGCGCTCTACCGCTGCCTTCACCGCGAAGGCAGCCAGCGTGGGGCCGGGGGTGATGTTGAATTCGCCGCGGTGCGCCTTGGTGAGCGGGGTGCGGGCGGTGGAAACGATGACGGCTTCACGCATGGGAATGTCTCCTGGACGGCTGACTGAAATGGACTCGGATTACTCGGATTGATTGAGGCTGGCGAAATCGGCGCCTTGCGCGACCAGCTCGACCAGCAGCGGCGAGGGCTTCCAGAAGATCGGGTCTTCCTTGGCAAACTCGCGGATGTCGGCCAGCACCTTGGGCAGGCCCACGGTGTCGGCGTATTTCATCGGGCCGCCGCGGTGGCGCGGGAAGCCGTAGCCGTAGAGGAAGGTCACGTCCACGTCGAGCGGGCGCAGCGCGATGCGCTGGAGCACGACGTTGGCGCCTTCGTTGATCATTGCGGCCATGTAGCGGCGCATGATTTCTTCCTCGGTGAAGGCGCGCGGCTTGATGCCCGCGCGTTCGCGCTCGGCATCGATGATGGCCAGCACCTCGGGGTCGGGCACGCCGGTGCGCGCGCCTTCGGGGTACAGGTAGTAGCCGCGCTGCGTCTTCTGGCCGAACCAGCCGCGCTCGCAGATGCGGTCGGCCACCTGCACGTAGCGCGCTTGCGGGTCGCGCGTGGCGGCCTTGCGCTTGCGCGTGGCCCAGCCGATGTCGCCGCCGGCCAGGTCGGACACCTGGAACGGACCCATCGGATAGCCGAAGTTGCGCACCGCTTCGTCGATCTGATACGGCGAGGCGCCGTCTTCCATCATGTGGTCGGCGGCCTGGCGGTACACGGCGAGGATGCGGTTGCCGATGAAGCCGTCGCACACGCCGGCGCGCACCGGCACCTTCTTGAGCTTCTTCGCAAGCTCGAAGCCGGTGGCGACCACGTCGGCGCTCACCTTGGCGGGCACCACGATTTCCAGCAGCTTCATGATGTTGGCCGGCGAGAAGAAGTGCAGGCCCACCACGTCCTGCGGGCGCGAGATGCTGTCAGCGATCTGGTCGATGTCGAGGTACGAGGTGTTGGTGGCGATGACGGCGCCGCGCTTGCACACGCGGTCGAGTTCGGCGAACACGGCCTTCTTGACGCCCATTTCCTCGAACACGGCCTCGACCACGATGTCGACCTGCGCGAGTGCGTCGTAAGACGTGGAGCCCGAGAAGCGCGCCATGACGGCGGTCTTGGCCTCGGGCGTCATGCGGCCCTTCTTGATGAGGCCGTCGTACACCTTCTCCACGTTGGCGCGGCCGCGCGCGAGCTGGGTGTCGTCGCGCTCGATCATGGTCACGGGCATGCCCGCGTCGAGCATCGCCACCGCGATGCCCGCGCCCATGGTGCCGCCGCCGATGATGCCGGCCGACTCCAGCGCACGCGGCTTCGCGCTCTTGGTCTCGGGCGCCTTCAGCACTTCGCGCTCGGCGAAGAAGGCGTGGATCAGGCCGGCGCGCTGCGGGCTGTCGATGCACTGCAGGAACAGCTTGCGTTCGAGCGCCATGCCTTCGTCGAAGGGCAGCGTGAGCGCGCCTTCGACGGCTTCGATGATCTTCATCGGCGAGAACAGGCCGCGGCTCTTCTTCGCGGTGTCGGCGCGCGCGGCTTCTAGGGCGGCGCGGCTGGCTTCCTTGTCGGCCAGCGCGCCGGCTTCGCGCGTGCGGCGCACCGGGGCCTTGGCGGCGACCAGTTCCTGCGCGTAGGCAAGGCCTTCAGCCAGCGCGTCGGCATCGGTGCCGAGGCGGTCGACGAGGCCGAGCGACAGCGCTTCCTTCGCGCCCGCATGGCGGCCGCTGAGCATCAGCTCGAGCGCGGGCTTCACGCCGATGAGGCGCGGCGCACGCTGCGTGCCGCCCGAGCCGGGCAGAAGGCCGAGCGCCACTTCGGGCAGGCCGAGCTTGGCCGTGGGCGATGCGAGGCGGTAGTGCGCCGACAGCGCCACTTCGAGCCCGCCACCCAGTGCGGCGCCGTGGATTGCGGCGACAACCGGCTTCGTGCAGTTCTCGATCTTCAGGCAGACCTCGGGCAGCGACGGCGGTTGCGGCGTCTTGCCGAACTCGCGGATATCCGCACCAGCGATGAAGTTGCGGCCCGCGCCGACGATCAGCACCGCCGCGGCGGCGCTGTCGGCCTCGGCCGCGTCGATGGCGCCCACGAGGCCGCGGCGCACATCCACGCCCAGGGCGTTGACGGGCGGGTTGTCGATGGTCACCACGAACACGTCGCCTCGACGCTGGAAGGTGACGGGACCGTTGGACGTGGAGGGGCTGGGAGTTGTGGTGGCCATGTGCTTGCTTGTCTCTTTGCGTTGCGAACCGTGCGGTTCGAGGCTCTGGGGGTGAACCCAGCATTCTTTGCCCGCTGCGCCGCTTTGACAATTGCATAGGCGGTTGACAGACTGTCAAAGAATTTTTGACACAATCGGCCCATGGACCTCCAGTCGCTCACTTTGTTGGTGGAAATTCTTGACGCCGGCAACCTGAGCGCGGCGGCCCGCCGGCTCAAGATGAGCCGCGCCAACGTCAGCTATCACCTGAACCAGCTGGAGCGCTCAGTCGGCGCGCAGCTGGTGCGGCGCACCACCCGGCGCGCCGAGCCGACCGAAATCGGCCTGCGGCTTTACCAGCACGGCGTGGCCATCCAGGGCGAGCTGCTGGCGGCGCGCGAATCGGTAACGACGCTGGGGCAGGGCCTGCAGGGCCGCGTGCGCCTGAGCGTGCCCAGCGGCTACGGCCAGCTCGTGATGGCCGACTGGCTGATCGACTTCAAGCGCCAGTACCCCGGCATCGTGCTCGACGTGGTGTTCGAGAACCGCATCGAGGACCTGCTGCGCGACGAAGTCGACATCGCGATCCGCGTGATTCCCGAGCCGCCGCAGAACCTGGTGGCGCGCGAGATGGGGCCGGTGCGTTATGTGGCCTGCGCTTCAACCGACTACGCGGCGAAGAACCCGCTGCCGGTGCAGCTGGACGCCCTGCAGGGCGCGCCGGTGGTCACCGCCGCCGTCATCGGGCGACAGCTGCGCGTGTCGGCCTACCAAGGCGAGACGAGGCGCGAAGTGATCCTGGAGCCGACGCTGATCTCGGAAAACTTCCTGTTCCTGCGCCAGGCCATCCTCGCGGGGCTGGGCATCGGGCTCGTGCCCGACTACGTGGTGCAGGAAGACGTGCGCAAAGGCGACGTCGTGACCACGCTCGACGACTGGCGCCTGAGCATCTTCGGCACGCAGATGTTCATGCTCTACATGCCGAACCGCCAGCACACGCGGGCGATCCGGACGTTCATCGATTTCATTCTGGAGCGGGTGCGGGTGCCTGGCTATGAAGGCCCGGACGTGAAGTAGATCAATAGAGCCACTACGCCGATCAACAGCCAGGTAAGAAAGCCGACTACGCTGCCCCAGTCCATGCTGAGCACGATGCGCCCGCTGGGCGCTCTGAGCCAGCGCGAGGTCATCGCGTCGACGCCTTCCTCGGGCTGCTCGACGACAACGAGTCCCAGTGTGGCGACCGGAACGACGATGAATCCGGTGACGTAGCCGGCCAGGTGCAGTACGGCCTCCGCGACGGGCTGCAGCACCAGTTCGATCACGGGTCGGATCAGGGCTTCGGCAAGGCCTTCAATGGGCATCGGTTCTTTTCAGCAATCGCAACTTTCACACACTGTCGGTCTGGCCATCCTGGTGTTGATGGCTACAGCTGTCGCCGCTCTGCCGCTGTACTCTCGTAGTGCCGTGACTTGTCGACATACATCGCCCGGTCCGCCCGCTGCAGCGCCACTTCGAGCGACTCGTCTCCATGGCAGGTTGCGAGCCCGATGGCCAGGCTCAAGGCGTGGCCGCTTTGCCCCGCGTGGAACTGGTTGTTCATTTCGAGCAGCGTGAGGATGCGCTCGCGCATTGCCTCGGCGCCGCGCTCGTCGGTCATCGGCAGCAGCACCGCGAACTCGTCGCCGCCGATGCGCGCGGGCCAGGCCGGTGGGTCGACGGCCTTGTCGAGCACCTCGCCCATGCGGCGCAGCAGCGAGTCGCCGGCGGCGTGGCCTTCATGGTCGTTGATCTGCTTCAGGCCGTTGAGGTCGATGGCCACGATCGACACCGGCCAGGGGCCCTTGCGCGACAGGCGGTTCAGCTCCTCGGTGTAGTAGGTGCGGTTGCACAGCTGCGTGAGCACGTCGTGCTTGCCGAGGTACTCAAGATAGGCCTCGGCCTTCTTGCGCGCGGTGATGTCGACCAGCGACACCAGCACCAGGTCCCAGGTGCCCTGCCGGTCTTCCTGCACCGCGAACTGCATGTGGATGTTCAGCACCTCGCCCGACAGCGAATAGTTGAGCACCTCGCGATGCTGCACGGTCTTGCCGTTCCACAGGTCTTGCAGTTGCTCGGCGAACGATTCGCGCATCTCGTCGCGGAAGATGCGCGAGATGCTGCCCAGCAGCGTGGGCAGGTCGGGCGCGCCGAACATGCGCAGCGTTTCGTGGTTCACGTCGATGACGCGAATCTCCTGCATGCAGCGCGCAACGAAGTCGGGGTGCACCTTGATGAAGGTGGCGAAGTCGGTGATGCCGCGCGCACGGATGCTCTCGAGCAGCGAGCGCACCGCGCTGAAGTCTTCCACCCACAGCGACACGGGCGAGCGGTCGAACAGGCTGCGCGCGTACATGGCGCTCTCGTCCCGCAGGCGCTGCGCGGCCACGCGCTCGGTAACGTCGTCGAGCGACACCAGCACGCGGCTCCAGCTGTCTTCGTACCCCGGCAGCACGCGGGCACGCACGCGCACGTCGAGCCGCCGGCCGTCGAGCGCGTAGTTGACGGTCTCGCTCTCGAAGGTGAGCTGGCCGTGCCACAGCTGGTCGAGCTCGTGCACCACGGTGGCCGACATGTCGCCGCGGAACACGCGGTCCAGCGCGCCCAGCAGGGTCTCCTGGCTGTCGGCGGCAAAGAGTTTCAGCGTGTGCTGGTTGACCCGCAGCACCTTCAGCAGCGCCATGCAGTCGCTCACGCGCTGCGGGTCCGCATGCAGGTGCGCCACCAGGTTGGTCACGCCCTCGGCGCGCCAGCCGTCGAGCTTGCGCTTGAGGTCGCCGTAGTCTTCGATCCAGAGCGAGACGGGCGCCAGGTCGAACATGGCGTCGAGGTCGCCGATGGACGGTGGGGCCGAAGAGGGGGAGGACGCGGCAGCGGGCTGGGCCATCGATGAAGCTTTCGAAGAAGCGGCTGCAGCCATGGCTGACGAATGCCGGCGAACTGAAGTCTTAATTATTACTCGCGCACCCGCTGCATTCAGCGGCTGTAGAGGCCCACCACGCTCTGCCCGCCCAGTGCATGGCCCTTGAGCGCGGCCAGCAGGGCGTCGCGCGCAAGGCCTGCCGGCAGGCTGCCCGGTGCGAAGTCGGTGGCAACCACGGTCATCACGTAGTGATGCGGCCGGTCGCCCACCGGCGGGCACATGCCGCGATAAGCGGGTGCGCCGGCCACGTTCGGGCCCATGGTGAAGTTGAAGTTCGAGCCCGCCTGGCCTTCGCCGGCCTTGAGCTCGCCGCGTTCGGCCGCGATGTTGTAGGCCACCCAGTGCGACACGCCGAGGCCGGCCGCGCCATCGGGGTCGAACACCAGCACGGCGACCGATTTGGTCTTGGCCGGCAGGTTGCTCCAGGCCACGGGCAGCGACACGTTCTTGCCGCCGCAGTCGCCCGCGCCGGCGTAGTCGGCCGGAATGACGCCGTTGTCGCCGAAGGCGCTCGACGTGACCTTCATGCCCGTGAAGGCCTTGCCGCTGCCGGGCGACATGCCGGTGCAGCCCGCCATGAGGCCGGCGAAGGCGAGGGCCGTGACCGACAGGGTGAGGGGGTGAAGCCTGTTGTTGCTGCGCATATCTTTTTTCTCCTGGAGGGTTGTCTTCGTCTTCATTCGGCCTGGCCGAGCCACACGCTGCCGTCCGCTTTTTCATGCACCGCCAGCGGCGTGAGCCGTGCGCCGCGGCAGGGGCCGCCGACGCACTTGCCAGTGTCGGGCTCGAAGATGGCGCCGTGCCGCGCGCACATCAGGAAGCGGCCTGAACTTTCCAGCACCTGGCCTTCGAAATCAAGCGGGCCGCCTGCATGGGGGCATTGGTTGAGATAGCCGTGCACGCCGCCTTGCCAGCGCACGGCAAAGGCCTGGGCGCCGTCCGGTGCCGTGAACATGGCGGCGAGGCCGCCATCGGCAAGCGCCGGGGCGATCAACTGGGGCTCTGTCGTGCTCATGGCGAACAGTATCCCTCGCGTGGCGGAAGGCATGCTTTCTGCTGCAATTGCGGCATGAACGATTTTTCTCCCGCCAGAGCAGCGTTGCTCGTCGCGCAGCCGCTGACTTCCCATGCCTTTGCCCCGTATGGCACCGTGATCGAGGCACCCACCGGCGAGGGCCGGCCCATCAACGGAGGCAATGCACAGCGCTTCGACCTGCTCGGCGACCTGCGACTAGACGCCGAAGGCGGACGGCCGATGCTCGCGCTGTTCCGCGCGCAGGCGCGGCGCTTTCCGCACGAGGTGTCGGAGATGGAGCGCCACGCGCTCGGCAGCCAGACCTTCGTGCCGCTGGGCGACAGGCGCTTCGTGATCGTGGTCGCCCGCGCGGGCGAGGCGCCCACCTCGGCGCAGCAACTCGCGGCTTTCGTCACCGACGGGCGCCAGGGCGTGGTGCTCGCGCCCGGCACCTGGCATCACGCGCTGCTGGCGGTGGATGCGGGCGACTTCGTGGTGATCGAGCGCGCGGGAGGCGGTGTCGATTGCGACGTCTGCCTTCTTCGGCAGAGCGGCAGCGTGCAGTTCTGAGGCTTGCCCGGCCTCAGCCCGCGAGGCGCTGCGCCAGCGCAACCAGCGACCGGTCCGACCCCGCCGGTCCGAGCAGCGAAATGCCCAGCGGCGCACCGTCGCGCGAAGCCAGCGGCATCGAGAGCTGCGGAAAGCCCGCCAGGCCCGCGATGCACAGCATGCGGATCGCACGGTTGCGGTAGTCCTCCAGCGCGGCTTCGCTGTCGCTGCGCAGCGGTGCGATGTCGGGCATGGTCGGCATCAGCAGCACGCCGTCGGTGCCGAGCAGCGCGGCCAGGTGCTCGCGAAACGCGGTGCGGAAGGTGCGGCCCGCTGCAACCTGCGCATCGGTCACTTCGCGCGACCACGCAAAGCGTTCGGCCACGCCCGGACCGAGCGGCGGTGCGTAGCGTTCGATGAGTGGGCCATCGGTGAGCCAGGCCTCGCGCGACTGCAGGTAGCGGAAGTTCCAGTACATCGTGTCGAAGGATTCCAGCGCCACCGTGGTGCCCTTGGCGGCACCGAGCAGGCCCTGCACGCGGTCGGCCGCGCCCTTCAGCGCTTCGATTGCGGCGGGCACGGCCAATGCCCAGACATCGTCGGGCCGCAGCAGCCGCACGCGTTCGGGCAAGGCCGCCGCATCGGCGCCGAGCAGCACATCGGCCACGCGCGCGAAGGTGCCGATGTCGCGCGCGAACCAGCCGCAGGTGTCGAAGCTGGGTGCGAGGTCGAGCGCGCCTTCAAGGCTCACGCGGCCGTGGGTAGGGCGCAGGCCGTACAGGCCGCAGTGGTTGGCCGGCGCGCGCACCGAGCCGCCGGTGTCGGTGCCCAGCGCGAAGTCGCACAGGTTCGACGACACGGCCGAGGCCGAGCCAGAAGACGAGCCGCCGGTAATGCGCGTGGGTGCGCCGCCGTTGATCGGCGCGCCGAAATGCGCGTTGTTGCCGTTCATCGAGAACGCCAGTTCGTCGGTCACGGTCTTGCCGGCAAAGCGCGCGCCGGCATCGAGCAGCTTCTGCACGGTCGGCGCGGTGCGGGTCTTGATGCCCGACATCGCCAGCACGATGGGATTGCCGCCGCCCGTGGGGTAGCCGGCCACGTCGAACAGGTCTTTCGCCGCAAAGCTCAGGTCGGCCAGCGGACCTGTCGTGGCGCGCGCCACCGGCGCATCGGGGTACGGAACGAAGGCGTGGGCGGGGTCGTGCAGAGGCATGGCGATGAAAGATGTTGAAGAGGTTGTCTGTCAGGCGACGAGCACCGGCGCAATGGCCGCCGCGGCATCGGTGTGGATGCAGCGCACGCGGTGGTTCGGCGCGAGCTCGACCACCGGTGGTTGCGCGGTGCGGCAGGCATCGCTTGCGAGCGCGCAGCGTTCGGCAAAGGCGCAGCCGGGCGGCAGCGCGGACAGGTCGGGCGGCGCGCCGCCGATGGTTTCGAGCCGCGTGCCGCGCGCCAGTGCGCCATGCGCGCGGCTCTTGAGCAGCGCGATCGTGTATGGATGGCGCGGCGAGCGGATCAGCTCGCGCGCAGTGCCTTCCTCGACGATGCGGCCGGCATACATCACCGCGATGCGGTCGGCCACCTCGACGGCGGCGCCGATGTCGTGCGTGACGAAGATCACCGACAGCCCCAGGTCGCGCTGCAGTTCGCGCAGCAGCAGCAGGATCTGAATTTGCACCGTGGCGTCGAGCGCAGTGGTGGGCTCGTCGGCCAGCAGCAGTTGGGGCTTGCAGGCGAGTGCCAGTGCAATCATGGCGCGCTGGCGCATGCCGCCCGACATCTCGTGCGGGTAGGCCTGCAGGCGCCGTTCGGGGCTTGGAATGCGCACGCGCTCGAACAGCGCCAGCGCACGTTGTTGCGCCTCGGCCTGCGTGACGGATTCGTGCCGGCGGATCGACTCGACGATCTGCGCGCCCACCGAATACACCGGGTCGAGCGCCAGCAGCGGCTCCTGGAAGATCATCGACGCGACCTTGCCGCGGAAGTCGGCCAGCTCGCGCTGCGACATCGCGAGCACGTCGCGGCCGGCCACCTGCACCGTGCCGCCCATGCGGGTGCGGCGCTCGGGGTGCAGGCGCAGCAGGGTGCGCATGGTCACGCTCTTGCCCGAGCCCGATTCGCCGATCAGCGCGACGACCTCGCCGCGCTGCACTTCGAGGCTCACGCCGCTGACGGCGTGCACCGGCTTGCGTCCGCCGCTGAAGGTAACGCTGAGGTCGCGCAGGCGGACCATCGGTTCGTTGTTGTCGCTCATTGGGGTACCTTCGTGCTTCGCACTGCGGTGCGAGCTTGCTTGGGGCGGCCCGGCGCGGCGCTCATGCTGCCTGCCTCTGCGTTTCGATGGCCATCGGATGCCCGCTGCCGGCTTCGTGGATCAGGCAGCTCACCGCATGCTGCGAGCCGGTGACGATGCGCTCGGGCACGACCTTGGCGCACACCGGCGCGGCCAGCGCGCAGCGCGGATGAAAGCGGCAGCCCGAGGGCGGGTTGATGGGGTTCGGCGGATCGCCCGCAAGCGCCGCTTCTTCGGTACGGTGGTCAGGGTCCATCGACGGCATGGAGGACAGCAGCGCACGCGTGTAGGGGTGCGCGGGCGCGTCGTACAGCGCATCGGCCGGGCCGATCTCGGCCACCTGGCCCAGGTACATCACCATGACGCGGTCGCTCACGTAGCGCACCACGTTGAGGTCGTGGCTGATGAACACGTAGGTCAGCCCGAACTCGGTCTTCAGGTCGAGCAGCAGGTTGATGACCTGTGCTTCCACCGACTTGTCGAGCGCGGAGACGGCTTCGTCGAGGATCACCATGCGCGGCTGCAGTGCCAGTGCCCGCGCGATGTTCACGCGCTGCCGCTGGCCGCCCGAGAGCTCATGCGGGTAGCGTTCGGCAAAGCGCTGCGGCGAGAGGCCCACGCGAGCCAGCAGGTCGCGCGCCCGTTCCACCGATTCGCGTCGCGATACGCCGTGCACCTGCGGGCCGAAGGCGATCGAGTCTTCGATGGTGAGGCGCGGGTTGAGCGAGGCGTAGCTG
Source organism: Variovorax sp. GW821-FHT09D05 (assembly GCF_059416325.1). NCBI lineage: Bacteria > Pseudomonadati > Pseudomonadota > Betaproteobacteria > Burkholderiales > Comamonadaceae > Variovorax > Variovorax sp. GW821-FHT09D05. The sequence goes on along the minus strand of NZ_JBWKOZ010000007.1, from coordinate 36,954 downwards.
TCCTGGAACACCATCTGCACCTGGCGGCGGAATTCTTTCAGCGGCAGGTCGCGGCTGCCGACTTCGCGGCCGTCGAACACGACTTCGCCGCGTGTGGGTTCGATGAGCTGCATGAGCAGGCGGGCGGTGGTCGACTTGCCGCAGCCCGACTCGCCGACCACGCCTAGCGTTTCGCCCTTGAGCACTTCGAAGTCCACGCCATCGACCGCGCGCACAACGCCGCCGCCTCGGCCCAGTGGGTCTTTCTTCAAGGGGAAGTGCTTGACCAGGCCCTTGATTGTCAGGAGTGGTTGGGCTGGGCCGCCGATGTCTTTGGGTGCGTCCATTTTTGTTAGCTCCTGTCCACTGCGTTCGGGGTGCGTGCGAATGACACCGGGTACTCCCCTCCGCGAATGTCCCCCGCCTTCGGCTCCTCCTTTATTTCGCTGCGGGGAGCACCCGGTGCCATTCGCACATGGGCGCGGCTGTGGTGCTGGCCGATCAACCACCGCTGCGAACAACGATCACGCCGATGGGGTGCCTTGCGCAGCGAAATAAAGGAGGAGGCCGAAGGCCGGGGGACATTCGCGGAGCAAGGTACCCCGTCGGCGTGAGCGCGCCCTGAAACGCACTGCATCGAAGAACAGACTTCCATGCTCACCCCTTGTTGTCCATGGCGGACCGAAGCCCGTCGGACAAGATATTGAAAGAGATCGAAGTGATGAAGATCATCGCGCCCGGCAGGGCAGCGACCCATGGCTGCACATAGATGGCGGTGCGCAGCGTGTTGAGCATCAGCCCCCACTCGGGCTCCGGCGGCTTCACGCCGAGACCGAGGAACGACAGGCCCGAAGCCAGGATCATCGACACCGCGATCAGGCTGGTGGCGTACACGAAGATCGGGCCGAGCACATTGCCCAACACGTGCACGCGCACGATGGTGAAGGGGCTGGCGCCTGAAGCGCGCGCCGCTTCCACGTAGTCGCGGGTGCGCACCTGCGTTGTGACGCTCTCGGCCACGCGCGCTATCTGCGGAATGAACACGATGGTCAGCGAGATCAGCGAATTGACCACCCCCGCACCCAGCGTGCCCGACAGCGCGATGGCCAGCAGCACCGATGGGAAGGCGTAGAACACGTCGATGGTGCGCATGATCAGCGTGTTGGTCAGCCCGCCCGCGTAGCCTGCGACGATGCCGATGATCGTGCCCAGCACGAAGGCGCACAGCACCGGCGTGATGCCGATGAACAGCGACAGCCGCGCGCCGACGATGAGGCGCGAGAGCATGTCGCGGCCCAGCTCGTCGCTGCCGAAGGGCAGGCCTTCGGTGCCGATGGGCTTCAGGCGCTTGAGCATCGACGACTGGTAGGGGTCCGACGGCGCGAGCCATGGGCCGAAGACTGCGAGCGCGATCAGCAGCAGCACGACGATGGCCGCGCCCACGGCGACCGGGTCGCGCCGGAAGCGTAGCCACACCGAGGCCCAGTAGCCGCGCGAGCGCTGGGCCGGCAAGGGTTCGACTGCGATTGCGGAAGATGAAGAGACGGGAAGCACGGTGGACATGGCTTGGCGGCTTTCTTCTTCAGGCGCGCGCGATGCGCGGATCGAGCAAGGTCTGCAGCACGTCGACCAGCAGGTTCAGCAGCACGAAGAACAATGCCAGCACCAGGATCGTTCCCTGCAGCAGCGGCAGGTCGCGCTGGAAGATGGCCGAGTTCAGCAGGAAGCCGGTGCCCGGCCACGAGAACACGGTCTCGATGAGGATCGAGCCGCCGAGCAGGTAGCCCAGTTGCAGGCCCATCACCGCCAGCGCCGTGGGCGCCGCGTTCTTCACCATGTGGCGGAACACGCCGAGGTGCGTGAGGCCCTTGGCGCGCAGCCCGACGATGAACTCCTGGTCGAGGATGTCGGCCACCAGTGCGCGCACGGTGCGCGCGATGATGCCCATGGGAATCACCGACATCGTGAGCGCCGGCAGCAGCAGGAACTGCAGGTGCTCCCAGTCCCAGGCCCAGTCGTCGGAGCCGCTGGGGCCCGCGCCGGTGGCCGGCAGCCACATGAGCTGCGACGAGAACACGATCACCATCACCATGCCCAGCCAGTAGTGCGGCACGCTCACGCCGAGCACCGAGAACATCGAGGCCAGGCGGTCGACCCACGAGTTGCGGAAGTAGCCCGCCACGAAGCCGAACAGGCAGCCCAGCACGAAGCCGATGAAGGTTGCCACCACCGCGAGCCGCAGCGTGTTGCCCACGGCGGTGAACACCTCGCCGGCCACCGCGCGGTTGCTGGCGATGGACACGCCCAGGTCGCCATGCATCGCGCGCCACAGCCACATCGCGAACTGCTCTGGCAGCGAGCGGTTGAAGCCGTAGAGCTCCCGCAGCTGTGCCTGCAGGTCGGCGGACGCATCGGGCGGCAATATCGACACCAGCGGATCGCCCGGCGCGATGTGCACGAGCAGGAAGCACACGAGGGCCACGCCGATCATGATCGGCACGGCGTAGATCACGCGGCGCAGGAGGTAGGCGAACATTGGCTGGCTCGTGGCTGGCTGAAAAGAACGCTCAGTCCATCGTCATCGTGGCGATGTCGATGAACCAGCTCTTGGGCTGCACCACGTTCTTGACCTTGGCCGACATGGCGCGCGGACCGACGTCGTGCGCAATCCACACGAAGGGCGCGTCGTCAACGATGTGCGTGTGCAGCTTGGCTAGCGCGGCGTCGCGTGCCTTGTCGTCGAAGCTGGTGCGCGCATCGGCCACCAGCTTGTCGACCTCGGGATTGCCGTAGTAGCCCCAGTTGTTCGACACCGGCGGGAAGGCCTTGGTGCTCACGAAGCGCACCATCGCGAAGAACGGGTCCATGGCCGCGAAGCTGATGTTGACCGCGTTGGCGCCGTTGGCCGAAGGGTCCTTCGCGCCCTTGCGCCAGTTGGTGAACAGCGTGTTCCATTCGATCACGTCGAACTGCACGTCGAAGTAGCACTGCTTGAGCGACTGCTGCGCGAATTCGTTCATCGGCAGCGGCTGCATCTGGCCCGAGCCCGATGCCGAGATCTGCACCTTCACCTTGATCGGCTTGGCGGCCGAGTAGCCGGCCTGCGTCATCAGCGCCTGCGCGGCCTTCACGTCGTACTTGATGTCGAAGGTGGGCTTGCCGAACCACGGGTGGCCCGGCGGCACCGTGCCCTTGGGCTCGGCCATCATGCCGCCCAGCAGCTGCTTCATGCCGCCGCGGTCGATGCACAGGTTGGCGGCCTGGCGCACGCGCTTGTCGAGCCAGGGCGAGCCTTCGGCGAACGAGAGCTGCCAGGGCCACACATGGGGCTGTGCATTCGAATAGATCTTGAAGCCGCGCTGCGTGATCTGCGCCATGGCGTCGGGCGCGGGCGCCTCGATCCAGTCGACCTGGCCGCCCAGCAGCGCAGCGGTGCGCGCGTTGGCCTCGGGCATCGGCAGCATCACGACCTTGTCGATCTTCGGTACGCGCCTGGCGTCCCAGTAGGTCTTGTTGGCGGCCAGCTCCAGCCGCTCGCGCGCCACGAAGCGCGTGACCTTGAACGGGCCCGAGCCGGCGGGGTCGGCGGCGAAGGCGGTCCAGGCGGCCTTGGCCTTGTCGGCGGGCGTGGCGCCGGCGGCGGCATCGAACTTCTTCTGCCAGTGCGCGGGCGAAGCCATGAACAGGTTCGTGAGGTTGATCGGCAGGAAGGCGTCGGGCTCGCTGGTGGTGAGTTCGACCGTCGTGTCGTCGATCTTGCGCGCCGACTTGAGCGTGGGCATGCGCGAAGCCGTCACGCCGACCTGGCTGGGGTCGAACTGCACGGCTTCCTTGTCGAGCACCTTCTGCACGTTCCACACCACGGCGTCGGCGGTGAAGGCCGAGCCGTCGTGGAACTTGACGCCGGGGCGCAGCTTGAAGACCCACTTGGTCTTGTCCTTGGCGTCCACTGCCCACGAGGTGGCGAGGCCGGGAATCAGCACGCTCGGTGCGTCGGCCTTCGACAGGTCCCATTGCGTGAGCGAGTCGTAGATCGGAATGCCGGTGAAGCGGTTGCCCTCGAAGCCCTGGTCGGGCTGGCCCAGCGTGCGCGGAATGTCGGCTGCCGTCATGGCGATGCGCAGCGTCTTTTCCTGGGCCATCGCGTGGGGCGCGGCCAGGGCCAGGATGGCGAGTGCCGCGCAGGCGGCCAGGGGCTTCAGGAACAGGGCAGGGGCAGCACGCTTCACATGGAACTCCGTTGGGTGGAATGGCGGAAAGGACGAAAGGAAACTCTCAAGCACGACATGTGCCAGCAGGCGGTCAGTCCCTGCCTGGCCTAGGGCCATGACAGCGCGATCTCGCGCCTTGCGCAGCGCAGGTCCATCTCGACTTCCATGTCCACGATCGGCGGGCGCGCGAGGTGCCATGTCAGGCCGGTGGTGAGCGCGCCGCGCTGCACGATCTCGTCGAACACCAGCGCGCCGATGTCATGCACCGTGTAGGCCTGCACGGCCGCGGCATCGCGCCAGCCGAAGCCCAGCACGGCCAGGCGGCGTTCCATTTCCGTCATCACGTAGCCGAGCTTGGCGCGCAGGCCGTCGGGGCTGGTGTCGCCCAGGCGGACCATCACCTCGCGGTAGCTGGCGTGGCCGTCGGGCGCTTCGCCGCCGCCCGAGACCACGAAGCTCGGCGGCCCGGCATCGTCGTCGGCCGGCACGGTGTACGAGAAGGCCTGGAAGGCCGGCGTGGCCGGTGCGCCGACACGCGGGCACACGTTGGTGCGCGCAACCGGGTTGTGGTCGCCGCGCAGCAGCTGCCAGCGCTCGAGCGTGCCGGCATAGATGCGGTTGAAGTCGTGAAAGCCGCGCTCGGAGAACGGCGCGGGCGAGCGCAGTTCGCAGGCGCACAGCGCGGTGAGCGGCCGGCCGATGGCGCGCAGGTGCGCCGCGATGGCGTCGAAGCCGTCGGCCAGCGGCACGGCCTGCTGGAAGCGCACCCGCTCGATGGCAAAGCCGGGCAGCGCCGCCACGCCGGCGGAATACTGGAACACGCCCTTCGCGTAGCAGTAGCCGCCTTCGGAGAACGCAATGGTTTCGGTGCTTGTGGTTGTCATGCCGTCTTTCCTCGTCAGCGCCCAATGTAGGGAGCGACGAGGCCGACGGGAAGGCTCATTTCTGCACGCGCGTGTTGCCGGAATCAGAACGCGGCACCGCGTTGGAGCCGTAGCGCCCCATGCTGGTGGCCAGCATTTCGAGCAGTGCGCGCGACGCCGGCGACTGGCGCTGCCCCGGCATCGTGAGCAGGCTGGTCGCGGTGGCGGCAAAGTCGCGCTCCTGCAGCGGCACGGCGCACAGGTCGCCGTTCGACACCTCGTGCAGCGCCGCATAGCGCGGCAGGAAGGTGATGAGATCGCTGTTGCGCACCACGCCCTTGGCCATGTCGAGCGTGCTGGTCTCGATCACCAGGTCGAGCGACACCTGCGTCTTCGATGCGATGCGGTCGACCAGGTGGCGGATCTGGAACGAGCGGTCGGGCAGCGCCACGCGGTGGCCTTCGAGTTCGCGGAACGACACGCTGCGTCGCCGCGTCAGCGCATGTGTGGGCGCGACGATGGCGCACAGCGGCTGCTCCAGCCGCGCATGTTCGCGGAAGGCGTGGCGCTCGGGCAGGTTGAAGGCCAGCGCGATGTCGATGCGGCCTTCCTGCAGCGCTTCGAGCACCGCGCGCGAGCCCACCACCGAGGCCTGCAGCTTCACCTGCGGATGCCGCTTCTGGAAGCGCGCCAGGTTGTTCGCAAGGAAGTGGCTGACCATGCCCTCGATGCTGCCGACGCGCACTGTGCCGACGGGCTGGCCGATCAGCTCCTGCAACGCGCCGCGCAGCGCCTCGCTGTTCTGCAGCACCTGGTCGGCGTGTGCGAGCACCAGCTCGCCGGCCGGCGTGAGGGTGGTGCGGTTGGCGCGGCGGTCGAGCAGGGCGGTCTGCAGTTCGCCTTCGAGCTTGGCGATCTGGCGGCTGATGGCGCTCGGCGCCACGCCCAGTTGCTCCGCGGCGCGGCGCAGCGAGCCGGCCTTGGCGGTCTCGCGAAAGTAAAGCATTGCCGTGGACAGCATGGCGGTTTCCTGTTTTCTTGTTCTCGCAAGGCCTGGGCCGGCCGAACCTTCGGCCGAATGGCGCAGCACGTCAAGCAACGGGCGTGCCCCGGGGCAGGTGGGGTCGCCATCCCGTATATGCCGTCCGACCGATGGACGCGGCGGCACCCGCTTTTGACAATGCAACCGTTTGCACCGACAGTCTGTGGGGCGAAGGGAACAGAACCGATGACAACACTGACGCAGGGTGCACGTGGCGCCGACGTTCGCAGATTGCAGGAGGCATTGAACCGGAAGCTCCAGCCGAACCCCGGGCTCGTGCTCGACGGCGACTACGGCCCGATCACCCGGATGGCGGTGCGCCGCCTGCAGATCGCGAACTGGCTCGCCGAAGACGGCGAGGCGGGCCCCTGCACGCAGAACCTGGTGTTCGGCAACGAGTGCCACGCGCCGATCCTGCACCCCGTTGCACTGATTCCGCAGCCCACGCCCGGCCAATGCTGGGCCGCCTGCACGGCCATGATCACGCGCTCCAACGTGCAGGCGGTGGTGGCGCGTACGCCAGCCGAGCTGATCGGCGACGACGGCGGCCTGCGCACCTTCGCGAATGCCGACGACGCCACGACGGCCGATGTGCTCTTTGCGTCCGCGCACGGCCTGACGGTGCGCCCGCCGGTGCCCTGGTCGGTCGGCCAGTTGCGTGCCGCACTGCAGCACGGGCCGCTGATGTTCGATCTGCCGTGGGGTGCGAGGGGGTATGCCGCCGGTGTCGGCCGTCCGGGCCACATGGTGCTTGTCGTGGGCATTCGCGGCGACGACGATCCCGGCGGGCGCGGCACCACGCTGCGAATCTTCGACCCCTGGCCGCCGGGCAAGGGGGCGCGCAGTTCGGTCAACCACGTCAAGTGGAGCCAGCAGGTGCCCCGGAACGCCTGTCGCGTGTTCTCGCATCCGTAGCCCGGTGGGAGGGCGCCAGGGGGGCGATGCGACAATCCCAGCGCCATGACAGACACCCTCACGATCACCCGCCCCGACGACTGGCACCTGCACGTGCGCGATGGCGCCGCCCTCGAAGCCGTCGTTCCCCACAGCGCTCGCCAGTTCGGCCGCGCGCTGATCATGCCGAACCTTCGGCCCCCAGTGACCACCGCCGCACAGGCCGTGGCCTACCGCGACCGCATTCGCGCCGCCGTGCCCGAAGGCGCGGCCTTCGAGCCCGTGATGTCGCTCTACCTCACCGACAAGCTGCCGCCCGAAGAGATCGCGCTGGCAGCCGAAGCCGGCGTGCGCGCGCTCAAGCTCTACCCGGCCGGCGCCACCACCAACAGCGATGCCGGCGTGACCGACATCCGCAAGACCTACAAGACGCTCGAAGCCATGCAGAAGCACGGCCTGCTGCTGCTGGTGCACGGTGAGGTGACCGACCCCGCCATCGACCTGTTCGACCGCGAAGCCGTGTTCGTCGACCGCGTGATGATTCCGCTGCGCCGCGACTTTCCCGAGCTGAAGGTGGTGTTCGAGCACCTGACCACGAAGGAAGGCGCTCACTACGTGCGCGACGCTGATCGCTTCACGGCAGCCACCATCACGGCGCACCACCTGCTGTACAACCGCAACGCCATCTTCACCGGCGGCATTCGCCCGCACTACTACTGCCTGCCTGTGCTCAAGCGCGAGACGCACCGCGTGGCGCTGGTCGAGGCAGCCACCAGCGGCAGCGACCGCTTCTTCCTGGGCACCGACAGCGCACCGCACCCGGCGCACCTGAAGGAGCATGCGCTGGGCTGTGCCGGCTGCTACACCGCGCTCACGGCCATCGAGCTGTACGCCGAGGCCTTCGACAGCGTGAATGCGCTCGACAAGCTCGAAGGCTTCGCGAGCTTCCACGGCCCCGACTTCTACGAACTGCCGCGCCACACCGACACCATCACGCTCAAGCGCGAAAGCTGGACCGTGCCGGAGACCGTGCCCTACGGCGACGCCACGCTCAAGCCCTTGCGCGGCGGCGAAACGATCAACTGGAAGCTCTCATGACACCGACGCTGCGCGTGATGTTGCTGATCGACGCCGACAACGTCTCGGCCGATGTGATCGAACAGGCCGTGCAGCGCACGATGGATGAATACGGCGCCATTCACGTGCGCCGCGCGTATTGCAACGCCGAGATGGCGGTGAACCGGCAGGCGATGTTCAAGCGGCTGTCGGTGCGGCCGATGGTGAACCTGTCGGCCGGCAAGAACAGCACCGACATCGCGCTGTCGGTCGACGCCATCGACCTCGCCATCAACGAGCGGCCCGACGTGGTGGTGCTGGTGTCTTCCGACTCCGACTTCGCGCCGCTCGTGATCCGCCTGCGCGAAAAGGGCTGCCGCGTCTGCGGCATCGGCCAGCAGGGCAAGACGGGCGAAGAGACGGTCGGCGTGTACGACGCCTTCATGGACCTCGCGCACCACGCCGGCACGAAGCCCGCGGTGCGCACCGCGCCGGCGAAGAAGGCGGCTGCGGCCAAGTCTGCACCCGCGAAGACCGCGCGGGCCAAGGCGACGCCTGCTGCCAAGAAGGCCGCGGCCAAGACGCCGGCCCGCAAGACGGCGAAGGCCGTCAAGGCCGCACCGCCACCGCAGCAGCAACAGCAACCGCAAATCTCCGAAGCGGCCGAATTCATCCTGCAGGCTGCACCGGCCTTGCGCAGCGGCAACGACGTGCCGCTCAACGACGTGGCAAAGGCCCTGCGCACGGCCGGCTTGCTCGGCAAGCACGGCAGCTCGCTCAAGCTTTTCGACAAGCTCACGTCGGAGTTCGCCGTGATGCAGCACCCTGACCGCATCCGCTGGACGGGCGCGCCCGCGCCTTGACCCTGCCGGCGGTTGATTGGGCGCAGCCCTGGCTCGCGCCCTATCGTTCGAGCGGCGTCGCGGTAGAGCGGGCCGCACGGCACGCCGGGGTGGCGGCCGCCATGCAGGCAGTCAAGCCCGCGCAGGCGCCCGATTTCGTACATCAGGACGCGCTGCCCGCAGGCCAGGCCTACGAGGCCCACATCTTCCAGACCCGCACCGTCCCCACGCGCGACAACCTGCACGATCTTTTCAACGGACTCGTGTGGCTCGCCTTTCCGCAGACCAAACGCCGGCTCAACGAACTGCAGGCGGCCGAGATCGCGCGAAGCGGCGTTGCCGCCGTGCGAGGCCCGCTGCGCGATGCGCTCACGCTGTTCGACGAGAACGGTGCGGTGCTCGATGCGCCACCCGCGCTCTGGCAGGCGCTGATCGCGCGCGACTGGCACACGCTGTTCGTCACGCAACGCGGGCTGTGGAGCGAAGCCCGCCTGCTGCTCTTCGGCCATGCGCTGCTCGAAAAACTGGTCACGCCGCGTAAGCCGATCACCGCACACGTACTGCTGACGCGCGACGCGAGCGGCCCGGCGGCGTTCGATGACGAGCGCATGGCGCAGGCGCTCGACGCGCGGCAGCTCGAACGCAAGCCCTTCGTGCCGCTGCCGGTGCTCGGCGTGCCCGGCTGGTGGGGCGGCAACGAGGCGGCGGCGTTCTATGCCGACTCGCAGGTTTTCAGGCCCTTGCCGGGCCGGGGAATACCAGGGGCATAGAACTTTTGCTCCTATCATGGCTCTACCGGCTGCCGCCGACCGGAGCGCCCAGAACGCACTACAACACCCAGGGCCTCCATGCCGCGCACGGCTTGAAGAGGGCCCCGGGGTCCTCATCTAGGTGGCAGGTTTCCCCACGGAGAATTCAACTTGAAACGTATCCTTCTGTTCGTTTTGACCAATGTGATGGTCGTCGCGGTGCTCGGCGTGGTCGCCAGCCTGCTCGGCGTCAATCGCTTCCTCACGGCCAACGGGCTCAACCTGGGCGCGCTGCTCGGCTTCGCGCTGGTGATGGGTTTCGGCGGCGCGATCATCTCGCTGCTCATCAGCAAGCCCATGGCCAAGTGGACCACCGGCCTGCACATGATCGACAACCCCCAGTCGCCCGACGAGGCCTGGATCGTCGGCACGGTGCGCAAGTTCGCAGACAAGGCCGGCATCGGCATGCCCGAGGTCGGCATCTTCGAAGGCGAGCCCAATGCCTTTGCGACCGGCGCGTTCAAGAACTCGTCGCTGGTGGCGGTGTCCACCGGCCTGCTGCAGGGCATGACGCGCGAAGAGGTCGAGGCCGTCATCGGCCACGAAGTGGCCCACATCGCCAACGGCGACATGGTCACGATGACGCTGATCCAGGGCGTGATGAACACCTTCGTCGTGTTCCTGTCGCGCGTGATCGGCTATGCGGTCGACAGCTTCCTGCGCCGCGGCGACGACCGTTCGTCGGGCCCCGGCATCGGCTACTACGTGAGCACCATCGTGCTGGACATCGTGCTCGGCTTTGCCGCCGCGATGGTGGTGGCCTGGTTCTCGCGCCATCGCGAGTTCCGCGCCGACGCCGGTGCGGCCGCGTTGATGGGCCAGAAGCAGCCAATGATCAACGCGCTCGCGCGCCTGGGCGGCCTGCCGGCCGGCGAACTGCCGAAGGCTGTGGAAGCCATGGGCATCACCGGCAGCATCGGCAAGCTGTTTGCCACGCACCCGCCGATCGAAGAGCGCATTGCTGCGCTGCAGAACGCGCAGCGCTGATCAGTCGGTCGCGGCAAGTCCGCGGCGCCATGAAAAAAAAGCCGCCACATTGCTGTGGCGGCTTTGTTGTTTGTGTGGCGTGTTCAGTCTGCTGCGGGTGCTTCGGGTGCTTCGACGGCCGGCGCCGCAGGTGCCTCGCGATCAGCGCGCGCGCGTTGCAGCGTGCGCGTCACCTCGCCGTGCTTCATGCCGTACATGTCGGCGAACTCCTGCTCGCTGCGGCCGCTGGCCTCGAAGGCGCGCAGCAGCGCCTCGCGCTTGGCGGCCTGCTGGGCGAGTTCGGCCAGGGCTTCGTCCACCACGGCGTTGTTGTTCTCGTCACGCGAGCGCACCAGCACTGCATAGGCCTCGCGATCCAGGCCCGAGGCCTCGACGGCCTTGGCGATGCGCGCGACCAGCTGCGGGCGCAGGTCTTCGCCGTTGGCACGCTGCAGGCGGCGGCGGTGCAGCTCGAGGATGGCGTGGTGCACGTGCTCCGGCGCGACCGGGTCGAGCGCGTTGCCGTCGAGGTCGTGGCGCGCCAGGCCGGCGGCCACGGCTTCCAGGTAGCGCGTGGAGCGCGCGTGCTGGCCCATGGCGATCTTCAGGTCTTCGGCCTTGAAGTCTTCGGGGTGGCGCGCGAGCAGTTCCTCGTACACGCCGAGCTTCAGCGGCACGAAGCGCGCGCCGAAGAGTTGCGGGTACAGCTCGAACAGGCGCTCGAGCACCGGGTTGACCTTGCGCGGCGCGCGCTGCGGTTGAGCCGCTGCCTGGCCCTGTGCCTGGCCTTGCGCACCTTGCTTGCGCGGCTGCTGTTGCTGCCGCTGCGGGCGCTGGTTGCCTGTGCCCTGGTTGTTCTGGCGGGGTGGGCGGGACTGGCGAGGCTGCTGCGCGGGAGTTTCCGCGCTGGTGCTCGTGCCCGAATCCGCATCGGGGCCGGCCTGCAGCTGCTTCAGCTGATCGGCCATGTCCAGTTGCTGACGCCGGGGCGGGCGCGCGTTCGTCTTCGGGGTGGCGGTGGAAGCGTCGGTCATGCGGGGGGCGCGGCGAGGGTCGCGGTGGAATGAAAGGGAAAGAAATGAAGTCCGGTTTGGCGCCTTCAGCGCGGCCGGAACATCCTGAAGAGATTGTCGGGGCTGACTTCGAAATAGTCCGCCGGTCCGCCGCCGCGCAGGATGGGCTGCGCCGCGGCGGTGTCGTAGATGCCGTCCTTCAGCAGGTGGCGCGCAATGTGCACACCCACCACTTCGCCGAGGATCAGCCAGGTTTGCACGGGCGTGCCGTCCACGCCCTCGAGCTGCAGGATCTGCGTGAGCCTGCATTCGAAGGACACGGGGCTTTCGGCTACGCGCGGCACCACGATGGTTTTGGAGGCGGCGGTCGTGAGCCCGGCGAGCTCGAACTCGTTCACCTCGGGCGGCACGGCGGCGCACGAGCGGTTCATCTGCTCGGCCAGCGGCCGGGTCGCCAGGTTCCAGCCGAACTCGCGCGTCTGGCGGATGTTGTGCAGGCTGTCCTTGGCGCCGATGCTGGCGAAGCCGACGATGGGCGGCGTGTAGTTGAAGGCGTTGAAGAAGCTGTAGGGCGCGAGGTTGAGCACGCCGTTCGCGTCCTGCGACGAGATCCAGCCGATGGGGCGCGGCCCGACCATCGCGTTGAACGGGTCGTGCGGCAAGCCGTGGCCCTTGGCGGGCTCGTAGAAGTGGAAGTCGTCGTTCGCCATCGATGTCCTCAGTGGCCCAGAGCCGAAGCCCGCGCCGCCTGCCGGCCGATCAGCAGCCGGAACGGCAGCAGCATCAGCACGCCGACGGCGAGCTTCACGGCGAGGTCGCCCAGCGCCCACGTGAACCAAGGGCCTTCGGTGCCCGCGAAGGCGATGCCCCAGAACACGATGCTGTCGAGCACCGCCGCGATCACGGTGGCCACCAGCGGCGCACGCCACCAGAGGCCGCGCCGCAGCCGGTCGAACACACCGATGTCGAGCAGCTGCGAAGCGATGAAGGCCAGCCCCGAGGCGGCCGCGATGCGCACCGGCGCGAGCAGCAGCGAGATGCCCACGGCGACGGCAAAGCCGACCCATGCCACGCGCCGCGCCATGCCGGGGCCGAAGCGCCGGTTGACGAGGTCGCTCACGAGGTACGCCACCGGGTACGTGAAGGCGCCCCAGGTCAGCCAGTCGTTGATGGCGAACTGCACGAGGATGTTGGAAGCCAGCACCACGGCTGCCATCGCGAGCGTGGCGGCGGTCAGCTGGCCGAGGGTGGGGCGCTCGAAGTGCATGACTTGCATCAGACGCTCGCGGTGCGTTCGCGTTCGGCCTCGGCCAGCACGCCGTGCGCCACGGCCTCGGCCACCTTGATGCCATCGACACCAGCTGACAGGATGCCGCCCGCGTAGCTCGCGCCTTCGCCGGCGGGGTACAGACCGCGCACATTGAGGCTCTGGAAGTCGTCGCCGCGCGTGATGCGGATGGGCGACGAGGTGCGCGTCTCGACGCCGGTGAGCACCGCGTCGTGCGTGTCGAAGCCCTTGATCTTGCGGCCGAAGGCGGGGAAGGCCTCGCGCATGGCCTCGATGGCGTAGGCGGGCAGGGCCTTGTGCAGGTCGGTCGGGGTCACGCCCGGCTTGTACGACGGCGTCACGCTGCCGAGCGCCGTAGAGGGCTTGCCGGCGATGAAGTCGCCCACCAGCTGGCCCGGTGCGCGGTAGTCGCCGCCGCCGAGCACGAAGGCGTTGCTTTCGAGTTCGCGCTGCAGTGCGATGCCCGCGAGCGCGTCACCAGGGAAGTCGCGTGGGTCGATGCCCGCCACGATGCCCGCGTTGGCGTTGCGCTCGTTGCGCGAGTACTGGCTCATGCCGTTGGTGACCACGCGGCCCGGCTCGCTGGTGGCTGCGACCACGGTGCCGCCGGGGCACATGCAGAAGCTGTAGACCGAGCGGCCGTTGCTCGCGTGGTGCACCAGCTTGTAGTCGGCCGCGCCGAGCAGCGGGTGGCCCGCATGGCGGCCCCAGCGTGCGCGGTCGATCAGGCCCTGCGGATGCTCCACGCGGAAGCCGATGGAGAAGGGCTTGGCCTCGATGTGCACGCCGCGCTTGTGCAGCATCTCGAAGGTGTCGCGCGAGCTGTGGCCCAGCGCCATCACCACGTGGTCGGCGCGCAGTTCGCTGCTTTGGCCGGTCGTCTGGTCGAGCACGGTGAGGCCGCGAAGGTGGCCGTCTTCGATGTGCACGTCCGTCACGCGCTGCTCGAAGCGGATCTCGCCGCCCAGCGCCACGATCTGCTCGCGGATGTTCTCGACCACCTTCACCAGCTTGAAGGTGCCGATGTGCGGATGCGCGACGTAAAGGATTTCGGGCGGCGCGCCGGCCTTCACGAACTCTTCCATCACCTTGCGGCCGAGGAAGCGCGGGTCCTTGATCTGGCTGTAGAGCTTGCCGTCCGAGAAGGTGCCGGCGCCGCCTTCGCCGAACTGCACGTTCGACTCGGGGTTGAGCACGCTCTTGCGCCACAGGCCCCAGGTGTCGCGGGTGCGCTGGCGCACGGTCTTGCCGCGTTCGAGCACGATGGGCTTGAAGCCCATCTTCGCGAGCATCAGCGCTGCGAAGATGCCGCAGGGGCCGAAGCCGATCACCACCGGCCGGGCAGTGCCTTCTGCCGCATTGGCCGGCGGCGTGTAGCGCATGTCCGGAGCGGCCTGGATGTGCGGATGGCCCGCGTGCTTGGCGAGCAGCGCGGCTTCCAGCTTCGCATCGGCCAGCTGCACGTCGCAGATGTAGACCGTGAGCAGTTCGACCTTGCGCGCGTCGAAGCTGCGCTTGTAGACGGTGTGGGAGGCGATCGCGTCGAGCGGAACGTCTAGCGTCCTGGCGATCAGGGTGACCAGCGCGTCGGGCGCGTGGTCGAGCGGGAGTTTGAGTTCGGAGATTCTCAGCATGGCATGGGGCTTGTGACTATCAAGCAGCCGGCCATTTTAGCTTCGTCGTTCGTGGAACACCGCGGAACCGGCTTTGCCGGGCCGCTGGTGTTGCCCCCGGTAGGGGGTTGGCGAAGCGACACGAAGTGCGCGTAGCCTGGGGGCGAGCCAGATCAGGCGGGCAGGAAGCCCTCTACCGACAGGTACCGCTCGCCGGTGTCGTAGTTGAAGCCCAGCACCACCGCATCGGGTGCCAGCGAGGGCAGCTTCTGCGCGATGGCAGCGAGCGTGGCACCCGACGAAATGCCGACCAGCATGCCTTCCTCGCGCGCGCAGCGGCGGGCCATTTCTCGCGCCGGTTCGGCATCGACCTGCAGCACGCCGTCGAGCAGCGAGGTGTCGAGGTTCTTCGGAATGAAGCCCGCGCCGATGCCCTGAATGGGGTGCGGCGCCGGCGCGCCGCCGGAAATGACCGGCGAAGCCACCGGCTCGACCGCGAACACCTGCAGCTTCGGCCACTTCTTCTTCAGCACCTGCGCCACGCCCGTGATGTGGCCGCCCGTGCCCACGCCGGTGATCAGCACGTCGATGCCATCAGGAAAGTCGGCCGCGATTTCCTCTGCCGTGGTGCGCACGTGCACTTCGACATTCGCGGGGTTGTTGAACTGCTGCGGCATCCACGCACCGGGCGTGCCGGCCACGATTTCCTCGGCGCGGGCGATGGAGCCCTTCATGCCGTTGGCGCGCGGTGTCAGGTCGAACGAGGCGCCGTAGGCCAGCATCAGGCGGCGGCGCTCGATGGACATGCTGTCGGGCATCACCAGGATCAGCTTGTAGCCTTTGACGGCCGCCACCATGGCAAGGCCGATGCCGGTATTGCCCGAGGTGGGCTCGACGATGGTGCCGCCGGGCTTGAGCGCGCCGCTTTTCTCGGCGTCTTCCACCATCGACAGCGCGATGCGGTCCTTGATGGAGCCGCCGGGATTGGCGCGCTCCGACTTGATCCACACCTGCTGCTTCGCATTGCCGAACAGGCGGTTGATGCGGATGTGCGGTGTGTTGCCGATGGTCTCGAGGATGTTCTGGGCCTTCATGGACGGAGTCTCCTTGGGTCAATGCGTTTGTCGGACGGACAGCGCGCATTGTGAGACCAGCCCATGACCCCTGCGGCCCCTATGCCGCTGCAGGCGTGAAGGTCATCGCCACGCCGTTCATGCAGTAGCGCAGCCCGGTGGGCTTCGGCCCGTCGTCGAACACGTGACCCAGGTGGCCGCCGCAGCGGCGGCAGTGCACTTCCGTGCGCGCCATGCCGAAAGACCGGTCCTGGTGCTCGCCCACGGCCTTGTCGAGCGGCTGCCAGAAGCTCGGCCAGCCGGTGCGGCTGTCGAACTTGGTCTTCGAGGAGAACAGGTCGAGCGCGCAGCCCGCGCAGCTGAAGCGCCCGGCCCGGTGCTCGTCGTTGAGCGGGCTCGTGTAGGGCCGCTCGGTGCCTTCCTGGCGCAGCACCGAGAACTGGCTCGCGGTGAGCAGCTTGCGCCATTCGGCCTCGGTGTGCGTGACTTCGAATTTCTCGTTGTCCGCTGCGTGCGCAGGGCGTGTGCCCCAGCCGAAGAACTGGGCAATGGCCAGCCCCAGGGTCGAAGTGCCAGCGGCAATGGCGAAGCGGCGTCTGGTGTTTTGCGTCATGCCCTTAGTTCGGGCCGACGAGGCGGCGGGTTACAAATAGCGGCGCAGCATCGCCTGAAAAGGCGCTTTCGCCCGTGAGGCGATAATTCGCCCCGTGAAGCACGCCAGACCGCCGCTGGTGCAAGTCTCGAAAGAGCGCACTGGAGGAACGTCCGGACTGCATAGGACAGCGCAGGAGTTAACGACTCTCCACCGTGAGGTGAGGATCAGAGCAACAGAGACGAGCCGATTAAGTTCGGGTGAAACGGGCAATCTCTGCGCGCAGCAACACCAAGTAGGCCAGTATTGAGGTGGTTCCGCTGAGCTGGCGGGTAGGTGGCATCGAGCCGTCTGGCGACAGACGGCCCAGAGTAATGGCGGTCACGTCGAGGGCTTCGCAAGAGGCCCTCGATGCACAGAATCCGGCTTATCGGCGGGCTTCACACTTTTCTTCTTCCCGTTTTTCTTTTTTTCGCGCCTTCGGCCTGAAGGCGGGCGACAGCCTTGCCGCCAGCAGGGATTGGTAGTTACCCGTACAATCGATAGCATGCTAATTAATAGGCGGCTACCGTGACCGACTCCGACAACTCCCAACCGACACGCGAAAACGCGCTGATGCGGCTCGGCATGTCGCTTTCGGTGCTGCAGCGCGGCTACCGCGCCCATGCAGACAAGGCGGTGGCGCACGTCGGGGTGTCGCAATCGCTGGCTTGGCCGATCGTGATGCTCGGCCGCATGAACGGCGAAGTGCGCCAGGGCGTGCTGGCCGAGGCGCTGGGCATCGAAGGCCCTTCGCTGGTGCGCTCGCTCGATCAGCTGGTCGAGGCCGGTTTCGTCGAGCGGCACGAAGATCCGTCCGACCGCCGCGCCAAGACCCTGCACCTCACCGAAGCCGGCAAGGCCGCCTGCGCGCCCATCGAGGCCGCGCTGAGCCTGATGCGCACCGCAATGTTCGAAGGCGTGCCGGACGAAGACATCGCGGCCTGCCTGCGCGTGTTCGCCGTGCTCGAAGAGCGCCTGGGCCGCGCCGCGCAGCCGCCGCAAGAAGGGCGCAAGTAAATGGCCGCGCTCAGCCTGCCGCGCTTCAGCCGCGCGGAGCTTCTCTTTTCCGGCAAGAGCTTCGCCGCGGCCATGCTGGCGATGTACCTTGCCAGCCGCGCCGGCCTGCCGCGTCCGTTCTGGGCGCTCATGACCACCTACATCGTCGCCCATCCGCTGGCCGGCGCCGTGCGTTCCAAGGCGGTGTACCGCTTCTTCGGCACGCTCATCGGCAGCACCGCCACTGTGCTGCTGGTGCCCGCGCTTTCCAACGCGCCCGAGCTGCTGACGCTGGTGCTCGCGCTGTGGGTCGGGCTGTGCCTGTGCATCTCGCTGCTCGACCGCACGCCGCGCTCGTATGTGTTCATGCTCGCGGGCTACACGGCGGCATTGATCGGCTTTCCGTCGGTGCAGACGCCGCTCGCGCTGTTCGACACCGCCGTGGCGCGCGTGGAAGAAATCGGCCTCGGCATCTTCTGCGCCACGCTGATCCACAGCCTCGTGCTGCCCGCGGGGCTTGCACCGACCGTGCTGGGCCTGCTTGACCGCACGCTGCAGGACGCGCGCAAGTGGCTCGGCGACCTGCTGCAGCCCGGCCGCAGCAGCAACGCCGATCCGAAACGCCTCGACGACGACCGCCGCCGCCTCGCCGGCGACATCACGCAGCTGCGCCTGCTCTCGACCCATGTGCCCTTCGACACCACGCACCTGCGTTGGACCGCGGGCGCCATCCGCGCCATGCAGGACCGCGTTGCCGCGCTCACTCCGGCCCTGTCGGCCGTCGAAGACCGCCTGCAGGCGCTGGAGCAGGCCGAAGGCCGGCTGGCACCCGATGTGGCTGCCGTGCTCTCGCGGGCCGCACAGTGGCTGCGCGAAGAAGCCGAACCCACCGGCGATGCAGCAACCCGCGCCGAACGCCTGCAAGCCCTGCGCCGCGCCATCGACGTACTGAGCGCCACACCCGCGAGCGCGCAGCAACAGACTCCATGGGGCCGCGCCCTGCGCATCGGCCTCGCAGGCCGTCTCGCAGAACTCGTCGACGGCTGGACCGCCTGCGCCCAGCTGCGCCTGGACATCGACGAAGGCCTGAAGGGCGCTGCGCCGCTGCGCCGCACGGCAGCGCTCGGCAGTCGAGTGCTGCACCGCGACTACGGCATGGCGCTGCTGTCCGCGCTTGCGGCCGTCATCGCCATCTGCCTGTGCGGCGCGTTCTGGATCGTCACCGGCTGGCCCATGGGCTCGGCCGCGACCATGATGGCTGCCGTCTTCTGCTGCTTTTTCGCCACCATGGACGACCCCGTGCCGGCGATCCACGGCTTCCTGAAGTGGACGCTGTTGTCCATTCCGATCTCGGCGCTCTATGTGCTGGTGCTGATGCCCACGGTGCAGGACTTCGGCATGCTCGTGGTCATCTGCGCGCCGCTCTTCCTGCTGCTGGGCCTCTACCTGCCGCGCCCGACGCATTTCATGCCCGCGATGGCGCTGATCTTCGGCGTGGCCGGCACGCTCGCGCTGCACGACACGGCCAGCTCCGATCTCGTGAGCTTCCTCAACAGCATGATCGGCCAGATCGTCGGCGTGGTCGTTGCTGCGCGAGTCACCCGCCTGGTGCGTTCGGTGGGCGCCGACTGGAGCGCGCGCCGCATCCAGCGCGCCACATGGCGCGAACTCGGCGACATGGCCGCGTCTTCTCAACCGCAGTACGCGCAGAGCGATGCTTATGCCGTGCGCATGCTCGACCGCATCGGCCTGCTCGCCCCGCGCATTGCGCAGGCCGGCGGCACCGTCGAAGGCGTGGCCGCCAACGACGCGCTGCGCGACCTGCGCATGGGAGCCGACATCGCCGTGCTGCAGCGCGTGCGCGCCCAGCTGCCGCTGGCCACATCGGCCGCGCTGCTGGGCGGCATCTCGCGCTTCTTCCGCCAGCGTTCGGAAGGCCGCATGAACCCGCGCCCGCCGGGCCTGCTGCCGCAGATCGACGAGGCGCTGAACGCAATGCTCGAAGCGCGCGACACCGCTGCTTCATCGACGTCGCGCGCCGCCGTTACCGCACTGGTCGGCCTGCGCCGCAATCTTTTTCCCGACGCGCCACCGATGCTGGGCGCGTCCAGGCAAGGAGCCTCCGCATGATCGGCGAAGCCAGTTTCTACGGCCTCTACCTGCCCTGGATCATGGTGCTGGCCCTCGGCGCGCTGCTCGCGCTGTGGGGCGTGCGCCGCCTGCTCGCGGCCACCGGCGTGTACCGCTGGGTGTGGCATCCGGCGCTGTTCGACATGGCGCTCTACCTGCTGCTGCTCTATGCGCTGAGCCGCGTCACCTCCTACCTCCAATAAACAGACAGACAACGAGATCTCCATGAAAGCCACCACCAGTCCTTCCGCAGAAAACCCATGGGCCCAACGCCTCGGGCGCGTTCTTTTCACCGTGGTCGTGGTGGCCGCCGCCGTGTGGGCCGGCCTGCGACTGTGGGACCACTACGAACTCGCACCGTGGACGCGCGACGGCCGCGTACGCGCCAACGTCGTGCAGATCGCGCCCGACGTGTCGGGCCTCGTCACCGCCGTGCCGATCCGCGACAACCAGCCGGTCGCCGCCGGCACGCTGCTGTTCGAGGTGGACCGTGCGCGCTACGACCTCGCCGTGCGCCAGGCCCAGGCCGTGCTCGCCGCGCAGCGCGCCCAGAGCGCCCAGGCGCAGCGCGAGAACACGCGCAACACCGGGCTCGACGACCTGATCTCGAAGGAGTCGCGCGAACAGACCCGCTCGCGCGTCGAGCAGATGCAGGCCGCGGTTGCGCAAGCCGAGGTGGCGCTCGATTCGGCCCGCCTCAACCTGCAGCGCGCCCAGGTGCGCGCGCCCACCGACGGCCTCGTCACCAACCTCGACCTGCGCCAGGGCAGCTACGCCGCTGCGGGCCGCCCGGTGCTCGCGCTGGTCGATGCGCAGTCGTTCTACGTCGAAGGCTATTTCGAAGAAACCAAGCTGCCCCGCATCCACCTCGGCGACCGCGTGCGCGTCACGCCCATGGGTGGCGGCGCGGTGTTCGAAGGCGCGGTCGACAGCGTGGCCGCCGGCATCGCCGACCACGACCGCTCCACCAGTGCCAACCTGCTGCCCAGCGTGAACCCGACCTTCAACTGGGTGCGGCTCGCGCAGCGCATTCCGGTGCGCATCAAGCTCGATCCGCTGCCGCAGGGCGCGCGCCTTGTTGCGGGCCAGACGGTGACGGTGCAGGTGCTGGAGAACAAGGCGGCGCAGAAGACGGCGGCAACGACCCCAGCGCCGCAGAAGGGATGAACAGCATGACCCGCTTCGCATTTCGCCTTGCATCGCTGGCCGTCGCCGCCGGGCTCGCGGCCTGCGCGGCGGTCGGCCCCGATTACAAGCAACCGCCCGAGGCGCTCGCCAGCCAGAGCGCTGCCGGCAAGCCCTTCGCCGAGGCGCCCGCCAACGCCGCTCCGCTGCCTGCGCACTGGTGGCGCCTGTACCACGACCCGCTGCTCGACAGGCTCGTCGAGCAGGCTCTCGCGCACAACACCGACCTGCGCCAGGCCGTGGCCAACCTCGAGCGCGAGCGCGCCATCGACGACGAAGTGGCCGGCGGCAAGTACCCCACCATCGGCGTGAATGGCGGCCCGTCGTTCGGCCACCAGTCGGGCATCCAGTTGCTGCAGCGCGGCTACGAGCCGCCGAGCACCTTCAACTACAGCCTGGGCGCCTCGCTGTCGTACCAGGTCGACCTGTTCGGCCAGCTGCGCCGCGCCATCGAAGCCTCGGCCGCCAACACCGAAGCGGCCGAAGCCGCGCTCGATCTGGTGCGCGTCAACGTCGCAGCGGGCACCGCGCGCGCCTACGCCGAAGCCTGTTCCACCGGCTTGCGCCTGGAGATCGCGCAGAAGTCCGTCGACCTGCAGAAAGACGCGGTGAACGTCACCGAGCGCCTGCAGAAGGCCGGGCGCGCCGGCGCCATCGATGCGGGCCGCGCGCGTGCGCAGCTGCAATCGCTCAACGCCGCGCTGCCGCCGCTGCAGGCCAGCCGCCAGGCCGCGCTGTACCGCCTGGCCACGCTCACCGGCGCGCTGCCGCAAGACTTTCCGCGCGAGGTGGCCGGCTGCACCACGCCGCCGCGCGTGGCCGGCGTGCTGCCCGTGGGCGACGGCGCGCAGCTGCTGCGCCGCCGGCCTGATATCCGCCAGGCCGAGCGCACGCTGGCCGCGTCCACCGCGCGCATCGGCGTCGCCACGGCCGACCTGTACCCGCACGTGTCGATCGGCCTGTCGGCAATGTCGGCCAGCACCGCCGCCGATTTCGGGCGCAAGGACAGCATGAGCTACAGCCTCGGCCCGCTGATCTCGTGGACGATTCCGAACACCGGCGTGGTCCAGTCGCGCATCGCGCAGGCCGAGGCCGGCACGCGCGGCGCGCTCGCCAAGTTCGACGGCACCGTGCTCACCGCGCTGCGCGAGACCGAGACCGCGCTCGGCAACTACGCCCGCGAACTCGACCGCCGCGCTGCGCTGGAAGCCTCGCGCGACCAGAGCGCCATCGTCGCGCGGCAGGCACGCCAGCTCTACCAGAACGGCCGCACCGGCTACCTCGATTCGCTCGACGCCGAGCGCGCGCTGGCCGCGAGCGAGTCCGCGCTGGCCGCCAGCGAAGCGCAGCTGTCCGACGATCAGGTCATGCTTTTCATGGCGCTGGGCGGCGGCTGGGAGCCTGAAGATACGAACCTTGCGCAAGGCAACCTGACCGGCGGCGCAACCATCACCAAGCAATGACCGCAGCCATCACCTCCGAGCCACAGCGCCGCCCGCACGCGCCGCTGTGGCTGCTGGCGCTGGTCACCTTCAGCGGCACGCTGGCCATGCACATCTTCGTGCCCGCGCTGCCCATCGCCGCAAAGAGCCTCGGCGCCGGCATCGGCGCCATGCAGATGACGGTGAGCCTCTACATCTTCGGCCTGGCAGTGGGCCAGCTGGTGTACGGCCCGCTGGCCGACCGCTACGGGCGGCGGCCGGTGCTGCTGTTCGGGCTGGGGCTGTATTGCGTGGCGGGTCTTGCGGCCGCGGTCGCGCCAGAAGTGCATTCGCTCATCGCGGCGCGCCTGTTCCAGGCGGTCGGTGGCTGCGCCGGCCTCGTGCTCGGCCGCAGCATCGTGCGCGACACGGCCGAGCCGCAAGAGGCCACGCGCCGCCTCGCGCTGATGAACCTGATGGTCACCATCGGCCCGAGCCTCGCGCCGCTGCTCGGCGGTGCGCTCGCCACCGCGCTGGGCTGGCGCTCGATCTTCTACGCGCTCTTTGCCCTCGGCGTCATCGGCTTCCTGTTCACCTGGCGCCTGCTGCCCGAAACCGGCGCGCCCGGCGCGGCCGTCAATGCGCGTGAGCTCGCGCGCAACTACAGGAAGCTGCTGGCCTCGCCGGCCTTTCTCGGCTTCTCGGTCGGCGGCGGCTGCGCCACCACGTCGATGTATGCCTTCATCGCCTCGGCGCCCTTCATCTTCGTGGACCAGCTGCACCGGCCGGCGCACGAGGCGGGCATCTACCTCGCCATCCTGGTGTCGGGCGTGTGGCTCGGCAGCTTCCTCACCAGCCATCTGATCTCGCGTGTGCGGGTCGACCGCCTCATGGTCCGCTCGAACGCCTTGAGCGTGGCCGCGGCCTTCGTGTTGCTGGGCGCGGCGCTGACCGATCAC
This sequence comes from Variovorax sp. GW821-FHT09D05, assembly GCF_059416325.1. Lineage (NCBI taxonomy): Bacteria > Pseudomonadati > Pseudomonadota > Betaproteobacteria > Burkholderiales > Comamonadaceae > Variovorax > Variovorax sp. GW821-FHT09D05. Next base: position 13,980 of record NZ_JBWKOZ010000007.1, on the reverse strand, counting down.
CTCTCGGTGCCGCTCATCGTCGCCTGCATGTTCCTGTTCACGGTCGGCGCCGGCATGGCCTCGCCGGCCGCGCTCACGCAGGCGATCAGCGTGAACCCGCAGGTCATCGGCTCGGCCTCGGGCCTTTACGGCTTCACGCAGATGGCCGTGGGCGCGCTGTGCACGGCGCTCGCCGGCATGGGCCACCGCAACCCCGCCCTGGCATCGGCCATCGTGCTGGCGGGGGCGGGCATCGTGGCGCAGCTGTCGTTTGCGGTGGCGCTGCGCGCGCAGAAGGCCCGCACGCTCACGGCGTGAGTCAGCCCTTGCAGCGCTTCTTCAGGTCCGTGCCGATCTGCGCGGTGAGGCTGTCCAGTGCCGTGTTGAAGGCCTCCTGGATTTCGCTCTCGGACGTGGACCAGTTCATCGAGTCGTCGAAGCCGCGATAGGTTTTCGTCGTCGTTGTCGCGCCCGAACCCTCCGGCGGAAACTGCACGCGCACGACGAGGTTGGCCGACTTCAGCGTGACGAGGCCGTGCACATAGGCCTTCAGCACCGTGACCCGGATCGCCGGCGCGCCGGCATCGCGCGTGTAGCCGGGAATCGATGCGATGCCGCTCCTGAACCATCCGTCGAAGCCCGCGCCGTCGATGTGCGTGCGGCCCATCTGGCCCAGGCTCTGCGCGTCGCGCTGGTCGTCGATGCCGCCGAGGGAGAACGCGCAGGCCGGCGCTGTGGGGGGCAGCTGTGCAGCTGCAGTCCGGCGATGCAGGCCTGCAACCTTGTCCGACGCGCAGCCCGCCAGGAGCAGCGGCGCCGCCAGTGCGCAGCAGGCTGCGCGGCGCCAACCCATGCGGGTCACTTCGCAGCCGTGTCCGCGACAGCCTGCACGGCGGACACTGCCGCCGCCGGGGCGGCTGCATCGGCCGAAGGAGTAGCTGGGGACGTAGCCACAACCGCCGGCGCTGCGGCTGCCACGTTGGCCAGTGCCGCATCGAAGTACAGCGAACCGTCGGGGTAGCGAAGCAGCTTGCCGGTATTGCGTTGCGACACCAGGTTGGCCTTCAGGCCGAGCGGGGTGTCGACATTGGCCGTCGCGGCTGCATAGATGGGGTGCTTGCTCTGCAGATCGGAGGCCAGCAGCGCCGTCGACTGCGCGATGCCGTCCAGCAGCGCCACCTTCAGCAGGCGAGCGTTGTCGGCCTTCCAGGCCGCGATGTTCTTCGTGGCGTCGTCACCCGACGCCGGGTGCTTCGCGCGGTAGATGATGTTGCTGCGGTAGGTCGCGTTCTGCAGCGCAAGTGCCGGCTCCGAAGGCGTTGCCGACAGCGCGGTCGGCAGCTTGGCCGCCTTGCGCGCCGTGGCCCCGCGCGGATAGATCAGGCCTCGCGCCGAGACCTCCAGCGTGGAGAAGTCGGGCGACAGGTGGTAGTCGAGGTTGATGAACATCACCGCGTTCGACGTCGAGCCTTTGAACGTCTTCTCGTACGCCTCCGTGGTGACGGTCTTGGTAACGGCCACGTCCGCGAGTTGCATGTTGGGCACCGACTGCAGCGACTGCGTGAGCGACTCGCGCATGAGCTGGTCAAAGTTCACGTCGACCAGTTCGTCCTTGAGCGGGCGAACGCTCTCTTCGGCCGCCTTGGCCCGCGTGGCGTTGACGCTTGCATCCACCGCGCCCATCGCACCGCCACAGGCCGCGGCCAGCAGAATGCCCAACCCCGGAACGGCCCCGCATGCCGCGGCACCGGTGGCAGCCGCGTTCGAACGGACAAAGGCCGCATACAGCTCGGCCTGCGTGATGCCGACCTTCACCTCGACGGGCTGGAGGGCGCCGAGCACTTCAGGCTTGACCGGCTGCGTGGCCGGCAGGTGCGTGCAACCGGCGAAGACGAACGATGCCAACACCGGAATAACGGCGCTGCGGATAGCGAACATGAGTTTCTCCCTCGGACATGTGATTCGAATGCATCGCTGCGCCCCCTGTTTATGTCGGGTGTCTGCAGCGATGAAGCCTCGGCCAAGGTCTGCCACCTTTCGGCCGGCAGGGATCGTACATGCCGTTACGCTTTGTGCAACATTTGTTGCGCGCCCGGGTGCCCGGACTGTGCGGAAAAGCACTGTCCCTCGGGTTTGTCCCAGTCTGCGCGAGGGGGCGGAATCAGCGCGTGAAGAGCCAGCCCCCCTTGGGCTGGCGCATCAGCTCGTGGCGTTTCACGGCGCGTTCCTCGCCGTCATCGCCCACGTAGACCACCTCGAAGCGCAGCAGCTTCGGCGTGACCATCTTCCAGTTCTGGATGCGCTTGACGGTCACGCAGGCGGTCTTGTCGTGGTACTGCATTTCCGTCATCGGGCCGCCCTGGAAGCCCGTGCCGTCGAACAGGCGGCCGGGCGCGGCAAAGGGGTTGAGCACCGCACCGTTGCGCGCGGTGATGCAGCCCTCGGTCCGCACGAAGGACTCGATGGTCGGCGAGGCGCTGCGCACTACCTTGCCGACGGCCGGGCTGGGCGGCTTGCCGCCGATGGCTTCGCGGATGCGCTCGACCTGTTCTTCTGTGATGGGCGCCAGGCCGTCCTTCGAGACCACGGCAGGCGGTGGTGCCGGTGGCGCGGGCGGCGGTGGTGGCGCGAAAAGCGTGCAGCCCGCTACCAGTGCCAAAGGCACGGTGCAGGCCAGGGCGGTGCTCGGTGGTCCGAACTTCATGGCTCAGTCTCCCTGACGGCGGCCCATCGGGGCCGCTGGCTGAAAATTGCAGGCCGCGAACATGCGGTGCATCGTCGTTGTCGTCCTCTTTCTCTTCTCTTCTCTTCTTTATTTCTTCGTTGTTGTTTTTCAGAAGCGTTCGTGGGGTGCAAGGTAGCGCCACTGGCCGGGCTGCAGCCCCGCCAGCGGCACGCGGCCGATGCGGATGCGCCGCATCGCCAGAATGCGCAGGTCTACGCCGTCGCAGATGTTGGCAATCTGCCCAGGCCGCGCGCCCTTGAGCGCGAAGCGCAGGCCTGTCTGCTCGTCGCTCTGGCGGCCGATGCTCACGCGCGCGGGCGAGCGTTCCAGCCGCGCCAGCACTTCGGCGCTCACCGGGCCGGCCACGTCCACCATCACCTCGTGTTCGAGGATGCCGGCGTCTTCCTGCAGCTTGCGTTCGATGCGGAATTCTTGCGTGTACGCGACCAGCCCGCTGGCGCCGGTTTCGAGCGGCGTCATGCAGCGTTGCGCCTTTGCATGCGCCGGCAGAAAGCGCTGTCCGGCGCGCTCGGGCTCGTGATGATTCGCAGCCACCAGCAGGCGGTGCGCGGTGTCGGTTGCCATGCCGGCAGGCTTGTACAGAAGCAATGTGACAGGCACTACCGGCTCGGGCTTGGCACCCGCCTCGATCTCGACCTGCTGGTGCGGCAGCACGCGCGACTGCGGCAGCATCTGCGGCACGCCATCGACGCGCACTGCGCCGTTCTCTATCAGCAGCTCGGCTTCGCGCCGCGACACGCCAGCCATTGCGGCCACGCGCTTGGCGAGGCGGATGCCTTCGTCTTCGACGGGAGCAGTTTTCATGTTCATCGGGGCGCCGCCAGTTGGCGGATGCGTGCCACGTGCGCGGCCAGCGAGCGGGCGGCCACTGGCCACATGCGTTCGGGCACGTCGTCGTAGGCCAGCGGCAGCCATTCTTCGGGCGTGCCTTCGGGCAGCTTCTGCATCGCGGCGGCGATCTTGGCTTCGCGCTTCAGGCGGTGCGCCTTCAGCATGCCGATGGCGGTGCGGGCAACGCCGATCACGTAGCCGTGCGCCGGCAGGATGAAGTCGATGCCACCGGCCTCGCAGGCTGCATCGAGCGTGTCGAGCGAATCGAGGTACGCCGTCATGTCGCCATCGGGCGGATCGACCACCGTGGTGCTGCCGTTGAGGATGTGGTCGCCGGAGAACAGCAGGCCGTCTTCTTCCAGCACCAGGCACAGGTGGTTGGCTGCATGGCCGGGTGTGTGGATCACGCGCAGCGTGTGGGTGACGGTTTCGCCGGCAGCGTTGGCGCCCGACAGCACGAGGCGTTCGCCGTCGGCCAGTTCGCGCTCGGGCGTGAAGCGCGCGGTGGCGCGCGCGGTCGGCTTCGAGGCCAGGCCCAGGATCGGCGGCTTGCCGTTCTTGCACAGCGCCTGCAGCGGCGCCGCACCCGGCGAGTGGTCGGCATGCGAGTGCGTGCAGACGATCATGCGGATGTCGCCCTTCGTGGCGCGCCACAGCCGGCCGATGTGGTCGAAGTCGTTCGGGCCCGGGTCGATCACGATGTAGCCCGTTGCCGCGTCGCCCACGATGTAGCTGTTGGTGCCCGGGCCCGTCATCGCGCTCGGGTTGGGCGCGGTGAGGCGCATCACGTTCTTCAGCAGCGGCACCGGGTGCTCGCTCTGCCAGTCGAGCGCGTGCAGGAGCTGGCCGTCGGGGCACACCAGAGCGAGTTCGCCATAGGGCGACTCGTGTTCCATGTAGCGCGCGTCCTCGCCCTTGAGCAGGCCGGCGCGCGGGCAGCTGGTCCACAGCGGGGCCTCGCTGGCACAGGCCGCGAGCAGGGCATCGACGGTGGGGTACGCGGCCATGCGCTGCAGCGTGCGCACGGTCGGGAAGATCATGAAGAAGGTGCCGGCCTCATGGCGCGCGAGCGCATCGGCCGGATGCACCCAGCTGGGCTCGAACTGCTCGCTCTCGTCGGCAGTGGGCGTCTGGCCTTCGGGCATGCGCGCCACCAGAAAGGGCACGTCGAAGCGCTTGGGCAGGTCGCGGTCGGTCATCCAGTGCGCGAAGGTGAACACGCGGTCCGAGTCGAGCACCAGCCCGCGGGCCGCGCACTGGTCGGCAAAGGCGGTGCCGGCGGTGTTGCCGCGGTCCATTGCCGCGACTTCTCCGGCTCTGACAGGGCTTGCGTCGGCATGGTGCGCGAGCAGGATGCCCAGCTCTTCGAAAGCCTCGCGAATGGCCGCGATGGCCTGCGTGCGCTGCACGCGGCTTTGCGTGGGGCGGCGCGTGGCGATGCGCTTGGCCGCTTCGTCGGCGTCGTCGATATGGCCGCCGGGAAACACGTATGCGCCGGGCGCGAAACTGGCGGTGGCCGAGCGGCGGGTCATCAGCACTTCGATGCCGGCGGCGCTGTCGCGCAGCAGCAGCACCGTGGCGGCCGCGCGCAGGGGCGCGGGCTCGCGTGGGGTGTGTAGTTGTTGGGAGGAACGGACCATGGGGCAATTATGGGGAGCAGGCGCGATACATGCATGTCGACGCGCATAAGCTCATATGGAATCGGGCATCAGCGGCGCGCCACAATTCGCGCCTGCACCGTCTGCATTGAAGACAAAAGACTGAACGACCGAAAGACTGTCATGGCCCATTCTCCACTCACTCGTCTTGCCCGCCGTGTATTGCTGCTGGCAGCGGCCTCGCTCGTCGTGCCCGCCGCCCTCGCTCAACAGGACTGGCCGCAACAACCCGTCACGCTGATCATGGGCTTTCCGGCCGGCTCGGGCGTCGACGTGGTGGCCCGCGTCATCCAGGAGCCGCTGGCAAAGCAGCTCGGGCGGCCCGTCGTCATCGACTACAAGTCTGGCGCCGCAGGCAACATCGCCAGCGACTACGTGGCCCACTCGAAACCCGACGGCTACACGCTTGCCTTCGGCACAGCCGCCACGCACGGCAGCAACGCAGCGCTCTACAAGAAGCTGCCCTTCGACGTGGAGGCCGACTTCATTCCGGTGGCGCCGGTGCTCGACGTGTCGAACGTGCTCACCATCAATCCCGACGTGATCAACGTCAAGACCTTGAAGGAATTCGTCGAGCTGGTCAAGGCCAACCCCGGCAAGTACAACTATGCGTCTACAGGCAACGGCGCAGGCACGCACATGGCCTTTGCCGAATTCAATTCGCGCCTGGGCCTGAACATGGTGCACGTGCCCTACAAGGGCGGCCCCGAGGCCATTACCTCGGTGGTGCGCGGCGAGACCTGCTGCATCATGAACCAGGTGCAGACCATTCTTCCGCACTACAAGGCCGGCAAGGTGCGCCTGCTGGGCGTGACCACCGCAGCGGCCGTGCCGGCAGTGAAAGAAGTGCCCACCATCGCGTCGAGCGGCCTGCCGGGCACCAAGGGCTTCGACAGCTCGATCTGGTTCGGCATCTTCGCGCCCAAGGGCACCGACCCGCAGATCGTCGACAAGCTCAATGCCGCCGTGAAGGCCGTGCTGGAGCAGCCCGAGATCCGCGAGCGCTTCGAGAGCCAGGGCAACACCGTGCGCATCGAGTCGCCGGCACAGTTCAAGAAGACCGTGCACGACAACCGCGTGAAGTGGGCCGAGGTCGCGAAGGCCGCGAACATCAGCATCGACTGAGTTGCCAGCTACGGGCCGTGGTTCAGTTCACGCCCGGCGCGCCGGCATCGTCATCGCGATCACGCCGGCCATGATGCATGCAAGGCCGGCCCACGCCGTGGGCGCCGGTGCCTCGCCAAGAAACACCACCCCGATCATCACGCCGATAGGCACGCGCAGATAAGCCTGCGCAGCCGTCGACATCGGCCCCAGCGTCTTGATGAGCCGGAAGTAGATCGTGAAGGCCAGCGCGGTGGACAGCACAGCGAGTGCCAGCACCGCCATCATCGAAGCGGCGGACGGCGCGAGCGTCCACGGCCGGTCGATCACGAGGCTCGCGGGCAGCAGCATCGCCGTGCCGCTCAGCAGCGAGCCGGCGGCCGGCACCATCGGGTCCAGCCTCTTGAACACGCGGCCGAACATCGCGGCGCAGCCGTAGCAGACGGCGGCGGCCACCAGCCCGAGTTGCGCGAGCAGCGAATGCCCGAGCCCGTTCAGCGCCTCGAAGCCGACGATGAGGCAGATGCCCGCCAGCCCCGCGCCCACGCCGAACAGGCGCCGCAGCGTGGGCCTCTCGGAGCCGCCAAGGCCCAGCCCCAGCAGGAAGATGAAGATCGGCGAGGTCGAGTTGAGGATGGTCGCCAGGCCCGCATCCACGCTGCGTTCAGCCCACGCAATGAGAGTGAAGGGCAGCACGCTGTTCAGGCATGCCTGCAGTGCGAAGCGCCACCACATCGCCGGCTCCTTCGGCAGCTTCACGCCGCGCATGCGCAGCACCGCAAGCAGCAGCAGGCCGGCAATCAGCGTGCGTGCCGCGATCAGCGTGACTGGCGGGATCGTCGCCACGCCGATCTTGATGAAGGTGTACGAAGCGCCCCAGCAGGTGGCCAGCAGCGCGAGCAGCGCCCATTCGAAGGCGACGTTGGTGTGGGGCTTGCTGGCGCAGGAGTGTGTGTGCATGGTGCGCCGATCATCGCGAGCCCTGCCAACCGACACTTCGCCCGCGAGCGAAGCGTGGATGCCTCAGTGGCTGTGCCCGTGCGCGGTGGTGTCGCCGCCGTTCAGCAGCGTCGCCAGGTCCACCTCCTGCTCGGCCGCCGCGCCTGCGATGACGCGCTGCTCCAGCTCGTCGAGGTGCTCCAGCGCCACGGCCAGCGCCTTGTCGAGCGACTTGCCCGTTGTCAGCGCCTCGATGATCTGCTCATGCTCGCGCGGCGCGCAGCTTGCGGCCTCGGCGGAGTCGTACAGCGCCTTGTAGAGCTCGGTGTTCGAAATCAGCCGCCGGATGTACGACAGCAGCTCGTCGCTGCCCGCCATCTCCGCCAGCAGCAGGTGAAAGTCGCCTGCAAGGCGGATCGAGTCTTCACGCCGGCCTTCCTTGAACGCCTTCTGCTCTGCCTGCACGTGCTTGCGCAGCGCGGCCACCTGCTCGCGTTCGAGGTTGCCGAACAGCGTGGTCACCAGCCCGGCTTCGACGATGCGGCGCGCGCGGTAGATGCCGCGCATGTCGTCGATGGACGGGTTGGGCACGAAGGCGCCGCGGTTGTGCTCCAGCACCAGCCGCTTTTCCGACCCCAGCCGCGCCAGCACCTTGCGCACCGCGCCGCGCGTGCAGCCCAGCGCCTCGGCCAGCGCGCGTTCGCGCAGGGGCGTGCCGGGGCGCAGCTTGCCGCTGAGCAGTGCCTTCGACACGGCGGCGTAGACGCGTTCGTCCACGTTGGCTTCGTCGGCGTCGGTGGGCTCTGCAGGGGCGGCGGAAGTGGGGGATTTGCGTGCGGTGGAAGGCATAGGCGTGGGGATTATTGCCCGCGCCGTGTCGCCTCCGGGAAATCCCCCGGATTGACTCGGCCCCTCTCGCTCCGTACCATTCGACTCGTTTGGTTAACCAAAATAATTGTATATGGTCAACCAAAACTGAATTCGAATCTCAACCAGAACAGGAATCGAGGCAACCCATGAAATCCGCCAAATGGCTGGCCGCGCTGCCGGTAGCCGCTTTCTTCAGCGGGGGATGGCTGTCCTCCGTCGCGCCCACCTTTGTGTTCGGCATGCCCTTCCTGATGGTGTGGAACGTCAGCTGGCTGGTGCTGACCTCGCTGATCATGGTGGTCATCGACCGCGCCGAAGGCGACCTCGATGCGCCCGCCACGGCCAACGGAGAAGCCCGATGAACGCCGCACTCGGCGTGATTGCCCTGTTCGTCGTCGGCGCGCTGGGCCTCGCGGTGCTCGCGCGGCGCGGCCGCACCATGAGCCTGGAGCAATGGGCGCTCGGCGGGCGCGGGCTGGGCGCGATCATGGTGTTCCTGCTGATGGCGGGCGAATCGTTTTCCACCTTCACCTTTTTGGGCGCCAGCGGCTGGTCTTACAGCAAGGGCTCGCCGGCCTTCTACATCCTGGCCTACGGCGGGCTGGCCTACCTCATGGCCTTCTGGATGCTGCCTGCCATCTGGCGCTACGCCACCGCGCACAAGCTGGTGTCGTTCTCCGACTTTTTCGCGCACAAGTACGACAGCCGCCCGCTCGGCGTGCTGGTGTCCATCGTCGCGCTCATGGGCATGGTCGCGCTGCTGACCATCCAGCTGCGCGGGCTCGGCATCATCGTGTCGGAGGCCTCGTACGGCTCCATCGCGCCGCAGGTTGCCATCTGGATCGGCACCATGGTCATGGTGAGCTACATCCTGTTCTCGGGCATCCATGGCTCGGCCAGCATCGCCATCGTGAAAGACGTGCTCATCCTCGCGCTCGCCGTGTTCCTCGGCATCTACCTGCCGTGGCACTACTACGGCGGCGTCACGCCCATGTTCACCGCCATCCACGCGGCCAACCCCAGCTTCTTCGAGTTCCCGAAAGAAGGCCTGAACCTCACCTGGTACAACTCGACCATCCTGCTGACGGCGCTGGGCTACTACCTGTACCCGTTCAACCTCACCTCGGTGTATGCCGCCAGGAGCGCGAGCGCGGTGCGCCGCAACACCATCCTGATGCCGCTGTACCAGGTGGTCATCGCCTTCCTGTTCCTCGTCGGCTTCGCGGCCATCCTGCAGGTGCCGGGGCTCAAGGGCTCGGAGGTCGACCTTGCGCTGTTCGGGCTGGCAAAGCACACCTTCGACCCATGGTTCGTCGGCGTGATCGGCGGCACGGGCGTGCTCACGGCGCTGGTGCCGGGCTCGATGATTCTGCTCACGGCCTCCACCGTGATCGGCAAGAACGTCTACAAGGAAGGCTTCGCCCACAACGCCACCGACAAGCAGGTGTCGCGCGTGGCGCGCGGCGTGCTGCCTGTGTTTGCACTGGTGGCGGTGTACTTCGTGCTGCGCGGCGGCACCACCATCGTGTCGGTGGCCATCTTCGCGTCGAGCCTGCTCACGCAGCTGTTGCCCTCGCTGCTGTTCAGCCTCATGAAGAAGCCCTTCGGCAACAGGCACGCAGCCTTCGCGGGCATCCTGGCGGGCGGCGCGGTGCTGGCCTTCATGATGACCACCAGCTCGAACCTGGGTACGCTGTTCCCGGCTGCACCGGTCGTCTTCAAGTCGCTCAACATCGGGCTCGTGGCGCTGGCGACGAATGCGCTGGTGTTCGCGATCGTGGCGCTCTTCACGGCGCGCATCGTGCCGCGTACCGTTGCAGCGCAACCTGCCTGATGCTTTCAACGAACGGACTCTCAACATGCCATCGCTCCTGATCCGCGACGTGCGCCCCATGGGCGCTTCCCCGGTCGACGTGCGGGTGCAGGACGGGCGCATCGCCGAGATCGGCACCGCGCTTGCCGCGCCGGCCGGCGCCACCATCGAAGACGGCCAGGGCGCCTTGCTGCTGCCCGGCCTCGTCGAAGGCCACACCCACCTCGACAAGACGATGTGGGGCATGGACTGGTACCGCAACGAAGTCGGCACCAACCTCACCGACAAGATCGAGAACGAGCGCGCCTTTCGCCACTCCAGCGGGCACGACGCGGCCACGCAGTCGCTGGTGCTCGCCAAGGCCTTTCTCGCGCTCGGCACCACGCGGCTGCGCACGCATGTAGACGTCGACACGCAGGCCGGCCTGCGCCACCTTGAAGGCACCCTGCGCACGCGCGAGGCGCTGCGCGATGTGCAGCAGATCCAGATCGTCGCCTTCCCGCAGTCGGGCCTGCTGGGCCGACCCGGCACGGCCGAGCTGCTCGACCAGTCGCTGGCGCTGGGCGCCGACGTGCTCGGTGGCCTAGACCCCTGCGCCATCGACGGTGACCCGGTGAAGTCGCTCGACATGCTGTTCGGCATTGCCGACAAGCACCAGCGCCCCATAGATATCCACCTGCACGAGCCCGGCGCCATGGGCGCGTTTTCGCTCGACCTCATCCTGCAGCGCACCGAGGCGCTGGGCATGCAGGGCAAAGTGGCTATCAGCCACGGCTTCTGTCTGGGCGACGTGAGCGAACGCGAGCGCGATGCGCTGCTCGCGCGCATGGCCAGGCTCGGCGTGGTGCTCGTCACCAGCGCGCCGCCCTCGCGCACCGTGCCGCCGCTCATGGCCTGCCGACAGGCCGGCGTGACGGTGCTCGGCGGCAATGACGGCATCCGCGACACCTGGTCGCCCTACGGCAACCCCGACATGCTCGAGCGCGCCATGATCATCGGCCTGCGCTACAACCTGCGCCGCGACGACGAGATCGAAGTCGCACTCGACACCGTCACGCACTCCGGCGCGCGCGGCTGCGGCTTCGAGGCCTACGGCCTCGTGCCCGGCAACCGCGCCGACCTCGTGCTGGTCGATGCGCAAACGGTCGCGCAGGCCGTGGTGTCGCGGCCCGTGCGCAAGCTGGTGGTGGCGGGCGGCCGCATCGTGGCGCGCAACGGCGTGCTGCAGGCCGACGTGGCGTCTTTGTGAGGGCAGGGCGCAGTCGTGACGGAGGCGTCGCCTTCGCGGTAGTGATCGTGCTGGTGGCGCTCAACCTGCGCGCCTTTCTCACGTCGAGCAGCCCACTGCTCGAACCCATACGCCTTGCGACCGGCATCGGCTTTCATGCGGTGGCGCTGCTCACGGTGCTGCCGATGTTCGCGATGGGGGCCACGTCGCTGTGCGGCGCGGCGGTGGGCCAACGCATCGGCGCGCGCGGCGGCGTCGCGCTCGGGCTCGGAGCAATTGCCTTCGCTTGTGCGAGCCGCTATGTGGCGGGCGGCGCGGCTGCGCTGCTGTGGAGCGCCGCGCTCGCGGGCGCGGGTGTCGGGCTGGTGCAGGCGCTGATGCCCGGCGTGGTGAAGCAGGCCTACCCGGCGCGCATCGGCGTGATGACGGGGCTCTACTCCGCCGCGATCATGGGCGGCGGCGGGCTCGGTGCCATGGCCAGCCCGTGGGTGGCACACGCATTCGGCGGCGCGCAGCCCGACTGGCATGCGGGCCTCGCGATATGGGCCCTGCTCGCAACCTTCGCGCTGCTGTATTGGCTCAACATGCGGCGCATGGAATTCACAGTCGCCGATGCGCCGCGCCAGAACCTCTCGTGGTTGCGCTGCTTCGCAAGCCGCCGCGCATGGCTGCTGGCTGCGTGCTTCGGCCTCATCAACGGTGGCTACACCAGCCTCGTCGCGTGGCTGCCGCACTTCTACGCCCAGCAGGGCTGGACCGCACAGCAGGGCGGCTCGGTGCTCGCGCTGATGACGGCTGCGCAGGTGGTCGCCGCGCTCGCCATGCCCGCCATCGCGCGCAGCCGGGGGCGCGACCTGCGGCCCTGGCTGGTGCTCACGCTGGTTGCGCAGCTCGCGGGCTTCTGCGCGCTGACTTTCGATGCGCCCGTGCCGGCCGTCGCCATCGCGGTCGTGCTGGGCTTCGGCCTTGGCGGTGCGTTCTCGCTGTGCATGGTGCTGGCGCTCGACCACCTCCCAGACCCGGCACAGGCCGGCGCGCTCGCGGGCTTCATGCAGGGCGTGGGCTTCATGATCGCTGCGCTCGCGCCCTTCGTCACCGGCTGGGTGCGCGAGCACACCGGTGGCTTCACGCTTGCATGGGCTTACCTTGCCGTAGTCGTGGTGGTGCTGCTGCCGCTCATGCTGTGCTTCGGTCCGCGTCGCTATGCCGCGGCAACGGCGGGGCTCTTCTCGCCGAAAGCGCACCGCGCCACGAACACGCTCACGGCGCTGGACAGCAGCGCCAGAAAGGCCTGAACACCATGTACCAACAGCAATTCATGCAGCGCGCACTGGCCCTCTCGGCACAAGCGCTCCAGGAGCCCGGCACCGAGCCCTTCGGCGCCGTCGTCGTCAAAGACGGCGTGATCGTCGGCGAAGGATTCAACCATTCCGTCGCCCACTCCGACCCCACCTCGCACGGCGAAGTCGAAGCCATCCGCGACGCCTGCCGCAAGCTCGGCACCGTGAACCTGTCGGGCTGCGAGCTCTACACCTCGTGCGAACCCTGCGCCATGTGCGTGGCGGCGATGCACATCGCGGGCATCGCCAAGCTGTACTACGCGGCGTCGCTCGCGCAGTCGGGCGAGGCCTTCAAGGGCGTGACGGTGGCGGCGCGGCACCCCATCGATGTCGAGGCGCTGCGCGCCGAAGCGGGCGCCATGCTTGCACAGCGCAGCCTGCCTGCCGAACAGAAGCTCGACCGTGAGGCTGTGCAGATTCTTTCGGACTGGGCTGCGACGCGTAGGGGTTCCTGAAGCGCCCGCGCAGCTGCCTGAGTGGCTGAAATATCCACCCCGTATGCTTCTCGAAAAAATCAGTTTCGAGATTTCAAAAGGGGAGGATCTATGACTACTACAGGCGCGAATTCCGTCGCACGGGCGCAGCACTCGGAGCCCACCGTTACCCTCTATGGGCGCATCGCCGCAGGTCTGGCTGGATACGTCAGCTGGCCCGATCCGCCCGATTTACATTTGTCCATCATCATCGACGACGCGTACAGCGGTATCACCGTGATCGATGGTCAACCGACGATGACCGAGGCAGGTTTCAAGAACATGGGCTTGATCAGGACCAACAAGTACGAGAACTCGCTCCCCGCCGGGGTGAAGGTGAGGATCCAACTCCAACCGCCCGAGGGCATGAGCCGGCAGGAGTTCGCACGCAGGTTGGTCGTCAACTCACAGAGCTTTTCGAGCTACGTAGCTCCGTACTCGGCGCCAAAGAACATCCGAGGATCGCGGATGCGCCCGGGCGAATACAACAGCAGTTCGTACGTCGCAGGTCTGCTCAAGAGCGTCATGGGCTACGTGCCACTGATCGCCACACCGGGCTTCCAGACGCCCGGATGGGAAAGCCCCATGTCCGGACACTTCTTCAAGGGCGAGGCGATCCGATGAGAGTCGCCTTGCGCCTCGTATTGAACGTGCTGGCCTGGGCCGTGTCTATCCCGGTCCTGAATGTCTGCCTGACGGCATTGGAGCGGCATCGAATCATGCCGCTGTCGGGGCCCGTCGCGGCAGTCGTGGCGGTCACACTGCTTCTCTGGGCGGCGCTGATCTACTGGCGCTGCGTTCCGAGCACGCCGAGTATCGTGACTCGCCTGAGCTATCTCGTGGTCTTCGTGGTCGCGATGGTTCTGGTGGGCTTTGGTGCAGTTTGGGTAGCGTTCTGGGCCTCGGTCGCGACCTTCGGGCTCTAGGGAACGTCTGATCAAGTCGTAGATTGATTTGATGACGAGGACGCGTGTTGAGTTGCTGCGCTTGCGGGCTCAT